>DASXQT010000076.1:0-52726 GCA_036507005.1 Candidatus Eiseniibacteriota bacterium
GCCTCCCTCGGGCCCCGCCCGCACCTGCGACCACCCGGCACGGTCCCTCGCGCAGCTTCAGCCGACATCGGATCCCACGAACCGTTCGCCGAAAGGCCGATCTACTACCTTTCGCTGGTCCTGATGAATAATCAAGGCTAGCCGGCGGCGCGGGGGCTCCCCCGGGCTACAGCACGTCCTTGAGCTTGACCGTCACGGTCTTCTCGGGGAGATCGAAGCGCCGGTACGTCACCTCGTGCTCGGAGCCGATCTCGCCCTCCTCGAGCACGCGGTCGATCTCCTCGCGGGTCCATTTCTCGAGCGGCCTGCCGTCGATCGCGACGATCACGTCGAACCAGTGGAGGCCCGCCTCGTCGGCGGCCGAGCCGAGCAGGATGTTGCCGGCGACCACGGTGGTCCCGACCAGCGCGAACAGGGCGCCGAAGCGCGAGACCCGCTCGCGCTCCTCGAAGCGCCGGCCGGGGGCCAGGTAGAGCACCCGGCGCGCGTAGTCGAAGGTGCAGCGGAAGCGCTCGAGCACGCTGTTGCCGATGTTGCCCGCGATCTCCTTGCTGCCGATCATGCCGCTGTTGTAGAGGGTGAGCGCCGCCACCGGATCGGGCCACGCGAACGGGCCGATGCGCAGGCTGTCGAGCCGGCACAGCATGCCGACGAACCCGCCGCCCACGCCGCCGCCCGCGACCTCCACCTGGCGGCGCTTCTTCGCGGCGATCAGCCGGCAGGAGCGCACCATCGAGCCGTGCACGGTGAAGTGGAAGCTGTTCCCGACGTCCACCAGGAATTTCCCCGCGCAGCCGTTGTCGAGCGTGAGGTCGACGATCGGACACCCTTGGTGCAGCTCGAAGGGGATCCCGGCATCCGACGGCCCGGGCCGGAACGCAGCCGGGTCGTGGAACGTGACCGCCAGCGAGTCGTAGTCGATCCGGACCACGAAGCGGCTCAGGAAATCGGCGCCCAGGATTCCCATCGGTTTCCGCCACATCACGACCCGGCCGCCCTCGGCGAGGTCGAGGAGCATGGCCCGGAAGTCCTCGAGAGCGACCGATGCGCCCTGCCGGCCGCGCAGCGCGATCGACTGGACGCGCGCGAACCGGACCTGGCCGCTGCCGGCGATGCCGCCGACCGAGGCGTCCCCTTCGGGCTTCAGGCCCAGCGCGTAGGCGTAGTCCCTGTCGATCGCGGTCAGGCTCGCGCCGGTGTCGAGGATGAAGTCGGCCGGAGGGGCGCCGTTGATCGACACCTTCACCACCACCGCTTTCGACACGTACGCGAAGGGCGCGCGGATCGCGCCCTTGGCGAGCTGCCAGGCGATGGGTCGTGTCGCCACCGCGGGCGGCGAGAAGATCGCGGAGTCCACCGCGACGTTGGCCCACGCCGAGTCCACGACCATGCGCTCGAACGGCTTCTCGCCCGGCACGAAGGTCGGCTCCTCGTACACCGTCGCGCGCTTGCGGCCGGCGAGCTTCTTGTACGTCGAAGGCCGGTCGGTGGCCGTGTGCTGATCCACCGTGTAGAGCGCGCGCACCACGAGGCCGGTCTTGCGGCTCACCGAGAGCTTTCGCGGCCGGCCGACCGGCGGCGTGACCTCGATCACGTCGACGATGTCGTCGTTCGCGTACGAGGTGCTGCCCATGCGGATGCTGCCTCCGCCCTGGTCGGCGAGCGCCCAGCGCTCGCACCGGAACCACCCGTCCGCGCGCGACCGGATTGCGTCCGCCTCCGAGAGCACCTGCACGCTCTTGTCGGTGAGATCGGTGCGCCACGCGGTCGTGCCGTCGAAGCCCTCGCGGAACTTGAGCGAGCCGAGCGTCATGCGCAGCATCCAGCGGTCGGGGGCGGCGGTCCACATCTCCCAGCGGCCGGTGAGCCCCATGGACTCGATGTGGCCCTTGTAGTGGACCGTGCGCTCGGCCTCGAGGAGGGCGGATCCGCCGGTGGCCTCGACGTAGTGCTTCACAATCGCTTCCGCCGGCGGCGGGATCTCGGCCCGGGACGTGGAAGGGACGAGCGCGATGGCCACGAAGGCCGCAGGCCATCCGCGTCCCGCGCGGGCGCGCGGTCGCCTGGCCGTCGGTACGGTCGCCATCGAGCCACCTCCTCGGAGGGCGGGATTCGGGGGGCGAGCGGGTTTTCGGCGGAATCGCGTCCGGGCTTGAGACGCGGCGGCGCGAAGCTAGTGCCCCTCGTCCGCCGCCGTCCGGCCCCAGGCGGTGGTCTCCCAGTTGTAGCGGGTCCGCGGCGGCGGGAGCCAGGGCGGGAGCTGCATGTGGAGGAGCGTTGCCAGCCCCTCGGCGTAGGGGACGTAGAGCGCACGCAGCTCCGCCAGCTTGCGGTCGGCTCCCTCGCCGGACGAGAGCCGCACTCCCGACTTCGAGAGCCAGGCGCGCAGGTCGGCCAGGGTCGCGGGTTCGAGCGGGAGCCGCTCCGCGATCGCGGGCCGGGTCCTCAGCGTCTGGCTCAGGTCCACGAGCGCGTGGCGCGCGATCGCGAACGTGAGCCGCGCCTGGAACGGATCGACGCCCTCGACGCCGACCAGGACCAGCGTGCACGCGTCCAGGATCGCGGTCAGCGAGCCGAGCCACGACTGGTTGTCGTGCTGCGACCGGAAGAAGCAGAGGATGGGGTAGGAGAGATGGCTCTCCAGGATCTCGGCGGAGTTGACCTCCCAGTCCTTGAACAGCGGCGCGAGCACGCCCGGGTCGCGGGCCTCGAAGCAGCGGCGCAGCAGCACCGCCGCGGTGGGGGGCGAGCCGGCCCACTCGTCGAGCATGGTGATCCGCGCCTCGCGCCTCGAGAACGCCTGGTAGAGCACCGGCAGGAACGCGAGGACGAGCGCGAGGAAGCCGAAGCCGGTCCCGGCCTCGATCACGGTGACGACGCGCGCGAAGGTGGAGAGCGGACGCACGTCGCCGAGCCCCAGGGTGAAGAAGGTGGTGCCGCTCAGGTAGAGGTCGAGCGCGAAGTTCGCGGGCTCGCCGTCGGCCGCGATCCGCGAGCCGCCCGCCCACTGCAGCAGCGCGAATCCCGCGACCAGCCCGGCCGCCCACACCATGAGCAGGCCGAGGATCGAGAGCAGGGCGTAGAAGCTCAGGAAGTTCTCGCGCCGCGGCCGGCTCGGGATCGAGCGCGCGATCGCCGACCACACGGCCCAGAGCCCGCGAAGGAAGATGCGCGACACGCGCAGGCGGGCCGGGACGCGGCGCGGGAGCAGCATGGTCTCGAACGCGTCCCACAGCACCCAGGCGATGAGGACGACGGCGGCGGCGAGCGCGAGCCCGTGCATCCGCGGACGATAGCGCCGGGAGGGATGCAGTGCTACCGCGGGCGCCGGAGGCTCTCGGGGCCGATGGCCGGGCGTGCCGTGGCGTGGCGCGGGCGCCCGCCTCAGCCGCCGGCGAGGAGCGACAGGTACGTGCTCATCCAGGCGTCGCCCCAGAGGAACGCCACCATCGCGGCGGGGGCGAGCACGGTCCCGAACGGAAGCTCGGTCCGCGCGTGCCCCGAGCCGCGTGCGATGAGCACGCCGCCCCACAGGGTGCCGGCGAGGGCTGCGAGCATCAGGGTGAGCAGGCTGAGCTTCCACCCCAGCACGATGCCGAACATGGCGGCGAGCTTGATGTCGCCGCGGCCCAGCCCCTCGATCTTCCGCACCCGCACCCACGCCTCGGCGAGCAGCCACAGCGTTCCGCTTCCCGCCGCCACGCCGAGCAGGGCGCGGTGCGCGCCGTGCGGCCACTGCAGGGCGGCCGCGAGCGCCACGAGCGAGCCGGGGAAGGTGAGCGCGTCGGGGAGCAGCTTGAAGTCGAGGTCGATCCACATGAGCGCGATCAGCAGGAAACCCCACAGCGCGAGGAACGGATAGGCGGGCGAGAGCCCGGCGGTGCGAAACAGCAGCACGGCCCAGGCAGCACACAGGATCTCGGTGACCGGGTAGCGCAGCGAGATGCGCGCGCCGCAGTGGCGGCAGCGGCCGCGGCTCACGAGGAACGAGAGCACCGGCACGAGGTCGCGCGCGCGCAGCTCGGTGCCGCAGGTCGTGCAGGCCGAGCGCCCGCGCGCCCACGAGCGATCGCGCGGCACGCGGTGGGCGATCGCCGTGACGGCGCTCCCCATCGCGAGCCCGAGCAGGGCGAGGAAGATTCCGACGACGAGGTCGGGGCTCACCGTGCCGCCCTCGGTCCGCGATCCGCGCGACCACACCGCCGCATGCGTTTCTTCACTCGCGCCTCCTCGCGCACGTCGCTCACGGAAACAGTCCCGGCGCCCGCGGTCAACCTCGTGCCGGGCCCCGGGGTTTTCGGCCGGGTCGCGCGCCCGGCTCAGGCCGGACTCGCGGTGTCGAAGCAGCACCGCCCCAGCCGGATCGGCGTTGCACTTGCCCACGAAGGAATTGCAGGAACCGCGGACCGGCCCCGGCGCGATTCCACCCAACCCACCGAACGGCGCTCCAACGCGCTGGTAGAGCATGACTTCCGCCCCATCGTTCATCCTCATTGCGAGACGGGATTTCGGCATCCCGCGAGGCATGCTTCGTGCTGCCCCGGGGGAGGCTCGTGCGCCCGGCCGCGGGCGGCCTCGAGACTCCCGAACAGGCCTGGGATTCCCCCGATGAAGCGACGCGTCATCTTCCGGCCGCGACTGCGCGACGATCGCCCTCCGTGGCAACGGTGGGCGGCGTTCGTCGTCGGGCTCCTGCTCCTCCTCCTCGCGCCCCTGATCGCGCACGCGCAGGGGGTGGACACGCTCCAGCTCGTCTGGACCGCGCCGGGCGACGACGGCGACGTGGGCACCGCCACGGGCTACGAGGTGCGGGTCTCGACCTCGCCCATCACGCTCGGTACCTGGGGTGCCGCGAACGTGGTGGCCCCGGCGCCGGCGCCGCTCGCGAGCGGCACGCGGCAGGCGTTCACCGTGCGCGGGCTCTCGACCGACACCACCTACTATTTCGCGATCCGCTCCGTGGACGACGCCGGCAACTGGTCGGACCTCTCGAACGTCCTCGCCTGGGACTGGGTGGCGGACACGAGCCCGCCGGGCGCTCCGGCCGGCGTCGCGGGGGTGAAGGTCGGCGCCGACGTGCGCGTCACCTGGAGTGCGGGTCCCGAGCCGGATCTCAACGGCTACACGGTCTACCGCGCGACCGACGCGAGCGGCCCGTTCACCCGGGTGAGCGGCACGCTGATCACCGGCGCGCAGTACCTCGACGCCGCGGTTCCCGCCGGCGCCGACGCGGTCTGGTACCAGGTGACCGCGAGCGACCTGTCCGGGAACGAGGGCGCGCCCAGCGCCCCGGCCAAGGTCGCGCTCGTGACGCCGCCCGCGCCGTGGACCCTGTCGCCGGGCTACCCCAACCCCAGCCGGACGGGCGAGTCGGTGTGCATTCCGATCGTGGTGCCCGCGGGCGGAGCGGGGGACGCGGCGGTGGACATCGTGGACGGCGGCGGCCACCGGGTGCGGCACATCGCGCTCTCGTCCGCGGTGTCGTGCGGGGCGGGCGGCGTGGTGTGGGACGGCGCGAACGAGGCGGGGCGCGCGGCGGCGCCCGGCGTCTACCGCGCCTGGCTCATCGCCGGCGACTCGCGCGAGAGCGTCCGCCTGGTGCGCGTCCCATGAGGAGCATGCGCGGCGTCATCCGCCTCACGCGCGCGGCGCGAGCCGGCGCGTGCGCGGTCGTTCTCGCGACGGCGGTCGCGGGGAGCGCCCGCGCCGGTATCGATCGCGCGGGAACGACGGCGGCGAACTTCCTCTCGGTCGGCGTCGGCGCGGGACTGCTCGGCATGGGCGGCGCGGGCCTTGGCCTCGGAAGGGATCTCGCGGCCGCGGCGTGGAACCCGGCCGCGCTCGCGCGCATCGGGCGGACCGAGGTGCTGTTCTCGCACGCGGCGCTGGCCGAGGCGAGCGCGCAGGACTGGGCGGGAGCGGGCGGCCCGCTGCCCTTCGCCGGGCTCGCGGGCGCCTTCACCGGGCTCATTCAGAGCGAGGGATCGATCGAGGGGCGCGACGCGCTCAACAATCCCACCGGGAGCTTCGACGTCTCGAGCTCCGCCTTCGGCTTCGGCGTCGCGCGCGCATTCGGTCCGCGCGTCACCGCCGGCGTCGATCTCAAGTACGCGAGCGAGAACCTGAGCGCGGTCCGGGGATCGGGCGTGACGTTCGATCTCGGCCTCCAGGCGCGCTCGGGCGCCTTCGGCTTCGGCGCGGCCGCGCAGAACGTGCTCGGCCGGATGAGCTACGACGGCGCGACCTACGACTTCCCCGCGAGCTTCGGGCTCGGCGCCTCGTACGATCACGCGGCGAGCGGCGTGAGCGTGGCGCTCGACCTGAACGTCCCCAGCGCCTACTCCAGCGACCTGCGCGCCGGGGTGGAATGGCACCGCAACCCGCGCTTTGCGCTCCGCGCCGGCTATCGCGCCGAGCTGGGCGCCGAAGCGCGCGACCCGCTGGCCGGCCCGACGTTCGGCATGGGAGCCGGGGCGCACGGGGTGTGGCTCGACTACGGCTACCTGCTGGGCGGAAACGGCGCCGGCCAGCATCGCATCGGCATCCGCTTCCACCCCGGCGCGATGGGCTGGGGCGGCGACGAGGACGACGGCGCGGAGATTCCCGAGCGGGCCCCGGCACGCGCCGCGAGCGCGGCGCGGGCGGTGACGGCGCCCGCGCCCCAGGCCGCGACGTCGCGGCCTGCGCCTCAGGCGGCCCCGACGCAGCCCGCGCCCCAGGCGCAGGCGACGCGGCCGACGCCACAGGCCATGCCCACCTACGTTCAGCGCGCGAAGGCCGCGCGCGACGTGGGCAACCGGGCGTCCGGCGGCCACAAGACCGCCGCCACCCAGGTGTTCGCACCGCCGCCGCCCAAGCCGGGAGTCTTCACCCCTCAGGATTCGATCCAGCGCGCGGCGGGCGCACCCGCGGCGGCGAAGCCGCCTGCGGCGGGCGCCGCTCCCGCCGGCGGACCCGGCAGCGCCGCAGATTCCTCTGCTTCGCGGGGCGCGGCGGTGGCGCCCGCACCCGCGGCAACCGCGGCGCCGGCCCCGGCGGCTCCCGCGCGCGACGCGAAGCGCCCCGCGAAGGTGAAGGTCAAGCAGGGCCAGACGCTCGAGGACATCGCGCGCCTCTACGACACCACGGCCGCCGCGATCATGATGGAGAACAACCTGACCTCGGAGCGCGTGCGCCCGGGCCAGACGCTCAGGCTCCCCCGGAAGTAGCCAGGCGGGGCCCCGCTTGATCGAGCCTCCCTCGATTCGGTAGCTTCGCCCCGTTCCTCAGGCGATGGAGTTCGCCTTCGACCGCCCGCGGCGCGCGCTCTTGACCCGCGCCGGGGCTGATGACTCCTACCGCAACCTCGGCGGTGGGGGCTCGTCCGGAACCTCCCGCCGCACTCGGGAGGCCCCATGGACACTTTGTCGGTCGCCGCCCTGCTCGCACTGCTGGTCTTCGCGGCCAGCACGATCGCGGTCGAGCTGGCGCTCTCGGTCGCGATCATCGAGATCCTCGCCGGCGTGCTGGCCGGGAACGTCTTCGGCATCAAGGGCGCACCGTGGCTCGACTTCCTCGCCCAGTTCGGCGGCATCCTGCTCACCTTCCTCGCGGGCACCGAGGTGGACGCGAAGGTGCTGAGGGCGAAGCTCGCGCCGAGCCTCCTGCTCGGACTTGGCTCGTTCGCCGCGCCCTTCCTCGCCGCTGCGGCGTACGCGCGCTTCGGACTCCACTGGACGCCGGCCGCCTCGCTGATCGCGGGCGCGGCGCTCTCGACCACCTCGCTCGCCGTGGTCTACGCGGTGCTGGTCGAGACCGGGCTCAACGCCAGCGAGCTCGGCAAGCTCATCATGGCCGCGACCTTCGTGACCGACATGGCCACGGCGGGCGCGCTCTCGATCCTGTTCCTCGAGCCCGGGCGCGCGACCCTGCTCTTCTTCGCGGTCTCGGTCGCGGTGATCCTCGCCGCGCCCCGCGTCCTGCCGCCGCTCTTCGAGCGCTACGGCGCGCGCGTGATCGAGCCCGAGATCAAGCTGCTCTTCGCCGTGCTGCTGGGGATCATGCTGCTCGCGAGCGCCGGGAGGAGCCACGCCGTGCTGCCGGTGTTCGTGCTCGGCCTCGTCCTGGCGCGCACCTTCCACGAGCGGCCCGCGCTGCTCCGGAAGCTGCGCGTGGTCGCCTTCGGCATGGTGACGCCGTTCTTCTTCCTGAAGGGCGGGATGAACGTCTCGCTCGCCGCACTCGGCCCGGCGCTGGGCGCCTTCGCCGCGCTGTTCGCGATCAAGCTCGCGGCGAAAGCGGTCGCGGTCTTTCCGCTCGCGCGCCTCCACATGCCGGGCGCGGCGGTCTACACGACGCTCCTCATGAGCACCGGGCTCACCTTCGGCACCATCGCCTCGCTCTACGGGCTCCAATCCGGGCTCATCGACCGCACGCAGTTCTCGGTGCTGGTGGCGGTGGTGATCGCGAGCGCCACGGTGCCCACCGTGATCGCGCAGCGCTGGTTCACGCCCCGGCTCTCGCCCGAGCAGCGCGAGGAGGTGCTGGCGCGCGAGGGGGAGAGCATGTGAGGCGCGGCCGGCTCGCTGGTAGAATGTCCGCGCAGGGATCGCCCATGAAAGCCGTCCGCTTCCACGCCACCGGAGGCCCCGAGGTCCTGCGCCTCGAGGAGGTGGCGGAGCCCGAGCCGGGACCGGGTCAGCTCCTGCTCCGGGTCGAGGCGGCCGGCGTCAACTTCATCGAGGTCTACCAGCGCGAGGGCTACTACCGCGTCGACCTGCCCGCGACCCTGGGCTCGGAGGTCGCGGGCACGGTCGTCCGGGTGGGCGCGGGCGTCACCGAGTTCCGCACCGGCGATCTCGTCGCCTCGCAGGGCGCGCTCGGCGCCTATGCCGATCTCGCCCTGGTTCCCGCCGAGCGCGCGGTGCGGCTTCCGGCCGGCGTGACGGCGCGCCAGGGCGCTGCCGTGATGGTGCAGGGCATGACCGCGCACTACCTCGCGTGCTCCACGTTTCCGCTCGCGCCCGGGCACACCTGCCTCGTTCACGCGGCCGCGGGAGGCGTGGGGCTGCTGCTGACCCAGATCGCGAAGCGCAGGGGGGCGCGCGTGATCGGCACCGTGTCCACGCGCGAGAAGGCCGCGCTCGCGAAGGAGGCCGGCGCGGACCAGGTGATCCTCTACACCGAGGAGGATTTCGCCCCCGCGGTCGAGCGTCTCACCGCGGGTGCCAAGGTCCAGGTGGTCTACGACTCCGTCGGCAGGACCACGTTCGAGAGGAGCCTCGACTGCCTCGCCCCGCGCGGCATGATGGTGCTCTTCGGCCAGTCGGGCGGACCGGTCCCGCCCTTCGATCCCCAGGGGCTCAACCGCCGCGGCTCGCTGTTCCTGACGCGCCCCACCATAGGCCACTACGTCGCGACCCGCGCCGAGCTGCTCGAGCGCGCCGGGGACGTGCTCGGCTGGGTGCGCGACGGGTCGCTCCGGGTCCGCATCTCGGGCGAGCTTCCGCTCGCCCAGGCCGCCGAAGCGCACCGCCGGCTCGAAGCGCGCGCCACGACGGGGAAGCTGCTGCTCATTCCCTGACCCGCGCCGCAGGACCTCCGGTCGACCGATCCATCTGGCGGATGGCTCCCAAGTGATACGCCAGGTGCGCGGCGCTCGCGAGCAGGCCCGTCAGCTCGGCGTCATCGAGAGCCCGCGGCTCCCGGACTGCCTGGAGCCAGCTCCGGGCCTCGGCCTGCAGCCGGGCCCGCAGGGACGCCCATTCGGTTTCCGAGACCTTCACGCGGCGCCAACTGGCCGCCCAGTCTGCATCCGCCCAGGGGTCTTCCCCGCGGCTCCAGCGGTTCATCAGCTCCAGTCCGTATCGCAGATGGTCGACGTGCGCCGCGATCGAGGATCCGCCGCCCGGACGCGTGCCGGACGCGGCGGCGGCGGACAGCTTGTCGAGAGAGCGGAGCATGCCGGGGTCCTCGGGATTGAGAATCCACCCAGCTTTGGGATCCGCCCCGTCGATGATTTCGTGGAGCAGGGCCGCGAGCGCGCGGTGGACTGCCGCAGGATCGGGAGCCGTCATGGTTCCTCCCCAAAGGAGTCTCGGGTGCGGGGCTTCACCGGCCCTCGCGACCGGCCGGCGGTGATCCTACAGCGGGAACGCGCCCTCGAACTTCTGCCCTTCGCCCATCGCCACCGCGTAGCGCATCTGCTCTTCGATGTGGCGCGGCATGTCCTTGTAGACGTCCGCGAACAGGCTCTCGATCGGAGGGGGCGGCAGCGACTCGGCCGCGGTGATCGCGGCGCCGATCTCGTCGTTGATCTCGGCCGTCCAGCGCTCCTCGTCGGCGGGCGCGAGCGCGCCGCTCCCGGTGAGCCACGTGCGCAGCCGGGTCACGGGGTCGCGCGCCTCCCAGTAGGCCACGAGCGCGGCGTCGCGGTAGCGGGTGGGATCGTCGCTCGACGAGTGCCCGCCCATCCGGAACGTGAGGGCCTCGACCAGGGTCGGCCCCTCGCCGCGCCGCGCCCGCTCCACCGCCTCACGGGTCGCGGCGATCACCGCCAGGATGTCGTTCCCGTCCACGCGCACGCCGGGGAAGCCGTAGGCGACGCTCTTCACGGCGATGCTCTCCGAGGCGGTCTGCCTGTCGAGCGGGACGGAGATCGCCCACTGGTTGTTCTGGCAGAAGAACACCACGGGGAGCTTGAACACGCCGGCGAAGTTCGCCGCGGCGTGGAAGTCCGCGGAGGAGGCGGCGCCGTCCCCGAGGTAGCCCATCATCACGGTGTCGTGCTTTTGGAGCTTGGCGGCCCACGCGGCGCCCATCGCGTGCACGAGCTGGGTGCCGATCACCGACGACCACGCCACCGAGCGCACCTTGCGGTCGCTGAAGTGGCAGGGCATCTGGCGGCCGATCAGCACGTCGCCGGAGTTGCCGATGAGCTGGCAGACCAGCTCCTTCACGGTGGTGCCGCGCCACAGGGACACCCCGGTCTGGCGCAGGGCCGGGAACACCCAGTCGGTGTCGCGCAGCGCGTAGGCCGAGCCCGTGATCGCGGCCTCCTCGCCGGTCGCGGTCCCGTAGAAGCCGATGCGCCCCTGCCGCTGGAGCGAGAGCATGCGCTGGTCGAGCACGCGCATGCCGAGCATGTGCCGGTAGAGGCGGCGCAGGTCGTCGCGCGGGATCGCGGGCGGCTCGCCGGCGAGCCGGCCCTCGGGGTCGAGGATCTGGAGCGTGGGCGCGCTCACGCCAGCGCCTCCTCGCCGAGCCAGCGCTCGGGGCGCTCGAGGCGCTCGATCACGGCGTAGAGGAAATCGGCCCCGACGGCACCGTCCACCACGCGGTGGTCGAGTGCCAGCGAGAGGTTGGTCAGGTCGCGCGCCACGATCGCGCCGTCCACCACCGCGGGCTTCTTCTTCACCTCGTGGACCCCGAGGATCGCGACCTGCGGGTGATGGATGATGGGGGTCGCGAGCAGGCCGCCCCTGGCGCCGGTGCTGGTCATGGTGAACGTGCCGCCCTGCAGCTCCTCGAGCTTGAGCCGGTGCGCGCGCGCCGCCTCGGCCAGGCGCCGGATCTCGCCCGCGAGCGCGAACAACCCGAGGCGATCGGCGTTCCGGATCACGGGCACGGTGAGGCCCTCCTTGGTCGCGGTCGCGATGCCGAGGTGGAGGTCGCGCAGCAGGACGATCTCGCCGCGCTCGTCGTCGAGGCGCGCGTTGAGCAGCGGGTGCCGGCGCAGCGGCTCGACCAGGGCCAGGGCGACGTAGGGGAGGAACGTGAGCTTGACGCCGCGCGCCTCCGCGCGCTCCTTCATGCGCTCGCGGTGCTCCACCACCGCCGTCATGTCGCACTCGGCGACGAAGGTGAAGTGCGCGGCGGTGTCGAGGGAGTGGCGCATGTGCTCGGCGATCCTGCGGCGCAGGCCGCGCAGCGGGATGCGCCCGGCCTCGGCCGCCTCGGTGCCGGCAGGAGCGGCGGCCGGCGCGCCGCCCGCGGGGGCCGCGCCCTGCGCCTCGACCGCCGCGCCCGAGGGCGCGCGGCGCTTCGCGGTGGGCGCGGCACTGGCGGCCGCCAGGGCGCTTGCAGCCGCGCCGGCTGCCGCGGCGACGCGCGCGGCGCCCGCGATCCCCGTGCCGCCCGCCGGCGTGGCCTCCGTCGCCGCGCCCGCGCCGGCGGCGGCGCGCTTCACGTCCGCGGCGGTGATCGCTCCGCCCGGGCCGCTGCCCGCGACCGACCCGAGCGCCACGCCGAGCTGCTTCGCGAGCTGGCGCACCGCGGGCGCCGCCTGGACGCGGCCCGTGGGCGCGGCGCCCGCGGACCCGGGCTCGGCCGCCGGAACCGGCTGCATGGCCGCCACGACGGTGGGGATCGCGCCGCCTTCGTCGTTCCAGCGCAGCTCGTCGGGGTCGGGCGCATCCCGCGCGCTGCCGTCCCCGGTGCCGGCGGCCGTCGCAGCTCCGGCGCCCATCGCGGCACCGGCCGCCTCCTCTCCGGCGAGGGCGATCGTCACGATCGCGCTCCCCACCGGAACGACCTCGCCCTCGCGCGCCCGCAGCGCGGCGATCGTGCCCGAGCGCGGCGAGGGGATCTCCACCGTGGCCTTGTCGGTCATCACCTCGACCAGCGGCTGGTCCTCGCGCACGGGATCGCCGGGCTTCACCAGCCAGCGCACGATCTCGCCTTCGGCGATGCCCTCGCCGATGTCGGGCAGCTTCACGTCGTAGGGCATTTCACACCTCGCCTGCTTCGAGCGCCCGCAGCCCCTCGAACTGGTCCGCGGGGAGCCGGGACTTGATCTCGGTCCACGCCCGCCGGAAGGCCGGCCGCTCGAGATGGCTCTTGATCCCGTCGCGCCAGTGCTCCCACGTCCGCTTCCGGATGCGCCGGGCCCTCCACAAGAATACCTGCTCGTTCGAGAGGCTGAGATAGCGGTACAGCTCGTCGAAGGCCTTCGCGTACTCCTCCTCCCCGAGCGCTTCTCCCAGCATCGCCCCGGTCGGGATGCGCTGCACGATCTCGCGGAACTCGCGGGCCATCTCGTCCTCGAAGCGCGTGGTCTCGTTCCGCTGCGAGAGCTGGAGCTGCGCCGCGGCGAAGAACACGCCGATCGCGGTCGCCACGCCCGAGACCAGCCCGATGATCCCGAAGATCCCCGCGTCGCTCATGCGTGCCCCGCCGCGCCGGGCCTCAATAGCTCATCACGTGCTCGATCGCGCGCAGGACGCGCGGCGCGTCGGGCAGGTAGGAGTGCTCGAGCGTGTAGGGGAAGGGGGTGTCGTAGCCCGTCACCCGCAGGAGCGGCGCCTGGAGCGAGGTGAGCGCCTTCTCGGCGATGAGCGCGGCGAGCTCCGCGCCGTAGCCGCAGGTGCGCGGGGCTTCGTGCACGATCACCACGCGTCCGGTCTTCTGCGCGCTCGCGAGCACCGCGTCCTGGTCGAGCGGCACGAGCGTGCGCAGGTCGAGCACCTCGACCGACCATTCCCGCTCCGCCGCGCGCTCCGCGGCCTCGAGCGCGACCGGCACCATGGCGCCGTAGGCCAGCACCGTGCAGTGCTCGCCCGCGCGGGCCACGCGCGCGGAGGAGAGCGGCACGCGGAAGCGGCCCTCGGGCACGTCCTCCTTGAGGGTGCGGTACAGCCGCTTGGGCTCGAGGAACACCACCGGGTCCTCGCCCTCGAGGGCGGCGAGCAGCAGCCCCTTCGCGTCGCGCGGCGTCGCGGGGATCACCACCTTGAGCCCGGCGGTGTGGCAGAAGTAGGCCTCGGGGCTCTGCGAGTGGTAGAGGCCGCCCTTGATGCCGCCGCCGTAGGGCGCGCGCACGACCACCGGGCACGCGTACTGACCCGCGGAGCGCCAGCGCATCTTCGCCATCTCGGAGACGATCTGGTCGAAGGCCGGGTAGATGAAGTCCACGAACTGGATCTCCGCGACCGGCCTGAGCCCGTAGAGCGCCATGCCGATCGCCCCGCCCACGATCCCGTTCTCGGCGAGCGGCGTGTCGGTCACGCGCTCGGCGCCGAACTCGGCCTGCAGGCCCTCGGTCACGCGGAACACGCCGCCGTTCCGGCCGATGTCCTCGCCCAGCAGGACGACGCGCGGATCCTCGCGCATCGCGACCCGCAGCGCGTCCTGAATGGCCTGGACCATGGTCATCGTGGGCAAGGGCGATCTCCGCGATCGAGAAGGGAGCGCAGGTTATCCGATGCCCGAGGGGAGGGGCAACGAGGCGCGCGAGGCGCGCGCGAGGCCGTCCGGCCGCGGGCGGCGGCGGCCCCGCGCGGCCTGCCCGCTCCGAGCCGCCTGCGTGCCCCGCGACCCGCCGCGGGCGGGGGAGAAGGGCCCGGCCCGGGCTGGAAGCGCGCGCCCGGCGCCCGCGAGAAACCCCTCTAGATTAGCCTTGACGAATCCGATAATTAGTCTAGGCTAATTCGGTCCCGCGCCCCTCTGCACCCGCGCCGCGCACACGAGGAGACCATGCAGGCCCTGACCCGCTCCGAGCAGGACTATCTCAAGGCGGTCTACGCGCTTGCCCCCGGGGGCGAGGCGGTGGCGACCTCCCGGCTCGCGGAGCGCCTCGGCGTCTCGCCGCCGTCGGTGACGAACATGCTCGCCAAGCTGGCCGCGGCGCGCCTGGTCGCGCACACGCCGCGCGCCGGCGCCCGGCTCACCGCCCGCGGCCGCAAGCGGGCGCTCGAGATGGTGCGGCGCCACCGCATCCTCGAAACCTTCCTGGTGCGGGTGCTGGGGCTCGACTGGGCCGACGTGCACGCGGACGCCGAAGTGCTCGAGCACCACATCAGCGATCGCGTGCTGGGCGCGATCGACCGGCTGGTCGGCCATCCCCACGAGGATCCCCACGGACACCCGATCCCCGATCGCCGGGGTCGCGTGCGGCGGCGGGTGCTGCTGCCGCTCGCGAAGCTCGGGCGCGGCAGCCGTGCCGTGGTGCGCGAGCTGCGCGACGCCGACCGCCCGCGCCTGGAGCACTGGAAGAACGCGGGGCTCGTGCCCGGCGCGGAGGTGCGGGTGCGGCAGGTCCGGCCGCTCGACGACGTCTTCGAGCTCGACGTCGCCCACCGCCGGCTCGTGACCGGGAGCGAGGGGCTGGAAGGCGTCATGGTCGAGGTCCAGAAGGGCCCGCCGCGCGGCGCGCACGGGCCCGGGGGCCGGGCGGCATGAGCCGCGCGCGCGAGCCCGGGCCATCGCCGGAAAGGGGAGGACGGATGAGCGGCCGCAAATCGGGATTCGGGCGCCGCGACTTCCTGCGGGTGGGGGCGCTCGCCCCGCTCGCCTGGGTCGCGGGCGCGCGGGCGGGAAAGGGCGCGGAGAAGGCTGCGGGGGCGCCGCCGCCCCCGATGGCGCACTCCATGGCGCACGCGGCGGGCACCGTGGGGGAGATCGCGTTCGACGGGCGCGAGCCCGTGGATCCGTTCCACTACCTCACCGCGTTCAACGCCTGCGAGTTCCCCGCCCACCGCAACTGGCACCGCGCCACGCCGCGGCCCGGCGGGACCACGCTCCGCGAGTACGAGATCGCCGCCTACGACAAGGAGATCGAGATCGCGCCCGGGATCTACTTCCCGGCCTGGACCTACAACGGCCAGGTGCCGGGGCCGACGATCCGCGCCCGTGAAGGGGACGCGATCCGCATCCATTTCGTGAATCAGGGAAGCCATCCCCACACCATGCACTTCCACGGCTTCCACCACGCCAACATGGACGGCGTGTTCGAGATCGTCCCGCCGGGCGGAGAGTTCACGTACGAATTCGACGCCGAGCCCGCGGGCCTCCACCTCTACCACTGCCACTCCGTGCCCTTGAAGCGCCACATCCACAAGGGGCTCTACGGCGTGTTCCTCGTCGACCCGCGCGAGCCGCGTCCGCCCGCGCGCGAGCTGGTGATGATGATGAACGGCTTCGACACCGACTTCGACAGCGAGAACGACGTGTACGCCGTGAATTCGATCGCCTTCCACCACATGCGGAAGCCGATCCGCGTGGTGCGGAACGAGCTGGTCCGGATCTACCTGGTCAACATCCTCGAGTTCGACCTGCTCAACTCGTTCCACATCCACGGGCATTTCTTCGACGTCTACCGGACCGGGACGCGGTCCGCGCCGGACGCCTACACCGACACCGTCCAGCTCGTCCAGGCCGAGCGCGCCGTGCTCGAGCTGCGGTTCAAGTTCCCGGGCCAGTTCATGTTCCACGCCCACCAGAGCGAGTTCGCCGAGCTGGGCTGGATGGGGCTGTTCGAGGTGACCGATGAGCCGGCCGCCTGAGCGCCGCGCGCTGCCCACGGCGCTGATCGTGCTTCTGCCGTTCGTGCTGCTCGGGGCACTGCTCCTCGCGCTCAAGTACTTCGATCCGGTGCGGCGCCTGGCCGCCGGGTTCCCGCCGATCGAGGAGCTGACGATCCAGCGGGTGATCCTCGAGCCCGGCGAGATGATCGTGAAGGTGGTGAACGGGGGGCCGGAGCCGGTCACGGTGGCGCAGGTCCAGGTGGACGACGCGTACTGGGACCACCGCATCGAGCCCGGCCGCCAGATCCCGCGCCTCGGGCAGGCCACGATCACGATTCCCTACCCGTGGGTGAACGGCGAGGCCCATCACCTCAAGCTCGTGAGCTCGACCGGGCTCGCGTTCGAAAAGGAGATCCCGGTCGCCGTGCCTTCGCCCCGGCCCTCGCTCGACTTCGTCCTGCTCTTCGCGCTGCTCGGCGTCTACGTCGGGGTGATCCCCGTGGCCCTCGGGCTCCTGTGGTTCCCCGCCCTGCGCCGCGTCTCCGCTCGCTGGCTCGACTTCTTCCTGTTCCTGACCATCGGCCTGCTCGTGTTCCTCGGCATCGACGCGCTCCACGAGGCCGGCGACGTCGCCTCGAGCGTGCCCGGCGCCTTCCAGGGAAACGGGCTCCTCGCCCTGGGCGCGATCGCGAGCTTCGCCCTGCTGACCGCGCTCGAGAAGAGCCTGAGCGGCGCGGGCGGCTCGGGTCGCGCGGGCGGCGCGCCGGCCCTCACGCTGGCGTACCTGGTCGCGATCGGGATCGGGCTCCACAACCTGAGCGAGGGGCTGGCGATCGGCGCCGCCTACACCCTCGGCAACGTGGCGCTGGGGGCGATGCTCGTCATCGGCTTCACCCTGCACAACACCACCGAGGGCCTCGCCATCGTGGCGCCGGTCGCGCGGAGCGCGGTGGGCATCCGCCACCTCGTCCTGCTCGGCGCGATCGGCGGCGTGCCGACGATCCTCGGTGCCTGGCTCGGCGGGTTCACGTACTCCGCGGTGCTGGCCCTGCTCTTCCTGGCGTTCGGGGCGGGCGCGATCTTCCAGGTCGTCTACCAGATCACCGTGCAGATGGCGTCCGGCCGCGGGGGCGTGGGCGCCCTGGTCACCTTCCCCAACGTGGCCGGATTCCTGGCCGGGTTCCTCGTCATGTACGGCACCGGCCTGCTGGTGGCGGTCTGATGAAGTCCACGCTCCGGCTCGGACTGCTCGTGGCGCTCCTCGCCGCGTTCGCCTACGCGTTCTCCTCGGGCGCGCTGCGCGGCGACGAGGAGCCTCGCGAGGTGTTCCTGGTGGCGAGGAACATGGCCTTCGCGCTGCAGGGTGCTCCCGAGCGGACTCCCAACCCGACGATCGAGCTCCGGCCAGGCGAGCGCGTCCGATTCGTGCTGATCAACCTCGACCCCGGCATGCGCCACGACCTCGTCATGGACCGCCTCGAGATGCGGACTCCGGGGCTCGCCCACGGCGAGATGGCGGCGATCGAGTTCACCGCCCCCGCGCGGGGAGAATCCGACTACTACTGTTCCTTCCACTCCGTGCTGATGCGGGGACGGATCGTCGTCCGATGAGCGGCGCGCGGGCGTGGACGATGGCGGCGCTGGTCACGGCCCTCGCGGGTGCCGGGCCGGCGGGCGCGGGCGCGGCCGCGGGCGCGCCGATCCAGGACAACAGCTTCCTGATCGAGGAGGCCTACAACCAGGAGTCCCGGGTCGTGCAGCACATCAGCACCTGGACCCGGTTCGAGCCCGGCGGGGAGCACGCCTTCGCGTTCACCGAGGAATGGCCGCTCGCCGGGCAGCGCCATCAGCTCAGCTACACGATCCCGCTCGAGTCCCGGAGCGAAGGCGGAAGCCGCGTCGCGGGACTGAGCGACGTCGCGATCCACTACCGCTATCAATGGCTGGGGATGGGCGAGGCGCGGCTCGCGGTGGCGCCCCGTCTCACGCTGGTGCTTCCGACCGGCGACGCGGACCGGAGCCTGGGCGCCGGCGCCGGGGGAGTCGAGGCGAACCTGCCGCTGAGCTTCGAGCTCTCGAGCCGCCTCGTCACTCACACCAACGCGGGCCTCTCGTACACGGGCGAGGCCCGGGGCGCCGCGGCGCGCCGCGGCTGGAATCTCGGCCAGAGCCTGGTGTGGCTCGCGCTCCCCGGGCTCAATCCCCTGATCGAGCTGGCCTGGGAGCGCTCGGAGGCGGTCGGGGAGGGGGCGCGGGATCGGGAGGAGAGCCTGCTCGTGAGCCCGGGCCTGCGCTGGGCCCACGATTTCTCGGGCGGGCTCCAGATCGTCCCGGGGCTCGCGGTTCCCATCGGCATCGGACCGAGTCGCGGCGATTCCGCCGTGCTCCTCTACCTGAGCTTCGAGCATGGGTTCTGATCCCGGCCTGACGAGGGAACGCTCGGTCCCCTCGCTCTCCGAGGTCCACCGCACCGTGCCCGTTCCCTCCGGGGGCTCGTGGATCCGGCGGATGTTCGCCTTCGCCGGGCCCGCCTACCTGGTGAGCGTCGGCTACATGGATCCCGGCAACTGGGCCACCGATCTGGCCGGCGGCGCGCGCTTCGGCTACAACCTCATCTGGGTGCTGCTGATGAGCAACCTGATGGCGGTGCTGCTCCAGACCCTGTCGGCGCGGCTCGGGGTGGTGACCGGCAAGGACCTCGCCCAGGCGTGCCGCGACTACTACCCCCGGCAGCTCGTGGTCCCGCTCTGGCTGATGTGCGAGATCGCGATCATCGCGTGCGACCTGGCCGAGGTGCTGGGCGCGGCGATCGGGCTCAAGCTCCTGTTCGGCCTCCCGCTGCTCGCGGGCGTCGCGATCACCGCGCTCGACGTGCTGCTGCTGCTCGCGCTCTCGCGGCTCGGCATGCGCCGGCTCGAGGCGCTGATCGTCACGCTGGTCGCCACCATCGGCGTCTGCTTCGCGGCCGAGATGCTGATCTCGCGCCCCGAGGTGGCGGCGATCCTCGCCGGGTTCGTGCCGCGCGGCGAGGACGGAGCGCCCAGCCTGTTCGCGCGCGTCCCGGGCGGCGGCATCTCGGTGCTCGGGCTCCACGGCGACTCGCTCTACATCGCGATGGGCATCCTGGGCGCCACCGTGATGCCCCACAATCTGTACCTCCACAGTGCCCTGGTGCAGAGCCGCGCGGTCGAGCGCTCGGCGGCGGGCAAGCGCGAGGCGTGCCGGCTCAACCTCGTGGACTCGGCGGTCGCGCTCAACTGCGCGTTCTTCGTGAACGCCGCGATTCTGGTGCTGGCGGGCGCGGTGTTCCACACCCGCGGGCACCAGGACGTGGCGCGGCTCGAGGACGCCCACCGGCTGCTCGCGCCCCTGCTCGGCACCGGGCTGGCCTCGACCCTGTTCGCGGTGGCCCTCCTGTGCTCGGGCCAGTCGAGCACGATCACCGGCACGCTCGCGGGCCAGATCGTGATGGAGGGCTTCCTCCGCATCCGCATCCGCCCCTGGCTCCGGCGCCTCATCAGCCGCGGCCTGGCGATCGTGCCCGCCGCGCTCTTCATCATGGCGCGCGGCGAGGGCGCGGTGGACCAGCTCCTCGTGCTCTCGCAGGTGGTGCTGAGCCTCCAGCTCTCGTTCGCGGTGGTGCCGCTCATCCTGTTCACCAGCGACCGCGAGAAGATGGGGGAGTTCGCGAGCCCGGCGTGGGTGGTGGCGCTCGCCGCGATCACCGCGGCGATCATCGTGGGGCTCAACACCAACCTGGTCGTGCAGCAGGTCTCGAGCTGGCTCGCCGCTGCCGGCCCGAACGCGTTCTGGCTCGGGCTCGCGGTGGTGCCGGTCGCGCTCGGCGCCGCGCTGCTGCTGGCCTACATGGTGCTCGCGCCGCTGCTCCGGCGCATCGCCCCGGCGCTGGTGCAGAGCGCGCCCGAGCGCGTGCCCTCGCTCGTGCTGCGGCCGCGCGCCGCGGCCCCGCCCCCGCCTTCGCCCGGCGTCCGCTACCGGCGCGTGGCGGTGGCGCTCGAGCTCGGCCCCGCCGACCGCGCGGTGCTCGATCACGTGCGCGCGATGTCGCTGCCGGCGGACGGCGAGGTGGTGCTGCTCCACGTCGCGGAGAGCGCGGCGAGCCGCTACCTCGGGCCCGAGTCCTCCGACGAGGAGAGCCGCGAGGACGAGGCCACGCTCGAATCGCTGGCCGAGGAGCTGCGCGCCCGCGGCATCCGCGCCTCGAGCCGGCTCGGCCACGGCGACGTCCAGAGCGAGCTGGCGCGGCTCACCGCCGAGTCGGGAGCCGAGCTGCTCATCACCGGGGCCCACGGCCACCGGTTGCTGCAGAACCTGATCTACGGCTCCACCACCTCGGGGCTTCGCCACCGGGTGAGCGTTCCGGTGCTCACGGTGCCGGCGGCGAAGGGGGACGAAGGGTAGTCCGCCGCGCGGCGGCGCATTTGGCGCCACTCGCCGCCGGCTCTAGAATCCCGCGCCATGGCCAATCTCGGAGCCTCGCGCGTGCGGGCCACGCGGTGAGCGATCGCCTGCATCACGGTTGCCTGGTTGCCTCGGTGGCCGCCATCGTAGACGCGGGGCTCGAGCTTCTGCCCGATTTCGAGCTGGCCGCGATCCCTCTGCTCGACGGCCAGGAGCGGCCGGCGGAGGTGCCCGCCATCCGGCGGCGGGTGCGCGCCGAGGGCATCCGCGTGGTCGAGCACCGCGGCGTGCTGCTGCTCGCGCCCGGCGAGTTGGACCAGTTCGGCTCGGTCGGGCTCTTCACCGGCAACGACGAGCTGCTGCTCGCCCTCGAGTGGAACGACGAGTACGAGGCGTTCCCCGGCCGGCTCACCACCGAGAGCCACAATTTCAACGAGGTGACGCCCCTCGGGCTCGAGGAGTGGATGATGGACTCGGGCTGCATGCTCGCGCTCGGCGACGGGCAGGGGCTCAACTTCGCCACGCTCGACCCCGAGCTGGCCGAGCGGCTGCGAGCGCGCTTCAAGCCGCTCGGCGTGGCGCGGTGAGCGGAAGGCCGGCCGCCCACACCCGGCTGGTTCCGCTCGAGATCGAGGGCCCGGCCGGGAAGCTCGAGGCCCTGCTCCAGGAGCACGAGGCGCGCGATCACGCGATCGCCGCGCTGGTGTGCCACCCACATCCGCTCTACGGCGGCACGCTCCACAACAAGGTCGTGCACCGGGCGGCCTCGACCCTCCACGCGTTGGGAGCGGCGGTGCTGCGCTTCAATTTCCGCGGCGCGGGAGCGAGCGAGGGAGCGCACGACGGCGGTCCCGGCGAGACCGAGGACGCGCGCGTAGCACTCCGCTTCCTCGCCGCGCGCTACCCGCACGCGCGCCGCTGGCTCGCCGGCTTCTCGTTCGGCGCCTGGATCGCGGCGCGGCTCGCGGCCGCCGAGTCCGGGATCGAGCGCCTGATCCTGATCGCTCCGCCGGTCTCGACCTCGAGCTTCGAGCCACTCGAATCCCTCGCGATCCCCAAGCTCGTCATCCAGGGGGGAGCCGACGACGTGTGCAAGCCGGCCGCGCTGCACGAGCCGTTCCGGCGCTGGGCGGAGCCCAAGAGGCTCGTGGAGGTCCCCGGCGCCAACCATTTCTTCGACAGGCAGTTGGGCGCTCTGGCTGATGCGATGCGCGAAGCGCTCGCCGAGGCCGCCCGGGGCGGAGCCTCGTGCACCGCTTGAAGTGGGCGGTGCTGCTCGGGCTCGCGCTGGGCGCGGTGGTTGGGCCCGCGCGGGCGGCGGACGCGAAGGCACCCGGGCTCGCCGAGAACGCTCTGTGGGACGACGGGAAGGCGGAGATCTCGCAGTACGAAGGCACCACCGAGCGCTACGGCCAGCCGCGCCCCACCCGGGCGCGGATCGTGGTGGTGAAGGAGGACATGCTCGCCGCGTCACTGGTGAAGAGCGAACGCGGGCCGGTTCCGGGCCGGACCGTCGAGGTGCTGAAGCTCGTCTTCGCCGCCGAGTTCACGACTGGGAGCTACTTCTACCGCCAGTACGCGACCACGTTCCTCGAGCGCCGCGGCCTCGCGGTGCGCAAGGAGATCATGAGCCACTTCGACAACTGCGGCCTCACGTACGTCCGGGTGGCCCCGAGGGGCGGGCGGATGGTGCACGAGGCCCACTCGTATTGGGAGGGCGAGGCCGACCGCGAGACGCCGCTGCTCTGGCCCTTCGGCCCGTCGCCGCGCGTGTTCTGGGACGCGCTCCCGCTCTGGCTGCGCGACCAGATGGCGCGCGGGGCGGCGCCGGAGAGTCGCGTGTTCCTGCTGCCGGGCCAGGTCGCGGGGCGGTCGCCGATCGAGGCCACGAGGCCGGTCAGGGCGACCGTGCGCTGGAGCGACGCCGGAACGATCGCGGTGCCCGCGGGCCGGTACGCCGCGCGCCTCGCCGAGGTCGTGACCCCGCAGGGCGTGGACCGCTTCTGGTTCGACGCGGGCTTTCCGCACGTGTTGCTCCGGATGGAGACCGCCGCGGGCCGCGCGCTCGCCCTCACCAAGACGCAGCGGCTCGACTACTGGAACCACCACGCGCTCGGGGAGGAGAAGCTGGTGGAGTAGTCGGCAGTGGCGGGCGCGGCACGGGGCCGCGCCGCCCGCGGGCGCGGCACGGGGCGCGCGGGCCGGGCCTCAGCCCTCGGCCTTGAGCCCGCCGCCCTCGCGGACGTGGGCGCGCTCGGTCTCGATCCCCGGCTCGACGTGCACCACCACGTCGGTGAGCCCCGGCCAGCGCGCGCGCAGCCGTCGCTCGACCCTGTGCCCGACGCGGTGCGCGTCGGAGATCGCGAGCGCCGGATCCACGAGGATGTGGAGATCGAGGTGGATGTCGTCGAGCGAGCCGCGCGAGCGCACGTTGTGCGCCTCGAGAACGTCCCGCTCCTCGAGCGCCACCGCCTCGACCTCGGCGGGCTCGATCCGGCGCTGGTCCGCGAGGGTCGAGAGCGTGCCGCGCAGGATCGTGATCCCGGACTTGAGGATGAGGAGCACGATCGCCGCCGCCGCCGCCACGTCGACCCAGCCGAGGTGGAAGCGCGTGGCGAGGAAGCTCGCGAGCACCAGCAGGCTCGCGCCCAGGTCGCTCGCGGTGTGGGTCGCGTCCGAGATCAGGAGCTCGCTCTGCAGGCGCTTGCCCTCCAGCCGCTCGACCGCCACCACCAGCAGGTTGATCGCGAGCGTGGTGCCGATGATCGCGTAGCCCAGCCAGTTGATCTCGGGAACCAGGGGATGGCGCAGGCGGTCGATCGCAGAGGTGACGATCTCCTGGCAGCCCAGGAACATCATCGCCACGATCCCGAGCGCCGCGAAGGTCTCGAACTTGCGGTGCCCGTAGGGGTGGTCCGCGTCGGGAGGCTTGCGCGCCGCGTAGATGCCCACCAGCCCCACGACGTTCGATGCGGCGTCGAGCATCGAGTGCATGCCGTCGGCGGTCATCGCGATGGCGCCCGAGCGCGAGCCGTAGATCAGCTTGGCGATCGCCACCGCCAGGTTGAGCGCCAGGATGTCCCACATGACGGCCGTGATGCGCCTGGCGCGCTGCATCCTGTCGCTCATCGGGATCGGTCTCCGTTCCGGCGTCGCGGCGTGGACCGCATGATGAACCAGGCCGCGGCGGCGTCGCAACTTTGTCGAAATCTGAACAAGGCGCCCTGCCGGCGCCCATGGTGCAGGTTATCGGCGCTGCGCCGGTCGCAGTCCACGGCGCGCCGGTCGGCCGGCACACGCTGCGGGCGTGACCCGGGGCTATACTCGTTCGTCTGTTGCGAAGATCGGCAACGAACGCGGGGCGACCCCCGCGCACACCTCACCGGGAGGATCCGTGAAGCGCACGACGTGGATCGCGCTCGCCGTGGTCGTGCTCGTCGCCGCGGGCGGCGTGTGGTGGAGATCCCGCGCCCGCGGCGAAGCGCCGCGCTACCGCACCGTGCCGGTCGAGCGTGGGGCGATCCGCTCCGTGGTTTCCGCCACGGGCACGATCCGGCCCGTGATCCAGGTCCAGGTCGGCAGCCAGGTGAGCGGCACGGTGAGCAAGCTCTTCGTCGACTTCAACTCGAAGGTGAAGCAGGGCCAGCTCCTCTGCCAGCTCGAGCCCTCGTCGTTCCGCGCGCGCGAGGCGCAGGCCGAAGCGGCGGTCGCGCACGCCGAGGCGGCGCTCAAGGAGGCGCAGCGCCAGTACCGGCGCTCGCAGGAGCTGGTCAAGGAGAACTACGTCTCCCAGGCCGACGTCGAGGCCGCCGAGGTCGAGGTCGAGCAGCGCGAGGCCGATTTGAAGCAGGCGCGCGCCCAGCTCCAGGCAGCCGCGGTGGACCTGGGCAACACCACGATCCGCGCGCCGATCGACGGCGTGGTGATCGCGCGCTCGGTCGACGTCGGCCAGACCGTGGCGGCCAGCCTCCAGGCACCCGAGCTGTTCGTGATCGCGAACGACCTCTCCCAGATGCAGGTCGAGACCAAGATCGACGAGGCCGACATCGGCCGCATCCACAACGGCCTGCCGGTGACGTTCACGGTGGACGCCTATCCCGAGATCGAGTTCCGGGGCACCGTCGCGCAGGTGCGGCTCGAGCCCATCGTGGACCAGAACGTGGTGACCTACACCACGGTGATCCACACCCAGAACCCCGACCTCAAGCTCCGGCCCGGCATGACCGCGAACGTCTCGGTGCTGGTGGCCTCGAAGGACGACGTGCTCAAGGTGCCGAGCGCGGCACTCCGGTTCCATCCGCCCGCCGAGCCGCGCAATCGCGGCGGCGCCGGCGGAGCGGGCGTGGCGACCGCGGGTCCGGGCGGCGGAGGGCGCGAGGGCGGGGCCCGCGGCATGGCGCAGGGTGACGGCAGCGCGAGCGCGGCGACGCGCGAGGGCGGCGGCGCTGGCGGCGGCGCTGGTGCTGGCGGCGGCGCGGGCGACGGCGCGATGCGCGGGAGCAGCGGCGCGGGCGACGGCGCGATGCGCGGGCGCGGCGGCGCGGGCGAGGGCCGCGCCGCGTGGAACGGAGCCCGGCGCGGTGGGTCGCGCGCGATGCGCGGCGGAGCGGGGGCGGACTCGGCGGCTGCCCCGAGCACCGGAGGCGGCGGTGCGATCACCGTGGGCTCCGACCCGGCCGAGCTGAAGCCCGGGGCGGTCTACGTCCTGCGGGGCGGAAAGCCGGTGCGGGTTCCGGTGATGACCGGCCTCGGCGACGGGGCCTTCGTCGAGACCGAGAGCGACGGGCTCGCGCCCGGCGATGCCGTGATCGTGGGGCTCGAGGTCTCGGCCGCGCAGAGCCGCGGCCTACAGCCTCCGCCCGGCATGGGCGGCCCCACGTTCCGCGGACCGGGCGGGCGTGGCGGCGGAGGCCGCGGGCGATGAGCCTCGAAGAGTTCCTGCGCGTCGGCCTCCAGGCGCTGTCGCGCAACCGCATGCGCTCGGCGCTCACCGTGCTCGGCATCGTGATCGGCGTGGCCGCGGTGATCGCGACGCTCGCGATCGGCCAGGGCGCGAGCGCCGCAGTGCAGGCGCAGATCCGGGCGCTCGGCGCCAACACCATGACCGTGCTCCCGGGCACGGTCACGGCCGGCGGGGCGCGCAGCGGCATGGGGAGCATCACCACGCTCACCGCCGACGACGCGGCCGCGATCAAGGCCCAATGCCCCGCGGTCGAGGCGGTGGCGCCGACGGTGCGCACCGTCGCCCAGGTGGTCTACGGCAACCAGAACTGGAGCACCCAGGTGCAGGGCACGACCGCCGAGTTCTCGTACGTCCGCCAGTGGCCGGTGGCGAGCGGCGTGTTCATCACCGACTCGGACGTGCGCGGCACCGCCAAGGTGTGCGTGCTGGGGCAGAACGTGGCGCAGCAGCTCTTCGCCGACGCCGATCCCGTGGGCCAGACCGTGCGCATCAAGGACATCCCGTTCCGCGTGGTGGGCGTGCTGATCGTGAAGGGCGGGCAGGGGTTCGGCGGCAACCAGGACGACATCGTCATCGTTCCGCTCACCACCGCCCAGCGCAAGCTGCTCGGCATCACGCACGTCCACTCGATCTCGCTCTCAGCGACGAGCGAGGCGGCGGTAGACGAGGCCAGCCAGCAGATCACCGAGCTGCTGCGCGACCGGCACCGCATCCGTCCCGGCGCCGACGCGGACTTCTTCATCTTCACCCAGCAGGAGATCTCGGACTCGGCCGGCGCCACCTCGCGGGTCATGACCCTGCTGCTCGCGAGCATCGGCGCGGTCTCGCTCTTGGTGGGCGGCATCGGGATCATGAACATCATGCTGGTCTCGGTGACCGAGCGCACCCGCGAGATCGGCATCCGTCGGGCGATCGGCGCGCGGCGGAGCGACATCCTGATGCAGTTCCTGGTCGAGTCCGCGTTCCTCGCGCTGGCGGGCGGCGTGCTCGGCGTGGCACTCGGCATGGGCGCCGCGGTGCTCATCACCCAGATCGCACGCTGGCCGACCCTGATCCAGCCGGGCGCGGTGATGCTCGCGTTCGGGTTCGCGAGCCTGGTGGGCGTGTTCTTCGGCTTCTACCCCGCGCGCCGCGCCTCGCTCCTCGATCCGGTCGAGGCGCTGCGGTACGAGTAGGGGCGCCTCTTACCGGATCACCGCGACCCGGTCCGCCCGCACCTCGCGCCCATCCAGCGCGAGCCGCGTGAAGTAGAGCCCGTTCGGGAGCGCGGCCGGCACCGACCCCGTCAGCTCGAGCCCGCCGGCCGGGATCGCGCCGCGCCACAGCGTCGCGACGCGGCGCCCCGCGAGGTCGTAGAGCGACCACTCGCCCCGCGCGGTGCGCGCGAGCGCCACCGACTGCCGCACGAGCCCGCGCGCGGGATTGGGCCGCGGCAGCCCGATCGCGAGCGCCGTGGCGGAAGAGGGCGCCGAGGTCGTGGCGCCGGGGTAGGTCACGCGCACGTGGTCCACGAGCCAGCCGAGCCCGCCTTCGAAGTCGTCCGCGAGCATCCGGAACCGCACCGTGACCGGGCCCGGCGCGTAGGGCGAGAGGTCCACGCTCTCGCCGCGCCAGCCGCCCGACTCGCCGCTCCAGCACGGCGTGTTGCGCTGGAACGGGTTCGAGTTGACGTAGAAGACGTGGCTGTAACCCGCGACGGGCGTGAGCACCTGCCACGCGCCGCCCGCCACCGAGATCTCGAGCCGCGCGCCGTCCCACGCGTACGTCTCGTCCAGGTTCTCGAGCCCGTAGCGGTGATCGAAGCGCAGGTGCGTGCCGGGCACGAGATCCGTGATCGCCGGCAGGTAGAGGTTGGCGTCGAGGTGCACCGGGTAATCGGTCGAGTCGCTCCCGCACAGCCACGCGGTCCCGCCGGGGGGCGACGACGAGAGCTGCGAGAGGTGCCAGGCGTCACGGTACGACCAGTAGTAGAGCGCGTGGGTCATGCCGTCTCCGCCGTTCTCGAAATCGAGCGTCCAGTCGCGGCCGACGTGGATGGTCTCGGGCGTCGCGCTCGAGTAGGCGACGTTGCCGGCCGCCGCACGGTCGCGCGCCACGAACCGGTACGCCACGGTCGAGCCCGAGTCGAGCCCGGCGCCGAGTGAAGCCCGGAACGAATCGCGCCCGGCGGGGGTGACCGCCGAGGTGAGCGTGGCGCCGCCGTTCACCCTGTACTCGACCCACACCGAGTCCACGCCCAGGTTGTCGGTGACGCGCGCGATCAGGGTCTGGGGCATGCGCGCCTTGCCCTGGGCGTGCACCGGGACGTGCGCGATCGCGGGCGGTGTGAGGTCGGGGCCGGCGTGGAAGAGGTGCGGCGCGGCGGGGCCCGCGGCCGGCTCGTCGGCGTCGATCCCGCTCGAGTCGCTCGCGGCGTGGAGGTAGTACTCGTAGTCGCCGATGGCGCCCACGGGCGGGAACGTGGCGGCGAACGAGTCGCCGCCCGCCGGCGACATGGGCACCTCGTTCCAGGCGCCGCCTCCCGCCGCGTGCCAGAAGAGCCGCACCGAGGCCGGATCGAGCGCGATCGGGATGCCGGCCTGCGAAATGTAGGCGCGCGCCCCGACGTTGCGCGAAGCGGCGGCGATCTCGAGGTCGGGCAGGGCCTGGTGCGCGATGCAGACGCGCCCGGCCCGCGAGTCGAGCGTGCAGTCGACCGTGCCCAGGTAGCGGGTCGCCGCGGCGAAATAGGGCGTGAAGCGCGAACGGATCCCCTCGAGCTTCGCGAGGTCGGCCGCGCTCGCACCGCTTCCGTGCGCGGTCACCAGCGCGATGCCCAGGCGGAACGAGTGCGGCGCGCTCGCCGCGTCCGGCACGCGCGGCCCGTGCACCGCTTCGATGTCGCTCACCTGCCACCACGTCGCCCGCCCGCGGCAGCCCAGGCCCACGAACGCGATCGAGGAGGGCACGTAGGTGCCGGGCGGATCGAGGGCGGTGGGATCGTTGACCACGAAGAACGGCGGCGTGTCGGCCTTGGAGGCGAGGCCCATGAGGTAGCGGTCGAGCGTTCCGTACCCCACGGTGACGCTGTCGGTGCGGAACGAGTCGGGCCCGGGCGACATCCAGCCGCAGCCCTCCATGACCGAGGCGTCGCAGTCGAAGAAGAACCCCCAGTGCTGGTAGCCGCGGCCGAGCAGGGCGGGCACCGGGGTCCCCGCGGAGTCGACGTAGACATAGGAGAGCCAGCGGTGGCCCAGCTCGTGCGCCAGCAGGTCGAGCGGCGAGAACTGGTCGAGGCCGGTGCCCGAGTCGGGATTGCTGACGTAGTCGTGGAGCCCGTTCATGCTGAGCACGGACTGGAGCCGCGCGGGGCTGCCGAGCGCACCTCCAATGTCGTAGACGTCGAGCCCGATCCCGAGCGTGGCGTTGCGCACCACGAAGGCGGAGGCCAGCGCCCCCGGCGAGCCGAGGTAGGTGTGGAGGCCGCTCGCGAGGTAGAGCGCGAGGAAGTCGTAGTCGTCCCCGTGCGTGCGGTAGAAGGCGCGCGCCGCCGTGTAGACGTCGAGGATCGTGTCGTTGCCCTTGTTGGTGTAGAAGAAGGTCCCGTCGTCCTCGAGCACCGCGATCTCGCCGGCGTCGGTCGAATGCGGCGTGGGCAGCGGATCGCCCAGCGCCCGCGCGTTGTGCTCGGCGAGCAGCTCGACGGCCGACTCGAGCCGCGTGCCGCAGCGGGAGACGCGGCCGCGGCCCTCCGGCTCCGCCGCGAGGCGTGCGCGCGCGCGCGGCGCGAGGCTGCGCAGCGACGGGGCGGGTGAAGCGCCGGTGCGGGACGCGGCGAAGGTCGAGAACGCGGCGGCGAAGAGCAGCGCGGCGCAGGCGAGCGGCGGGACGGCCCGGGCAGTCGCGGCGAGGATGTGCGCGGCGCGGGCGGTCGAACGCATCAGGTAGTGGCTCCTTACGGAGGGGTGCGAATAATTCTAGCGGACCGCCCCGCGAAATCCCAGGTCGGACCGCGCGGAGTCGCGCCCCGCGACGTGAAACCACGTCTCCGCTTCCGCGTCGCGCACGGGCAGCCCGCCGGGATTGGGCTCTCCCGCCGCGGGCAGGCGCTCGTACTCCTCGCGCGTCAGCCACACCACCGGGCGTTCGGCCGTCCACGCCGCGAAGTCGGGCAGATCGGAGAAGAGGAGCGCCCCTCCCTTGCCGCCGCCCGCGAGCGGGGCGAGAGCGGCGCGCTCGAAGGCGAGCCTTCGCTCCAGCACGCGCGCCTCGCGCGCGGCGTTGCGCTCGGCAGGCACGGTGGCGGGAAGAGCGAGCGCCGCGAGCGCCGCCATCCAGACCGCGGCGTGGCGCGCGCGCCCGGGGAGCGCGCCCGCGAGCGTGCGCGCGCCGATCGCGGCCGCCAGCGCCCAGAGCGGGAGGAAGGGCGTGAGGTAGCGCGAGTCGTAGAGCGTCACGGTCATGATCGCGACCGGGATCGCCGCGAGCCCGAGCGTTCCGGCCGCGATCCGGCGCGTCGCGGGCTCGCGCAACGCAGCGCCGAGGCCCACCACCGCGAGCCAGCCGGTGGCCGCGCTCGGCGCCATCAGCGCGCGCTTCGCGGCGTGCGGGAAGAAGTCGAGCCACTTGGCCGGCAGCGACGGGAGCGCGTGGCGCAGCGCCTCGGGCCAGCGCGCCGGGGCGAGGTCGAAGTCGCGCAGCACCGAGAGCCCGGGGCGGCCGTCCCAGTAGCCGATCGCGAGGTAGGAAGAGAGGTTGAAGAACGGTGAGCCCGCAGCCGCCGCGTTGTGGACCCACCACGGCAGCGCGCACGCGACGAAGCCCAGCGCGAGGCTCCACCAGCGCCGGCCCGCGAGCGCCGCGAGCACGGGTGCCGCGAGCAGCATCTCGGGGCGCACCAGGTAGCCGATCCCGAGCACCGCGCCCGCGAGGGCCGCGTAACGCCGGGGCCGGAGCAGCAGATCGAGCGCCCCGGCCAGCAGCGCCGCGCCCGCGGCGAGCGCGACGTCGTGATGCACCGCGCGCAGGGTGAGCGGCGCGAGCGTCCAGAGCGCGGCCGCCGCCGCGCCCACGGGCGCCCCGAACGCGCGGGCGCCGAGCCGGTAGACGAAGTACGCGGCGAGCAGCGCGAGCTCCGCGGCCAGCACCGGCACCAGGTCGAGCGCGCGCGGGCCGAACAGCCGGATCCGCGGCGCGAGTGCCAGCGGCAGGAGCGGGCCGTGGATCAGGAGCGGCACGCTGTGCGCGCGGTCGCGCAGGGACCAGAGCGGCGGGTGGATCACCTGGGTGCGGAATCCGCGCCCCTCGATCAGCGAGCGCGCCGCGACGCCGTACTCCCAGGTGTCGTCGAGGGGATCGGGGACGCCGGTGCGCAGCGCGCCGAGGTCGAACGCCCAGAACGACGCCGCGAGCACGAGCGTGAGCAGCAGCCCGCGGTGCGCGCGGAGCGGGGTCGCGAGCATGGCGCGGCACTCTCGCACGCGCACGCGAAGCGGGTCAAAGCAGCTTCGATTCGCGTGGGCCGGGCTCGAGTGGGACGGAATGTCCCACCTCTGCGGAAGTGGGACATCTGTTGTCGCCGGAGTATATTCGCGCGCCGAAGCTGAAACGTGCTCGCGCCCGTAGCGTCGCCCGCCACCGCCAGCGCGCGGCCTCGGAATCTCGCCGGTGCTGACCGCCGGCAGGGAACAGGGAGAGCTACTTGGCCGATCTGCTCGGACGCCTGCAACAAACGCTGGCCTCGCGCTACCGCATCGAGCGCGAGCTGGGCGCGGGGGGCATGGCGGTGGTGTTCCTGGCCGAGGACCTCCGGCACCGCCGCCAGGTGGCCCTCAAGGTGTTGCGGCCGGAGCTGGCCGCGGAGATCGGCCCCGAGCGTTTCGTGCGCGAGATCGAGACGGTGGCCGGGCTCAGCCATCCCCACATCCTGCCTCTTCTGGACTCGGGCGCGGCGGGCGAACTCCTCTACTACGCCATGCCCTACGTGGAGGGGGAGTCTTTGCGGGGAAGGCTCGCGCGCGAGAAGCAGCTCCCGCTCGCCGACGCGCTCCAGATCGCCCGCGAGGTCGCCGACGCGCTGAGCTATGCCCACGGCCATGCCGTGGTCCACCGGGACATCAAGCCGGAGAACATCCTGGTGCAGAGCGGGCACGCGGTGGTGACGGATTTCGGCATCGCGCGGGCGATCACGGCGGCCGGAGGAGCGCTGACGGCGACGGGGATTGCGCTCGGGACTCCCGCGTACATGAGCCCCGAGCAGGTGGCCGGCTCCCGGGACGTGGACGGCCGGTCGGATCTCTACTCCCTGGGCTGCGTGCTGTACGAGATGCTGGCGGGGCAGCCGCCGTTCACCGGGCCCACGGAGGAGAGCCTCGCCCATCAACACTTGAGCGTGACCCCGCGCCCGGTGTCCGACCTGCGCCCCGCGGTGCCGGGTGGGGTGGCCGCGGCGATCCAGCGGGCGCTGGCGAAGACGCCGGCCGACCGCCAGGGCACGGCGGCGTTGTTCGCCGCGGCGCTCGCCGATCGGGAGCCAGGGGCCGCGGGAGCCTCTCAGCCCGGTGCGCCGGCGTCGCCGGCACGCCGCGGGTGGCGTCTCGTGTGGCTCGCCGCTGCCGCGGTGGTGGTCGCAGCCGGCGCGCTGTTTGTGCTGCGCCCTGGCCGGCGGGCGCCCGTCGCCGTGGCGCCGGCGCACGCGCGCAGCGAGATCGCGGTGCTGCCGTTCCAGAACCTGAGCACCGAGGGCCCGTACGCCTACTTCGCAGGCGGCCTGCACGACGAGCTGCTGACCCAGCTCGCCAAGGTCGCGGCGCTCAAGGTCATCAGCCGCACGTCGGTGATGGGCTATCAGGGCGCGTCCATGCCGCCGCTCCGACAGATCGCGGCCGAGCTGGGGGTGGGAAGCGTGGTGGAGGGAAGCGTGCAGGTAGTGCGCGAGCGCCTGCGGGTGACGGTGCAGTTGATCGATGCGACGACCGACGAGCATCTGTGGGCGGAGCAATACGACCGCACGCTCGACGACGCGTTCGCGATCCAGAGCGAGGTGGCGCAGCAGATCGTGGCGGCGGTGGGAGCGGCGCTGACCAGCGACGAGCAGGGGAGGCTCACGGCGGCGCCTACGGCGAACGCCGAGGCCTACCGGCTCTATCTCCAGGGGCGCGAGTACTACAGCCGGGCCGGCTTCCACCGACAGGACCGGTTGGCGGCCCAGCAACTCTACGAGCAGGCGCTGGCACTGGATCCGGACTTCGCGCTCGCGCATGCCGCGCTCTCGCTGGTGCACGGCCAAATGCACTTCGTGAAATACGATCCCTCCGCGGGGCGCGTCACGCGCCAGAGCGAGGAAGCGGAGGCCGCGCTACGCCTCGCTCCGGACCTGCCCGAGGCCCACAATGCGATGGGCCGGGCGCACTACCAGGCCCGCCACGACTACCGCCGGGCGTTGGAAGAGTATTCGATTGCGCTCAAGGGACTTCCCAATGACGCCGAGCTTCTGTGGTGGATCGGGAGCACTCACCGTCGGCTGGGCAACTGGAACGAGTGCATGGCGGCGTACGGGCGCGCCGCGCAACTCGATCCGCGCAAGGCGGACCTGTTCTATGCCGGCGTCGGTCAGACCTTTCGATACTTACGCCGCTACGCCGATGCGGTTCGCGCGTATGACCGGGCCCTGAGCCTCGCGCCGGACCTGTATGACGCAGCGATCTTGAGAGGTTGGACCTACGCCCGCTGGCAGGGGCAGCTCGACACGCTGCGGGCGACCCTGAGCCGCGTCCCGATGGACGCGGAGCTCGCATTCCATGGAAGTCCCGCCGTCGTGCGTGCCGACCTGTTTCTTTGGGAACGGAACGCGGACAGCCTGCTCCAGTTGGTACAGGGCACGAGCGCCGACGTCTTCGAGGGGCGAGGCTTCTACCTGCCGAGAGCCGCCTACGCCGGGTGGGCGCACCGGGTGCGCGGCGAGCACGCGGCGGCGCGCGCGGCGTTCGATTCGGCCCGGGTACGACTGGACGCCGTGCTGCGCGAACTCCCGGACGACTGGCGAGCGCATGGGGCCCATGGCCTGGCGCTGGCCGGGCTCGGACGTCGTGAGGAGGCGCTGCGGGAGGCCCGTTGGCTCCAGCAAACGGATGTGTACCGCGAGGACGCCTTTGATGGGCCGACCGTCCGGGAGTATCGGGCCTGGATCCTCGCGCAGGCCGGCGACGCGGACGCGGCGCTCGACGAGATCGAGCGGCTGCTGGCGGAGCCGTCCACCCTCAGCGTCCACGCATTGCAGCTCGACCCGCTCTGGGATCCGATCCGCGCTCATCCTCGGTTCAAGGCGCTGCTGGTGAAGTACGGTTCCGGAGCGGCGCAGTGATGGATCGGAGCGGGCGAGGAACTCGCGCGTGAACCTCGACTGGGCCCGACTCCGGGCGGTCGTTCTCGAAAGCGATGACTGGGGACTGTGCGCGTGGGTTCCGGACGACGAGGCCTGGAAGGCGCTCGAGCGCACCCCCGCGTTCCGGAGCCCGGCCGGGCTGCGCTACGGCCGCTCCACGCTGGAGGGCGCCGCGGACGTGAAGGCGCTCGCGGAGGTGCTGGAGGCGCACCGCGGCGCTGACGGATTCGCGCCGGTGTGGCAGGCCAACACGGTGATGGCCAACCCCGACTACCGGCGCCTCGCCGCTTCGGGCTTCGACGGGGGCCTTCCGCTGGTGGAGCTGCCCGATACGCCCGCGCGCTGGTCGCGGCCCGGGCTGTGGGACGAGGTCGCGCGCGCGTGCGAGGCGGGGCTGTGGTGGATCGAGCTGCACGGGCTCCACCATCTTCCGGAGAGCGCCTGGCTCGCAGCGCTCGCGCGCGGGGACGGGGATGCGCGGCGCGCGCTGGTGGAGGAGAGCCCGGTGTGCAGGGCGGTCGAGGCCAGCGGAGAGTACGACCCCACCGAGCCGAAAGAGACCCGCCGCCGCAGTCTCGAGCGCGCGATCGCCCGCTTCCGCGCGCTCGTCGGCCGGGCGCCGCGCTCGTTCTGCCCGCCGGATTACCGCTGGGACGAGAGCCTCGAAGCCGAAGCGGAGCGCCACGGCGTGACCACGCTCCAGGGCAAGGCGGAGCAGACGGGGACGCCGGTCCCGCGGATCACCCGCGCCCTGCTCAAGCGCCGCTTTCCGCACGTGCGCGGCAAACGGTTCTACCTTCCGCCGCGCATCGCCTTCGAGCCCTGCGCACCCGGGCGCGTGGGTGGGCGCGCCGCGGTCGAGACCGCGCTGGGTGCGGTGCGCGCGGCGTGGAAGCGCTCGCAGCCGGCCGTGCTCAGCAGCCACCGGCTCAACTACGCGCATCTCGATCCCGCGTGGTCGCGCGCGGGGCGCGATGCGCTGCGCGACCTGCTCGCTTCGCTCGCGCGGGACGGTGCCACCTTCCTCACCGACGCCGAGGTCCGCGCCCTGGTCGAGCGCAGTTGGTCGGCGCGCGAGATCGGAGCGCGCGGGATCCTGGTGCGCCGCCACGGCGCGGCCGCGGAGCCCGTCACGCTGTCCGCCCCGGCGGGCGTCACGGGGGCGCGGGTGCGGGAGTCGCGCGCCCGGATGGACGCGCGGCTCGAGGGCGGCGCGCTCACGGTGCGGGGCGGCGAGGGCGCATGCCTGATCGAATGGATCGGACCGTGAGCCGGTCCCCCGGACCGTTCGCGCGCACCCGCACCGGGCGCTGGACGGTGTGGAAGTACAACTGGCTCGCGAACCACAAGATCATCCGCGCGCTCGAGCGCGCGCGCGGGCACGCGCGCGGCGTCCTGCTCGACGTGGGGTGCGGCTCGCGTCCCTTCGCCCGCCTGTTCGACGGGAGGGTCGAACGCTACCTCGGCGTCGACCTGCCGGGCTCGCGCTTCCTCGGCGACCGCCCGCCCGACGCCTACGCGCGCGCCGAGCGGCTGCCGATCGCCGACCGCTCGGTGGACACGGTGCTCGGGCTCTCGATGCTCACCTACCTGCCCGAGCCCGGCTTGGCACTCGCCGAGGCGCACCGCGTGCTCAAGCCCGGCGGCGCGCTGCTGCTCGAGTTCACGCAGATGGCGCCGCTCCACGACGAGCCGCACGACTACTTCCGCTTCACCCGCTACGCGGCCGCCCACCTCCTCGAGCGCGCCGGGTTCGAGAGCCTCGAGTTCATCCCGATCGGCGGGCTGATGAGCCGCGTGGGGCTCACGGCGATCGCGGGGCTCAACCGCATCAACCGCGGCCCCACGCGCATCCTCACCGAGGTTCCGGTGCGGGCGCTCTACGTCGCGCTCCAGCTCCTGTTCGAGGGCCTGGACCAGATCTACTTCGACCCGCGCGAGGTGCTCGCGCACCTGGTGGTGGCGCGCCGCCGCGCGTGACTCCGCTGCGCCCGCGGCCTCGCCACACGACCTGCCGCGACGCCGCATCGCATGGCGCGCGTGCGCGATGCGCGATTGTTGACCGCCGCTCGAAACGGGTGCTAGCCTCGTTTCGTGAGTTCCACGTCACGCGCCGCGCCCGCGCCCCCGCCGGTCGTCCGCCTTCTCCCGCAACTCTCGGATTTCGCAGGCCGCGAGCACGGGCCGCGCCCGTTCCTGCTCCACTGGACCCCGGAGGGCTGGCAGTCGCTGAGCTTCGTCGAGGCCGCGCGCCGGCAGCACGCGTTCGCCGCGCTGCTCGCGGGCGAAGGGGTGAAGCCCGGCGAGCGCGTCGCGATCCAGAGCGAGAACCGCCCCGAGTGGGGGCTGGCGTGGCTCGCGATCCTCGAGGCCGGCGCCGTGGTGGTGCCGCTCGACGCCCAGCTCAAGGCCCAGGAGGTGGGGGAGATCCTCGCCGCCTCGGGCGCCACCCACTGCATCGTGAGCGCGCGGCAACGCCCGGTGGTCGAAGGGGCGCGCAGCGCGCGCACGCCGAACGTGAAGCTGGTGTCGCTCGATCCGATCCCGGGCCTCGCCTCGCTCGCGGACGCGGAGCGCCGCTTCCCCGACGCGCGGCCGCTCGAGGTCCGGGCGGATCCCGGCGACCTCGCGGTCCTGATCTTCACCTCCGGCACCACCGGCCAGCCCAAGGGCGTGATGCTCTCCCACTCGAACCTGCTCCACAACGTCGAGGCCGTGGCCCGCGCCTTCGAGTTCGGCCCCACCGATCGCCTGCTCTCCGTGCTGCCGCTGCACCACACCTTCGAGTCGACCGCGGGGTTCCTGTGCCCGCTGCGCGTGGGCGCCGGCATTGCCTATGCCCGCGGGCTCGACTCGCGCACCCTGCGCGAGGACCTCGCGACCTCCGGCGCCACGATCCTGCTCGGCGTCCCGCTGCTCTACGAGAAGCTCCTGACCGCGCTCCACCGCGGCGTCGAGGAGGCGCCGCCGCCCCAGCGGCTCGTGGTCCGCACGCTGCTCGCCCTGACCCGGCTGCTGCGCCGCGCGACCGGCGCGCGCGTCGGGGGCCCGCTGTTCCGCGGGCTGCGCGAGAGGAGCGGGCTCGGCCGCATCCGCATGTTCGTGAGCGGCGCGGCACCGCTCGCGCCCGAGGTCTTCTGGGGCTTCGCCGACCTGGGCTGGCCGGTGGTCGAGGGCTACGGGCTCACCGAGACCTCGCCCGTGGTGTGCGGCAACCAGCCGAAGCGGCCGCGGCCGGGCGCGGTCGGCTGGCCGATGCCGGGGGTCGAGGTGCGCATCGTGGATCCGGACCGCGACGGCAACGGCGAGATCGCGGTGCGCGGCCCCAACGTGATGCTCGGCTACTACGGGAACCCGGCCGCCACGGCCGAGGTGGTACGCGACGGCTGGTTCCACACCGGCGACCTCGGACGCCTGCTCGGCGACGGGCGCGTGCGCATCACCGGGCGGCTCAAGAACATGATCGCGACCGCCGCCGGCAAGAAGATCTACCCCGAGGAGATCGAGGTCCAGATCGCCAACTCGCCCTACGTGCTCGAGGTGGTGGTGATGGGGGGGAAGGATGCGCGCGGCGAGCGCGAGGAGGTCCAGGCCCACGTGGTCCCCAACCTTCCTGAGCTCGAAGCGTACGCCCGCACGTGCGGGGCGGCGTGCGACGACGCGTTCGTCGAGGCCACGCTCCGGCGCGACATCGAGACCCGCTGCGCCCAGCTCGCGTCCTACAAGCGGGTGAAGCGCGTGGTGGTCCGCCGCCAGGAATTCCCCAAGACCACGACCGGGAAGATCCGGCGCCAGGGGCTCGGCCCCGACTCGCCTGCATCCCGCGTGGGCGCTGTCGCCTGACCTTCGCGCCGCCATGATCGACCCCGTTCCGCAGGTCGGGATCAGCAAGATCATCGGGCTGCTCGAGGTGCTCGACGACGCCGGCGGCCGCTACGACGTGTTCCGCCTCGCGCGCGACATCAACTACGAGTTCGGAGAGATCCTCAAGGTCATCAAGGCCGCCGAGATGCTCGAGCTGGTGGTGACGCCCGGCGCGGACGTGGTCATGACCGGCACCGGGGGCGCCCTGGTGCGCGCGCGGGTGAACCAGCGGAAGAAGCTGCTCAAGCAGCAGCTCCAGAAGATCCCACTGTTCCGCACCGTGGTGGAGGCGCTGACCCGCAGCCCCGACCACCGCGCCGACGCCGACGCGTTCCGCGAGATCTTCGCGCTCCACATGCCGGCCGAGGACCCGGAGGCGCTGCTGCGCACCGTGATCGACTGGGGGCGCTACGCCGGGCTCCTGGGCTACACCTCGGACGAGGAGCAACTCCACCTCGATCCGGCGGACTGAGGTCCGCGCCCGGACGGTCGCGGGCGCCGCGAGGGCGTCCGCGCCGGCGAGGGCGGCGAGTGCGTCCGCGCCGCGAGGCTGCGGCGACGGAGTCCGCCCCCTACTTGGGCTCCGCCGTGTAGACCACTCCGCCGTCGGCGTCCACCCGGATGATGTGGCGCTGCACCATGGGTCCGCGCGGGACCATGCCGCCGGTCCAGTGCTTCTCGCCGAGCTTCTCCTTCCACTCCCAGTCCATCCGCAACGTGGCGTCGTTCGCCACCTTGAAGGGCAGCACGGCGCGCTGCTCGTTGGGCAGCTCCTCCTTGACCAGGGTCTGCCCGTCCACGGTGAGGCGGATGCGCACCATGGTCATGCCGGTGTCGTTCTCGATCACGGCTTCGTGGGAGGGGGAGTGGCGGACGATGTCCTGCCAGTGCTTCCACCCATACCAGGCGGCCACGACCAGCAGCAGGAAGATGACGAAGCGCTTCATGGCTCCCTCCATTGGGGGTTCGGCATCCTGCCGGAGAAGGCGACCGGAACGTAATCCCCGGCGGGCGGGGATGCAAGAACGCGCGCCTCGCGGTCCCCGCTACTCCGTGAGCAGCGGCGCCTCGCCGCGCTGGCCCTTGGTGCCCTCCGAGATGCGCGGCTCGGCCGGCGTCTCCGGGGTGCGCCGGAACGCGAACCAGAACGTGGTCGCGGCCGCGGCGTAGAGCGTGGCGGTCATGTAGAACGGCACGGCGAAGCCGAAGTGCTGGATGATGAGCCCGGCGAGCGTCGCGCTCACCGCCCAGCCCACGTTCCACAGCAGGTTGATCACGCTGGTCGCGCGCGCGCGCAGGCCGGAGGGGAGCGCCTCCATGATGAAGGTCTGGAGCAGCGGCGTGGAGGCCTGCATGAGCGTGGCGCGCACCCAAAACGCCGCGACCGCGATCCCGAGGTGGTTCTCGATCCCGAGCGTGACCAGGAACGGGAGCGAGAGGAGCTGGGAGCCCACGGCGGTGCGGAGCTTGCCGAAGCGGCGCGCGAGCGCCGGTCCGAGCAGGGAGGCGATCGCCGTGAAGACCTGGGCGAGCGAGAAGAAGAGTCCGATCTGCCCGCTCGAGCAGGCGAACCGGTCCTTGAAGTAGAGGTTCATGAACGGGATCACGAGGCCTGCGCCGGCGCCGATCAGCGCCGCGTTGATCGCGATCGGCAGCAGGCGCCGCGCGGCGTGCGCGGGCACGGGCTCGCCCGCGCGGGCGAGCGGCGCCTCGGCCAGGCCGCGGAGCCGGAGCAGCGGGAGCGTGGCGCTCAGGCTGAACGCGCCGCCCACGATGAGCGCGGCGCGATAGGCGTGGAGCAGGTCGGGGCGCAGCGCCCCGGGCAGCGCGAGCGCCAGGCGCGGGAGCCAGCCGCCGAGCGCGCTGCCGAACACGCCGGCCAGGAGCGCGCAGGCGAAGAACGCGCTGAAGAGGTGGGTGCGCTCCTTCGTGGTCGAGTGCTCGGTGATGAACGGCGCGGCCGCGATCGCGAGCATGGCCTGGCCCGCGCCCGCGACGAAGCCCCCGGCCAGGATCGGGCCGGGGGAGAGCACGCTCGCTCGCACCAGGAACCCGACGCCGTCGAGCGTAGCCCCCAGCAGCAGGCAGCGCCGCCGCCCCCAGCGCTCGGCGAGCACGCCGGCCGGGAGCGCGACCAGCGCCAGCCCGAGCGCGGTCACCGAGACCGCGGTGCCCACGAACGACTCCTGGTAGCCGCCCTCGACCAGGTAGAGGTTGTAGAGCACCGCCATCATGCCGTGCCCGGTCCAGGCCAGGAACTCGGAGAGCAGGTAGAGCCGCGCGGGGCGCGAGAACGCGCGCGCCGCGTCGCGGAAGTCGGTGATGGCCAGAACCAACGGCCTCATGGGGCTCCAACGGCCGCGGCGGCTCGGAGGAGCCGCCGCGGGCACGCCTCGGATGCTCGCGCGGGCTTCAGGCCAGGCGGTCGGCCTCGAGCGCGACGCCGTCCGCCGCCACCCGCGGCTCGCGGACGCGGATGATGGGCTCGAAGGCGGCGGGCGTCATGGCGATGATCACGCGCGCGACTCCCGAGCCGCAGTTCTCGACCGCGTGCGGCACGCGGCCGTCGATGTGGCAGGAATCACCGGCCTCGAGCACCAACTCGCGATCTCCGCACGTCATGGTCACGCGGCCCTCGAGGCACAGCAGGCACTCCTCGCCGTGATGGTAGTGCCGCTTGTCGCCCGCCGACATCCCGGGCGGAAGCTCGGCCATCAGGAGCTCGAGGTTGCGCTTGGGCTGGGCCGAGAGCACCTCCACCTTGGACGTGTTGCCGCCCACGTGCACCCGCGTGCGCTCGTGGGCCCGCACCACGTGGGGGACCGGCTCCTCCTCGACCACCAGGTAGGCCACGGAGGTGTGGAGCGCCGCCGCCATGTCGCGGAGCGTGGCGAGCGAGGGTGAGGTGCGCTCGTTCTCCACCTGGCTGATGAAGCCCTTCGAGAGCCCGCTGGCCACGGCGAGCTGCTGGACGGTCAAGCCCCGCCTCAGCCGCAGGTCGCGAATCTTCCTCCCCAGTTGCATGGCAGCCTCCGGCGTGTTGGGCGAGGGTAAACGAGCTTTGGAAAGGCTAGGCGAGGTTTAAGTCCTTGTCAACGAACGGCCCGCCGCCGGCGTCCTCGGCCGCCCACAGCTCGGACTCGTCGCGCCGCCGCTCGGGATGGGCCCCGAGGTACTGGAGCTGGTAGAGCCGCGAGTAGATGCCCTTCAACGCCAGCAGCTCGGCGTGCGTGCCGGTCTCGCGCACCCGGCCGCGGTGGAGCACGACGATGCGGTCCACGTCCTGGATGGTCGAGAGGCGGTGCGCGATCACGAGGCAGGTGCGGCCGCGCATCAGCCGCCTGAGCGCGTCCTGGAGCAGGCCCTCGGTGATGGTGTCGACCGAGGAGGTCGCCTCGTCCAGGATCAGCAGCCGCGGGCCGCGCGCCAGGGCGCGCGCGCAGGCGAGGAGCTGCTTCTGGCCCGCCGAGAGCGTCGCCCCGCGCTCGCGCACGACGGCCGCGTAGCCTCCGGGCAGGCGCTCGATGAACTCGTGGGCGTGGGTCTCGCGCGCGGCGCGCTCGAGCGCTTCGCGCGAGGCCCCGCCGTCGCCGAGGCGCAGGTTGCTCTCCACGGTGCCCGAGAAGAGGAAGACATCCTGCATCACGAGGCCGACGTGGCGGCGCAGCCACGCCGCGTCGCGGTCGCGGAGCGGCTCGCCGTCGATCCGGATCACGCCGCGCTGGGCGGCGTAGAAGCGGAGCAGGAGGTGGATGAGCGTGGTCTTCCCCGCCCCCGTGGCGCCCACGATCGCCACCTTCTCGCCCGGCTCGATCGTGAACGACACGTCCTCGATCACCCAGTGCGGCTCGCGGTAGGCGAACCACACGCGGTCGAACTCGATGCGGCCGTCGAAGGGCCGCGTGAGGCCCGCGCCCGCTCCGGCCGGGCGGCGGTCCGGCTCCGCGAGCGCGGCCTGGCGCGGCTCCCACGCCGCGCCATCCTCCTCGCCGGCCGCCGCGGCGCGGGGCGCCGCGGCCCCGGCCGCGGGCGCGAGCGGCGAGGCCGGGTCGGCGGGCGTGTCGAGCAGGTCGAAGATGCGCTCCGCCGAGGCCATCGCCTGCTGCAGGATGTTGTACTTCTCGCTCAGGTCCGAGATCGGCCGGAAGAAGCGCTGGGTGTACTGGATGAACGCGACCAGCGTGCCGAGCGTGATCCCGGTCCACATCACCTGCCGGCCGCCGTACCACACGATCAGCGAGACGGCGAGCGCCCCCACCTGCTCGAGCACCGGGAAGAGCAACGCGTGCTGGAACACCGCCTGGAGGTTGGCATCGCGGTGGTCGGCGTTCACCTTCCGGAAGTCCTCGAAGTTGCGCGGCTCGCGGTTCAGCATCTGCACCGTGCTCATGCCGGAGAGGTTCTCGTTCAGGAACGCGTTCATGCGCGCGAGCCGGGTGCGGATGTCGCGGAACGTGCGCCGCACCTTGGTTCGGAACACCAGGGTCACGATCACGATCAGGGGCAGCACCGAGAAGGTGACGGCCAGCAGCTCGACGTTGAGCTGGCACATCGCGACCACGATGCCCACCAGCGCGAACAGGTCCCCGAAGATCGCGACCACGCCCGCGGTCACCAGCTCGTTGAGCGAGTCGACGTCGTGGGTGATGCGCGTCATGAGGCGGCCGATCGGGTTCCTGTCGTAGTAGGCGATCGGCAGGCGCTGGAGGTGGTGGAACAGCGTCATGCGCAGGTCCATCATCACGTGCTGGCCGACGCGCTGCATGATCTGGTGCTGGAGGTAGGCGAGCAGGAAGCCCACCGCGAGCACGCACAGGTAGAGCACGGCGACCTGGTCGAGGTGGACCAGGTCCTTGTGCCGGATGCCGTTGTCGATCGCTTCCTTGGTGAGCCACGGCCCCACCAGGCCCACGAGCGCATCGGCCACCACCACGACGCTGGCGAACAGCAGGCGCCCGCGGTAGGGGCGGAGGAAGCCCAGCAGGCGGCGCATCAACCGGTGGTCGTAGCCGCGGCCGAGGACCTCCTCCTCGTGGATCATGAGGCCTCGATCTCCTCCTCGAGCTGCTGCTCGCGCCACAGGGCGGCGTAGCGCCCGCCGTGCCCGAGCAGCTCGTCGTGGGTGCCGCGCTCCACGATCGCGCCCTCCTCGAGCACCAGGATCAGGTCGGCGTCCCGCACCGTGCTCACCCGGTGCGACACGATGAGCGTGGTGCGCCGCCGCATCTCGCCCCGGAGGCCCTGGAGGATCGCCTCCTCGGTGTGGGTGTCGACGCTCGACAGGCAGTCGTCGAGCAGCAGCACCGGGGCGTCGCGCAGCACGGCGCGCGCGATCGCGGTGCGCTGCTTCTGCCCGCCCGAGAGCGTGATGCCGCGCTCGCCGACCATCGTGGCGTAGCCGTCCGGGAAGCCGCGCACGTCGCCGTCGAGGTGGGCCACGCGCGCCGCGCGCTCCACCTCCTCGGGCTCGGCGCGCTCCACGCCGTAGGCGATGTTGTCCGCGACCGTGGCCGAGAACAGGAAGGTCTCCTGCGGCGCCCAGGCGATCTGCGACCGCAGCCACGCCAGGTCGTAGTCGCGCACGTCGGCGCCATCCAGCAGCACCCGGCCCGCGGGCGGATCGAACAGGCGCGGCAGGAGGGAGAGCAGCGTGCTCTTGCCCGCCCCGGTGCGGCCCACCAGCGCCACGGTGCGCCCGGCGGGGACGGCGAAGGACACCCCGGAGAGCGCCGGACGTGCGGCGCCGGGGTAGGTGAAGTCGAGGTCGCGGAACTCGATCTCGCCGCGGGAGCGCGCGGGGGCGAGAGCGGCGGGCGGGCTCACGATCCCGGGCTCCTGGTCCAGGATCTCGAGGATACGGCCGAAGGAGGCCGCGCCGCGCTGGAACAGGCTGATCACCCAGCCGAGCGCCACCATCGGCCAGTTGAGGCTCGCGAGGTAGACCGTGAACGCCACGAACTCCCCGAGCGTGATGCGGCCCTTCACCACCTCGCGCCCGCCCAGGTACAGGGCGAGCAGCGCGGCCAGCCCCGCCAGGAACGTCAGCGACGGGTGGAACAGGCCCGAGGTCTGGATCAGCCGCACGTTCTTGTCCAGGTACTCGCGGTTCACGACCTCGAACTCCTCGAGCTCGCGCGACTCGCGCGTGAACGCGCGCACCACCCGCACCCCCGCCAGGCTCTCCTGGACGCGCGCCGAGATCGCGGCGAAGTGGGCCTGGATCTCCTCGAAGCGGTGGTGGATGCGCTCGCCGAAGAACCACGCCGCGAGCGTGACGAACGGGAGCGGCAGCAGCGAGTAGAGCGTGATGCGCGGGCTGATCGCGAGCATGAAGCCGATCGAGACCGCCGAGACCACCGCGGTGTTCACCAGGTACATGAGCCCGGGGCCGAGCATCATGCGCACCGCGCCCAGGTCGTTCGTGGCGCGCGACATGATCTCGCCGGTGCGGGTGCGCTGGTAGTACTCGAGCGGCAGCTTCTGGAGGTGCGCGAACAGCTCGTTGCGCAGGTCGAACTCGATCTTGCGCGAGATCCCGATCACCGCCTTGCGCATCGCGAAGCGGAACGCGCCGGCCACGAGCCCGATGCCGAACAGGATGAGCGCGTAGCGCCCGAGCTTCTCCGCGGTGACGCCGCGGTAGAGGTCGTCCACGGCGAGCCGCAGCACCTGCGGCTGCGCGAGCCCGATCAGGTTGGAGAGCGCGACGCACGCGAGTCCCCACGCCAGCCCGCGCCGGTAGCGGGCGAGATGCGGCAGCAGGCGTGCGCTCAGGGCGCGAATCGGAGGCTCCTTTCCGCGACTCTCCGCGCACCCGCAGGCCGGATCGCGGCGCCGGGGCTCGGGGCGTGCGGGTGCGCGCGCTCAGGCCCCGCGGCTGTCAGGGCCGGCGGGTGCCGCCCAGGTAGCCCTGCAGGCGGTTCAGCCCCGTCTGCCGGAACACGACCCCCACATAGAAGCGATCGGCGTGGAGGGCGTTGCGGGCGATCGCCGTGTGCAGCGAGGAGGCGAACACGTCCATGTGATCGTCCAGGCGATAGACCACCATCGGTCCCGCGAGATGCTCCTCGACGTCGTCGGCGCGCGTGAGCCCGCGACCCACGTCGATCGCGCCCCGGTAGCGGCCCGCCACCAGCAGCGCCGGCCGCAGCCAGAAGCCGAGGTCGGCCGAGAGCAGCGCCTGGCCGGCCAGCTCCTTGCCCCGGTGGCGGTAGCCGTGCGAAACCTGGAGAAAGCCGTTCAGCTTCTTGAGCGACACGCCCCAGTGGATCGCGGCCACGAGCTCCTGCTGCCCGGCGCCGAGCCGCGGCGGCGCGATCTGGCGCACGCAGTTCGCGGAGTCCGCCTCGCCGAGCCCCCGGCACAGCGTGGTGTCGGCCCACGCGACCTGGGACGGCGTGAGCAGGTACTTGCGGTTGTATCCCGCCGGGCCGAAGTAGTCCAGCTCGAGTGCCGCCGCGGTCGGACCGTCCGCCATCTGGAACCGCAGGCCGAGCTGGATGTCGGAGATCCCGGTCTCGGTCCGGTCGACTTCGCCCCGGCCGGTGCGCCGCGTCACGCTCTGGATCGGGATCCCGAGGATCACGCTTCTGCCCTTCTTCCAACCGAGCTCGTTGTAGGAGAGGAGGGAACGGGATTCCTCGACACCGCCGAGCGCGAGCACGGCGCGGTGGCTCGCGGCGTCGTGGTAGGTGTCGGCGGAGAACGCGCCGGCCTGCAACTCCGAGTAGTACTCGCCCGGGGCGGGAAGCCACGGGCCGCTCCGTGCCGGCGCGCTCCCCGAGACGACGGCGGCCGCGGCGGCAAAGAGGCTCCAGGTCACGTTGCGCGCACGCATGTGCAAGCGGAACCCTCCACGCACCGGTCGGGAAGCCGAGAGTTGCGGAATCTATCCGCGCGCCCGAGGCGGCGCAAGCGGCTTGCGCGGGATCGCCCGCGCTGTGGCACCATGCCCGGCATGGTGGACAGGCGCGCGGGCCAAGGATGATGAAGGCGGCGGGCGTGATCGTGGCCGGGGGTCGCGGCGCGAGGCTCGGCCTCGGCGAGCCCAAGGCGTTCGCGCGCGTGGGCGGCGCGACGCTGCTCGCGCGCGCCGAGGAGGCGCTCGGGGCGCTGTGCGAGCGGATGGTGATCGCGGCGCCGCGCGACCTCGCGCTCCCGCCGCACCGCTTTCCGCGCGTCGCGGACGAGCCCGGCGCCCGGGGCCCGCTGGCGGGGATGGTGGCCGGGCTCCGCGCGCTCGGCGCGGCGAGCGCGATCGTGCTCGGCGTGGACTTCCCGCTCATGCGCCCGGCGACGCTCGCCGCGCTGCTCGAGCGCCTCGGGGGGCACGGCGCCGTGCTGCCCGCGCCCGGAGGCCGGCTCCAGCCGCTCGCCGCCGCGTATGGCCCGGGCGCCGGCGAAGGGCTCGCGGCGTCGCTCGCGCGAGGCGAGCGCTCGGCGGTCGCGGCGGCGGTCGCGCTCGATCCGCTCGTGATCGCCGGCGAGGAGCTGGCGGGGCTCGAGGGCGGGCTCGAGAGCTTCCTCAACCTCAACACCGCCGCCGACCTGGCCGAGGCGGAGCGCCGGCTCGCGGCGCGCGCGGCCGCGGGCGTGCCCGGCCCGCGGGGAGCCGCGTGAGCGCGCCCGCGCGCGAGGGCCGGGCGCTGGCGCTCGGCGGCGTCCCGCTCGACCGGGCCTTCGCGGCGCTCCGGCGCATCGAGCCGCACGCCCACGCCTGCTGGGTCTACGACCTCGATGCCTTCGAGGCGCGGGCGCGCCGGTTCCGCGCCGCCTTCGCCCCGCTTGCTCCGCTGGTCGCGCTCGCGCTCAAGGCCAACGCGCTTCCGGCGCTGCTCGCGCGCGCGCGCGCGGCCCGGCTCTCGGCCGAGGCCGGCTCGCTCGGCGAGCTGGAGATGGCGCGCGCCGCGGGCTTTCCTTCGCGCGAGTGCGTCCTGAACGGCAACGGGCGCACGCCGGAGGAGGCGGAGTGGGCGGCGCGCGAGGGCGTGCACTCGGTGAACGCCGACTCGATCGAGGAGCTGGACCTGCTCGAGCGCGCGGCGGCCGCGGCCGGCACGCGGGTGCGGGTGGCGCTTCGCGTCAATCCCGGGATCGACACCCCCGGACATCGCTACGTCGCGACCGGCGGGGAGGAGGCCAAGTTCGGCGTCGAGGCGGACGACGCGCTCGCCGCCTGGCAGGGGCGCGCCCGCTGGCCGCACCTGGCGCTCGACGGCGTGCACGTGCACGTCGGCTCCCAGCTCGTGGACGAGGCCCCGCTCGAGCAGGCGGCGGGCGTCGCCCTCGGGCTGGTCGCCGAGAGCGCGCGGCGCGGCGCGCCGCTCTCGCTCGCCAACCTCGGCGGCGGGCTGGGCGTCGACTACTCGGGGAGCGGGGCGGAGTTCCCGCTCGAGCGATACGGTGCGCGCCTCGCCGAGCGCGCGCGCGGTGCGGGCGTCGAGTGGGTGCTCGAGCCGGGGCGGTGGATGACGGCGCCGGTCGGCGTGCTGCTCGCCGAGGTGCTGTGGGTCAAGCGCCGCCGCACGTCCCTGGGCGGCGCGAGCCGGCGCTTCGTCGTGCTCGGTGCCGGGATGAACGACCTGATCCGGCCCGCGCTCTACCACGCGGTTCATCGCATCGTGCCGGTCGCGGCGCGCGCGGGCGCCGCCGAGGCGGCCACGGTGGTGGGGCCGGTGTGCGAGAGCGCTGACGTGTTCGCGGCCGACGTGCCGCTTCCTCCGCTCGAGCCCGGCGATCTCGTCGCCGTGCTGGACGCCGGGGCGTACGGCGCCGCGATGTCCTCGAACTACAACGGGCGCGGGCGCCTGGCGGAGCTGGTGGTGGAGGGCGGGCGGCTCAGGCGCGCGCGCGCGTCCGAATCGCCGCGCGATCTCGCCGCGCGCAGCAGCGACGACGCGCTGAAGTGGTGACTTAGAGCGTGAGCCGCGGGCGGCTCGCGATCAGGAGCACCGCGGGCGCCGAGGCCAGGTTCGAGTAGGAGTGCACGAGGTGGGCGCGGAAGTGCAGCGACTCGCCTTCGCGCAGCACGAACGCGTCCTGGCCCACGCGGATCTCCGCCACGCCCGAGAGCACCGTAGCCCACTCCTCGCCCTCGTGGCGGTGGGAGAGCGCCGGCTCCCGCCCGATCGGGAGCGTGAGGACGTGCGCGCTCAGCTCCGCGTTGCGCACCGCGTCGCTGAGGGGCGAGAGGCGCGCCGTTCCCCACTGCACCTGGCGCCCCTCGCGCTCCGCCGCGCGGGTCGAGGACACCTCGGGGAGCACCAGCGGCTCCAGGAGCGTGGCGGGCCGCATCCCGAGCGCGAGCGCGATCCGGCCCAGGGCGCCCACGGTCGGAGAGGCCTTGCCGCGCTCGATCTCGGAGACGTGCGTGGCCGAGATCCCGCCGCGCTGCTCGAGGTCCTTGAGCGTGAGGCCGCGCGAGAGGCGCAGCATCTTGATCCGCCTTCCGAACTCTCCCGGCGAGGGGTCGCGGGGTCCGCCCGCTCCGGCAGCCGGAGCTTCGGTCTTTGCTTCCGCGGCGTCCGACGCCAGCGGAGCCTCTTTCTCCCCGGCGGGGTCGGTCGTCTTTCGGCTCACAGGTTTTCCTCGATCGACTGGGAGAGGATCGCGATCACCTCGGCCCCGTCCCCCGCCGCCCGGATCGCATGGGGCAGCGAAAAGGTGGCCTGGACCGCATCGCCCGCTCCGAGCGTGAGCTGCTGATCGCCGATCTCTGCCTCCAGCGTGCCCTTCCGGACATAGTAGATCGCGTCGCCCGGCAGGTCCTGGGCGGGAAGCTTGATCTCGCCCCCGCTTCCGGGCTTGAGGAGCAGCCGGTAGGCGAAAAGGCGGCTGCCCGGGATCCCCGGTGTGAGCACCTCGGCGGTCCGGCCATCCCCGCGCTCCAGGCGCTGGACGGTGTCCCAGGTCTGCTGCGCAACCTCGTTCCGCTCTTCACGCTCGATGAAGTAGGAGGCATCCCGCTTGAGGGCCCGGGCGATGCGCACCAGGGCGCCGATCGTGGGGGAGGTGCGCCCCCGCTCGATCTCGGAGAGGTGGGTGGCGGACAGGCCCGAGGCCTGCTCGACGGCCTTCAGAGTCATGCGGGACTCGAGCCGGCACTTGCGGATTCGACGCCCAAGCTCTTCGATCTCGACAATGCTCGACATCGCGGCTCCGGCAGGGTGATTGAGGGGAAGGCGCCGAACCACCCCGAGGAGCGGACGGTACGCCAAGGCAGGCATTAAGCCTGACACACCTGATCAGGAAACGTCAACACGAACCTTGTTCCAGGCGAAAGTTTTTTTCATAGAGTGATACGAAACCCTCCGGAACCCATTTAGGCACAAGCTCTACGGCTTCCTGAGGGAGGTCACGCCGGGATGGGCATTCTCCGGGAGCCTCGAATTCCCCCCCGCGGGCGCGGCATGCCGGTGCCGAACTCGCAGAACTGTCCCCCCGGACGGTTGAGATGGGCAGCCCTTCCGCCGCACTGCCGGGCCGGCGTGCCGATCGAGCAACTGTCCCCGGGGGACAGTTGGCCGAGGTGGGACCGCCGGCTCGCCTCGAGGACTCCCGGTCCTTGACACCTCCTCCTGCGGCGTCGACACTGCGCCGGCGCGGTCCCCCGGTGCTGCGCGGGGCTCGCGTCCGGCTCGTCCCACTTTGTGAAATCATTCCCAAACTCGTCCTGCGCCACGGTCGGGCGCGGACCCAGGGGCGCTCGTGCTCCAGGTCGTCTGCATCAAACAGGTCGCGGATACCGAGACCCGGGTGAAGATCGCCCCCGACGGGAAGAGCCTCGATCCCGCCGGTGTCACCTGGATCCTCAACCCCTACGACGAGTTCGCGATCGAGCAGGCGCTCGCCGTGCGCGAGAAGCTCGGGACGGGGGAGGTCGTCGTGGTCTCCCTGGGCCCCGCGGGGGCCGCCACCACGCTCCGGAACGCGCTCGCCATGGGAGCCGACCGGGCGATCCACCTCCGCGCCGAGCGCCCGTTCGATTCCCTGGGCGTGGCGCGGGCGCTGGCGGGCGCGATCGGACCGCTCGCGCCCGGCCTGATCTGGCTCGGCCGGCAGGCGGTGGACGACGATGCCGCGCAGGTGGGCCCCATGCTCGCCGAGCTGCTCGATCTGCCGTGCGTGACCGTGGTCGCCGGGTTCGAGCTCGAGGGCTCGCGCGCGGTGGTCGAGCGCGAGATCGAGGGCGGGCGCGAGGTGGTGGAGGTGACGCTGCCCGCGGTCTTCACGACCGACAAGGGCCTGAACCAGCCGCGCTACGCATCGCTCAAGGGCATCATGGCGGCCAAGAAGAAGCCGATCGAGGAGAAGCCCGTGGAGCCGGGCGAGGCGGCGCTCGAGGTCGTGGCGCTCGAGCTGCCCCCGCCGCGCGCCGCGGGGCGGATCGTGGGCCAGGGCGTGGCGGCGGTTCCGGAGCTGGTGCGGGTGCTGCGCGAAGAGGCCAGGGTGATCTGATGGGCGTCCTCGTCTTCATCGAGCAGCGCGGCGGCCAGGTCCGGCCGCTCGCGCGCGAGGTGCTCGGGGAGGCGACCCGCCTCGCCGCCCGGCTCGGCGGGCCGGTCGTGGGCGTGTGCGCGGCGGCCCAAGATCCCGGGCTCGCCGCCCTGGGCGACGCGGGGGCTTCGCGCGTGCTGCTCGCCCGGCACGAGGCCTTCGCCCAGTACCACGCCGCGGGGTACACGCGCGCGGTGGCGGCGGCGGTCGAGGCGGTGAAGCCCGCGGTCGTCCTGTTCGGGGCCTCGGCGATAGGGAAAGACCTGGCGCCGCGCGTCGCCGCGCGGCTGGGCGTGGGACTCGCGACCGACTGCGTAGCACTCTCGGCCGAGGGCGGAAGGGTGATCGCGACCCGGCCGGTCTACGCCGGCAAGGCGATCCAGAAGGTCGCCTTCCCCAAGGTCCCCGCGATCGTGTCGCTCAGGCCCAAGGTGTTCGCGCCGGTCGCCACGAACGGCAACGCCGCGGCGGTCGAGGACCTGCCGCTCGCCTACGACCCGGCCACGTCGCGTGCGCGCGTGACCCGGCTCGCGGCGTCGAGCGGGGGCAAGCCGGACCTCACCGAGTCGGAGATCATCGTATCGGGAGGCCGGGGGCTCAAGGGCCCGGAGAACTTCAAGATCGTCGAGGAACTGGCCGACGCCCTGGGGGCCACGGTGGGCGCGTCGCGCGCGGTGGTGGACGCGGGCTGGAGGCCGCACGCCGACCAGGTGGGGCAGACCGGCAAGACGGTCTCGCCCAAGCTCTACGTCGCCGTCGGGATCTCGGGCGCGATCCAGCACCTCGCAGGCATGTCGTCGTCGCGCTGCATCGTGGCGATCAACAAGGACCCCGAGGCGCCGATCTTCAAGGTGGCGGACTACGGGCTGGTGGGAGACCTCTTCGAGGTGGTGCCGGCGCTGGCCAAGGCGGTGCGGGAGCTGAACGCGCACGGGGCTTGACGCTCGTCGGAGCGGCTCGTTAGGGTGCGAGGTGAGATGAGAGAGTACGTGCCGGTGCTCCTGTTCCTGGTCGCGGCGCTCACGTTCGGCGCGGGCACGATCGCGCTGTCCACGCTCATCGTGCCGCGGCGGCGCAACCCCGTGAAGGACTCGGCCTACGAGTGCGGGGTCGAGCCGGTGGGGGACGCGCGCGCGCGCTTCACGGTGAAGTTCTACCTGGTCGCGGTGCTGTTCATCCTGTTCGACATCGAGGCCGTGTTCCTCTACCCGTGGGCGGTGGCGTTCCGGCAGCTCGGCGCCTACGGGTTGATCGAGATGATGCTGTTCATCCTGATCCTGCTCGTGGGCTACCTCTATCTGCTGAAGAGGCGGGCCCTGGAGTGGGACTGAGCCCGCGCCGAAAGCGCGGGCGGCGGGCCGCGGCGCGTGGGCGCCGGAGGTGAAACGTGGCGGATGAAAAGAGCGTGAACCCGTTCCGCACGCTGGCGGAGCCGCGGCCGGCCGCGGAAGCACCGGCGAAGAGCGAGCAGGAGTCGATCCGCGAGGAGCTCGAGCGCGGCGTGCTCTTCACCAGCGTCGAGAAGATGGTGAACTGGGCGCGCGCGAACGCGATCTGGCCGCTGGGGTTCGGGCTCGCCTGCTGCGCGATCGAGATGATGGCGATCGTGGGGCCGCGCTTCGACATCTCGCGGTTCGGCGCCGAGGTGTTCCGCGCCTCGCCGCGCCAGGCCGACCTCATGATCGTGGCGGGCCGCGTGAGCATCAAGATGGCGCCGGTGCTGCGCCAGCTCTACGAGCAGATGCCCGATCCCAAGTGGGTGATCTCGATGGGCGCGTGCGCCTCGTGCGGCGGCGTCTTCAACAACTACGCCATCCTCCAGGGCGTGGACAAGATCGTGCCGGTGGACGTCTACGTGCCCGGCTGCCCGCCTCGGCCCGAAGCGTTGATCCACGGCATCATGAAGCTCCAGGAGAAGATCCTCGCCTCGCCCGTCGAGGTGGGCTCCTTGACGTTCCACCCGAAGCGGAAGAAGAAGGGCGCCGCCTGATGCCCGCCCCGGACCAGGCGCTGGCCGGCGTGCCGGTGGGCGCCCGCCCGGACTCCGTGGAGCAGCGACTTCGGGAGCGCTTTCCCGACATTCCGTTCCGGCGCCAGGAGGGGCCGGCGGTGCGCGACGTCACCGTGTACGTCCCCGCGGAACGCCTGGTCGAGGTGTGCGGCTTCCTGCGGGACGATCCGGAGCTCGACTTCGCCATGCTGAGCTGGGTGGGGGGCGTGGACCTGCTTCCCCGCGAGCCGCGCTTCGAGCTCGTCTACCACCTGCTCTCCCTGAGCCGCAACCGCCGGCTCGCCCTCAAGGTGCAGGTGCCCGAGACGCGTCCCCAGGTGCCGACGGTGACCGGCGTGTGGCCCACGGCCAACTGGCACGAGCGCGAGACCTACGACTTCTACGGGATC
>DASXQT010000077.1:0-237029 GCA_036507005.1 Candidatus Eiseniibacteriota bacterium
CTCAGGAGTCGGGGGAGGTCGAGATCGTCGATCCTGGGGCAACTGTGGAAGCCGATCTCGAGAGAAGCGCCGCTGAAGTTCACCCCATCACGCCGGAGAGCCTGTCATAGACGCTGGTCCGAAGAAGGGGGACACCCCACCGGTGAAGCCGTCGTCGTTGGAGTAGCGCGCTTTGAAACCAACGACCTGTACGTACGACGTGCCAGTGAGAGTGACGGGGACGTCCTTGCTGATGTAAGCGACCAGGGTTCGGGGATCAGAGCCACCGGTGTTGATGTAGATTGAGTCGCCCGAGGCACGGTACCTGCAGCGCTGAAGAGGGAGCGGGGCGGTGGTGGTATCTTCCGGATATCGGGTGCCCAGGGCGTAGACCTGGTGGGGAGGGGGCAGAGCAGGGATCCGGTAGACCTTGGCGCGCCAGAGGTTCTCAGTCGCATAATAGGACCACTGGGAAGTCGTGTCGGCGCCGGAAACCGTGACATCGCCGCGCGCGAAGAGCACGAAGGGGTGCCCATTGGTTCCGGAGTCAGCGCTGACGACTTTCACGGTGTCCCGGTAATCCTTTCCCGTCCCCATGACAGCGATGACTTTGTCGGGGCCGCCGGTTGCGTCGAGGGCGGTCTTGATGCTCGCGTAGGCGTTGCTGGTGTCGGTGCCGGGTCCTCCCGGGAAGGGTTTGGTGTTGTTCACGTAAATGGTGTCGATCACTGCGCTCGCCGGAGTGGCCACAGTGAGCAGGGCGAGCGCCATGAGAATCCCGCGGCCTGAAGCGTGACCTGAGGGACTCTGCGGGAACTGGGTGGACGGGGATCCGCTCACGAGGGATGGCATCGGTGGCGGAAGCGAAGAGGCGCGGAGGGGATGCATAGGGGGGGTCCTTCCGTGACCGGCCGCTTGTACGCATTGTCTCTGTAATGGGCTCAACTGGGTCCGAATCGTCGCCTGCGCTCGGCGAACATCCCCCTGCCGCCGCAGCCGACCCGGGCGGGTCGGACAAACGACTCGTAACTCGCTCAAGCCGGGGAGGTTCCGATGTCCCCGGAGTCTCGCGGGAAACGCCATTAGCCTCCGCCCTGCTCCGGCAGATGACAAGAGAAAAGCACGAGCTGCATCGACGGAGGCAACACCGCCCGTAAGGGCGCCCTCCGCTACGGCTTCTCGACGATGTCCTTCTTGAGGCTGCCGGCGATCGCGAGCAGCTCGTCCTTCTCCTTCTGCGGCACCTTGAACTTGTCGAGGCTCGCGACCAGGTGCCCGACCGTCGCGGTCCAGTCGGCCTCGGCGATCCCCATCCCCTTGTGTGCCGTCTTCATGTCGCGGCCGATGTAGACGCACGGCCCGCCGGTGGCGGCGCACAGCTGGTCCACGACCAGCTGGCGGATCCGGCCTTTCGAGTCGTCGCTCTGCCCGACGAAGAAGCGCGAGAGTGCGGCGTCCTTGAGGAGCCGTCCGATGAAGTCGTCGGTCACCGCAGCGATCGCGTCGTAGCCGCCGAGCCGCTTGTAGAGCGAGGGCGGCGCGGGCGCGGTCGACCCCGACATCTGGGCGGGCGCGGGAACCGCGAAGGCCGCGGCCGCCGCGATCGTGAGAGCTGCGATCCATCTTTTCATCCGGATCCTCCTTCGGTAACGGGACCCCGCCGTCACGCGAACTCCATCAGCACCTGCCGCAGGCGGGTGAGCGGCAGGCCGACGACGTTGCAGTAGTCGCCCTCGATGCGGCGCACGAATTGCGCGGCGATCCCCTCGATGCCGTAGGCGCCCGCCTTGTCGAGCGGCTCGCCGGTGTGCACGTAGGCGGCGATCTCGGACTCGCCGAGGCGCGCGAGCTGGACGCGGGTGCACTCGGCCGCGGTGCGGCGCTCGCGGTCGCGCACCACCGCGACCCCGGTCCACACCTCGTGGGTGCGGCCGTGGAGCTTCCCCAGCATGACGCGCGCCTCGGCCCGGTCGGCGGGCTTGCCGAGCCGCTCGCCGCGCAGCACCACCACGGTGTCCGCGCCGATCACCACGCTCCCGGGCCGGCGCTCCGCCACGCGCAGCGCCTTGTCGAGTGCGAGCGCGCGCACGCCGTGGCGCGGCTCCGCCTCGCCGGGCCAGGCGCGGTCGGGGCCGGGGTCGAGCACGGTGAACTCGGCGCCCGCCTGCCGCAGCAGCGCGACGCGCCGCGGGGACGCCGAGGCCAGCACCAGCGGCGCGCGCCCCGCCCAGAACAGCCCGCCGCGCGCGCGGCTCAACCCTCCCCCGCTCCCGGCCGCGGGCTCTCGATCAGGAGCGTGACCGGGCCGTCGTTCACGAGCTCCACCTCCATGTGGGCGCGGAACACGCCGCGCTCGACCCGCACCTGCTCGGCCGCGAGCGAGGTGCAGAAGCGCTCGAACAGGGGCTCCGCGTGCTCGGGGCGGGCGGCGGCGAGGAAGTCGGGCCGCCGCCCGCGGCGCGCCTCGCCGTAGAGCGTGAACTGCGGGACCGCGAGGATCCCGCCTTCGACCTCGCGCACGTCGCGGTTCATGAGCCCGCGCTCGTCGGCGAAGATGCGGAGCCCCGCGACCTTCCGCGCCGTCCAGTCGGCGTCCTCCGCCCGGTCCTCGTGCGTGGCCCCGAGCAGCACGAGGAGCCCGGGCCCGATCTCGCCCGCGATGCGCCCGCCCGCGGTGACGCGCGCCCGGGCCACACGCTGCACCAGCGCCCTCATTCGTCGTCACCGCTCGCGCGCCGCGAGGGCGGCGGTCCGGCGCGCAGCAGCCGCTGGCGGCGCTCGACGCGGCTCACGCCCTTCACCTTCCGGATGGCGGTGATCACCTCCTGCAGGCGCGCCAGGTGCGGCACCTCGACCACGAACACGCCGCGCGCGGTCTGGTCCTCGCTCGCCATGCCCGCGCTGCGGATGTTCACCGTGGTGGCCGCGATCGCCTTGGCGATGTCGGCGAGCAGCGAGGTGCGGTCGTGCCCGTACACCACGAGCCGCACCGGGAAGGTCTCGTCGATGCGCGCGTCCCACTCGACCGCCACCTTGCGGTCGGCCGGCACCCGGTCCGCGAACGTGTTGGGGCAGTCCTGGCGGTGCACCGACACCCCCCGGCCCACGGTGACGATCCCGATCACCCGGTCCCCCGGCACCGGCTGGCAGCAGCGCGCGAACGAGAGCATGACGTTGTCGAGTCCCTGGATGCGCACTCCGCCCGCGGGCTTGCGCGCCAGGCCGAGCGCCTCGAGCGGGCCCTGGACCAGGCGCTCGGCGAAGCCCTCCTTCTCGGGCGCGAGCTTGCGCATGAGCACGGTGAGCGAGATCTGGCCCTCGCCGAGCCGCGCGTAGAGCTGGTCGAGATCGGTGCAGCCCAGGGCGCGCGCCGCGTCCTCGAGGATCTTCTCCTCGGGCCGCGGGCGCAGGCGTTTGAGCTCGCGCTCCAGCATCTCGCGCCCGAGCGCCACGCTGTCCTCGTGCCGCCGCTGGCGCAGCCAGTGGCGGATCTTGCTGCGCGCGGCCGCCGACTTCACCATCTGCAGCCAGTCCTCGTGCGGCTGGGCCTGGGTCGAGGTGATGATCTCGACCATGTCGCCGTTGCGCAGCTCGTGCCGGAGCGGCACCAGCTCGCCGTTCACGCGCGCGCCCACCGTGCGCTGGCCGACCTCGGTGTGGATCAGGAACGCGAAGTCGAGCGGCGTCGCGCCCTTGGGGAGGCGCTTGAGCTCGCGGCGCGGCGTGTAGACGAACACCTCCTCCTGGTAGAGCGCGGTGCGCAGGAAGTCCATGTACTCGTCGTCGCTCGCGGTGCGCTGCCAGTCGGCGGTCTGGGCCACGAACCCGCCGAGCCGCGCGTCCAGCTCCTCGTCCAGGCGCCCGCCCTGCTTGTAGAGGTAGTGCGCGGCGATCCCGGTCTCGGCGACGCGGTGCATCTCGCGGGTGCGGATCTGGATCTCCACCATCTCGCCGGTCGGGGTGAGCACGGTGGTGTGGAGCGACTGGTACAGGTTGCTCTTCGGGGTCGCGATGTAGTCCTTGAAGCGCTCGGCCACCGGCGTGAACAGGTCGTGGGCCACGCCGAGCGCGCGGTAGCAGTCGTTGCGGGTGTGGGTGATGATGCGCAGCCCGAACAGGTCGTAGATCGACTCGAAGTCGCGCCCGGTCTTGAGCTTCATGTAGATCGAGTGGAAGTGCTTGGGGCGGCCCACCACCTCCGCCTTGATGCCCGCGGCCTTGAGCCCCTCCCCCAGCCGGGTGCGCACCTCGCCGAGGAAGGCCTCGCGCTCCTCGCGCTTGGCCGCGATGCGCTGGGCGATCTCCTGGTAGGCGACGGGCTCGAGGAACTTGAGGCTCAGGTCCTCGAGCTCGCGCTTGATGCCCGCCATGCCGAGCCGGTGCGCGAGCGGCGCGTAGATGTCCAGGGTCTCGGCCGCGATGCGCCGCGCCTTCTCGGGCTTGAGGAACTCGAGGGTGCGCATGTTGTGGAGCCGGTCCGCGAGCTTGATGAAGATCACGCGCAGGTCGCGCGCCATCGACAGCAGCATCTTGCGGAAGTTCTCGGCCTGCTCGGCCTCGCGGCTGTCGAAGTGGAGGCCGGAGAGCTTGGTGACGCCCTCGACCAGACGCGCCACCTCGTGCCCGAAGCGCTTGTCCAGCTCCTCGAGCGTGACCGCGGTGTCCTCCGCCACGTCGTGGAGCAGCACCGCGCACACCAGCGGGGTCTCGAGGCGCGCGTCGAGCAGGTCGAGAAGGATCAGGCACACCTCGACCACGTGCGAGACGAAGGGCTCGCCGGACTCTCGGCGCTGGACGCCGTGGGCGCGGTCCGCGAAGTCGAAGCACGCCGCCGCGCGGTCGCGATCCACCTTGGGCGCGCGCTCGTCGAGCGCGGCGAGCAGCGCGGCGCGCAGCTCGGGATGGGAGGGGCCGCCCGCAGCCTCGCTCACGCCACCCGCACCCCCTTGAGCTTGAGCTGGGCGCGCGTCTCACCCTGCCACTCGTTCCTGTCGGGCACGAAGACCGCATCGCAGCGCGGCGTCCGCGCCAGCTCGGGCGCGAGCGACCCGAGGCCGAAGCCGATCGCCTCGGCCCTTCCCGTGGCGTCGCGCAGCGTCGCGCGCAGGTGCTTGCCGCCCCCGACCGCGGTCGCGCTCTCGACCACGAGCCCGGAGGCGCGGAACAGCGGCGCGGCGTTGTCGAGGCCGTGGGGCGAGAGGCGCTCGAGCCAGTCCACGGTCTCGAGCCCGCACTCCCTGAGGCTCACGTCGGCGTCCACGGTCAGACGCGGAGCCTTGTCCCCGGGCGCGAGCTCCTCCTCCACCAGCGACTCGATGCGGGCGCGCAATTCGGGCAAGCGCTCGCGCCGCACCGTGAGCCCCGCCGCGAGCGCGTGGCCGCCCCAGGCCTCGAGCAGGTCGGTGCAGCGCGACAGCACGCGGTTGAGGTCGAGCCCCGGGAGGCTGCGGCCCGAGCCGCGGCCGCGCTCCCCGTCGAGCGCCACCAGCACCGTCGGGCGCTGGTAGCGCTCCACCAGCCGCGAGGCCACGATCCCGATCACGCCCGGGTGCCAGTCCTCGGACCACAGCACGATCGAAGCACAGCGCGGCCAGTCGGTCTCGGACTCGACCCGCTCGATCGCCTGGACCAGCGCCCGCTCGTCGAACTCGCGGCGGCGCCGGTTGTCCTCCTCCAGGCTCTCGGCGCACGCCCGCGCCTCGGGCGCGTCGCGCGCCAGCAGCAGCCGCAGGCTCTGCTCGGCGTTCCCCATGCGCCCCGCCGCGTTGATGCGCGGCGCGAGCACGAAGGCCACCTCGCTGCTGGTGATGCGCCGGCCGCTCATGCCCGCGACCTCCATCAGGGCCTTGATGCCGGGGCGCGTGGTCGCGCCCAGGCGGTCGAGCCCGTAGCGCGCCAGCACGCGGTTCTCCCCGGTGAGCGGGACCACGTCCGCGATCGTGCCGAGCGCCACCACGTCGAGGAACTCGCGGGCCCGCTCGAGGCCGCCGCGCCCGCGCAGCAGCGCCTGCGCCAGCTTGAAGGTCACGCCCACCCCGGCCAGGGACTTGAACGGGTAGCCGCAGCCCGGCCGCAGCGGGTTCACCACCGCGCACGCCGCCGGCAGCGTGTCGAGCGGCGCGTGGTGGTCGGTGATCACGGTGTCGATCCCGGCCGCGCTCGCGCGCTCCACGGCCGCGACCGCGGTGATGCCGCAGTCCACGGTCACGATCAGCGTGCAGCCGCGGCGCCGGGCCAGCTCGATCGCCGAGTCCGACAGGCCGTAGCCGTCGCGCGTGCGGTGCGGGATGTGGTACTCGACCCGGCCGCCGAGCTCGGCGAGGACCGCGTAGAGCACGAACGTGGACGTGATCCCGTCCACGTCGTAGTCGCCGTGGACCAGGATGCGCTCGCCGCGCCACACCGCCTGCGCCACGCGCTCGACCGCGCGGTCGAGGTCGCGCAGGCCCATGGGATCGTGCAGGTCGTCCAGGTCCGGCGAGAGGAAGCGCCGCGCCGCCTCCTCGGTGTCCACGCCGCGGTTCACCAGGGCGTGGGCGACCGCGACCGGCGATCCGAGGGCGCGCGCCAGGCCGAGCGCGCGGTCCGGATCGCGGCGGGGGTGCAGCACCCATTCGGAAACGGCCGGTGCGACGAGCATGGTCGTCCTGGGGAGCGGGTCTCGTGAGTCATGGCGGGGGAAGGGCGACGACTCCAGGGAGCACGCTATCAGCGCGCTCGAAAACCGGTCAAGCGTCGGGACCGGGCGCGCCGCGACTCCTCGCGCTGGCGGCTCGTGAACTCCACGCCGAACGTGAGCTCCGCGGCGTACCGGTCACGCGCAGAGCACACGAGCCGCAGGTTCTCCACCGTCGCCTCGCCGCCGCGCGCGACCGGGATCACATGAGCGAATTGGGAGGATCGGGTCTGGGAGCAGCAGCTTCCCCCGTCGCTCATGAACGCGCACCCCAGGCGAGAGCGGCGTCAGCCTGCCGCGCGGAACGGGTGGCTCGACATTCTCCGGAGCATGTGGGCGAGCGATCGCGACAGGCGGGCTCCGCGAGCCATGACTCGACATGCTCTGGAGCATGTTCGCCACCGCCGCCGTTCGGGGCGCCTCGAGATGCCCATGAAACGCTCCTTCCGGCATAGTTGCCTGAACATGCTCCAGAGCATGTTCGCGCGAAGGGGGCGAGCTGCAGTCCCTGTTCAGGGCGGGCGACGCTCACTCGGGAGAGGTCGGCGCGTCGCGCGATCGCCGCGGCCCGCGGCGGACGGAGTCGGGCGCGCGCGCCTCGGCGGCGCGCTGCGCCTGCCAGGCCCTGCGCACGTCCGGGTCGCCGGGTGAGCGCGCCACCAGATCCTCGAGCAGCGGGCGCGCGAGCGGCCAGCGCCCGAGGCGCTGCAGCGCCAGCGCCTGGATGAGCCGCGCGTCGCGGTTCCAGCCCACGCGCGCCTCCGCCGCCCGCGCGAGCCCCAGCGCCTCCGCAGCACTTCCGCGGCGCAGCACGATGCCGGCCCGGTAGAGCGCGATCTCGTAGCGCGTCGAGTCGATCGCGGCCGCGCGCGCCAGCGCCCCCCATGCGCCCGCGTCGTCGCCGCGTTCCATGCGCGCCAGGGCCTGCCCGAGCGGGCCGGTCGCGTTGCCGGGCTGGGTGCGGACCATCGCCGCGTACATGGTCTCCTCGTTCCGCCACGCCGGGAGGAATGCCAGGGTTTCGCGGACGCTGGCGATCACCACCAGCGACACGAGCGTCCAGGCCGCGATGCGGGCGAAGCCCGCGCGCGCGCTGCGCTCGAGCCATGCCGCCGCGGCCCAGGCCGCGCCCGCCGAGGCCAGGTAGACGTGGCGCTCGCCCGAGAACAGGCCGCCGCTCGCGAGCGCGAGCGCGCTCATCCCGGCCAGCGGAAACCAGAGCACCGCGAGCGGGAGCGCGAGCGGATCGCGTCGCACCACGAGCCGCGCGAGGCCGAGCGCCGCGAGCGCGTGGAGCGCGAGCCCGACGAACGCCGCCGGAGCCGGCGACGCCAGCGCCGCGAGCCTCCAGTCGGGTCCGTGCGCGACCGCGGGGACGAGCGGGCGCAGCTCCCAGACCGGGAGCGCGAGCGCGGTCCAGAGCCGCGATCTCCCGAACGACTCGAGCCCCGGCGAGGGAGCGAGGTGATGGACCAGCAGCGCGTGCAGCGCCGCCCAGCCGGCCAGCACGAGCACGTAGGGCGCCGCGGCCCGCCACGCGCCGGCCCGCGTCTCCCCGACCGGGGCCACCACGCGCTGCAGCGCCAGAGCCGGCGCCGCCATCGCGGCGCTCTCCTTGCTGAGGAGCGCGAGCGCGAACGCCACCGGCGCCGCGCGCCGCGCCGCGGTCCCCTGCCGCTCCAGCACCAGGGCCGCGAGCACGAGCAGCGCGCACCACGGGTCGGTTCGCCCCGCCACCCACGCCACCGGCTCGACGTGCGCGGGCATCGCCGCGAACCACAGCCCCGCGAACCACGCGGCGAAGAGTCCGCCGCCGTACGCCGTGACCGCGCGCACCAGCAGGAACGTGGCGAGAGCGTGGGCCAGCAGGTTCCCGGCGTGGAACCACGCCGGCGACCAGCCCGAGAGCCGACCGTCCAGCCACAGCGTGAGCTCGACCCACGGGCGCCACAAGCCCGACTGGCCACCGGTCGCGGCCCAGAAATCGGAGGCCAGCAGGCGGGCCGGAAACAGGGGGGTGCGCAGCCCGGAACCATCGAGCAGCAGCTCGCGATCGTCGCGCACGAACTCGTAGCTGAGCGCGGGCAGATAGAGCGCGAGCGCCGCGGCCGCCGAGGCGAGCGCCGGGGCGAGCCATGCCCGCCGCGCGCCGGGCGGGTTCTCCGCCGGCCCGTCGCGGCCGCGCCCGGGGCCCGCGGCCGCCGCGTCGCCGCCCCTGCGCCCGGGCCCCGCGGCCGCCCCGGGCGCGCGCCACGCCGGGCGGGAGGAGCCCGCCGGGCGCGAGCGCGGCTTCAATCCGAGTCTCCCGTAAGCCGAATTCTGTCGGATTGCTCCGTGGTGATCATTCGTCTGGGGCGTCCGTCTCCGGACGCCTCGGTGCGACCGACCCTGGGGTGATAGCGGAGCGGGACACACTCCTTCCCCTCTATGCGGTCTTGCTCCAGGTGGGGTTTACCGAGCCGGCCCCGTCACCGGGACCGCTGGTGCGCTCTTACCGCACCGTTTCACCCTTGCCCGCAACGCGCGCGTGAGCGCGCGTCCGTTGGCGGTCTGCTCTCTGTTGCACTTTCCGTGGGCTCGCGCCCCCTGGGAGTTACCCAGCACCCTGCCCTGTGGAGTTCGGACTTTCCTCGAGGTGATGGCCTCGGTCGCCGCTTGCGCGGCTGCTTCGGACACCCCCCGCGATCACCTGGGAGACTCGGTACCCAGGACTTTGTCGAGCGCCTCGTTCACGAGCGCGTCGGCGCGCGCGTTGTCCTCGCGCCCGACCGACCGGTACGCCACGCCGTCGAAGCCCGCGGCGTGGCGGCGGGCCTCGGCGTGGAGCGGCTTCAACCCCGCGTTCTTCACCCGGTACTCGCCGGTCATCTGCCGGACCACGAGCTCGCTGTCCATCACCACCTTGAGCGCGCGCGCCGCGTGACGCGCGGCGGCCTCGAGGCCCGCGATCAGCGCCTTGTACTCGGCCACGTTGTTGGTGACGGTGCCCAGGAACTCGCCGCGCGCCTCGCGCTCCTTGCCGCGCGGGTCGCTGAGCACGTAGGCCATCGCCCCCGGGCCGGGATTGCCCCGCGCCCCGCCGTCGCAGCGCAGGGTCCACACCTCGGTACCGGTCTCCTTCATCGCATCGAGCATATCAGACCGGCGCTCCCGCCAGCCATCCCGCGCGCTCGAGCGCGCCCCAGGCGTCCTCCTCGCCGCGCCGGATGAGCTGGACGGCGTGCGCGGGCTCGAAGTCCATCACCGCGCCCGGGAGCGCGGGCCGCGGCTCGACCACGCACACCCGCGCGGGCGTTCCGCTCCCCGCCCACCCGGGCGGGAGCGAGCGCAGCTCGGCCTGCAGGTCGCGCCAGTTCGCGATCTCGAGCAGGCGGCCGCCGAGCTCGACCAGGTCGAGGGGCTCGCGCGCGGGGGCAGGGCCCTCGCTGGGCGCGAGCAGCACGATGATCGCCGCGTCGGCGCCGGCCGCGATCGCGGCGTGCAGCGGCTGGTTCGAGAATCCGCCGGGATCCACGAACTCCCGGCTCCCGATCCGTACGGGCTCGAAGATCCCGGGGATTGCCGAGGAGGCGACCGCGGCCAGCACCACGTCCCCCGAGCGCCGCGCCGTGATCACCTCGCCCAGCGACTGCTCGATGCGCTCGCGGAACTCGGGCGATGGATCGAACCCGGTCACGAAGTGGCAGGTGCGCCCGGTGTCGAGCGCGAGCGCGCCGATCGAGAGCTGCGTCGTGCCGTCCGTGAGCCGCGCGGCGTCGCCCTGGGCCACCAGCTCCTCCAGCATGCGGCGCCGCGCCGCGCTCCCCCACAGGCCGCGGCCGCCGGTCTCGGGCAGCAGCCGGCGCAGCACGCCGCGCAGCCGGCGCCCGGCCCTGCCCGGCCGGTTGGCGAGCCACAGCACGAAGCCGAACGCGAGCGCGCTGGCGCTGAAGCGGTGCGGCCACGGCAGCGAGGCGAGCACGGTGGTGGCGTGCACCGCGGCGCCGGCCAGCAGGAGCTGCCCGAGCCGCCGGTGCCAGCGCTGGGGATCGGTGGTGGGCGTGACGCGCGCGAGCCACGCCTCGGCGTAGCGCGACAGCACGATCACCACGCCGCCCGCGATCCCCACCAGCCCCCACGCCACGGCGTCCAGCACCACCGAGACCAGCTGGGCGTGCTCCGCGCCCCCGCGCCCGAAGAGCCCGGGGACGCCGAGCTCCGGGGAGCCCGCAACGGTGAGAAACACCTCGAGGGCCGCGAACAGCACGGTCGCGACCCCGAGCGCGCGCACCAACAGGGTGACCCAGCGCATGCCGAGGCTCGAGGCGCGCAACGAGAGCCAGGTGCGCTCGAGCGCCGCGCTGCGCCGGCCGTGCGCCACCCACGCCACCGCGTTCACCGCGCCGCTCGACACGCCGGCGATCAGCGCCGGCGCGAGCGCCAGGCGCTCGAGCACCTTGAGCACGCCGACTTCGTACGCGCCGAGCGCGCCGCCGCCCGAGAGCACGAGCGCGATGCGGCGGAACGGGAGGTCGGGGCGAAGCGAGGGCGGCGCGGTCACGCTCCCGCGCCCCGGCTCACGCCGCGTCCGGCGGCCAGAGCAGGATGCGGCCGCAGCCGTCGCAGATCAGCAGCCGGTCGCGGCGCCGCGCCTCCTGCAGCACCTGGGGAGGCTGGCCGCGGAAGCAGCCGCCGCACGCGCCCTTCAGGATCGGCACCACGGCGCGGCCGTCGAGCGACTGGTGGATGCGCTCGTAGCGGGCGCGCGTGTTCGCGGGCAGGCGCCCGAGATGGGTGGCGCGCCCCGCCTCGAGCGCCGCCAGCCGCTCGCGCGCCTCGCGCTCCTCGGCGTCGATCCGGCTCGTGCGCTCCGCCGTCTCGCGCTCCGCGGCCTTGAGCGCCTGCTCGGCCGCCGCGCGCTCGCCCGCGAGGCGCTCCTCGCCGTCGAGCGCCATCAGCACCTCGGTCTCGAGGTCGGAGCGCTTGCGCTTCACGCCCTCGATCTCCTCGAGCAGGGCCTTGTACTCCTCGTTCTTCTTGACCGCGTAGGTCTGGCTCTGGAACTTCTGCTCCTGCGACGTCAAGGCTTCGATCTGGCGTTCGAGATCGCGGCGCCGGACCTGGGAGGACGTGATCCCGGCGCGGTCGCGCTCGAGCCGGGCGCGAGACTCGGCCACCGTGCGCTCGAGCGTCGCGCGCTGCACCGGGAAGCGCTTGAGCTCGGCGCGCAGGCCCCCGGCGCGCTCGTCGAGGTCGCGCAGCGCCCACAGGGCGTCGACTTCTTCGCTCATCGCGGGGCTCCCAAAACGAAGCGCGGGGATGTCGCGATGGACATCCCCGCGCCGCGGAGAGGTGCGCCGAGCGCCGCCTGGGCTCCGGGCCCAGGCGCGCCCCGGCGCCGGCGCGCTCGGGCGCCGCGTGCGGGCGGTGGCAGGCAGTCGTGACGCATGGCGTTCATTCGTTCGAAAGGTGGTGGGCGGAACAGGACTCGAACCTGTGACCCCCTGGTTGTGATCCAGGTGCTCTGCCAGCTGAGCTACCCGCCCCGGTGCCCCGGCGGCTGAACGTGCTCGAGGCCCGTTCGACGACTCATGGGCCCACCTGGATTCGAACCAGGGTCTCGCCGGTTATGAGCCGGCCGCTCTGGACCGCTGAGCTATGGGCCCAGCGCGAGGCGCGCACGAGTGCCGGCGCCAAAAGCCGCGTGTTTCTAGCATCGGGTCGGGGAGGTGTCAAACGAGCGCGCGCCCCGCCCCGGTCGCGTGGGTCGTTGTCTCACCGCCCTACAGCAGCTCGGTGTACGCCTTGAGCCTCCGGCTGCGCGTGGGGTGCCTGAGCTTGCGCAGCGCCTTGGCCTCGATCTGGCGGATGCGCTCGCGCGTGACGTTGAAGAACGCGCCCACCTCCTCGAGCGTGCGCTGGGCCCCGTCCTCGGTGAGCCCGAAGCGCAGGCGGATCACCTTGGCCTCGCGCGGCGTGAGCGTGCGCAGCACGTCGTTCACCTCGTCGCGCAGCATGGCCGAGGCCGCGGAGTGCGCGGGGCTCACCACGCTCGTGTCCTCGATGAAGTCGCCGAGGTTGGAGTCGTCGTCCTCGCCGATCGGCCGGTCGAGCGAGATCGGCTCCTGCGCGGCCTTCAAGATGCTCTTCACCTTGTCGACCGGCAGCTCGAGGCGGTCGGCGATCTCCTCGGGCGTGGGCTCGCGCCCCAGCTCCTGCACCAGGCGGCGCGACACCCGCACCACCCGGTTGATGTGCTCGATCATGTGCACCGGCACGCGGATGGTGCGCGCCTGATCGGCGATCGCGCGGGTGATGGCCTGGCGAATCCACCACGTCGCATAGGTCGAGAACTTGTAGCCCTTGGTGTAGTCGAACTTGTCCACCGCGCGCATCAGGCCGGAGTTGCCCTCCTGGATCAGGTCCAGGAACTCGAGGCCGCGGTTCGTGTAGCGCTTGGCGATCGAGATCACGAGCCGCACGTTGGCCTCGATCATCTCGCGCTTGGCCTGGGCGGTGGAGCGCTCGCCGTCGCGGATCTGGCGGTAGAGCTCGAGCAGGTGCTCCTTGGACATCGAGGCCTCGTCCTCGACCCGCTTGACCTCCTTCTTCAGGTTCTTGAGCTCGTTGCCGAACTCGGCGATCTGCGCGGGCTGGAGGCTCGAGTCGCGCCGCACCGCGCGCAGCTCGCGCGGGCCGCGCTTCAGGCGGCGGGCGTAGTCGTTCATGTCGTCCACGCTGTGCCCGAAGCGGCGCTCGAGCGCCGACACCACGTCGTCCAGCTCCAGCGCGCGCTCGGCCAGCTCCTTGATGGGCGTGGCCATCTCCTCGACCATGCGCGGGTTGATCGAAAGCTTGTGCAGCTCCTGCGTCAGCTCGGCCTCGACCTTGGCGAAGTTGGCCTGGAGCGTGTTGCGCTGGCCGTCCTTCATCCGCCCGTCCTGGCGCTCCAGCAGCTCGTCGTAGCGCTTCTGGAGCGTGAACACGCGCTCCAGGATCTTGACCGCGCGCTGGCGCTCCTTCTTCAAGGCCTGCTCGGTGGCGGCCTCCTCGGCCACCTTGATGAAGTCCTCGATCTTGAGCATACCCTCCTTGAGCTTCTTGAGCATGGCCTTGAGCTCGCGCACCGCGGGCTCGGCGCGGAACAGCGCCGAGACCACCTGGCGCTCGCCGGCCTCGATCCGGCGCGCGATCTCCACCTCGCCCTCGCGGGTGAGGAGCGGCACGCGTCCCATCTCGCGCAGGTACATGCGCACCGGGTCGTCGTAGCGCACCAGCTGCTGGGGCGCCGACTTGCTCGCCACCGTGGGCTTCTTATCCTCGATCTTGCGCAGCTTCTTGATGCGCTCCTGGGCGTCCTCCTCGCTGGCGAACACCTCGATGTGCATCTGCCCCAGCATGGAGTGGATCTCCTCCATCTGGTCCACCTGGGCCTCGGGGTCCTGGTCGTCGTCCAGGAGCCAGACCACCTGGTCCTCGGTGACGTAGCCCTGCCGGAGCGCCAGCGATTTGATCTCCTCCAGCCGCTTGCGCTGCTCGGCCCGCGCCTTGAGCTTGGCCTGCTTGGTGTTGGTCTTCGCCGTCGCCGACGTCATGTACCCGCCTCTCCTTGTGTATGTGTATCGCTGAGATTCTTCAACGAACGGGCGATCTCGTAGATTTCCTGGCTCAGCCGCCGCTCCGCCTCCGGATCGGCGCCCGAGCGCCTTCGTTCCTGCTCGCGCTCCTGCATCTCCTGCCGCAGGCGCCGCACCATCATCCGGCGCGCCGCCCCCGTCGCTTCCGCGCTCCAGTCCCGCCCCTCCCGCTCGTCCAGCGCCAGCTCGCGCGCCAGCGCCGCCGCGTCGTCCTCGGCGGGCAGCCCCTCGCCTCCCTCCCACAGCCAGCGCGCCACCGCGGCGCAGCGCGGGTCGCGGAAGTCCGCGGGCGTCACGCTGCGCCCCACCTCGTCGCGCGCCGCGGGCGCCTGGATCAGCGCCTGGAGCAGCAGCCGCTCGATGCCGTGCTCGCGCTCGCGCCTCTCACGCACCGCCGCGGCCAGCGGGCGCTCGACGCCCTGGCCCGAGGCACGCAGCGCGAGCGCGCGCTCGAGCACCGACGCGGCGAAGCCCAGGAGCTCGGCGGCGCGCTCGAACAGCAGCTTCACCCGCACCGGGTCGCGCACCGCACCCGCGAGCGTCACCACCGCCTGGAGCGCCCGCTCGCGCGGGTCCGCGCCCCGCGCCGCGTCGGTCGCGCGCAGCACGTGGCGCTGCACGAACTCCACCGGGTCCGCCGCGCGCGAGCGCAGCTCCGACCAGGCCGCGATCCCGCCGCGCCGCACCAGCGTGTCCGGGTCGTCGCCCTGCGGGAGGTCCACGACCGCGACCTCGAGCCCCTCGCCGAGCAGCACGCCGAGCGAGCGCATCATCGCCTCGCGCCCCGCGGCGTCGCCGTCGTAGGTGAGCGCCACGCGCGCCACCAGGCGGCGCAGGAGCCGCGCCTGATCCGCGGTGAGCGCCGTGCCCGAGGTCGCTACGCAGTTCGCGAGCCCCGCCTGGTGGAGCGCGATCGCGTCGAAGTAGCCCTCCACCACGATCATCTCGCCGTCGGGCTCGACCTGGCGCCGCGCCTGCTCGAGCGCGAACAGGAACCCGCCCTTGCGGTAGACCGGGGTCTCCGGAGAGTTCAGATACTTGGGCTCGTCGCCTTCGGCCAGCGCGCGGGCCCCGAATCCGACCACCGCGCCCCCCGGAGCGACCAGCGGCACCATGAGCCGGTTGCGGAAGCGGTCGTAGATCCCGCCGCGCCCCGAGCCGCCCTCCTCGGCCGCGCGCCGTGGCGCCGCGAGCCCGGCCTGGACCAGCAGCTCGGGCGGGAAGCGCCCCTTGAGCCGCTGCGAGAGCGGCTCCCAGCCCGGCGGCGCGAGCCCGAGCCGGAACGCCCGGATCGTGGCGTGCGTGAGCCCGCGGCCTTCGAGGTAGGCGCGCGCCGAGGCCCCCGCGGCCGGGTCGCCCAGCCACTGCTCGTAGGCGGTGGCCGCCGCTTCGAGCGCCTCCTGGAGGCGCGCGCGGATCCCGCGCTCCACGCCCCCGGTGCGCCGCTCCGGCACCGGGATGCCGGCGCGCCGGCTCAGCAGCTCGACCGCCTCCATGAACCCCACCTTCTCGGTCTCCTGGACGAACTTGAAGACGTCTCCCCCCGCGTTGCAGCTGAAGCAGTGGTAGAACTGGCGCTCGGCGTGCACCGAGAACGACGGCGTCTTCTCCTTGTGGAACGGGCAGAGCCCGACCCAGTTCCGCCCCGAGCGCTTGAGCGAGACGGTCTGGCGCACCACGTCCACGATGTCGCTCGCCGCGCGCACCCGCTCGACCCAGTCGTCGGCGCCGCGCGCCGGGATACCGCTCATCTCAGCCTCACGATCGTCACCCCGCGCCCGCCCTCGCCCACCGCCCCGAGGCGCCGCGAAGCCACCAGCGGGTGCCCGGTGAGATGGCGCTCGACCGCCGCTCTCAATACCCCGCGCCCCACGCCGTGGACGATCCGGAGCTCCGAGAGCCCCTGGAGCAGGGCGTGGTCCAGCCCGCGGTCGAGGGCCTGGAGCGCGTCGTCCATTTCCTTGCCGCGCAGATCGACGTCGAGGGAAGGAGCCTCTTCCGGTGCGCTCCACGTCGCCCCGCCGCCGTTCCGGCGGACCGGGGCGGACCCGACCTCCCCCGGGCCACCGGCCGGGGCGAGGCGGTTGACGTGGCTTTGGATGTTCCAGCTCCCGCGGCGGAGCGTGAGCCTCCCCTCGGCGTCCGGCAGGCTCGCCACCTCCGCCTCGACACCGAGATCCAGCACCCGCACCCGCTGCCCGACCGCGAGCGACCCGGCCTCGAGGGCGCCCGCCCCCGGCTCGGCGGCCTCCCCCGTGGCCGCCGCGGCCGCGTGCCGGAGCGCCTCCGCCTCGGCCTCCACCGCCCCGATCTGCGCCTTGAGCTCGCCGGCCAAGGCGCGGTGCTTCTCGGCGCGGCGCGCCTCGCGCTGCACGTTCTGCCACAGCTCGCGCGCCCGGGCCAGCAGGCCCTCGCTCTCGCGCGTGAGCCGCCGGCTCAAATCCTTCAGCTCCTGGCGCGCCGATTCGGCCGCCGCCCGATGCTCGGCCGCCGCGGACTCGGCCGCGGCGCGCGCGACCTCGTGATCCGCGGCCACCTGATCCATCCGCCGCCGCGATTCGTCCAGCAGGGCGATCAGCCGCTCCATCTCGCGCGTCGTTTCGGGCGTGAGGCTGCGCGCCCGCTCGAGCACGGCGGACGGGAACGCGAGGCGCTCGGCCACCGCGAGCGCGTGGCTCGCGCCCGGGATGCCGGGCAGGAACCGGTAGCGCGGCATGAGCGTCTCGCGGTCGAACTCGAGCGAGCCGCCGCACACGCCCGCCACCTCGGCCGCCGCGCGCTTGAGCGCGCCCAGGTGCGTGGTCACCACGCCCCACGCGCGGCGCGCCGCGAAGTGCTCGATCAGGGCCCGGCCGAGCGCCGCGCCCTCGTCGGGATCGGTCCCCGCCCCCAGCTCGTCGCACAGCACGAGGCTCGTGCCCGAGGCGTGCTCCGCCATCGCGGAAAGCGAGCGGAGGTGGGCGGCGAAGGTCGAGAGCCCCTGGTCCACCGACTGCTCGTCCCCGAGGTCGGCCACCAGGATCGAGATCTCGGGCAGCGCGCTCCCCTCCCGCGCCGGCACCGGCAGCGCCGCGTGCCCGAGCGCGACCGCGAGGCCCACGGTCTTGAGCAGCACCGTCTTGCCGCCCATGTTGGGCCCGCTCACCACCAGCAGACGGTCGTCGGGCCCGAGTGCCAGGTCGAGCGGCACCACCTCGCGCCCCGCGCCCGCGAGCAGCGGGTGGCGCGCGCCCGAGAGGCGCAGGCGGTCGCCGCCCGGATCGAGCGCGATCGCGCCGACTTCGTTCGCCCAGCGGGCGCGCGCGCGCAGCGTGTCGAGGTGGACCAAGGTCTCCTCGGTCGCGGCGAGCGGCCCGGCCTCGGCCCGCACCGCCTCGGCCAGCTCGCGCAGCACGCGGCGCTCCTCCTCGGCGATCTCGGCCGAGAGCTCGATCAGGCGGTTGTTCTCGTCGCACGCCTCGAGCGGCTCGACGAACAGCGATTGCCCGCTCCCCGAGACGTCGTGCACGATCCCGCGCCGCCGCGGGAAGCCCGCGGCCGGCACCAGCGCCACGAAGCGATCGCCGTGGCGCGTGACGTAGCTCTCCTCGCCGAAGCCCCGCGCCCAGCGCGAGAGCTTCTGTTCCAGCTCGCGCTCGGCCGCGGCGTGCGCGGCGCGCGCCCGCTTGAGCTTGGGCGAGGCCGCATCGCTCGGGCGCCCGTCGGGCTCGAGCGAGCGCGCGAGCCGCTCGGCCAGCGCCTCGAGGTGCGGCAGCGATCCGGCGCGCGCCGCGAGCCCCGGGAAGCGCGCGGCCGCCTCGGCTCCGTCCCAGGCTTCGCGCGTCTCGCGCGCGGCCTCGAGCCAGCTCAGCACCTCGAGGAGGCCCGGGCCGTCGAGCCCTTCGGGCGCCTGGGGATCGAGCCGCGGGGCGAGCGCCCCGCGCCCCACCGCGCACCACGCGCCCGCATCGCCCTGGCGGCGCAGCGCCTCGGCGAGCAGTGCGTTCTCCCGCGCGCGCGCCTCGCGCGCGGCGATCGGGCGCCACGCGAGCAGCGCTTCGCGGGCGCCCGCGCTCTCCGCGTGCGCCGCGATCGCCGCCGTCACGCGGCCGAACTCGAGCCGATCCAGGGATTGCGAGTCCACGCGTTCCGAACCGCCTCCCTATCGCGCCCGGTCGCCGGGCGCCGGGTCATCAGGATTGCGGGGACTGCGATTGAGCGCGCCGCCGGGCGGCGAGGAACTTCTCCTCGAGCCAGTCGCTGCCGGGGAAATAACGGTGCTCGACTCCGCACAGCTTCGCGCCGACGGTCATGAGCGGTGTGGCGAACCGCGAGCGGGCTGCCGCTTCACCCAGCGCGGCCGGCCAGGTGGTCAGCAGCGCTCCGAGCATCGTGAGGCTCCCCACCAGCACCCCGAGACCCGCACCCACGGCCAAGCCACCGATCCGGTCGAAGACTCCGAACGGCGATTTCTTCACCGCCCCGCCGAGGGCGTTGCCCCACCACTGGAGCAGCGTCGCCACCGCCAGCCCCGAGAGCCCCGCCACCAGCCAGCGCAGGCACGAGAACAAGAAAGCGGGCCGGGCGCCCTGCCAGCGCGCGCCAACCCACTGGGCGACCCAGCCCGCGCACCAGAATCCGGCGAGCAAGCCGAGCAGCGCGAAAAACTGGCTGACCGTTCCCCGCGCCACACCGCGCACGGCGAACAGAACCACGAGCAGAGCGATCAGCCAGTCGAGTATTGTGAGGCTATGGAGCCAGTCCAGCTCGGCTAGTTCTCCTGCTGCCGCCGCGCCAGGTTCTTGCGCCGCGCGGCATTCAGTTTGCGCTTGCGCCGCTCGCTAGGCTTCTCGAAATGCTGATGACGGCGCAGATCCGCCAGAATCCCAGCCTTCTCGCACTTTTTCTTGAAACGACGCAGGGCACTCTCGAAGGACTCCCCTTCCTTCACCCTGATTCCGGGCAATCAACTTCCCCCTCTCTGCCCTGTTGAAGACATGGTTACAGCCATCCACGACAAAATGGGATCGCGCCCCGACCGTTGCCGACCGGGCGCGATTTCGCCAGTGCCAGTGTATGGCGCAAGTGCCCATCCGTCAAGGCCGGGCGCCGCTTTGGGGTGCTGGGTTTCCTAGCTTCTGCCTGCCGCCCGGCCTCCTGCCCCGGCGGCCGCCCACCACGACGCCCAGCTCAGGGCCGCGGTCTCGGTCCTGAGCCGGCCGTCGGCCAGGCGGACCGGCGCGAAGCCCGCGACCTCGAACCGCTTGCGCTCGCTGGCAGTGAACCCTCCGGCGGGCCCGATCGCCCCGACCGTGACGCGTTCCCCGGGGTCGCCAGGGCCGGGGCTCCGGCCCTCCAGGTCGCCCAGCCAGCACGAGGCACCGGGCTCGAGGGCGGCGAGCGCCTCTTCGACCGCTACCGGGGCGCGAACTTCCATCAGGAACGCGCGTCGCGACTGGCGCAGTGCCCCGATCGCGAGCCGGTTCCAGCGCTCGAACCGGGCCTCCGCGGCGGGCCATGAACCGCCCTCGCACTCGAGCGGCTGGAAGCGCTGCACCCCGAGCTCGGCGAGCTTCTCCACCAGCCAGTCCCCCCGCCCGCGCTCCGGGGCGCCGCACAGCACCCACGCCCGTCGACCGCGCTCCGAGCGCTCGACCGAGACCACCTCCGCCCGCACCTCCTTCCCCACGCTCTCGAGCCTGAGCCGGGCGAGCGCGCCGCGCCCGTCGGTCGCGGTGGCGTGGTCGCCGGCGCGCGCGCGGCACACGCGCGCGAGGTAGTGCGATTCTTCTTTCGAGAGCTGCAGCAGCGAGCCCGGCGCGCCGAGGTCGGGCGCGTAGATGAGCGAAGGGGGCTCACCCGGTCCTCTCCCACCCGTGTCCGGCGTTTCCGCTGCCGTCACCAGTCTTCCGAGCGCAACTCAAGCACCAAAGGCGTCTTTCACCCGGTCGAAGATCGTCTTCCCGGGGCGCGGAGGCTTGAGGCTCTCGGCCTTGCGCAGCTCCTCGAGGAGCCGCTTCTCCTCCGCCGAGACCTTGCCCGGCACCCAGATCACGAGCCGCACCATCATGTCGCCCCGGCCGGATCCGCGCAGGCCCGGCAGGCCGCGCCCGCGCACCCGCAGCACCGATCCGCTCTGCATGCCGGCCGGCACGTCCACGACCAGCGGCGTCCCGTCGAGCGCCGGGGCGTCCAGCCTGCCTCCGAGCACCAGGGTCGCGAAGTGGACCGGCACGTCGACGTGCAGGTCGCGCCCGTCGCGCTCGAAGACCGGGTGCGGCTTCTCCTCGATCAGCACGATCAGGTCGCCCGCGGCGCCGCCGCGCGGGCCGGCGTCGCCCATGCCGCGCAGCGGGATGAAGTTTCCGCTCGCGACTCCGGGCGGCACGGTCACCGCCAGCGTGTCGGTCTCGCTCACGCGCCCGTCGCCGCCGCAGTTCTTGCAGGGATTCTGGATGACCTTGCCGGCGCCGCCGCAGGTGGGGCAGGTCGAGACGTTCACGAACTGCCCGAGCAGGGTCTGCTGGACGTGGCGCACCTGGCCGCGGCCCCGGCACTGGGGGCAGACGCTCTCGCCGGTTCCGCCCTTGCCGCCGCACACGGTGCAGGGGCGTAGGTGGCGCACGCGGATCTTCTTCTCGACTCCGGTGGCGATCTCCTCGAGCGCGAGCTTGAGCCGGACCTGGAGGTCGTCGCCGTGAATCGGGCCCGCGCCCCGCCCGCCGGGCCGGGCGCCGAACATCTCCTCGAAGCCGCCCATGTCGCCGCCGAAGTCGCGCATGAACGCGCGCAGCGCGTCGGCGAGATCGAAGCCGCTGACGTCGAATCCCCGGCCGCCGCCCGCCGGCCCGGCCGCGCCCTCGTGCCCGAAGCGGTCGTAGCGCGCGCGCTTCTCGGGATCGCGCAGCACCTCGTAGGCCTCGGTCGCCTCCTTGAACTTCTGCTCGGCCGACTTGTCGCCGGGATTGCGGTCGGGATGGTGCTGGAGCGCGAGCTTGCGGTAGGCCTTCTTGATCTCCTCCTCGCCCGCCTCGCGCGGCACCCCCAGGACCTCGTAGTAGTCGCGGCGCGCCACCTAGGATTTTCCCTCCGCCGCGCGCGCCACCACCACGCGGGCGGGCCTAAGCGCGCGGTCGGCGCGCGCGTAGCCGCGATGCACGACCTGGACGACCGAGCCCGGGCCCACGCCCTCGGGAGCGTCGATCTCGAGGAGCGCCTCGTGGAAGCGCGGGTCGAAGGGTCTGCCCACGGGATCGAGCGTCGCCACCCCGAAGCGCGCGAGGCGCTCGCGGGCGCGGTCGGCGGTGAGGCGGACGCCCTCGCTCCACGACGCGGGCGCCCCGGCCTCGCTCGCGGCCTCGAGGGCGCGGTCGAGATCGTCCAGCATGGTGATCAGCTCGAGCAGCACGCCGTCCTCGGCCGCGCGCCAGCTCTCCTCGCGCTCGCGGGCCGCGCGGCGGCGCAGGTTCTGGAGCTCGGCCTCGGCCCGGAGCCAGCGGTCGCGCAGCTCGGCCGCGCTGGGCTCCGCGGGCGCGGGCGCCGCGGCCGCGGCCGCGGCCGGCGTCTCCTCGGCGGCGGCGACCGGCTCGGTCTCCGGCGTGGCGGACTCGCCCGCCTCCTCTCGCGGGGCCGGATCGCGCCCGGGCCCGCCCTGCCGCGCGCTCATGTGGACAGCAGCTCGGCGACCCGCGACCCCACCGCGTCCACGACCGGGAGCGCGTGCGCGTAGTTCATGCGCAGCGGCCCGAGCACGCCGACCGCGGCGCGCACCGGGCCGGGCAGCACGTAGCTCACCAGGCTCATCCCGGCGAGCGCCTGGTCCTCGTCGAGCCCGACGCGCACCGCGACGTGCCCCTCGATGCACTCCACCATGAGACGGTCGATCGGCGCGCCCGACTCGACCACGCGCAGCAGGGGGCCGAGGCGCGAGCCGCGCGCGAACTCGGGCTGCTCGGCGATGTGCATGGTGCCGGCGCTGAAGAGCGGCGTGGAGACCGGCTCCTCCCACTTCTCGGCGGCGGCGCGGACCACCATGCGCACCGCGCTCTTCCGCACCAGCTCGGGGTCGCTCGCCAGCCGCTCGCGCACCTCGGACAGCATGCGGCCGAGCAGGCGCTCGCGCAGCACGCCCGCGACCTCGGCCAGCTCGTCCCGCTCGAGCGGGCTTTCCAGCTCGAGCGCCAGCGTGCGCACCGCGCTCGGGCCGAGGTTCAGGACCATCAGCACGCGCCGCTCGTCGCTCGCCGCCAGGTCGAGGCCGGTCAGGACGTCCCGCTCGAGCGAGGCGGCCAGCGCGAGCCCGAGCTGGTGGGTGAGCGTGGAGAGCAGGCGCGAGGCCTGGTCGAGCAGCCGCTCGACGTCGCGCGCCGACCGGGTCAGGGTCTCGTCCACCTGGGCCACGAGGTCGGGCCCCAGCACGGCGGGAACCAGCAGGGTGCGCACGAAGAACTCGTAGCCCCGCACGCTCGGCACGCGCCCCGCCGAGGGGTGCGAGCGCTCCAGGAGCCCCGCGGACTCGAGGTCGGCGAGCGCGCTCCGGATGCTGGCCGAGGAGAGCGCGATCCGGCCGAGCTGGGCCAGGGTTTCGGAGCCCACCGGCTGGGCGCTCGCGCCGTGCAGCTCGACCACAGCCGAGAACACCTCGCGCTGGCGGAGGCTCAGGTCGGGGTCTCCGGGGTGGAGGCCACCGGCGAAGGCAGGCTGGGACATGGAAGCGAAGTTACGGAGCCGTCGCCGCGACTGTCAACCCGCGGACTGCGGGATCGGGCGCCCACCGCGCGCGATCCGCTCGCGCCTCGATCCAGGCGATCACGTCGTCGGCGACGAAGGCGAACCGGCCCGGGATGCGCACGCCGTGCGCCGTGGGCTCGAGGCGCCCGGCCGCGAGCGCGAGATCGAGCGCCGCGCCGTAGCGGCCCTCGACCGCCCGCCAGGTGCGCGCGTCGTAGTCGCGGCGGTCGATGCCGTCCGAGAGGCGCAGCCCCAGCATCACGACCTCGAGGGCGATCGTGCGGTCGCTCTCCTCCTCGCGCTCCGCCTCGCACGGCGCGCCGGCTTCGAGGGCTGCCGCCCAGCGCTCGAGCGCGTAGTGGTTTCCGTAGCGCACGCCGTGGACCAGGCCGTGCGCCGAGGGGCCGAGCCCCAGGTACGGGCGCCGCAGCCAGTAGACCAGGTTGTGGCGCGCCTCCTCGCCGGGCCGGCAGAAGTTGGAGGTCTCGTACGCGGCATAGCCGCCGGGCGCGATCCAGCGCGCGAGCGCCTCGTAGCACTCGGCCTGCTCGTCGCCGCGGGGCAGCGCCTGCTCGCCGCGCAGCACCGCGGCGCCGAGCGGCGTGCCGGGCTCGGGGATGAAGCAGTACGCCGAGAGGTGACCGGGCTCGAGCGCCAGCGCCGCATCCACGGTGCGGCGCCAGTGCTCGAGCGTGTGGCCGGGGAACCCGAACATGAGATCGAGCGAGAGCCTGAGGAACCCGTGCGCGCGCGCCAGCGCCATGGCCTCGGCGGGGCGCGCGGCGGAGTGGATGCGGCCCAGCGCCGCCAGCTCCTCGGGGACGAAGCTCTGGGCTCCGAACGAGAGCCGGTTGACGCCCGCCCGGGCCCAGGCGTCGAGCAGCGCGGGGCGGACGGATTCCGGATTGGCTTCGAGCGTGATCTCGGCGCCGCGTTTGATCGCGAACCGCGCGGAGAGCGCGCGCCACACGCGCTCGAAGTGGCGGGCGGAGAGCGCGGAAGGCGTCCCGCCGCCGAAGAAGACCGAGTGGAACTCGAGCCCCGCCGCCTGCGGCGCGCGGCGCGCAATCTCCCGCTCGAGCGCCGCGAGGTAGCGCTCGAGCGCCGCCGCGGACAGCGCGCCGCTCGAGAAGTCGCAGTAGCTGCAGCGCGTGGCGCAGAACGGCACGTGGACGTAGAGCCCCGCCCGCGCCTCGTTCCGGGCGTCGCGCGAAAACGGTGCCGCGGACATCAGTGGATCACGTGCAGCAGCCGGCCGAAGCGGATCTTCACGAACGCGTCGAGCGGGCTCTCGCCGTCGGTCGAGAAGTAGATGAACATGGCACGCCCTTTGACCAGGTCCATCTTGACCGTGCCCCAGAAGCGGCTGTCGTTCGAGTTGTCGCGGTTGTCGCCCATCATGAACAGCTCCCCGGGCGGGATGGTGCGCGGCCCGAAGTTGTCGCGCGGCTCGAACCCCGGCGGCCGGATGCTCTGGTCGCCGTGGATCACGTAGGGCTCGCGCAGCGTGTCGCCGTCCACGATCACCTGCTTGTTGTGGACCTCGATGGTCTCGCCCCCCACGGCCACGCAGCGCTTGATGAAGTCCTGGCTCGGATTCTTCGGGAACTGGAACACGATCACGTCGCCGCGCCGCGGTGGGCGCAGCCCGGGCAGGCGGATGCGGGTGAAGGGGATCTTCGGCCCGTACTCGAACTTGTTCACGAACAGGAAGTCGCCCTTGAGCAGCGTCGGCACCATCGACTCCGAGGGGATGCGGAAGGCCTGGATCACGAACGCGCGCAGGAACAGGGTGAGCGCGACCGCCCACAGCCCGGCCTCGACGTACTCACGAAGGGTGGAACGAGTCTTCTTCTCCACCATGAGTCTCCTCTATCGGTCGACCTTGAGCACCGCCAGGAACGCCTCCTGCGGGACCTCCACGGTGCCGATCTGCTTCATACGGCGCTTGCCTTCTTTCTGTTTCTCGAGCAGCTTGCGCTTGCGCGTGATGTCGCCGCCGTAGCACTTCGCGGTCACGTTCTTGCGGATCGCGCCCAGCGTCTCGCGCGCGATCACCTTGCCGCCGATCGCGGCCTGGATCGCCACCTGGAACATCTGCTTCGGGATCAGCTCCTTGAGCCGCGCGCACAGGTCGCGCCCGACGGCGTAGGCCTTGTCGCGGTGCACGATGGCCGACAGCGCGTCCACGGGCTCCGAGTTCAGCAGGATCTCCAGCTTCACCATGTCGCCCTCGCGGTAGCCGTCGAACTCGTAGTCGAGCGACGCGTAGCCGCGCGAGACCGACTTCAGCCGATCGTAGAAGTCGAGCACGATCTCGGCCAGCGGCAGCCGGTACGAGAGACGCGCGCGCTTCTCCTCCAGATAGTCGAGCCCCACGTGGACGCCGCGGCGCTCCTGGCACAGCTTGAGGATGTTGCCCAGGTATTCGGCCGGCGTGAGCACGTGGGCCAGCACGTAGGGCTCCTCGATCGCGGCGATCGTGTTGGTCGCGGGCATCCGGCTGGGATTGTCCACGACGAGGAACTCGCCGCTCTCGAGCAGCACATGGTACTCCACGCTCGGGGTGGAGGCGATCAGGTCGATCTGGTACTCACGCCGTAGCCGCTCCTGCACGATCTCCATGTGGAGCAGCCCCAGGAACCCGCAGCGGAACCCGAAGCCCAGCGCCACCGAGGTCTCGGGCTCGTAGTGGAGCGCGGCGTCGTTGAGCACCAACCGCCCCAACGCCTCCTTGAGCGGCTCGTAGTGCTCGGCGTCGATCGGGTAGAGCCCCGAGAACACCATCGACTTGACCTCGCGGAAGCCGGGGAGAGCGGCGAGATCCCCGGCGTCGCCCGCGCCCATCGTGTCCCCCACGCGCGCATCGGCGACCGACTTCACCCCCGCCACGACGTAGCCGACCTGCCCGGCGCCGAGGGCATCGAGCGGCTCGAGCCGGAGCCGGAGCCGCCCCACCTCGGTCACCTCGTACCGCTTGCCGGTGGAGAGGAAGCGCACCACGTCGCCGGCCTTGACGCCGCCGTCCACGATCCGCACCAGCGCCACCACGCCCCGGTACTGGTCAAACCTCGAGTCGAAGATGAGCGCGCGCAGCGGCGCGTCCGGGTTGCCGCGGGGCGGCGGGATGTCGGCGACCACCTGCTCGAGCAGCTCCGGCACGCCGAACCCGGTCTTGGCGCTGATGCGGCACACGTGCTCGGCGGTCACGCCGGTCGCGTGCTCCATCTCGAGCGCCACGTCGTCGGGGCGCGCCACGGGCAGGTCCACCTTGTTGATCGCGCCCACGATCACGAGCCCCTGCTCGCGCGCCAGCAGGTAGTTCGAGAGCGTCTGGGCCTCGATCCCCTGCGAGGCGTCCACCACCAGGATCGCGCCCTCGCAGGCGGCCAGGCTGCGCGACACCTCGTAGGTGAAGTCCACGTGCCCGGGCGTGTCGATCAGGTTGAGCTGGTAGGTGCGCCCGTCGCGCGCCGGATAGTCCATCGCGATCGCGTGGGACTTGATCGTGATCCCCTTCTCGCGCTCGAGGTCCATGTCGTCCAGCACCTGGGCCTTCATCTGCTGGGGCGAGAGCGTGTGGGTCAGCTCGAGCAGCCGGTCGGCGAGCGTGCTCTTGCCGTGGTCGATGTGCGCCACGATGCAGAAGTTGCGGATGCCGGAGAGGCGCGGGTCGGTCAAAACGACATCCGCACCGAAAGCTTCGCGCCGCGCTTCGGCGCCTTGCCTCCCGGCAGCGCGGGATCGTTCTCGAACTCGATCCGGAACCTGCGGAAGTGCGCATCCACGTAGGCGTCGAGCAGCGCGTAGGTGAGCAGCCCGCCGAGCAGCCACTGGCGGCCGACCAGCGCGTTGAGGCGCTGGTTGTAGGCGTCGACCGCCGCCACCTCGCGCACGTCGTCCTGGTCGCGGCGCGCGGCCTGGATGTCCTGGTCGATGCGGTCGAGCGCCCGCTGGTCGTCCCGCATGCGCGAGATCAGCAGGCCCTCGCCCGCGGCGACGGCGATCGCCTTGAGCCACGAGCCGTTGTGGAGCTGCCCCCAGCCCGGCACCACCAGCGAGCGCGCCATCACCCAGCGCGGCGCGTCGAAGCCCGAGAGCGGGGCGCGCTGCGCCGCGGTCGCGCCGGACGATGCGCGCGCGGCGCTCCTTCCGGACGCCGCGGAGCGCAGCGGCACTTCGACCACGCCGCCTGCGGGCGGGGGCGGGCTCGCGGGGGCGGGCGCTGCCTGGGCGCGCGCCCCGGCCGAATCGACGCTGGCCGGCGGAGCGACCGCCCGCGCTGCGATCGAGTCTCCGGCGGCGTTCGTCGCGGGCGCCGCCGAGGCGGCAGGCGCCGCGGCGCCCCAGGCCAGGCAGAGCGCGAGCGCCAGAATTGGCGGGAACGCGTGGGAATCGAACCCACCTCGGGCGCGGTTCGCGTCCGACCGCAGGATTTGAAGTCCCCGGGGACCACCAGATCCCATTCGTTCCCGCAGGATCGTTTCGGGCCGTCGTCCGTCGCCCGCCACGGCGGCCGCCCTCCTCGCTCCCCGGCTCACGGCGCCGCGAGCTCGATGGTGTGCGGCACCCGCGGGATCACCGTGCCGATCTCCGCGACCCACACCTTGCGCCGCTTGAGCGCCTCGACCAGCGCGCGGGCGCGGCGCGCCGGCACCGCGAGCAGCAACCCGCCCGAAGTCTGCGGGTCGTGGAGCGCGAGCGCGACGGGCTCGGGGGGTGCTACGCCTCCCACGCGCGGCCCGTAGAAATCGCGGTTCTTGTAGAGGCCGCCCGGCGCCACGCCCTCGGCCGCCAGCTCCAGGGCGCGCGGCAGGAACCAGCTCCTGGCGGGGACCAGCCTCAGACTCACGCCGCTCGCATCCGCCATCTGCGAGGCGTGCCCGATCAGGCCGAAGCCGGTGACGTCGGTGGCGGCGCGCGCCCCGAACTCCACCGCCGCCTCGGCGGCCGCGCGGTTCAACGCCGCCATGTGGCGCGCGAGCCGGCGCGCGAGTGCCAAGTCCAGGCGCTGCTGCTTGAGCGCGGTCGAGAGCACGCCGGTGCCGATGGGCTTGGTGAGCAGCAGCCGGTCTCCGGGACGCGCCCCGGCGTTCAGGAGCATGCGGCGCCGGCGCACCACGCCGGTCACGGCGTAGCCGAACTTGAGCTCGGGATCGCGCACCGAGTGCCCGCCCAGCACGCTCGCCCCGGCCTCGCGCATCTTGGCCAGCCCGCCGCGCACGATCTCGCGCACCACCTCGCGCGCGAGCCCGTCGGGCACGCACATGAGCGCGAGCGCGGTGAGCGGCCGGCCGCCCATGGCGTAGACGTCGGACAGCGCGTTCGCGGCCGCGATCTGGCCGAAGTCGAACGGGTCGTCCACCACCGGGGTGAAGAAGTCCGCGGTCTGCACCAGGGCTTCGCCCCGGCCGTACGCGAACACGCCGGCGTCATCCATCGAGGACTGGTCCACCAGGACGCGCCGGTCGCGCCGCGCGCCCTCCATCCCCTTCAATACCGTGCGCAGGTCCTCCGGACCCAGCTTGGAGGCTCAACCCGCGCACGCGACCTCGGCGGTGAGGCGCACCTCGATGCGGCGCCGCTCGCTCACGTCGCGGCGGTCGGTGCGGGGCGTGGCGCGCGGGGCGGGAGCGGTGGGCAGCTCAGTGGTCACGCCCGACCGCCACCGCGTCGATCTCGACGCGCGCGCCGCGCGGGAGTCCTGCGGCCGCGATCGTGGTGCGCGCCGGCGGCGAATCGGGAAAGAACCGGGCGTAGACCTGGTTCATCTCCTGGAAGTCCTTCATGTCGGCGAGGTAGACCGTGGTCTTGACCACGTCTCCGAGCCCGACGCCCGCGCCCTGGAGGATCGCCGCGAGGTTCGCGAGCGTCTGCTCGGTCTGGGCGCCGGTGTCCGCGCCCTTCAGCTCGCCGCTCGCGGGATCGATCGCCACCGCCCCCGAGGCGAACACCAGCCGCTCGCCGCCCGCGAGGTGCACCACCTGCGCCGGGCTGTAGGGGCCGATCGGCTTGAGCCCTCCCGCCTCGGTGACGGCGGACTTGAGTGTCCCGGCTCCGCGGGCGCTCATTCGACCGTGACGCTCTTCGCCAGGTTGCGCGGCTGGTCCACGTCGCAGCCCCGCAGCACCGCGACGTGGTACGCGAGGAGCTGGAGCGGCACCACGCTGAGCAGCGGCTGGAGCATGGGCAGCGCGTTCGGCACGTAGATCACGTGGTCGGCGTGGCGGCTGATCTCGCGGTCGCCCTCGGTCGCGATCGCGATGATGCGGCCCTTGCGCGCCCGCACCTCGCTCATGTTGCTCATCACCTTTTCGTACGCGCTGTCGCGCGGGCAGATGAAGACCACCGGCATGTTCTCGTCGATCAGCGCGATCGGGCCGTGCTTCATCTCGGCCGCCGGGTAGCCCTCGGCGTGGATGTAGGAGATCTCCTTGAGCTTGAGCGCGCCCTCGAGCGCCACCGGGAAGTTGGTGCCGCGGCCGAGGTAGATGAAGTTGTCGTGCTTGTGGAACTTCTCGGCGATCGCCTTGATCTCGTCGCTGCGCTCCAGGATCTGGCGAATCTTGCCCGGGATCGCCTCCAGCTCGGCCGCGAGCGCGATCCCCTCCTCGCGCGAGATCGCGCGCTGCCGCCCGAGCGCCAAGGTGAGCAGCGCGAGCACCGTGACCTGGCTGCTGAACGCCTTGGTCGAGGCCACGCCGATCTCGGGCCCGGCGTGGATGTAGACGCCGCCGTCCGACTCGCGCGCGATCGTCGAGCCCACCACGTTCACGATCCCGAGCGCCCGCGCCCCCTTGCGGCGCGCCTCGCGCATCGCCGCCAGGGTGTCCGCGGTCTCGCCCGATTGGGAGATCACGAGCACCGTCGTGCCCTCGTCCACGATCGGGTTACGGTAGCGGAACTCCGAGGCGTACTCGACCTCGACCGGGATGCGCGCGTGCTCCTCGAGCATGTACTCGCCGATCAGGCCGGCGTGCCACGAGGTGCCGCAGCCCAGGATGATCAGGCGCTTGATCGCGAGCATCTCCTCGGCGCTCATGTTGAGGCCGCCGAGCTTGGCCAGGCCCTCCGGGACCACGAGCCGGCCGCGCATCGAGTCGTGCACCGACTCGGGCTGCTCGAAGATCTCCTTGAGCATGAAGTGGGCGAAGCCGCCCTTCTCGATCTTGCCGAGGTCCCACTCCACCTCGTGCACCGCCTTGTCCACCGGCACCTGGCCGATGGTCGCGGTGTGGAACCCGTCGGGCGTCAAGACCGCCATCTCGCCGTCGTCCAGGTAGACCACCTGCCGGGTGTGCCCCACGATCGGCGCCACGTCCGAGCCCAGGAAGTACTCGCCGTCGGCGATCCCCACCACCAGCGGGCTGCCCTTGCGCGCCCCCACCACCGTGCCCGGCTCGTCCGCGCACATCACCGCGATGCCGTAGGTGCCCTCGACGTCGGCGAGCGCCGCGCCCACCGCCTGCTCGAGCTTGAGCCCGCGCCCCAGGTACTTCTCCACCAGGTGCGCCAGCACCTCGGTGTCGGTCTCGGTGCGGAACGCGTGGCCTTCGCTGATGAGCGCGCTCTTCAGTACCAAATAGTTCTCGATGATGCCGTTGTGCACCAGCGCCACGCGCCCGTTCGAGCCGGTGTGGGGATGGGCGTTGGCGTCGGTGGGAGCGCCGTGCGTGGCCCAGCGGGTGTGGGCGATGCCCGCCGTGCCCACGGGCGGATCCTTGGCGAGGCGGCCTTCGAGCTCGCGGATCTTGCCCGCCGCCTTGACCACCTTCAGGCCGTTGCGGCCCTGGACCGCCACGCCCGCCGAGTCGTAGCCGCGGTACTCGAGGCGCTTCAGCCCCTCGACCAGGATCGGAAGGCAGTTGCGGTGCCCGACGTAGCCGACGATGCCGCACATGTGGTCAGGATCCCTTCCGGCGCGGGGGTGCTAAGGCCTTGCGCGCCGTCTCGATCAGCGCCCCGGTGCGCTTCTCGGTCAGCGATTCCGCGATCAGCCGCACCACCGGCTCGGTGCCCGAGACCCGGACGTGCAGCCACTCGTCGTCGCGGCGGAAGCGCAGCCCGTCCGTGGTGTCCAGCTCGTGGCCCGGGAGACGCTGGCGGAGGCGGGCCGCCAATGCCTCCCAGGGTTCATCGGCGCGCGCCTCCTTGTGCTTGATCATGTGGTAGCGCGGCAGCTCGTCCGCCAACGCCCGCAACGTCTTACCCGACGCCGCGACCGCCTGGGCCACCAGCGCCGCCGCCACCAGCCCGTCGCGCCCGTAGTGCGCGGCCGGCACGATCATTCCGCCGTTGCCCTCGCCCCCGGCCACTGCGCCGCGGGCCTTCATCTCGGCCACCACGTTGGCCTCTCCTACCGGCGACCGGAAGAGCGGAACCCCGAAGCGGGCGCAAACCGAGTCCACTATAAGGGAGGTCGAGAGGTTTGTCACGATCGGGCCGGCCTGCTTCGCGAGCACGACTTGGGCGCCGAGCGCCAGCGTGTACTCCTCGCCGAGCGGCGTGCCGGCGTGGTCGACGAAGGCGGCGCGATCGGCGTCGGGATCGAGCGCGATGCCGAAGTCGGCGCGGCTGTCCGCGACCGCGCGCCCGAGCGCGCCCAGGTGCTCGGGGAGCGGCTCGAGCTCGCGCGTGAAGGCCCCGTTCGGCACGCAGTCCAGCTCGACCACCGTGGCGCCCAGCTCGCGCAGCAGGCGCGGCACCGCGACCCCGCCGACGCTGGCGCAGCCGTCCACCGCCACCCTGAGCTTGCGGTCGCGGATGCGCTGGGGCTCGATGCAGTCGAGGCCGAGGACGCGCTCGATGTGCCAGTCGAGGGCCCCCGCCTCGGAGCGCTCGACGCCCAGGCGATCGTGGCCCACCCACTGCGGCCGAGCGTCCTCGACCCGCTCGCGCAGCGCCTTGCCCGCCGCCTCGTCCAGGAACTCGCCGCGCGCCGAGAGGAACTTGAGCGCGTTCCAGGGCGGAGGGTTGTGGCTGGCGGTGAGGATCACCCCGCCCGCCGCGCGCAGGTGCTCGACCGCGATCTCGGTGGTGGGCGTGGTGGCGAGGCCGAGGTCGACGACCTCGCGGCCGCTCGCGAGCAGGCCGGCCGCGACCACGCGCTGGAGCATGGCGCCCGAGGGCCGCGCGTCGCGCCCGATCACGACCGGCCCGGGCTCGAGTCCCTGGGCGAAGGCCGCGGCGAAGCGGATCAGCACCGGCGGCGTGAGCGACTCGCCCACGATGCCGCGCACGCCGGCGACCGAGATCATCAGGGATTGCGTCATGCGGAGGCGAACGATACGCGAGGGCGAGTGCGGAGCACAAAACGACGCGACGGCGCGAGAGAGAATCGTGGCGACCGGGCGCGCGGAGGCGTAGAATGCGGTCGGGCGTGTGCTCCCCCGCGCACTCCGGCTGACCCAAAGTGACCGCCCCCGTTTCAACCCGCCCCCGCGGTCCAAGTCCATGCCTCGCGTCAGCAAGGGCACGATCTACCGTCAGAAGGGATCCAGGAACTGGTTCATCAAGTTCTACCTCGACGGAAAGTTGAAGCGAGAGACCTCCGGAACTCCGGATCATGAGCGGGCGCTGGAGTTCCTCCGCCAGCGCCTGGCGGAAGCCGCTCGCGGGCTCTTCACGGACATCGACGAGCGGCCCACCTTCGCCGAAATGCAGGCTCGGCTCGTGGAGAACTACGAGTTCAAGCGCAACAAGACCGAACCGACCCGTTTCTTGCGCCGACTGCAGAGATTCTTCGAGGGAACTCCCGCGGAAGGAATCACGGAGGAGCGCATCAGGGAATACTCACAGATGCGGCTCAAGGCCGACGTTGCGGCGCCGGCGACGCTGCGGCGGGAGTTGGCCATCCTCAAGCGGATGCTCCGGCTTTCGGCCCATCGCCTTCCCCGCGTTCCCCTGGTTGATCAGCCACGGGTCGACAATGCGCGCCAGGGATTCTTCGAAGAGGAGGATCTCCAGGCGGTTCTGCCGCACCTCCCCGAGCACGCCCGCAACCTGGTCGAGTTCCTGTACCTGACCGGTTGGCGCTCCGGCGAAGCGTTCCGCTTGACCTGGGCGGACGTGGACGGGAAGCGGCAGAGCTTGTTTCTGCGCGACTCGAAGAATCGGGAACCGCGGATCTTCCCGTTCAAGTATCACGCGCGGCTCGAGGAGGTCCTGCGGCGGCAGCGCGAGCAGGTCTCACGCTGGGAACTGGAGAACGGCTGCCTCTGCACGTCGGTCTTTCACTGGAGGGGGCAGCCGATTCGGAAGCTCCGCCGCTCCTGGACGACCGCATGCAGGCGCGCCGGCCTTCACGGCCGGCTGCTGCACGACTTCCGACGCACTGCGGTGCGCAACCTGATCCGGGCCGGCGTCCAGCAGGCGATCGCCATGAAGATCACCGGCCACAAGACCGACTCGATCTTCCGCCGATACCTGATCGTGGACGAGGAACTACTCGCCCAGGCCACCGGCGCGGTCGCGGCCTATCTGGAGGACCAGAGGGATCCCGAGCACCCCTGATCAAGTCGCGCTGTTCCGGCGTTTCGTCAGGAGCCAACCCGCATCCAAGGGCTGGTCATCTCGGCGCGGAGCCGTGCCTGACGGCACCGTCATTCCTTCCTTGATCCCCCCCCCCATCTGGGCATAGTTCTGGGCGTAGTTCCGCGCATGGCTCGTGCGCAGCCTGGGCATAGGCCCTGTCATTTCGCGAGATGGGGTCGCAAGCTGGATCGCCCGCGGTTTTCGCGGCCCAGACCCGGGCGTGTCAGATTCACTGACGGGGTCGGGCATAGTTTGGGCATAGTTTCGGTACATAGTGGCCCTGTTGGTCGGTCATTTCTGGTCAGGGCCGTTTTGCAACCGATTGCCGCGCTGCAAGTTATTTGGAGCTGGTGACCGGAATCGAACCGGTGACCCCGTCATTACGAGTGACGTGCTCTACCAGCTGAGCTACACCAGCTCTTCAACCTGTGCGTGACGCCTCGCTTTTCGGGTAGAGCACATCACTCGGGACGTGCTCCACCACCTGAGATACACCAGCTCCGCGGCGGGCGGGAGCGAAGGGGCCGGCGCGCTGGCGCGGGGCGCCCGCTCTCCTCCTCCAAGATGGTGCGACCCCCCAGAATCGAACTGGGGACACCGTGATTTTCAGTCACGTGCTCTACCAACTGAGCTAGGGTCGCACGAAAACTCATCGCGGCCGCGCGCGGCGCGGCGTCGGCCGAGGCGTGAGCCGAGGAGTAACACGCTGCCGGAAGGGGCGTCAAACGCGGCCCGCACGGCTGCGGGCGGCGCTCAGTGAGGGCCGCCACGCCGCGCTCGCGGCGGTGCGCGCCTCGGCGCCGGATCGGCTCCCGCGCCGCCTAGCGCCCGGGCGAGCTGGTGCGGCGGTCGCTGCGGCTCGCGCGCCGGTCGCGGCCGATGCGGCGGCGGTCCTGGTTGTCGGGCACCGGGAGCGTGATCGAGAGCACGGTGCTCCACTCGCCCTCGCTCCGCAGCCGGATCTCTCCGCCGTGCTCGCGCACCAGCTGCTGCGCGACCGCGAGCCCCGAGCCGTTCCCGCCGACCCGCGAGCTGGCGAAGGGCTCGAACAGCTCCTCGAGCATGTCGCCCGGGCGGTGGAGTCCGTCGTGGGCGATCTCGACCACCACGTACTCGCCGACCTTGCGCGACTCGACCCGGATGCGGCCGCCGACCGCGACCAGGTCCAGGATGCGCTCGATGATGTTCTGCAACACGCGCCGCAGGCGCTGGGCGTCGAGCAGGAGAGGCGGGAGGTCGGGCGAGAGCTTCTTCAGCAGCCGGATGCGACGCCTCACCAGGGTCTCACCGCAGGTCTGAAGGGTCTCCTGCACCAGGGCGTTCAGGCTCTCGACCTTGAGGCACGGGGGCTCGGGGGCGGCGAGCTCGAACGACTCGCGGATCCGCTTCTCGAGGCGCTCGGCCTCGCGGATCACCACCTCGAGGTGCTCGCGGTGGGGATCCTCCTCCTTGAGGTCGCGGTGCGCGCGGCGCGCGAACGCCACGATCGAAGCCAGGGGATTGCGGGCCTCCTCGGCCACCCGCGTGGCCAGCTCGCCGACCGCCGCGAGGCGGTCCTGGCGGCGCGCGCGCGCCTTGAGCTCGCGGCGCTCCTGCTCGCCGGCGCGCTGGCTCTCGAAGCGCTGGGCCTGGTCGACCGCGAGGGCCGCGAGGTCGGAGATCAGCTCCAGGAACTCGCGGTCGGCGGCGTCGAACCCTTGCGGTTCCGCGGCCGGGCCCGCGATGCGCCCGTAGACCGCGATCACGCCCAGCGTCCGCCCGTAGGCGGCCAGGGGATGCAGCGCGAGCGGTGCGACCGCGCCCGCGATCTCGGCGGGCACCAGCGGCTCCTCGCGCGGATCGTCGATCGCCGTGGCGCGGCCCGCGGTTACGACCTGCTGGGCCAGGGCCTGGAGCGCGCGGCCCAGGGTCTCGCGCTCACCGCCCGGGCCGTGCGTGATCTCGAGACGCGGTGCCAAGCCGGGCGGAACGAGCCACAGGGCACCCCCGCTCGCCCCGGTGCCGCGGCAGGCGGCGCGCAGCGCCACGCGCAGCGCCTCGGCGAGGTTGAGCGCGGAGAGGATCGCGCGCTCGAGCTCGGCGACCGCCGCGATCTGCTCGGCCCTGCGCCGCGACTCGGCGACCCGCGCCAGCGAGTCCAAGCCCGCGGCCGCGATCTGCCTCAAGCCTTCGAGCGCCCCGGGACGCTGGGCCGCGCGATCGTCGCCCTCCCACTCGCCCACCAGCAGCGCGTGCGGCAGCACGCCGCGATGGATCACGGCCGCCCCGCGGGCCGGTGCTCCCCACGGCCGCCCTCCCGCCTCGCCCGCGCCGAGGGCGATGCCGCCCCGCGACCAGGCGGCGGAGGAGACGCTGTCGAGCCGCGCCGCGTCGATCGAGCCCGCGAAGGCATCGAGCGCGCCGTTCGCCGCGGAGGTCGCCGACGACCCGCGCACCTGTTGCACGCACTCGGAAAGCGGAATCGGCGCGGCCGGGCCGATCGCCCAGCGCACCTGCGAGAGCCGGTCGCGCTCCGCGTCCCAGCGCAGCAGCCAGGCGCGCGCGAACCCTGCGCCTTCGGGGTGGACCGCGGCGGCCAGCAGCAGCTCCTCGACCTCGTCCACGCTGCGCGCCCGCTCGATCAGGCGCAGGAGCGTGGCGCCAGCGCTCAGGGAGCCTGGCGACCCCGCGTACGCCATCGAACCCGCGGGCGCCGGGCTCCCGGGCGAAAACCACTCCATCGAACCTCCGAGCCTAAAGCCTCTCCAGCACTGCCTCGCGCCAGTTGATGGGCAATCGGCGTGCCACGCAATCCGGCGCCCCGGGGCCACCCGAGCGCCCGCCGCGGGAGCGGGCGGACTCCGCATAAGTCGCCTACGCGCTTGACCCTGTACCGACTTCGCGCCTAACGTTCCCATGCGCGGCCAGGCTCTCTCGATCGCCGCGGCCGGCGGCGGATTGGGTGAGAACCGGAGGCGCGGTGGAAAAAAGCCAAGTTCAGGGGCAGCAGCAGATCCAGGTCGAGCTGGGCGAGAAGGAAGCCGAGGGCATCTATTCCAATGTGGTGTTCATCGCCCACTCGCCCTCCGAGGTGATCCTCGACTTCGCCCGCGCGCTCCCGGGGCTCCCCAAGGCCAAGGTCTACGCGCGCGTGATCCTCACCCCCCAGCACGCCAAGTCGCTGCTCATGGCGCTCGAGCAGAACCTCAAGAACTTCGAGACCCAGTTCGGCTCGATCAAGCTGCCCGGCGAGCCGCCGCGCGGAAAGGAGATGGGGTTCAAGTCCTGACATGGCCGCCGGCAACTTCACCATCGTCCTGCACTCGCACCTGCCCTGGGTGCTGCACCACGGCCGCTGGCCGCACGGCGTCGACTGGCTGAACGAGGCCGCGGCCGAAACCTACCTGCCGCTGTGGCGCGCCCTGAACGAGCGCGCGGGAAACGGCGCGCCGCGACCGGGCGCGCGCGGCGGCGGCGCCTCGGGCGCGCTCGGCATCACGCTCGGGCTCTCCCCGGTGCTGTGCGAGCAGCTCGCCCACCCCGACTTCCACCGCGAGTTCCTCTCCTACCTGGAGCAGAAGATCGCGGCGGCGGTCGAGGATCGAAAGACCTTCACCCGCACCGGCGAGGGCGCGATGGGCGCCCTGGCCCAGCGCTGGGAGCAGTTCTACCGCTCGACCCTCGAGGACTTCATGGGGCCCGAGGGGCCGAACCTGGTGCAGCGCTTCCGCCGGCTCGAGGAGCAGGGGGCGATCGAGATCGTGACCTGCGGCGCCACCCACGGCTACCTGCCGCTGCTCGGGCGCGAGTCGGCGGTCGAGGGCCAGGTGCGGGTGGCGCGCACCACGCATCGCCGCCACTTCGGGCGCGACCCGCGCGGCATCTGGCTCCCCGAGTGCGCCTACCGGCCGGCCGGACCCTGGACCTCGCCGCTCGATCCGGGCGCGAGGCCGCAGCCCCGGCGCGGGGTCGAGGAGGTGCTCGCCGCCCACGGCCTCGGCTACTTCTTCGTCGACCGCCACCTGCTGAGCGGCGGCCGGCCGCTCGGAGTCTACGCCGACCGGTTCGAGGCCCTGCGCCACGTGGTGCGCGAGAACGGCGGCACCACGCCCGCGGCCGAGCACCCGCCCTATCGCCCCTACCGGGTGGGGAACGCGGCAAAGGTCGCGTGCTTCGGGCGCGACTCCCATACCGCGATCCAGGTGTGGAGCGGCGAGCACGGCTATCCGGGCTCTCCGCCCTATCTCGACTTCCACAAGAAGCGCTTCCCGGGCGGCCACCGTTACTGGTCGGTCACCCATCCCAAGGCCGACCTGGCGCACAAGACCATCTACCGCCCGGCGGAGGCCGAGGCCCTGGCGCCCGAGCACGCCGCGCACTTCCTGAGCCTGGTCGAGCAGGTGGCGCGCGATGCCGCCGCCCGCCAGAGCGATCCGCCGGTGGTGTGCGCGATGTACGACGCCGAGCTGTTCGGCCACTGGTGGTTCGAGGGGCCGCGCTTCCTCGCCGCGGTGATCGACCGCGCGCGCGGATCGGCGGTCTCGCCCGTGACCGCGGGCGAGTACCTCGAGCGCCACCCGCCGCGCGAGGTGGTGGCGCTCCCCGAGGGCTCGTGGGGGGAGGGCGGCGGCCACGACGTGTGGATGAACGACGCCACGCGCTGGACCTGGGGCCCGGTGCACGCCGCCGAGGCGCGCTTCGAGGCGATCGCCTCGCGCGGCGTCCAGGCGGCGGACGAGCCGCTCCTCTCCCGCCTGCTCGCCCAGCTCGGCCGCGAGCAGATGCTGCTCGAGGCCTCGGACTGGCAGTTCCTGATCACCACCTTCGCGGCCCGCGACTACGCCGAGCTCCGGGTGAGCCAGCACGCCGCGGACTTCGAGCGCCTCGCGCTGCTGGCCGAGCGCCGGCTCGAGGGCGGAGCCGTGGGCGAGTCGGACGAGCAGTTCCTCGCCGAGTGCGAGGCGCGCGACTCGCTGTTCCCGGACTTCGACTGGCGCGGCTACGCGACGCCGGCCGCCGCGGGAGCGATCGCGGCGGGATAGGGCGCCGATCGGCCGGCCGTGGCGATCGCTAGGTTCTTTCCACGCGCGGCGCGCGCTCGAGCAGGGCCTGGAGCTCGGCCGGGGCGCGGCCGGGCCGGCCGTCCTCTCCGAGGAAGCAGTGCTCGGTGTGGCCTTCGGCGAGCAGCTCGCCGTCCGCCTCGCGCACCACGCGGTACTCGAACCGCACCGTGGCGCGGCTGAGCCGGGCGACCGCGGTCTCGATCGCGATCAGGTCGTCGTAGAGCGCGGGCTTGCGATACCGGCAGCTCGCTTCCACCACCGGGAGCGCCGTGCCCGACTCCTCGACCGCGTGGTAGGTAGTGCCGAGCGAGCGCAGCATCTCGGCGCGTCCGATCTCGAACCAGCGGAGGTAGTTCGCGTAGTAGGCGAAGCCCATGCGGTCGGTGTCGGCGTAGCGCACCCGGATCGGGAAGCGGTGCATCATGCGGTGCGCTCCATCGCGGCGGCTGTGGCCGGCTGCGCCTCCGGACGCGGCGCGGTCTTCCAGCGGCGGTGGAGCCAGAACCACATCTCGGGGCGCTTCCTCACCCAGGCCTCGAGGCGCGCGGCGTGGAGCGCCGTGAGGCGCTCGACCGCATCGCGTGCCGCGGGGTCCGCGATCCGCAGCGGCGGCTCGACGTCGAGGCACATCCGGCCGTCAGGCTCGCGGGTCACGAAGCCCATGACGATGGGCGCGCCCGACCCGAGCGCGATGCGCGCCGGCCCGGTCGCGGTGCTCGCGGGACGGCCCAGGAAGGGGACGAACACGCCGTGGCGGCGCGCGTCCTGGTCCGCCACCATCGCCACCCAGCGGCGCGAGCGCAGCGCCTGGTAGACCCGGCGGATCCCGCGGTCGGCGGAGATCGTGCCCAGGCCGGCGCTCGAGCGCTCGCGCGCGATCAGCGCCTCCACCCCGGGATTGCCGAGCGGCCGCACCACGACGTCCACCGGATGGATCGCGCCGAGATGCGCCGCCAACAGCTCGAAGCTGCCGAAGTGGCCGGTGAGCAGGATCGCGCCGCGGCCGCGCACGGCCTCGAGGTGCTCCTCGCCCCGCACGGCGGCAACCACCCGTCCGCGCGGCGCGCGCGCCAGCTCCGCGAGCCGGGAGTACTCGACCGTCACCCGCCCCAGCTCGCGATAGTGCGCGCGCAGGATGGCGTCACGCTCTCCCGCCCCGCGCTCCGGGAAGGCGCGCGCCAGGTTCTCCTCCGCCACGCGCCGCCTCAGACCGAGCGCGCGCGCGAGGTCGCCGAGCGTGGCACCGGCGGCGAGCGAGCGCTCCCACGACAACGCGCGCACGCCGCCCGCGAGGGCGCGGCACAGCAGCGTCTCGAACGCGTGCGAGGGCTTCACGCCACGGTCCCCGCCGGACGCGACCAGCGCTGGCCGGGATGCACCGCCGCGGCGCCCGCCCACTCGAGCGCGAGGAGCGCGGCGAGCGCGCGACCGATCGGGAGCCCGGCGGCCTCGGCCAGCGCTTCCACGGCGAGCGGCTGTTCCGCGAGCGCGGCGGCGAGCCGTGCCTCGTCGCTGGCGCCCGCGCCGGCGGAGGCGGGGACGACGCGCAGCACGTCGGCGGCACTCTCGCAGAACGCGGCGCCGGCGCGCAGCAGGGCGTTGCAGCCGCGGCTGGTCGGCCGGTCCACGTCGCCGGGCACCGCGAGCAGCGGGCGCAGGAGCCTTCGCGCCGCGGCCGCGGTGCTCAGCGCCCCGCTCCGCTCGGCGGCCTCGACCACGACCGTGGCCTGCGCAAGTGCTGCGATCAGGCGGTTGCGGCGCACGAACAGGCCGCGCCGCGCGGGATAGGCTCCGGGCCACTCGGACAGCAGCGCGCCGCGCCGCGCGATGCGGTCGGCGAGCCCGGCGTGGGCGGGCGGCGTGATCGCCGAGATCCCGCCCGGGAGCACGGCGATCGTGATGCCGCCCGCTTCGAGCGCCCCGCGATGGGCCGCGGCGTCGATCCCGCGTGCCAGCCCGCTCACGATCACGACGCCGAGGCGCGCGAGGTCGGCGGCGATCCGCTCCGCCCGCTCGAGCCCGTAGGGCGTCGCGGCGCGCGATCCCACGATCGCGACCGCCGTGGACCCGGCGGGGAGCGCGCCGCGCACGAAGATCTCGGGTGGCGGGTCGGCGAGATCGAGCAGCCGCGCGGGATAGTCCGCGGCGCCGCGGGCGATCGAGCGCACGCCGGGCTCCGGCGCCGCGCCTGCGTGCTCGCGGACCATCGCGCCGCGCGCACCTTCGCCGGGCCGCGCTTCCACTCAGCTCCCCGGCGGCGGCTCTTGCGCCGGCGCGGCGGGCGAGGCGGGAGATTCGGGGCTCCCGGGCGCTGCGGGCGACGCGGCTTCCGGCTTTGCCACGGGCGGCTTCGCGCTCGCGGGCGCGGGGGCGCTCTCGGAGGGAGCCGGCGTCTTGGCACTCGCCGGGCTCGCCTTCGGCTTGGCGCTTGCAGGCGTCGCGGGCGGCTGTGCCGCGGGCGGCTTTCCGCTCGCCGGCGCCTTGGCACCCGCACCCGACTTCGCCGCCGGTGGCGCGGCGGGCGTCTTCCCCGCATCGCTCGCGGGCGCGCCTTCGCCCGGGTCCACGAGCCGGTCGGGATCCGCGGCTTCCATGAGATCGACGTCGCCGAACATTCGCTCCAGGCTCTTCGCGAGCGCGCGGTCCTTGTCCGCGATCTCCGCCAGGCGCCGCCTGCGGCGCTCGGGCGGCAGCCGGTGGAGCGCGTGGGCGACGCGCGACGAGCCGCGCTGGCGCGCGACCGCCAGCACCGCCTCGCGCGCCGCAAGCGCCACCGACGCGTTGGGATCGTCGCACAGCGCGACCAGCGACGGTACCGCCGGGCGGTACCCGAGGCGGCCGAGCAGCCGCGCGGCGCTCAGGCGCGTGTACCACAGGCCGCCCTGGAGCAGCGGCAGCAGCTCTCCCACCTGCTCCACGCCCATGCGGAAGAAGGCCTGCTCGGCGAGATCGCGCAGGAACCAGGACTCGTCGCACAGGCACTCGACCAGGAGCGAGAGCGCCTCGGGGTCGCGCCGCTGCTCGAGGCCGCGCACGTACTCGCGCTTGGCCGTGAGGCCGCGCGCGTTCAGCGCGTCGAGTGGCCGGCCCGCCCCGTAGTTCTCGTCAGACATGGAGGGCGTCCTCGCCGGCCGGGGCCGGCGCGATCAGCTTCCACATGGACTCGAGCAGGACGCCGATCCCCTCGCCGCTCTGGGCGCTGATCAGGTGCGCGTCCGGAAGCCCCGCCTCCGCGGCCGCGGAGGCGCGACGCTCGGGCGCGATCAGGTCCGCCTTGGTGAGCGCGACGAGCCGCGGCTTGGCGAGCAGCGCCGGGCTGTAGCTCTCGAGCTCGCGCTCGATCGCCGCCAGCTCGTCGCGCGGGTGCGGGCCGGTCACGTCCACCAGCAGGACGAGCGCGCGGGTGCGCTCCACGTGGCGCAGGAACTGGAGGCCGAGCCCCTTGCCCAGGTGTGCGCCCTCGATCAGTCCGGGCAGGTCGGCGGCCACGAACTGCCGCTCCGGGTCCAGCGCGACGATTCCCAGATGTGGCTCCAGCGTGGTGAACGGAAAGTCCGCGATGCGCGGCCGGGCACGGGAGACGCGGGCGAGCAGCGTCGACTTGCCGGCGTTGGGCGGCCCCACGAATCCGACGTCGGCGATGAGCTTGAGCTCGAGGACCAGCCAGCGCTCCGTGCCCGGCTCGCCGGGCTCCGCGCGCCGCGGGGCCTGATGGGTCGACGTTGCGAAGCGCGCGTTGCCGCGCCCGCCCCGGCCTCCGCGCGCGGCGAGGAAGCGCTCGCCCGCCCGCACCAGGTCCGCCACCACCTCCCCGCTGTCCGCGTCCCGCACCTCGGTGCCCGCGGGCATCGGCACCACGAGATCCGCGCCGTCCTTGCCGGTGCGCTGGTTCCCGGAGCCCGCACCGCCGCTTTTCGCAAGGTATCGGGGCTTCTCGCGGCAGTCAAGAAGCGTGCGCGCGTGCGGGCTCGCCTCGAGCCACACGCTGCCGCCGTGCCCGCCGTCGCCGCCGTCCGGCCCGCCGCGCGGCACGTACTTCTCGCGCCGGAAGCTCACGCAGCCCGCTCCGCCGCGTCCGGCGATCACGTGAATGCGCGCCCAGTCGACCAGCATCAGGACTCCGCGCGGTACTGCGCCGCGAACCGCAGCAGCCCGCCGGCGCGCGCGATCGCGATCCCGCGGGCGTCCAGGTCGTGACGCACGTCGAACTGGGTGCCGCGGGTGAGATTGCGAAGCACCAGCGGCCGGCCGGGCTCGAGCCCGTGCGGGAGCGTGGGAAGCTCGAGCTCGTCGCCGGCCGCGAAGCCCTCGAGATCGGCGGCGCGGCCGAAGCTGAGCGCGAGCGCGCCGGCATCGCGGAGCTGGCGGCGGAAGACGGGATCCCACGAGCGCGCGATCGCGGCACGCACGCCGAGGGCGACCAGCGCCAGCGCCGCCTGCTCGCGCGATCCGCCCCGGCCCAGGCCCTCGCCCGCCAGCACGAAGCCGCCGCCGTGGGCGAGCGCGCGGCGCGCGAACCCGGGATCGAGCGCCTCGAAGGCGTGAACCCGGAGCGCTTCGATGTCGCCGGCGAAGGGCGCGATGCGCGCGCCCCACGGCAGCACGTCGTCGATCGAGGTGCCGTCGCCGCCCGCGAGCAGCGTCACGCCGCGCACCGGGCCCGCGAGCGGACGGCCCGCGGGCGCGACCGGGAGCCCGGAGCGCGAGGGCGGAGCCCCGTCGCCCCCGGCGAGCGGCCGCAGCACCCACGACTCGCTGCCCGTGACCGATTCGGGCTCCCACACCGGCGCCCCGGCGAGCACCACGGTGCGTGGGTCGGTGAGCCGGCCGGTGAGCGCTCCGGCGGCGCAGCACTCGAGGCTCGCCGCCCACCAGCGCGTGCGCGAGGCCTCGAGGTCCGAAGGGCGCACCCCGTAGCAGAGCCCGTTCTCGTAATCGCCGGTCGCCGCCGGGGCCCAGCGACTCGGCCCTCCGCTCACGATCTCGGCGCCCTGGGACGTCAGGTGCTGCAGCTCGCCCCCGTGCGCCGCGGCCTCGAGCCGCTCGCGGCTCCCGGGCAGCAGGGTGAGCGCGGTCCCGGGGTGGAGCTCGCGGCCGCGCACCCACTGCGCGAGGCGCAGCAGGTCGGCGGCGTTCGCGCACGGCCCGATCACGACGCGCCTCACCTCGGGCCCGCGCCCGGCCGGGACGTGGCGCGCGGTCTCCGGCCGCCCGAGATCGGCGAACTGGGGCTCGATCGCGCCCAGGTCGATGTCGAGGCGCGCGTCCTCGCCGGTCTCGTCGGTCTCGATCTTCTTCCAGTCGCTCTCGCGCCCGCGCGCGCGCAGCCACGCGCGCGTGACGTCGTCGGTCGGGAAGAGCGCCGCGGCCGCCCCCCACTCGGAGGCGGTGCCGGCGAGGATCATGCGATCCGCCATGGTGAGGCTCGCCACGCCCGGGCCCGAGAAATCGACGAAGCGCCCGCCCGCGCCGCGCGGGGCGAGGCGCCGAGCGATCTCGCACGCCACGTCCTGCCCGCTCACGAACGGCGCCGGCGAGCCGCGCAGCCGGATGCCGAGCACGAGGGCTTCGGGCAGGAATCGCGGCGCGCCCGCGAGCACCGCGGCCAGCTCCAGCTCGCCGCACTCGAGCACCAGCGTGCCGAGGGCGCCGGCCACCGCCACCGGCTCCCCCGCGGCCGCCGCGAGCCGCCCCGGGGAGGCGAAGCGCTCGACGTACACCGCCTCGATCCGTCCGCTGCCGGGCCGCGACACGTGCATCCCGAGCCCGAGGGCGGCGTCGTGCATCTCGGCCCCGAGGCTCGACGGCGAGCTCGAGGGCGGGAGCCGGCGCGGATCGGTGCCCATCAGGGCGAAGGGGGCCTCGAGGCGCGTGACCCCGAGCGTGAGCAGCGCCGGAAGCACGAGGCGGGCGCCGGCCTCCGCGAACACCACGTGGTCGACGCGCAGCACGTGCTCGCCCGCGTCGGGCGAGGCGGGCGCCAGGTCGCGGCGTGGATGCTGGAACGCCGCGAGCAGGGTTCGCGTGAGGCCCGAGGCCACGTCCGACCGGCTCAGGACTTCTCGGGTCCGCGCTTCGGGCCCGCCGAGGACTTGGATTCGCCGGAGGCCGGCTTGGCGCCCGCCGACTTCTCCTGCTTGGCCTTCTCCTTGTAGTCCTTGCTGCGGTGGTCGGTGATGTAGAAGCCCGAACCCTTGAAGATGAGCCCCACGCCGCCCGAGATCACGCGCCGGGCGCGGCCCTTGCAGCGCGGGCAGCGGCGGGTCTTGCGATCGCGCATGCCGTGGAACACCTCGAACTGGTGGCCGCATTTCTCGCAGCGATAGTCGTAGGTCGGCATCGGATCAGCTCTCCCCGCGCGCCGGCGAGCCGTCGCGCTGCCGCGCGGCCGCCTCCTCCGCGGAGCCGGCCGCGGACGAGCCGGCCAGCACGCACGCGATGGTCGAGACCTCGACCACGTCCTCGGCGCTGCAGCCGCGCGACAGGTCGTTGGCCTGCTGCTTCAGGCCCATGAGGATGGGACCGTAGGCGCGCGCCCCGCCCAGGCGCTCCACCAGCTTGTAGCCGATGTTGCCGGCATCCAGGTCCGGGAAGATCAGGACGTTCGCATGCCCCGCCACCACGCTGTCCTTGGCTTTGCGGCTGCCCACCTTGGGATCGAGCGCGGCGTCGGCCTGGAGCTCGCCGTCGAGGTGCAGGTCGGGACGCCGCTCCCGGGCGATGCGCAGCGCGTCGCGCACCTTCTCGACGCGCGGGTGCTCGGCGCTCCCGCGGGTCGAGAACGAGAGCAACGCCGTGTGCGGCACCTCCTGGGTCAGCAGCGCGAAGCGGTCGGCGGCCAGGCACGCGATCTCGGCGAGCTGCTCGCGGGTGGGGTCCGGCACCACGCCGCAGTCGGCGAAGACCAGCACGCGCTCGCCGCTCCCCGCGACCGGCGGGACGACCATCAGGAAGAACGACGCCAGCGTCTTGACCCCGGCCTCGAGCCCGATCAGCCACAGCGCGGCCCGCACGATGTCGGCGGTCGGCCGCGAGGCGCCCGCGACGAGGCAGTCGGCGAGGCCCTCGCGCACGCGCGCCGCGGCCTGGAACACCGGATCGCGGCTCAGCCGCTCGAGGTCCAAGGTGCTCAGCCGGTCGCCGCGCGCGGCGCGCAGGGCGCGCGCGGTGCGCTCGATCTCCTCGCCGGCGGAAGGATCGAGGAGCGGCAGGCCCGCGATCGAGACTCCCGCCCGCCGCGCGGTGGCCTGCACCTCGGCGGGCGACCCGACGAACGCGACCTCGGCGAGGCGCTCGCGCCTCAGGCGCTCGGCGGCGCGCACCACGCGCTCGTCTCCCGCCTCGGCGAGCAGCAGACGCTGCGGCCTCAAGCGCGCGATGCGCCGGATGCGCTCGAGGACCGCGCTCATCCACCCGCCTTGCGCCGCACCGCCGCCCGCGGCTTGCCGCCCGCGCGCGCCGCCGCCGATTTGGAGGCGCGTGCGCGCGGCGCTTCGTTCCGATCCGCCGGGGCAGCCGCGCGCGCCCGGGCGCCCGCGCGCGCCGCTGGCGGCTTGGAGGCGCGTGCGCGCGGGGCGCCGCCTTCGGCGTCCGCGTCCTCCGCCGGCTCCGCCCCGTCTCCCTCGGCCGCGGCCGCCGCCCGCTTGGGGGCGCCGAGGCGGGCGCGAAGGCCCTGCTCCACGACCTCCGGCACCAGGCCCTTCACCGAGCCGCCGAGGCGCGCGACCTCCTTGACCAGGGTCGCGTTGAGATAGGTGTACTGCTGGCTCGGCATCAGGAACGCGACCTCGAGCGAGGGCGAGAGCCGGCGATTCATGAGCGCCATCTGGAACTCGAACTCGAAGTCGCTCACCGCGCGCAGGCCCCGGATCATCACCGCCGCCCCCACGCGGCGGGCGCAGTCCACCACCAGATCCGAGAACTCCACCACCTCGACGCGCTTGAGCCCGCGGGTCGCGGTGCGGATCATCGCCAGGCGCTCGGCCATCGGGAACAGCGCGCCCTTGGCCGGGTTTTCCGCCACCGCCACCACCACGCGATCGAACAGCCGGGCGGCGCGGCGGGTGAGATCGAGGTGGCCGTTCGTGAACGGGTCGAACGTGCCGGGGAACACCGCGGTGCGATCGCTGCTCATGGACGCCTCCCTCATTCTCTGCCTTCCACCCGATAGGTGCTCACGACGGTCTCACCGTAGGATCGCTCCCGGGTCCGCCGCAAGCGGCCGGAGGCCTCGGGAAGCGCGTCCTTGGCGTGGTGCTCGAGCACGACGCGCGCATCCGGCTTGAGCGCACCCGGCGCCCCCAGCGCCTCGAGCGTCGCGCGCGCCAGCGCCCCGCCGTACGGGGGATCGATCAGCACCAGGTCGGCTTCGACCAGCGGCCCGGCGATGCGCGCGAGGCCCCGGGGCAGCGCGAGCCCCCAGACCTTCGCCCGCTCCGCCAGCCCGAGGTCGCGCAGGTTGGCGTCGAGCGCCGCGCGCGCGTCGCGATCGGACTCCACGAAGTCGGCGCGCACCGCCCCGCGCGACAGCGCCTCGATCCCGAGCGATCCCGAGCCGGCGAAGAGGTCCACGACCGCAACGCCATCCAGCGGCTCGAGCGCCATGAAGAGCGCCTCGCGCACCCGATCCGAGGTCGGGCGGGTGCGCCGCCCGCGCGGCGCCTTGAGCCGCCTCCCGCCCAGCGATCCCGCGATCACGCGCACCGGAGAGCGGGCAGTCTTGGGCACGGCCCGGGCTTAGTCAAGCGGGCCGGGCGGCTGCGGAGGGCTCGATCGCGCGCGGCGCTCACGGCAGCTCCACCACCTGGTACGAATCGGGCGCCGCGATCACGAACCCCGCGCGGCCGCGGGCGCGCGGAAACCGCCAGCCGCGCAGGCGGTATTCGATCCGCGCGCCGGCTTCGTCCTGGTACTCGAGCCGCGCGGGCAGACCGCGGGGATCGAGCGCGATCCACGCGGTGTCGCCGCCCGCCTCGGCGTCCCGCGGCACGAGGGCGAAGCGCCGGCCCCCGAGCGCGACCTCGCGGAAGCGCGCCCCGCCCGCGGGCAGCAGCAGCTCCCACCAGCGCCGGGCGGCGGCCGCGTTGCCGGGGCCGAGCCGCAGCATCTGCTTCAAGCCGGGCTGGAGCCACTCGCCGCCGTCGCCGCGCAGCGCGATGCGCTCGCCGGTCGCCGGGAACTCGAGCAGCGCGCGGTCGGGAGGCTCGAGGGTCACGCGGCCGCGGACCGATCGCCACGTCCCCGAGAACGGATCCAGCGCGCGGCGCTCGATCTCGGCCTCGGCCCGCCCCCCGGCGGAGAGCCGCGTTCCGAGGGCGCGCGCGGACTCGAGCGCCGCGGGCGGCGCGGCCGCGCAGGCGAGTGCCAAGACCAGCGCCGCGAAGGCCGGCCGCCCGGCGCGCACGCGCACTCACAGCCCCCGGGCGCGCCCCAGGGCGCTGCGCAGCGCGGACCACTCGAGCCGCTTGGCATCGGGCGGGATGCGGACCGCGAGCCGCTCGGGCCCGGGCCGCAGATTACGCTGCACGCGCGCGAGCCGGAGCGTGAGCTTGAGCCCCGCGCCTGCGCTCTCCACGTCGAGCCGCGTCGGCCATCGCGCGCGCTCCACCATCTCCCAGCCGCCGTAGAGCGCGCGCACCTCGCGCCCCCGTGGCCGGTGCAGCTCCACCCAGCGCGGCAGCCCGTCGGGCCCGACGCCGAGCGCGAGCGAGTCGCCCTCCTCCTGCCAGCGCGCGACCAGGACGCCGCCCTCGACCCGGGCCTCGCGCCACGCCGCGGCGGGTGGATCCCAGGTCGCGGCCAGGACGCGGCAGCCGAGCGAGCCCGGCGAGCGCAGTCCCAGCGTGTCGGCCACCGCGTCCAGGGCGACCCCGAGCCGGCGCGAGGGCACGAAGCACGAGAGCGATTCGCCGCGGGCGGCGAGATCGACCGCGGTGCCGAACAGCGATTCCACGCGCACGCGGAAGGCATCCGGGGCCCCGAGCGCCAGCCGCGCGTGGACGCCCGGCAGGTCGCCCAGCGCCTCGCCGCTCACCCACGCGCTGGCCTCGGCGTCGGCCGCCGTGGCCAGCGCCTGGCGCGCGCCGGACCCGGCGCGGTAGCGGGCCGCGCTCTCGAGCGGATCGAGGACGGGCGGCGCGACGACGTGGGGAGCGCACGAGGTCATCGCCGCCGCCGCCAGCAGCGCCGCGGCCCCGAGTGCCCCGGCGCGCCTCATCGCGCCCCGGGCTCCGCCGCGCCCCGCGCGGCCCCGAGCACTTCCGCCGCCACCTGCTCCGGCGTGCGCCCGTCGGTCGCGACCCGGAGGGAGGCGACCTCCTCGTAGAGCGGCCGGCGCGCGGCGAGCAGGCTCGCGAGCTCCTGCGCGGGGTCGCGGCCGCGCAGCAGCGGGCGCGTGCGTTGGTCCGCGGCCACGCGCCGCGCGGCCTCGGCCGGCGAGACGTCGAGCCACGCCACGCGGCAGCGCTCGCGGAGCAGGGCGCGGCGCGCGGGATCGAGCACCACGCCCCCGCCGCACGCCAGCACGCGCGCTCCGGCCCCGAGCGCGCGCGCGAGGAGCTCGCTCTCGCGGCGGCGGAAGTACGCCTCCCCCTCGCGCTCGAACAGCTCCGCGACCGAGCGGCCCTCCTCGGCCTCGATCATGGCGTCGAGGTCGGCGACCACGGTCCCGAGCCTCTCGCCCAGGATGCGCGCCACCGCGCTCTTTCCGGCACCCATGATGCCGACCAGGGCGATCGGCCGGTCGAGGTCGAGGTTCACCCCGCCAGCCTACCCCATGCGCCCCGGCGCCGGGAACGCGCGAGGCCGCCGGACCTCGAGGTCCGGCGGCCCCGTCCGCGGCAGCCGCACGCGGCTACTTGGTGGGCACGCTCTCGAGCAGCCGCGGGGTCACGAAGATGATGAGCTCGCGGTTCTCGTAGGTGTTGCTCTGGGAGCGGAACAGCATGCCCACGAGCGGGATGTCCTTGAGCACCGGCACGCCGCGGCGGGTGCTCGACTCGTTGGTGCGGATCAGGCCGCCGATCACGGCGGTCTGCCCGTCGTCCACCATCACCCGGGTGTCGGCCTCGCTCGAGTTGATGATCACGCCGCCCTGCACCGTGCTCTTGCTGCCGAGGTCGCTCACCTCGGGGTGCAGGTCCATGATGATCTTCTTGTCCTGGGTGAGATGCGGGGTGACCTTGAGCTGGATGCCGATGGTCTGGAGCTGGGACACCGCGTTGCCCGCCACGTCCTGCACGATCAGCGGAATCTTCTGGCCCACCAGGATCTTGGCCTCGCGGTTGTCCACCGTCGTGATCCGCGGGTTGGAGATGACGTTGGCCTTCTGCTTCTGCTCCAGGACCTGGAGCTGCGCCTCGACGAATCCCCAGGTCTTGGAGACCCCGTAGGTGATCTTGGTCGCCGGGTCGGGGAGCCCGGTGTTGTGCTCGGCGCCCAGGGCGTTCTCGTTGTCGTTGTTGGGGTGCATGAAGTCGGCGGGGATCGGACCGGTCTGCGAGAAGAACTCGCCCGCGCCGCCCGTCTGCGGGCCCACGTTCCACTCGATGCCCATCTGGCGCAGCGCCTCGGCGTTCACGTCCACCAGCTTGGCGGTGATCTCGATCTGCGGCGTGACGGAGTCGAGGTTGTTGGCCATCTCCTCGATCTTGGCGCAGTTCTCCTCCAGATCGCTCACGATCATCGAGTTGGTGCGCTTCTCGACCTGGATCGAGCCGCGCCGCGAGAGCGAGGGCGCGAGCGAGCCGGAGAGCTCGGCGGCGTTCGCATAGTTGAGCTTGATGATGCGGGTGTCGAGCGGGCGCAGCTCCATGGCCTTGGCGCGCGCGGTCTCGCGCTCCACGCTCTCGGTCTGGAGCTTGGCGGAGTCGTCCACGCGCAGGATCCCGCCCTCCTCCACGTAGTCGAGCCCGCTGCTGCGCAGGATGGTGCGGAGCGCGTCCTGCCAGCCCACGTTCTTGAGCGTGACTTTGACGACCCCCTTCACGTCCTTGCTGACCACGATGTTGCGGCCGCTGAACTCGGAGATCGCCCGCACGATGGTGCGGATGTCGGCGCCCTCCACGTCGATGCTGAAGGTGCCCGCTCCCGTCCGGACCAGGCCGACCTGCTGCATGGTGCCGGACTGCGCCGCGGCCGGCCCGGCCGCCGCCGCCAGGAGCCACATGCAGGCCCCGAGTACGAGGCCCACCTGGACCTTACCGGTTCGCATTGGACTGATCTCCCTTCCGCGTCAATGGAATGGCTACCGTTTGTGCTTGTCCGTCGGTCGTGAGCTTCACCAGGACGGCGTCACGCCGCAGACCCGTGACGACGCCGTTCATCACCTTGTCCCCCACCCGCAGCACCAGGCTCTGGCCGCGGCCGTCCTCGACCATGGCGAACTTGTCCTCGGTGCCCCACACGATGCCCACGACGGTCATCCCGCCCACGTCCACCGGAGCGTCGCCGCCCACGTCGGCGCCCACGAAGTCGCCGCCCACCATGGGCTGGAACGGATCGCGCCGTCCGAGGGCGTTGTACTGATAGGTGAGCTTCTGGTCGAGGTGCGCGATCGCCTGCACCCCGGGACCGGTCGCAACCGGCCGGCCGGCCACGGCGCCCAGCGCCGGCCGGACCGTCGGCATGGTGGCGGGGCGGCTGGCCGCCGCGGGACCGCGCTTCGCGGAAACCGGGCGGTGGCGCGCGGGCGCGACCACCGTCGACGCCGGCTTGGGAGCCGGGGCCGACGTCGGGGCCGCGACCTGCGACGAATCGGAAGCTTCGAGGACGGGGGCGCCGCTCTTCGGCGCCGGCGCGCGCGCTCCGGCCACGGGCGCAGCGCTCTTGCCCGCCTCGGACGGCGCGGGGGCCGCGGGCCCGCCGGAGGCGGGCGCGGACGGCTTGCTCTCCATCGCGGACTCGGCGCGACTCGCGGCCGGCGCGGCGGAAAGGATCAGGCCGGCCGCGCCGAGCAGCAGCCCGGCGACCGTGGCAGGGGCCGCGCCGCGCTTCGCGGCGTGCCTGGATCCGGGTCGGGTCTCAGGACGCTTTGCGGGCATTGGGCGCTCCCTCCTTCTTGTCCTTGTCCTTGTCCTCCGCGGGCGGCGGTGGCATCGCCGGCGCGGTGTTCAGGCTGTAGGCCGAAGCGGTGAAATCGGCCGAGGTGGTGATCAGGGGATCGTTGCCGCCGTTCACCTTGAGCTTCACGTTGGCGACCGTGATGATGCGACGCAGGTTCGCGAGCTCCGCCAGGAACGAGCCGATCTGGTGGTAACCGCCGCTCACCGAGATCTGGAGCGGCATCTCCGTGTAGTACTGCTCGTTCCTCGGCCCGCTGGGGCGGAAGGTCACGAACTGGACTCCGGTCTGCTGCGCCGCGAGCGTGATCTTGCGCAGCAGCGCCGCCACCTGGCGGTCGGTGGGCAGCAGCTCCGCGGCCAGCGACCAGCGCTGGTGGAGCTGCTCGTACTCGGCCTCGAAGCGCGGCAGGTCGGCGACCGTGGCGCGGGCGCGCGCCAGCTCGGTGGACTTCTTCTCGTACTCCGCCTTGAGCACCGCGATCCGCTCGCGCTGGTTCGGATAGTTGAACGGCAGGAGGTGGGAGAAGAAGAAGACCGCGAGCGCCGCGAGCACGAGCGCCGCGCTGATGATGATCTTCTGGACGACCGGGCTTCTGAGATCCACGCTGGCCATGGGGCGCTCCTAGTGGGCGGGCTCGTCCGGCGTCACCTGACAGCTGAGCCGGAACTTGACCACTTCGTGCTCGCCGACCGCGCCCTTCTCGGCGAAGTCCAGCTCGACGTTCGCGAACAACGACGACCGCTCGAGCCGGGAGATGAAGTCGGACACCACCAGGTTCGAGTAGGTGACTCCATCGACGGTGAGATTGCCCCCGGTCTCGTCGTTCGCGTTGGTGAGCCACAGGTGATCGGGCACGCAGCGGGCCAGCTCGTCCATGAGGCGGACGCTGCGCGCGCGCCCCTTCTCGAGCTTGGCGATGATGCCGAGCCTGAGGTCGAGCTCGGCGCGCTCCTGCGCCAGGCGGTTCACGCGCTCGATCTGCGGCGCCAGGGCGCGCGACTGCTCGTCGACTTCGGCGATCGATCGGGCCAGCGAGGTGGCGCGCGAGTACTGGGAGAGCGCCGTGCCCGCGATCACCAGCACGCTCGCCACGAACAGCACCGCCGGGATCACCAGGTCCCCGGCCTTGAAGCTGATCGAGACCGGACGCTGCGCCTTTTCCTCCTTGGGGAGGAGATTGATCCGGATCATTTCTTGTCTCCGAGACGGCGCAGGGCGAGCCCGATGCCGACCGTCAGAAGGGGCGCCACCTTCATGACGTCCTGTCCGGAGAACAGGGCCGGATCGTAGGTGACTCGGGCCAGGGGGTTGGCGATCTCGCAAGGGACGTTGAAGCGGCGGTGCAGGAAGTCCGAGACGCCGGGCGTCATGGAGCTGCCGCCGCACAGCATGATGCGGGTCACCGGCCCGGCCTCGCCCGCGGTGCGGAGGTAGGCCTGCGCGCGCTCGAGCGCGGTCGCCAGGCCCTCGCACGCCTGCTCGATGACCGGGAGCATCTCCAGCCCGGTGGATTCGCCGCGCACCGCGGCGGCCGCCTCGGACTGGCTCAGGTTGAACTTGCGCTGCGCCGCCTCGATGAAGATGTTGCCGCCGACCTGCAGGTCCTTCGTGAAGAACGGCACGCCGCCCTGGGTGATGTTGATGTTGGTGATGTCGGCCCCGACGTTGAGAATCGCCACCACCTCGCCGGCCGCGAAGTCGTAGCTGGTCTCGAGCGCGTTCTGGGCGGCGAAGGAGTCCACGTCCACGATCAGAGGCTGGAGACCGGCCTCGCGGATCAGGTCGCTGAAGGACATCACCATGTCCTTCTTGGCCGCGACCAGTAGCACCTGCATCTGCTTGGGATCGGTGGGCGACGCCCCGAGGATCTCGAAGTCGAGCGACACGTCGTTGATGTCGTAGGGGACGTGCTGCTCGGCCTCCCAGTACACCGCCTGCTGGGCGTCCTCGGGCGAGAGCTTGTTCATCATGATGCGCTTGACGATCACCGCGCGGCCGCTCACTGCGGCCACCACGCTCTTCGACTTGATGCCGCGTGACTCGAGCAGGTTGGAGATCGCGTCGGTGACGAGCTGGCGGTCCATGATCTCGCCGTCCACGATCGCCTCGGTGAGCGGCTGGGAGATGCCCCAGTTCACGAGGCGGTGTCCCTTGCTCGTGGTTTCGAGCTCGACCGCCTTGATGGTGTGACTTCCGATGTCCAGCCCGACCAGGGACTGCTTCTTCCCGAAGAGCATGTCTCCTACTCCCTGAGCGCGGGGCGGCGCCGTGCCGCTCCGAGCGGCTGAAACGCGGCTCCCGATGCGGGCGCGCGACGTTCCGTATCGACGTGGTGGCTTAAGCGCTTCGGCCTGCCGCTATGGCTATCGGTCCGGCCCCATGCATACTTGAGGCCCTTCTTGGCCGCGGGTTTACGGGCGGGGCGGGCGTCCTGCACGGTCCCCTCCGTCAACGCGAGCCCACCGTCACCCGGGGCACGGCGAGGTGCTTCACCACCAGGTCGGCCCGGCCGCGCTCGATCGCGGCGCGGATCCTCATCATGCTGCGCGCCGCCATGTCGCGCAGGTAGCGGTTGGGCGAGGTGCGGTAGACCTCGGACCACAGCTCGTAGGCCAGCCGCAGGTCGCCGGCGTTCTGGCGCGAGTACGCCGCGAAGCGCTCGGCGGCGGGCGGCGCGTCGGGCTGGCGCGCCGCCTGCTCGAAGTACTGCGCCGCGCTGCGCAGGTCGCGCCCGCCGGGGCGAACGAAGTACAGGAACCCCATCTCGAAGGCCAGTCGCCCGCTCCGGGGATTCGCGTCCATCCCCTTCTGCATGAGCCGCTCGGCCCCGGCGAAGTCCCGGCCCTCCTGGGCGAGCGCGAACGCCCCGAACACGTAGGGCGATTCGAACCGCGGCGCGAGCGTGGTCAGGATCTCGAACACGTGCGGCATGCGCTCGAAGCGGTTGTCGGAGCGGCGATGCTCGCCGTAGTACTGGACGGCCCTGAGCCAGGCCAGGTCGGCCGCGGTCTCGCCGTGCCCGAGCACGGCCGGCTTGAGCGAGACGCCCGAGGGGTAGTAGGCCAGCTCCTCGAGCGGGCTCGCCTGCGGCAGCAGCCGGTGGGCCGCGGCCGCGAGCGAATAGGCGGTGGCACCGGTGAGCAGCGCCACGCCCCAGGCCGCGACCATGCGGCGCTCGCGCCGCCCGAGGGCGAGCGCGCTCACTTGAAGTCCCGCGACTCGAACGCCGCCGCCGCCAGGCTCAGCACGCACGCGCAGTAGACCAGCGCGTAGGCGCTCGCCACCCCGAGGTGGAGGAGGCTGGTGCACTCGCCGTGGGCGGCCTGCGTCCGCATGTTGAAGAGCGGCAGGTTCGGCACCAGGTTGGCCGCCACGTTCAGCGCCGGCGCGAGCGTGGACGGGAGCTTCGCGGCGAACATCCGCAGGTCGTCGCTCCACTGGCCCACCAGGGCGAAGCCGAGCGTGTAGAGCGCGGACAGCACCGGGGTGGAGAGGGCGGAGAACATCACCGCCAGCGACGCGAGCAGCATGAGCTCGAGGCCGGCGAGGTAGACCGCCTCGAGCAGCGACAGGCCGTTGGGCGCGAACCCGCGGGCCACGAGGAGCACCCACAGCGCGATCCCGAGCGCGGCCGCCACCGCCCACAGCGCCAGGGTCATCCCGGCCCACTTGCCGATCAGGTACTGCGCGCGGGGAATGGGGCGCGACAGCAGGCTGTAGATGGTGCGGCGCTCGATCTCCTTGGCCACCAGGCTCGCGCCCGTGAGCAGCGTGACCAGCATCCCGAGCAGCGAGATGCCGCTCAGCCCGAGGTCCACGGTGAGCCGCCCGCCCTCGCCCATCGCGAGCGGGCTCATCACCTGGGTGGCGAGCAACAGCGCCAGGCCCGCGCCGAGCAAGCCCGCGAGCACCCGGTCCCGGGCCACCTCGCGGAAGGTGTTGCGCGCGACCAGCGCGGCGATCACGCCGCCCTCCGCTCGCGCTCCAGGGCGGACGAGCCGCCCTCGGTGGCGCTCAGGAACAGCTCCTCGAGCGTGGCGCCCTGGCGGGACACCGACTGCACCTTCGCCCCGGAGCGCAGCAGCCAGTCGAGGACCTGGTTGACCTCGGCGTCGCCGCCGATCTCGAACTCGCTGTCGCCCCCGCCCGCGCGGCGCTCGACCCGGTCGCGCCACGCCGGCGGGATCTCGACCAGCGGGGTCCCCTCGCAGCGGACGATCACGCGGCTCGCCGCCTCCCGGGTGAGCTCGCTCACGCTCGCGGTCCGCATCAGCCGGCCCTGGTGGAGGATCGCGACCCGGTCCGCCACCATCTCCACGTCGGGCAGGATGTGCGAGGAGAACAGCACCGTGACCCCGCGCGCGCGCTGCTCGAGGATCAGTTCCCGCACGTCGCGCCGGCCGTAGGGATCGAGCCCGCTCATGGGCTCGTCCAGGATCACGATCTCGGGGGCGTGGACCAGCGCCGCGGCCAGCCCCAGGCGCTGCAGCATCCCTTTGGAGTACTTGCGCAGCACGAGCCGGGGGCGGTCGCCGAGCCCGACCCGGCCGAGCCAGTGGCGGGCGCTCTCGTGCGCCTCGACTCCCGAGAGGCCCGACAGCCCGCCCGCCAGCTCGAGGTACTCGATGCCCGTCAGGTAGTCGTAGAAGTAGGGCTGCTCGGGCAGGAACCCCAGGGGGCGCCGGGAGCGCGGCTCGTCGATCGGCACCCCGAGCAGCCACGCGCTCCCGCGGGTGGGCTTCAAGAGGCCGGTGAGGAGCTTGAGCGTCGTGGACTTGCCGGCGCCGTTGACGCCGAGCAGTCCGAGCACCTGACCGCGGCCGAGGTCGAGGTCGAGCGGCTCGAGCCCGCGCGTGACCCGCAGGGTCCAGTTGCTGCGGTAGTGCTTGGCGAGCCCACGGATGCAGATGGCGAGATCCGGATCGCCCGGGGCGGCCGGTTTGCGTCCGGACACCGGCCAGACCTGCGCCGCTCGGGTCATGCAGTCCCCCTCCCGCGCAGCCCCCGCGCGGGCCTCCCGCTGCGAGAACAGCGCGCCAGCCCGGCGGGATTGCCGGGCCGCCGCGCGGCGAAAGGCAACCTCCATGCCGCCTCCGCCCCCAAATCGATCGAGGACGGGATCCCTCCCGTCCTCGTCGAGGTGTTGCTGGCTTCTGCGATTACTGACCGGCGGTGAGCACCAGCGTCAGAGCCGCGCTCTTGCCGTAGCCCTTGACGTTGTAGGTCGACGTGCTCGAGTCGGCGTAGCTGGTGAGGCCCGGGGTCGCAGTCGGAGGGCTCAGAACGCTGGCGCGGTCTTCCCACGAACCGCCCGAACTGGTGCTCTGGTCGAACGGGTTCTTGAAGTTGGCACCAGCCGCAGGAAGCATGGGCTCGATCTGGCTGGCGTTGTCCGCGTACGTGCCGTCGTTCTGGACGCCGTAGTCCTCGGCGGAGAGCTGGAAGGTGTGCATGTTCGCCTTCGTGCTGCCTTCCTTCGCCCGGTTCTGCATCGCGATGAAGTTCGGAATCGCGATGGCCGCCAGGATGCCGATGATGACAACCACGATCATCAGCTCGATCAGGGTGAAGCCCTTCTGGTTTCTCAGCATGACTCTAACTCCTCCTCAAGGGTTGCGGGGGCCGTCCGTTCGACGGCCTCACCAGACTGCCGGGACCCAGTGCAACCGATATGCCGGATCGACCGTCCGGAGCGAGGATGTTGGGGCGCAGTCAGTTGCCGCCTCGCGCGGCGTCCCGGGCAGGGCGCGGGCTCGGCGTTTTTCCCGCGCAAAATGCAATCTGCAGGCATCCCGCACGCGGCGAGCGGCGCCGGGGCCCGCCGCGGGAGCGCCGAAGGGCCGGCGCGCGGAGAGAAACCAGGCGCGGCGCGCCCGCGGGCCCCGGGTGACTCCGCGGCCGGCACCCGCGCCACGAAACGCGACGAGGGCGGGAGATCGTCCCGCCCTCGCCGTGACCGCGCCGCGCGCCGATTACTGCCCGGAGGTGAGCACCAGGCTGAGGGCCGCGGCCTTGCCGTAGCCCTTGATGTTGTAGATCCGGTCCGAGGAGTCGGCGTAGCTCGTGATGCCGTCGGTGGCCGTCGGGGGCGAGCCCATGCCGCTTCGATTCTCCCACGAGAGGTTGGCGCCCACGCTCCCGTCGAACGGGTTCGTGAAGGCCGTGCCGCCCGCCGGCATCAGCGGGGCGACCAGGGCCGCATCCGGCGAGTACATGCCGTCATTCTGGACCGCGTAGTCCTCGGCCGCGAGCTGGAACGTGTGCATGTTGGCCTTGACGCCGCTTTCCTTGGCCCGGGTCCGCATCGCGAGGAAGTTGGGGATTGCGACCGCGGCCAGGATGCCGATGATCAGGACCACGACCATCAGCTCGATCAGCGTGAAACCCCTCTGCGTAGTCACTCTCACCTCGGATTGCGAACGAGAGCTGCCGGAAGTCGCGAAGGCGGACCCAGTTGGCACCCGCCACCCCAGACAAAGCACACACAGTGCCACGCGCCGGGCCGCCCGCCGCGCCGCCCGCAAGCCGCTGGCGCGCACGAGGCTGGCGCGGCCATCCGGCTCCGCGCCCGATCCCGGCCGGACCCGCGGTCGTGCGGAAGCCGCGGGCTCCTCCCCCTCGAAACGGGCGTTCTGCAACGCACCCGTGAGGGAGATTGCAGATTGCCCGGCTCAGGCGGCCTTGGATTTCGGTTCGCCCGATTCCTCCTCACCCTCGTCCTCGGGCCGTGCTCCCGGCTTCTCCACCCCGTAGGCGATGAGCTTGCGGTAGAGCGTCGACGCGTTGATCCCCAGGACGTCGCTCGCCTTCTTCTTCTGCCAGCGCGTCGAGTTCAGCACCTTCAGGATGTACTCCTTCTCGAGCTCCTCGAGCGTGAGCGTCGGGGAGTCGATGATCAGGCTCCCGCGGTGGCTGGTGCCGAGGCGCACCTTCTCGGGCAGGTCCTCGGGCCCGATCACGCCGCTCTCGTCCAGGATCAGCGCGCGCTCCATCACGTTCTCGAGCTCGCGCACGTTGCCGGGCCAGTCGTACTTGAGCAGGACGTCCATCGCCTCCTTGCTCACGGTCTTGATCCGGCCCTCGGTGGTGTGGCGCTTGAGGAAGTGGTCCACCAGGAGCGGGATGTCGTCCCGGCGCTGGCGCAGCGACGGGAGCTTGATCGGGATCACGTTGAGCCGGTAGAAGAGGTCGGCGCGGAAGCGCCCCTCGGCCACCTCGCGCTCCAGGTCGGCGTTGGTGGCCGCGACCAGCCGGCAGTCGATCTTGATCGACTGGGTGCCGCCCACCGGGATGATCTCGCGCTCCTGCAGGGCGCGCAGCAGCTTGACCTGGGTGGCGAGCGGGGTCTCCCCCACCTCGTCCAGGAAGAACGTCCCGCCCTCGGCCACCTGGAGCAGCCCGGCGGAGTCCTTCACCGCGCCGGTGAAGGAGCCCTTCACGTGCCCGAACAGGTTGCTCTCGAGCAGGTCGCGCGGGATAGCGCCGCAGTTGATGCTGACGAACGGCCCGCTCGCCCGCCGGCTGCTGTAGTGGATCTCGCGCGCGATCAGCTCCTTGCCGGTCCCGCTCTCGCCCTGGATCATGATGGTGGCCTCGCTGTCCGCGACCTTCTCCACCATCTTGAAGACCCGCACCATCTCCTCCGAGGAGCCGATGATGACCTTCTCCTCGTGCCCCTTCTTGAGCTCGCGCTTGAGGTACTGGTTCTCCACCCGCACCCGCCGCATCTCGAGGGCGTTGCGGACGATGAGCTTGATCTCGTCGTTCTTGGCGTTCTTGATCAGGTACTGGAAGGCGCCCAGGTTGACGGCGTCGATCGCCGACTGCTGGGAGGCGTAGGCGGTCATGATCACGACCGGCAGCGAGGGATCGTGCTTCTTGATGCCCTGCAGGAGCTGGATGCCGTCCATGCCGGGCATCTTGATGTCGGTGATGACGACGTCGATGTTCTCGGCCTTGACCTTCTCCAGCGCCTCGCGGCCGTTGTTGACCGTGGTGACCTGGTAGCCCTCCTTGCGGAGCACGATGCTCAGGAACTGCGTCATGCTCTGCTCGTCGTCCACCACGAGAATCCGCTCCTCCGGCATATCCCTCACCTCTTTTCGTTCGCTTGGCGAGGCCATCACGCGGCCTGCGCCACCACGGCGGCGGCTTCGGGCAGGTCGACGCGCGCGATCGTGCCGCGCTCGGCCGTGCTCTCCAGCGTCAGCTTGCCACCGTGACGTTCGACGATGCGGTGGGCGATGGGCAATCCGAGCCCGGTACCGCCCTCCTTGGTCGTATAAAACGGCTGACCGACCCGCGGCAGATCCTCCGCCGCGATGCCGGCGCCCTGGTCCTCGAATTCCACCACGGTCCGGCCCGGGGAGCCGTCCCGCCACCGCACCACCAGCTCGCCCCCGGACGGCATGGCCTCCATCCCGTTGGCCGCGAGGTTGAGCCACACCTGGCGCATCTGCTCCTTGTCCACGCTGAGGTAGCTCGGCCCCTTCCCGGGCTCGAACCGCACCCGCACCCCGGCGGAGCAGCGTGGATCGAGCCCGAGCATCTCGCAGGTCTCGGCGAGGTAGACGTTGATCTCGACCGGCTCGAGCGAGAGGTCGCGCTCGCGCGAGTAGCTGAGCAGGTCGGTTACGAAGCGGTTGAGGCGGTTGCTCTCGGTGGCGATCAGCTCCATGAGCGTCGCGTTCTCGCCCTCGAGCTTGAGCTCGCGCTGCAGCACCTCGACCGAGCCGCTGATCGGCTTCAGGCCGTTCCGCAGCTCGTGGGCGATGCCGGCCGAGAGCGCCCCGAGCTCCGCCAGGGTGCGGTTGCGCCGCGCCCGGCGCTCCATCTCGCGCACCTCGGTCAGGTCCTGGAACACCGCCACCACGCCGTGGAGCACGCCCTCGTGGATCAGGAGGTTGGTCGAGAGCCCGACCGGCAGGGGCCGGCCCGACTCGGTGCGCAGCATGACCTCGGCCCGCGCCCGCGGCTCGCGCCGCGAGAGCGTGTCGAGAATCAGGGCCCGCAGCGACCGTAGGCGCTCGGGGAGCGCCTGGGCGAGCGGCTTGCCCCGGGCGTCGAGCGCGTGGAGGCCGAGCACCTGCTCCGCCGCCGGGTTCAGGTAGGCGACGTTGCCCTGGCCGCTGGCCGTGAGCACGCCGGTGGTGAGGTGCCTCAGGATCACGTCGTTGTCCACCCGCACCCGGTCCAGCTCGCGCGCGGTGCGCTCCAGGTCCTCGCGGGTGCGCTGCACGCGCTCGCCCAGGATCCCGGCCAGCACGCCCACCACGGCGAGGACCGCGAGCAGCAGCGCGGGGCGCGGCAGCGCGGCCTCGAGGGCGTTTCCGGCCGAGGCGCCGAGCCACTGCCCGATCGCGGGCAGGGCGAGGAAGGCGGCGCAGGCCCCGACCGCGGCGAACAGGCCGCCCGGGAGCCGGCCCACCAGGCCGCCCGAGATCACCACCAGGGCGAAGAACAGCACGAACTGGCTGCCGCGCCCGCCGGTGAGCGCCGAGAGCGTGGCGACCAGCGCCAGGTCGGACGTGAGCTGCAGGTAGACCTGGGCTGCGAACCCGCGCTTGAGCCGGGTGCCGAGCCAGAACAGGGCCGAGACCACGCCCACCGCGATCAGCGACCAGGACAGGATCCACCACGCGCCCTCGGCGGCGTCCGGCCGCAGCAGCACGCCGATCGGCAGCGCCAGCGTGGCCACCAGCAGCCGCGCCCAGATCAGGGCGCGCAGCCCCTCCCAGCGCACCCGGGCGGGCAACCGGGGCCGTCCGTTCCGCCGTGCCGGAGGCGCGGGCGGCGTGAGGTTCGCGGGCCCGGTCACTTGCCGCCCGCGACGACGGTGATGAGCTTGAACATGGGCAGGTACATCGCGATCACCATGCCGCCCACGATGCCGCCCATGATCACGATCATCACGGGCTCGATGATCGAGGTGAGCGTGTCCACCGCGGTGTCCACCTCGGCCTCGTAGAACACCGCGATCTTCGTGAGCATCTCGTCCAGCGCACCGGTCTGCTCGCCGACCGAGATCATCTGCACCACCATGGGCGGGAAGACGCCCGACTGCTTGAGCGGCGCGGACACCGTCTCGCCCTCGCGGATCGAGGCGCGCGCCGTCATGATGGCCTCGGCGATGATCTTGTTGCCCGCGGTGCGGGCGGTGATCTCGAGGCCCGAAAGGATCGGCACGCCCGAGGCGATCAGGGTGCCGAGGGTGCGGGTGAAGCGCGCCACGGCGCCCTTGAGGAGCACGTCCCCCAGCACCGGCAGCCGGATCATCATGGCGTCGATGGTGCGGTGGCCGTTGTCGGTGGCGTAGTAGCGCTGGAGCAGGAACGCCCCGATGCCCATCCCCAGCAGTCCCACCCACCAGAAGTGCTGGAGCCCGGCGGAGAGAACGAGAACGATCTTGGTGGGCAGCGGCAGCTCGCCGCCGAAGTCGGAGAACATCTTGGCGAAGGTCGGAATGATGAAGATCAGCATGAACGCCGTGGCGCCCAGGGCCACGGTCAGCACCACCGCGGGGTAGACCATGGCGCTCTGGACCTTGCGCTTGAGGGCGTCGGCCTTCTCGATGTAGGTCGCCAGCCGCATCAGGATCTCGTCCAGCACGCCGCCCGCCTCGCCCGCCGCCACCATGTTGCGGAACAGGTCGTCGTACACGTTCTTGTGCTTGCCGAGCGCGTCGGACAGGGTCGAACCCGATTCCACCTCGCGGGTCACGTCGGCGATCACCCGCCCGAAGGACGGCTTGCTCGACTGCTTGGCGAGGATGTCCAGGCACTGCACCAGCGGCAGGCCCGCCGAGATCATGGTGGCGAACTGCCGCGTGAAGATCGCGAGGTCCTTGGTGGAGGCCGGCGAGCCGCCGAACTTCGGCAGCGCGAAGCCTCCGGACTTCGACCGGACCGAGGTAACGAGGATCTTCCTCTTGCGGAGGACGTCCACCACCTCTTCCTGGCGGTTGACCTCGATCTCCCCCGACTGGGATTCGCCCGCGAGCGTCCGTCCCTTCCACACGAAGACCGGCATCGTTTCCTCCCTAGGCCGCGGCGCGCAGCACCTTGCCGAGCATGCCTTCCAATTCGGTCCGGTCCGAGCTGCGTTCCATGGCCGCCTCCGGCGTGAGCTGCCGGTCGAGCACGGTCTGGAGCAGCGCCTGATTCATGGTCTGCATCCCAAACTTCTGTCCCGCCTGCATCAGGCTGTAGATCTGATGGGTCTTCCCCTCCCGGACCACGGCCTTGATCGCGGGGGTGCACACCAGCACCTCGGGCACCATGACCCGGCCCCCGCCGCGCCGCGGGATGAGCTGCTGGGTGATCACGCCCTCCAGCACGAACGCGAGCTGGGTGTGGATCTGGCGCTGCTGGTCGGCGGGGAACACGTCCACGATGCGGTTCACCGCCTCGTACGTCGAGTTGGTGTGGAGCGTGGCGAACACCAGGTGGCCGGTCTCGGCGATGGTCACCGCCGCCGCGATCGTCTCCAGGTCCCGCATTTCGCCGATCAGGATCACGTCCGGGTCCTGGCGCAGCACGTACTTGAGCGCGGTCGGGAACGAGGCCGTGTCCGCGCCGACCTCGCGCTGGTTCACGATCCCCTTCTTGTGCTGGTGGATGTACTCGATCGGGTCCTCGATGGTGATGATGTGGCACTGGCGCGTGGAGTTGATCTTGTCCAGCATCGCCGCGAGCGTGGTGCTCTTGCCGCAGCCGGTCGGGCCGGTGACCAGCACCAGGCCCTTCTGCCGGTTGGCGAACTCGCGCACCACCGGCGGCAGCCCGAGCTTCTCCATCGCCAGGATCTCGTAGGGGATCTGGCGGATCGCCACCGACACCACGCCGCGTTGCAGGAACACGTTCGAGCGGTAGCGCGACAGCCCCTTCACGCCGAAGGAGAAGTCGAGCTCCCGGGTGGTCTCGAAGCGCTTGCGCTGCTCATCGCTCATCACGCTGTAGGCGAGCTGGGCGGTGGTCTCGGGGGTGAGCACGTCGTACTCGGACGGGATGGTGGCGCCGTCGACCCGGAACACCGGCGGCACACCGGCCGTCAGGTGGAGATCCGAGGCCTTGCGGGTCACCATGTCCTCGAGCAGCTGTCTGAGGGTCACCACGTCGCGTCACTCCTTCCGCCCGTCGGGCGTTCCGCCGTCACATCTTGTCGGCGGCGGTCTCCTTGAGAATCTCTTCCGCAGTCGTCAGCCCGCGCTTGAGCTTCATCAGCCCGTCGCGACGCAGGGTGAGCATGCCCTCGCTCACCGCGGTCCGCTTGATCTCGGTCGCCGACGCGCGCTCGAGCACCAGCTCGCGCAGGCGGCTCGTCAGCGGCATCACCTCGTACACGCCCTGGCGCCCGCGGTAGCCGGTGCCGCTGCAGTCCATGCATCCCGCGCCCTGGCAGAACGTCCCGCCCGCGGCCTCCTCGGGGTCGAGCTGGAGCTCGCGCAGCACCTCGTCGTTGAGCGTGATCTGGCGCTTGCAGCCGTTGCACACCCGACGGACCAGGCGCTGGGCCAGCACCAGGTTCACGGAGGAGCACACCAGGAACGGCTCGATCCCCATGTCGACCATGCGGCCGATCGCGCTCGGGGCGTCGTTGGTGTGGAGCGTGGACAGCACCAGGTGTCCGGTGAGCGCCGCCTTGACCGCGATCGAAGCGGTGTCGAGGTCGCGGATCTCGCCCACCATGATGATGTTGGGGTCCTGGCGCAGGAAGGCGCGCAGCGACGCGGCGAAGGTGAGACCCACGTCCTCGTTCACCAGCACCTGGTTGATGCCATCCAGGTTGTACTCGACCGGGTCCTCGGCGGTCATGACGTTGACCTCCGGGGTGTTCACGCGCGACAGCGCCGAGTAGAGCGTGGTGGTCTTGCCCGAGCCGGTCGGTCCGGTCACCAGCACCATGCCGTAGGGGTTGGCGATCGCGGACACGAACTCGCGCATCGACGCGGGCTCGAAGCCCAGCTTCTCGAGATCGATGTTGAGGTTGCCCTTGTCGAGGATTCGCATCACGATCTTCTCGCCGAAGATCGTGGGCAGCGACGAGACGCGCAGATCGATGGTGCGGCCCTGGACCTTGATCTTGATGCGCCCGTCCTGGGGGACGCGGCGCTCCGCGATGTCGAGCTCGGCCATGATCTTGAGGCGCGAGATGATGGCGGCCTTGAACTTGAAGGGCGGCGACATCATCTCGTGCAGCACGCCGTCGATCCGGAAGCGCACGCGGATCATGCGCTCGTAGGGCTCGAGGTGGATGTCCGAAGCGCCCTTCCGCACCGCGTCGAAGATCAGCGAGTTGACCAGCTTGACGATCGGCGCCTCGTCGGCGGCGGCGATCCCGGCGTCGTCGGCCTCGGCTTCCTCCTCGACGAGCGACAGATCCTCCTCGATACCCTTCATGACGTCCGCCATCGTGCCGGCGGAGTCGTAGGCGCGGTCGAGCGCGCGCTTGAGCGAGGCCTCGGAGGCGACGTGAGGGTCCACCTCGTAGCCGGTGATGAACTTGATGTCGTCGATCGCGAAGATGTTGGTCGGGTTCGCCATCGCGACCACCAGGCGCCGCCCGCTGCGCGACACGGGGAGCGCCATGAACTTGATCGCCACGTCCCCGGGGAGCAGCCGCACCACCCCGGGATCGGGGTCGTAGGACTTGAGGTCGATCGCCGGCGCCCCGTAGAAGCGCGACAGGAACTCGAGGAGGGCCTCCTCGGTGATCGCGCCGATCTTGACCAGCGTGCCGGTGAGCCCCCCGCCGACGTTCTTCATCTGCTGGTGCGCCTTCGAGAGCGAGGCGGCGTCGATCAGGCGGGCTTCGATCAATTTCTGGCCTATGTCTTCGTGCACGCGTGAGTTCCGTAGACGGTGCGCAGCTGCCCGGCGCAACCGGGGGACCGTGCCTCTGAGGGATCGGCAGGCGCTTCGGCCGACGGACGCGGGCAAGAATCGTCCGGCAGCCGACGCCCGTGCGCGGCCTTCCGCCCGCGCGTCGACCCGCATTCCTTATCGGCCTCGCGCGGGCCGACTGAAGCGGAAACTGCACGCTTGCAACGCCGACGGGATGGCGTTTTGCAACCGCGCGCCGCCTTCGGGAGTCAGCGCGCGGGGGCCTCGGGCGCTCCGACGCTCACGCGCGGCCGGAGCCGGGCGAGCAGGCGCGGCCCCACGCCGCGCACGGCGCGCAGCTCCTCGATCCGCCGGAACGGGCCGTTGCGCCGCCGGTGCTCGAGGATGCGGCGCGCGAGCACGGGGCCGATGCCGGGGAGCGCGTCGAGCTCGTCGGCCCCGGCCCGATTGAGGTCGAGCACCGGGCCTCCGCCCGATCGCGGCGTCGAGTCGGGCGCCGCGGAATCCGCGGCCGCCGCGCCGACCGCGGCGGAGTCGCGCGCGCGCTCCGCGGCGGCCGGCGGCGCCGCGCGGGGCCCGAGCGCGCGCCACAGGTCGTATCCGGCGCCGATCGCGAGCAGCAGCAGCACCACGAGCGCGCCCCGCCGCTCCGCGGAGTTGAGGGTCACCGGGCCGCTCTCCTCGCGGGGGCGGCTCGGCGACTCAGTTGAAGAGCCTCCAGGCGATCCCGACCCGGAACTCGCGGCCCACGCCTTCCGCCTCGCGGCCGGTGGCCGAGTCGATCCAGGTCTCGGGCCGGATGCGGTCCTCGAGATTGCGCACGCGCACCGTGACCCGCGCGTCCCCCAGCCCGAACTCGCCGGCCAGGCCGGCACTCGCATAGCCCGGCAGGCGGCGCGGGACCGCGGCCTCGCTCTCGCGCGGGCCGATCGCTTCCATCTCCGCCCGCAGCGTGACGTCGAGATCCCCGCCGAACGCCTGGAAGCGCACCCCGGCGGACGCGCGCCCGCCGAACGACGGGTCCACGGCCGGCTGGAGCGCGCCCGGGTCGCGGGCGAGCGCGAAGCCCTCGAGCGCGCCGGACGCGCGCCGCCAGCGCCACGCGCCCGCCGCCGTGAGCAGGCCGAAATCGTAACGGCCGGGATCGGGCCTCAGCCCCGCGCGCAGCCACTGCTCCTCGAGCGGCAGGCGCGAGACGATCGCGCGGTCGCGGCTGGTCCCGAGCAGGAACGCGACGCGCGCGTCGAGCGAAGCGCCGGCGCTCGCGTCCACCTCGCAGCCCGCCACCCAGGTGCTCTGCAGGAAGGGGGCGACCCCGGGCGCGAGATCGGACCACACCGGGGCGAGCAGCCGCTCCAGCACCACGCGCCCCGAGAACGGCGCGACGTCGAAGCGGTACGCGGCCGATGGCGCCAGGTCCCAGCGATCGAGGGCGTCGTGGTGGCCGGCTCCGAGCGCGACCTCGAGCGTGCCCTCGCGCGCCTGCTGCGCGAGCCGCGCCGCCACCCAGAGCGTCTTCGCCCGGCGGTCGAACGCCGGGCCCTCCGTGCGCCGCACCCGGCTCTCGCTCCATTCCGCCCGCAGCGCGAGGTCGCGGCCCTCGCGCGAAGCACCGGCCTCGAGCGCGACCTGGTTGCGCTCGGCGTCGCGGCGCGACCAGGCGTACACGTCGCGGGCCGGGAGGAAGCTCTCCCCGACGGCGCGGTCGCGCGCCGCGGAGAGTGCGGCGCGGAGCCGGCCGGCGCTCACGCCGTAGCCGACCCACCCGCTCTCGGCCCGCAGCGCCTCCTCCTCGCCGCCCTTGAGGAGCGAGGCCACGCCGCGCTGGGCGTAGCCGCCCTCGAACGAGTGCCGCCCGCGCCGCAGCGTCCCCGAGCCTCCCCACAGGTGTGCGCCCGCGAGCGCGAGCCCGCCGCGCTCGCCGCGATCTCCCGAGAACGCGCCGACCCGCATCGCCCGGAGCGAATCGCCGCGCTCGATCGCGAGCCCGGTCTCGTCCAGGTCGAAGTCGCCGTTCAGCACGTGGAACATGGCGCGCGAGCGCGGCGCGGCCTGGCGGCCCGGCCCGGGGCGCACCCACGCGAGCGGCGCGTCGTAGCCGCCCAAGCCCGCGCCCTCGCCGGTGCTGACCTCGAGCGAGTCGCACCACGCCAGCGGCTCGAGCGCCGACGGGGCGCCGGGGAGCGCCGGATAGCGGATCCCGGTCACCGGGGCGGTCACGCCCCACGCGCCGCGCGCGAGCCCGGCCAGGACCCACGGGAACCCGGTGCCGAGCGCGGACCCCGGCGCGAAGCCCGGGCGCCCCGGTTCCCGCCACCACTCGGGCGCGTCGGCGACCGCCGTGCCCGCCACCGGCACGACGCCCGCGCCGGCCGCCTGCGCGCCGCCCCGCCCCGGGGCTAGCGCGAGGGCGAGAGCCGCGACCGGTAGTGCGAGAGCGCGCCCACCAGCGGGGTGCCGATCGCGGCGAACAGCGCGACGTTCGTGCCGACGTGCCATAGCGAGAACGGGATCCCTCCGAGCAACGTGAGCCGGACCTGACCGAGGAGGTAGCCGGTCGCGAGGTTGGTGACGAGATCGAAGAACAGGGTGACGACCGCCCCGGTGAGCGCGAGCGTGAGGGCGCGCACCGGCGCGGGCGTTCTCGCGATCGCCACGGACGCGAGCACCCCTCCCGCCACGCCCGCGCCGATCTCGCCCACCACCTGCGACACCGTGATCAGCGGCTGCGCGGCGCCGTAGGGGTTGAGCAGCGAGAACACCAGCATCATGATCGCCGCGGTCAGCGCCCCGTCGCGCGCGCCCAGCAGGATCCCGGCGCAGAACGCCGTGAAGGTCAGGACCTCGAAGTTGGGAATGGTCTCCGCGTACGCTCCGGTGAGCCCCGCGGCCGTGAGGAGCGCCGCGTAGGACAGGCGACGCATGGACACCGGCTGGGGTGCGATCGGAGGGGTTCTCCGCGGGAGCGTGCCGAACGGGGGCGGACGGGAGCCGGCAGAGTAGCCGCGGCTTCACCCCGGGTCAACGCGGGTGGGATGCGCGGTGCGATGCGGGCGGCGACCGGCCGCGCCGCCGCGCCTGCTCAGCCCCGGAGGCCGGCGGCCCGCTTGAGCGCGGCGAGCGCCCGCGCGGGCACCGGCAGATCCCCGAGGTCGGCGCTGCGGCCCGGGCCGTGGAAATCGGAGCCGCCGGTCTCGAGCAGACCGAGGCGCGAGGCCAGCGCCTGGTAGCGACGCACGGTGATCGGGTTGTGCTGCGGATGCCACACCTCGATGCCGCGCAGGCCGTGGGACGCGAGCCCCTCGACCACGGAGTCCACCAGCCCGGCGCCGGGATGCGCGAGCACGCTCACGCCGCCCGCGCCGTGGATCAGGGCGATGGCCTCCTCCGGTGGGAACGCAGGGCGCGGCACGAACGCCAGGCCGCGCGAGCCCAGCAAGCGGCGGAACGCGTCCTCGGCGCTCTCCGCGTGCCCGGCCCTCACCAGCGCCTCGGCGAGGTGCGGGCGTCCCACCACGCCCTCGCCGGCGATCTCGAACACCTCGTCGGCCTCGACCGGAGCCCCGAGCTCGCGCAGGCGCTCCACCATGAGCAGCATGCGCTCGCGGCGCTCCTCGCGGAAGCGCGCGAGGCGAGTCGCGAGCTCCTGGCTCGAGGCATCGAGGTAGTAGCCGAGGATGTGGAGATCGAGCCCGCCGTGGCTGGTCGAGACCTCGATCCCCGGCACCAGCTCGAGGTCCGTCCCCGCCGCCGCGCCCGCCGCGGGCAGCGCTTCGACCGAGTCGTGGTCGGTGATCGAGAGCGCTCCGACGCCGCGCGCGACCGCGCGCTGCACCAGCGCGGCGGGCGCCAGGTCGCCGTCGCTGAAGGTGGTGTGGGCGTGAAGGTCGATCCGGCGGCCGCCCTGGGCGGCGGGCGGCCCGCCCATCAGCGGTGCTCCAGCGCCTTGCGGAGAACGCGAATCTTGAGCGCCACGTCGGGATAGCTGGCGTGCATCGCGTACACCCGCTCGAACTCGGCCAGCGCCGCGGCGGTGTGACCGGCCGCCTCCTGCGCCAGCCCGAGCTGGTAGCGCAGGTCGGCCTTGGCCATCGGCGAAAGCCCCTGCACCTCGAGCCCGCGGGTGAACTCCCGCGCCGCCTCGTCGAAGCGCCCCTCGTCGAGCAGGCACCGGCCGACCATCTCGGTGCAACGCACCACGAAGGCGGGGTCGCGCGCCGCGGTCCGGAACGCCTCGATCGCCTGCTCGAGCAGGCCCATCTCCCGGTAGGTCATGGCGAGATCGTAGTTGCCCTGGGCGTCGCCCGAGATCTGCGCCTCGATCCCGCGCTGGAACTCGGACACCAGGGAGCCGAGGTCGAAGGTCACCGCGCCTCCGCGTCCGACCTCGACCTCGACGCGCCCGGCTTCGAACGCCGCCGCGGGGAGGGAGCGCGCCGCGGCGGCGGGCACGGTGGCGGCGGGCGCGATGGCCGCGACCACCTCGGGGGCGGGCGCCACGTCCCCCAGCCGCTGGAGCCTGCGGTGGGCGAGAGCGTTCGTGGCGTCGAGCGTGGTGGCGCGCTTGAACCACGAGCGCGCGCCCTGGAGGTCGCCCTCGTTGAGCGCCAGGTCGCCCAGCTCGCACGCCACCAGGGCAGCCTCCACCAGGTCGCGGCGGACCTCGCAGTTCTTCATCCACAGCATCATCACGTCGGTGGCCGCGTGCGCGCTCTTGCTCAGGCTGCGGTAGATGGTGGCCGCGTTGTCGTACTGCCCCAGCTCCTCGTAGGCGCTCGCGGCCTCGACCAGCGCCGAGGTCGCGACCTCGCGGCGCCCGAGCCGGAACTGCTCCTGAGCGAGCGTGAGGAGCTTCTCGATCTTCGCGTGCCCGGTGGGCGCGGCCGGCGCCGCGGCCTCGACGGGCGCCGGGCGCGAGGGAGCGCCGGCCGCCGCGGGCTGCGACGCCGGCTCCATCTCCTGCGCCCGGGCGCGGGCGAGTGCCGGCGCGTCGAACGCGAGCCCCGGCCCGTCGGGCGCGGGAGGCGTCGCTCGCGGCGCCGGCGCCGGAGCGCTCTCCGCCGGAGCCTCGCGCGCGGCGGGCGCCGCTGCGGACGGATAGCCGGTCTCGATCTCGAGCCCCTCTTCCGTCAAAGCCGGCGGCGGCGTGGCGGCCGCGGCCGGCCCCGCCGCCATCTCGCGGTGCGCCGCCTGCGCGGCAGCCGGGGGCGCGGTCCGGGCGGACGCACCCAAGTGCCCGTGCGCGGCGTGCGGCTCGGGCTCGAGCGGCGTGACGCCGAGCAGTGTGTCGTCGAGAGCCTGCCTGGTCGTCGGCGACGCCGCCGCGCGCGTCGCGGGCTCCGCCGCGCGCGCGGGCACGCCGCCCGGCTTGATCATCGCCAGGCGGCCGCGGCAGCGATCCGCGTCGCCGGCCTGGCCCGCCGACTGATAGTGCTGCGCCGCCTCGGCCAGCGCCTTCGCCGCCGCGTCCTTGTCGCCGTCCATCAGGAGGACGTCCGCCAGGCGCTCGAGCGCCTTGATGTTCTCGGGGCAGACCTCGAACGCGGCGCGCAGCGCGGTCGCGGCCTCGGCGGTCTTGTCCTCGCGCAGCAGGAGGTCGGCGTACTGCATGTGGTAGAGCGCGGACTCGGTGGTCAGCCCGTCGAGGCCGTGGAGCACCGCGAGTCGCTGCAGCACCTGGGCGTGCGAAAGCGAAAGCCTCATCATCTTCTTGCAGATCGCGATCGCGTTCTTGTAGAGGCCGGTCTTCTCGTACGCGGCGGTGGCGGCGAGGTAGCGGCGCCCGGCCCCGGCGTGGTCGCCCTTCTTGTACAGGAGGTCGGCGAGCAGGACGAGGTTGTACGGATCGGAGTCGTCGGCGGCGACCAGCTTCTCGTACTCGCCGAGCGCGCCGTCGAGGTCGCCATTCTGGATGCAGCGCTGGGCCCGACGCTTGATCTCGATCGCCTTTTCCAAGCCGCTCTCTCCCCGGCGCACGCACTCCGGCGCCGGCTCCTATCCCTGTCAGGCGTCCAAGGCGTTATGCACCGCTTCCAGGCAGCCTCGGGCCGACGACTCCAGGGCGGTCTGAAGGCGTTGCAAATCCATCTCGACCTCCTCTTTATCGGCGTTCTGCGCGAGTGACTTCAGGTTGATTCGAACGTTGAGGAGCGCACCCTCCGCGGCCGCGCGCGCGAGCAGCCCGGAGACCCCGGCATCGGAGGCGGCATGAACGTTGCCAAGGCGGGCGGCGGCCTCCGCCAGCTCGACCGCCTTGAGGCATGCCGCGGCGGTCGCGAGCGGGATGCGCGTGGCCTCGAGCCCGGCGCGCTCGAGCGCGCGCTCGCGCTCCGCCGCCTCCGCGGCGGTGGCCTGCGGCAGGCGGCGCGCCCCGAGCACCGCTTCGAACGCCTCGGCGTCGCGGCGCGCGAGCATGAGCAGCTCGCGCCGCAGGGACTCCGCCTCGCGCTTGAGAGCGCGCAGCCCCTCCTCGTTCGCGGCGTACTTCTTCTTGCCCAGCGTCAGGTTCGCGACCATGGTGGCGAGACAGGTCGAGAGCGCCCCCACGAACGCGGCGACGGTTCCGCCGCCCGGGGTCGGCGTGGGCGAGGCCACCTGGTCGAAGAAGGATCCGATCGACACCGCCTCGGTGAGCGGCGGATTCCTGAGCCTCAGCTCGAGCACCTGGTCGCGGCGGAAACCCTCGAGCTGGAGCGCGTGCGAGGCGGCGTCGAGCAGCGCGGCCTCGGGGATCAGCCCCACGACCTCGCAGCCCGCGATCGCAACACCGTGGCGCGCCGCCTCGTCGCGCACCAGCGCCAGCACCCGGTGGATGGGCGTGGCCTCGGTGTTCACCAGGTTCATGCTCACCTGCGCGCGCCGCCCGCCCTCGATCGAGAAGCCCAGGGCGCGCACGTTCTTCAAGCCCCCGCCCTGCTCGCGAATCGCGGCCGCCACCGCCTTCGCCACGCGCACGTCGGAGGTCGCGAGGTTGGCGTTGAAGGCCACCAGGAAGCGCCGCGCCCCCACCGCCGTGGCGCCCGCGGTGGGATGGATCCGCTCCGGGCCGAAGTCGGGGCGGCGCCCGGGGTCCTTCCCGATCGCGTCGCGCAGGCCCTCGAACTCCCCGCGCCGCACGTCCGCGAGGCTCACGCGCTCCGGGCGCGTCGCCGCGGCCTCGTAGAGGAAGACCGGGATCGACAGCTCCTCCCCGATGCGCGCGCCCACCCGGCGCGCGATCTCGGCGCAGTCGTCGAGGGTCATGCCCTCGACCGGCACGAACGGCACCACGTCGGCCGCTCCCATGCGGGGGTGCTGGCCCGAGTGGCGGTTGAGGTCGATGAGCTGCGCCGCGCGCGCCACCGCGCGGAACGCGGCCTCCGCCACCGGATCCGGCTCGCCCGCGAAGGTCAGCACCGAGCGGTTGTGGTCCGGGTCGCTTTCGTGATCGAGCAGCGTCACCCCCGGCACCGCCGCGATCGCTTGGATCAGCTCCTCTACCACCTCGGGCCTGCGGCCCTCGGAGAAGTTCGGCACGCACTCGACGAGTCGGGTCATGGGTGGGTGCGGCCTCCTCCGCGCGGAAACACCTGGGTCAGGTGGCTGGTCGGGCCGAACCGGGTGGTCGCGCCCGCGCGATTCAGGATCAGGTATCCGGAATCACCGCCCGCCTCGAGAGCTGCCTGGACCCCGCTCCCCGCATCGAGCGCGAGCGTCGAACCGATGAGAATGATCTTGCGCCCGTCCCCGGATTGAACGAAGAGCTGCGCGCCACGACCGGGTGAAACCCCGGCCGCCACCCCGGGCACGCCGTGCGGGTCCAGCCCCAGCCGCATCACGGCCCAATCATGCGCGTCCATCCCCAATTCCGCCCGCGCCCGGCCGGAGTCCTCCACCACGAAGCGTCGAGCGAAGATGGTGTCCGCCCGCCATGCCAGATGCCTGCGCTCCATCCACACCAGGAGCGCCACCACCCCGCCGAGACAGGCCACCGCCACCAAGGCCAGCCCGGCGCGCGTGCGGCGCTGCGACGCCTCCAGCCGGGAGAGGCGGCGGAGCATGCTGTCGATCGACGATGGCGCAGGCTCGCGGCCGGGCTCCGACTCCACGCTCACGGCCACACCCGCCTCTCGACCGTCGGCAGCGCGAGATCGGCGCCGCGGATGAACACGCAATCGGGCCGCACCGCGGGCAGCCAGTACGGCAGCTCCTCCATCGTCTCGCACTCCCACACCACCGCGTCGCCCGCCGCGCCCGGATTCAGGTGCCCGACGTCGCCTTCGACCCCGAGCGCGCGCGCCGCGTTCCAAGTGATCGCCATCAGCGTCTCCTCCGCGTCGAAGCCGCACAGCCGCGCCGCCAGCGCCGCGCACTCGAGCAGCGACTGCGCCGGCGCCGTGCCCGGATTGAAGTCGGTCGCGATCGCCACCCGCGCCCCGGTCGCGCGCAGCATCTCGGCCTTCGGCAGCGGCAGGCCGAGCGTCAGGGCCGCCGCGGGGAGCAGCACGCCGACCACCCCCGCCTTCGCCAGCACCCGCCAGTCCTCCTCGTCCGCGCTCTCCAGGTGGTCGGCCGAGCAGGCGCCGATCTCGGCCGCGAGCCGCGCGCCGCCGCTCTGCGCGAGCTGGTCGGCGTGGAGCTTGACCGCGAAGCCCAGCTCGCGCGCGCGGAGGAGCAGCGCGCGGCACTCCGCGACGCTGAAGCCCACGCCGTCGCAGAACGCGTCCACCGCGCTCGCCAGCTCGCGCCGCCGGATCTCGGGCAGGGTCTTGGCCGAGTGCTCCTCGATCAGCCGCTCGCGGCGGTCGCGGTACGAGTCGGGCAGCGCGTGCAGCAGCAGCGCGGTACGGTGCACGCGCGCCGGCACCCGTTGCGCCGCCGCGCGCATGATCTCGAGCAGCCGCATCTCGGCCGTGGGCGTCAATCCGTAGCCGCTCTTCACCTCGACCGTGGTGCAGCCGCTCGCGCGCCAGCGCTCGAGGCGGTGCGCCAGCGTCTTCTCGAGCACCGCCTCGCGCTCGGTGATCGTGGCCTTCACCGTGGTGAGGATGCCGCCGCCGCTCGCGGCGATCTCCTCGTAGCTCTCGCCCTTCAGGCGGCGGTGGAACTCGGTGGCGCGATGGCCCGCGAACACCATGTGGGTGTGGCAGTCCACCAGGCCGGGCGTCACCAGGTGCCCGTTGCCGTTCACCGGGCGCGCGTCGCGGTGCCGCGCGTCGAGCTGGGCCGCGGGCCCGATCTCGAGCACCCGCCCCTCCTGGAACACCACGGCGCCCTTCGGATAGCGCAGGATCTTCTCGCCCGCCGGATCGGGGGTGACGACCTCGGAGGTGTTGTGGAGCAGGATGTAGGAGGCGCCGCCCGCGACCGGACGGCCGGTGGGCTCGCGCGCCGGCATCAGGGTCATGAGGGGCGCGGCTCCCCGGTGATGCCCGGCAGCTTCATGCCGGAGCGCCGCGCGTGCTCGATCGCCTCGGGGTAGCCGGCGTCCGCGTGGCGCATCACGCCGGTGCCCGGGTCGTTCGTGAGCACGCGCTCGAGCCTCTCGTCCGCCTCGCGGCTCCCGTCGCACACGATCACCATGCCGGCGTGGATCGAGCTTCCGATCCCCACGCCGCCGCCGTGGTGGACGCTCACCCACGAGGCGCCCGAGGCGGTGTTGAGGAGCGCGTTCAGGATCGGCCAGTCCGCGACCGCGTCGCTGCCGTCCCGCATGCCTTCGGTCTCGCGGAACGGCGAGGCCACCGAGCCCGCGTCCAGGTGGTCGCGGCCGATCACGATCGGGGCGCGCAGCGTGCCGTCGCGCACCAGGGCGTTGAACCGGAGCCCGAGGCGCGCCCGTTCGCCGTGGCCCAGCCAGCAGATGCGCGCCGGCAGGCCCTGGAAGCGCACGTGCTTCTCGGCCAGCGGGATCCAGCGGTGGAGCCGCGCGTCGCGCGGGAACTCCTCGAGCGCCGCGCGGTCGGTGGCCAGGATGTCGGCCGGATCGCCCGAGAGCGCGGCCCAGCGGAACGGCCCCTTGCCCGTGCAGAACAGCGGGCGGATGAACTCGGGCACGAAGCCCGGGTAGGAGAACGCTTCCGCGTGCGCGAGGCCGCCGGCCTCCGCCTCGCCGCGCAGGTTGTTGCCGTAATCGAACAGCACCGTGCCGCGCGCCTTCATCAAAAGCAGCGCGCGCACCTGGGCCGCCATCGAGGCGCGCGCGCGCCGCACGTGCTCCGCGGGATCCGCGGCGCGCAGGGCGGCGGCCTGCTCGAGCGTGAGCCCGGCGGGAACGTAGCCGCTCTTGGGATCGTGCGCCGAGGTCTGGTCGGTCGCGACGTCGGGGCGGAAGCCGCGGCGCGCGAGCGTCGCGTGCACCTCGGCCGCGTTGCCGATGAGCCCGATGCCGAGCGGCTTACCCGCGGCCTTCGCCTCCTCGGCCAGCGCCAGCGCCTCATCGAGGCTCGCGATCACGCGGTCGCAGTAGCCGGACTCGAGGCGGCGGCGCGCGCGCGCCTCGTCGACCTCGACCGCGACGCACACCCCGCCGTTCATGGTCACGGCCAGCGGCTGCGCGCCCCCCATGCCCCCGAGCCCGGCGGTGAGCACGATCCGGCCGGCGAGCGTGCCGCCGAAGTGGCGCGCCGCGCACTCGGCGAAGGTCTCGAACGTGCCCTGGACGATGCCCTGCGAGCCGATGTAGATCCACGAGCCCGCGGTCATCTGCCCGAACATCATGAGCCCCTTGCCCTCCAGCTCCCAGAAGTGCTCCCAGGTCGCCCAGCGCGGCACCAGCAGCGAGTTGGCGATCAGCACGCGCGGGGCGCCCTCGTGGGTGCGGAACACGCCCACCGGCTTGCCGGACTGGACCAGCAGGGTCTCGTCGTTCTCGAGCGCGCGCAGCGCGGCGACGATGCGGTCGAATGCCTCCCACGAGCGCGCCGCCTTGCCGGTGCCGCCGTAGACCACCAGCTCGTCGGGGCGCTCCGCCACCTCGGGGTCGAGGTTGTTCATCAGCATGCGCAGCGCCGCCTCCTGGGCCCAGCCGCGGCAGGTGCGCGCGGTCCCGCGCGGCGCGCGCACGGTTCGGGACGCAACCGTGGTCACGTCTCCAGCACCTCCTCCGCCAGCCGCTCGGGAGCGCGCGACAGCACCCAGCGCGTCACGGTCTCGCAGCCGTCGGCGATCGGGCGGTCGCCGTCGGGGGTCGCGACCAGCCGCCGCACCGCGCCGTAGAGGCGCTCCGAGCCCGCGCCGGCCGTGAGCGGGCGGCGGAACTCGAGGGCGCGGCACCCGCACAGCAGCTCGAGCGCCACCACCCGCGCAGTGTTCTCGACCACCGCCTGGGCGTGGCGCGCCGCGATCGGCGCCATGCTCACGTGGTCTTCGAGCCCGGCCCCGGTGGGGATCGAGTCCACGCTCGCGGGATGCGAAAGCACCTTGTTCTCGGAGACCAGCGCGGCCGCGGTGTACTGGGCCAGCATGTAGCCCGACTCGAGGCCGGGCTCGGTGGCCAGGGCCGGGGGCAGACCCGAGACCCGCGCATCCAGCAGGCGGTCGATGCGGCGCTCGCTCAGCGAGGCGATCTCGGCCACCGCGATCTTGAGGTAGTCCGCGACCAGCGCCACCGGCTCGGCGTGGAACAGCCCGGCCGAGACCACCTCGCCGCCCGCGGCGAACACCAGCGGGTTGTCGTTCACCGAGTTGATCTCGATCTCGAGCTGCTGCCCGACGTGGGCGATCGCATCCCACGCCGCACCCATCACCTGGGGGACGCAGCGCAGCGAGTAGGCGTCCTGCACCCGGTCGCAGTCGGCGTGCGAGGCGACCAGCGCGCTGCCCTCGGCGAAGGCGCGCGTGCGGCGCGCGGCCTCGAGCGCGCCCGGGTAGGGCCGGAGCTGCTGCACCTCCTCGCGCGCCGGCGCCACCGAGCCCAGCAGCACCTCGGTGGTGAGCGTGGCGGCCGCCAGCGCCGCCTCCCACACCTTGCGCGCGTCGCAGCACGCGAGCGCGGCGAGCGCGGTCGAGAGCTGGGTGCCGTTGATGAGCGCCAGCCCCTCCTTGGCCTCGAGCTCGAGCGGCTGGAGCCCGGCGCCGCGCAGCGCGAGCCCCGCCGGCATGCGGCGCCCTCCGAGCCACGCCTCGCCCTCGCCCATCAGCACCGACGCCAGGTGCGCGAGGGGCGCGAGGTCGCCGGAGGCGCCCACCGAGCCCTGGAGCGGCACCACCGGGGTCACGTCGCGCGCGAGCAGGGCGAGCAGTCCCTCGACCACCTCGACCCGGCACCCCGAGTAGCCGTGGGCGAGCGAGGCGGCACGCAGCAGAAGCATGGCGCGCACCACGTCGCGCGGCGCCGCGGGGCCGACGCCCGCGCAGTGGGAGCGCAGCAGGTTCACCTGGAGCCGGCGCACGTCCTCGGGCGCAATGCGCTTGTCCTTGAGCTCGCCGAAGCCGGTGTTGACCCCGTACACCACCCGCCCGTCGCGCAACACGGCGTCGATCACCCGGCGGCTCGCCGTCATGCGCTCGCGCGCGGCCGGGGAGAGCCGTACCGGCGTCGGCTCGCGCGCCGTGCGCGCCACATCGTCGAGGCCGAGCGGCCCCGCCCCGAGCTCGATCACGTCCTCCTCTCTGCGGTCACCGGGCGTTCGAGGAAGCGCGCCGCCTGCTCCGCCAGCGCCTCCGGGTCGCGCTCCACCCGCCATCCGCCGGGGAGCGCGTCGCGGAACGGGCCGCGGTACGAGGCGGCCGCGAGGCGCGGGTCGCACACCACCAGCACGCCGCGGTCGTCCGAGCGGCGGATCAGCCGCCCGATCCCCTGCCGGAAGCGCAGCACGGCCTCGGGCAGCGCGTCGACGCGGAACGGATCGAGCCCGCGCTCGCGCAGACGCTCGGCGCGCGCCTCCACCCGCGGGTCGTCCGGCACCGAGAAAGGAAGCTTGGCCACCACGAGGATCTCCAATGAGGAACCGGGAAAGTCGACACCTTCCCACAGGCTCTGCACCCCGAGCAAGACGGCGCCGCGCGCGGCCCGGAAGCGCTCGGCGAGCTGCGCGGCGGGCCCGTCCCACTCCTGCGCCATGAGCGCGATGTCGGGCGGCAGCAGTTCCACCAGGCGCTCGCGCGCGCGGCGCAGCCGCTCGTGCGCGGTGAAGAGCGCGAGCAGATTGCGGCGCGTGGCGCGCGCCAGCGCCGCGACCGCGACGGCGACCGCCTCGGCCTCCTCGCCGCCCTCGAAGATGAAGCTCGCGACCTGGGTCTCGAGCGAGAACGGTGAGGGATAGGTGCGGCCCTCGTACGGCATCCCGCTCTCCTCGCCGAGGCCGAGGCGCTGGGCCAGGAACGAGAAGTCGGTCCCGGCGCGCAGCGTGGCCGAGGTGAGCACCAGCGAGCGCGCGCGGTCGAGCACCAGGCGCCGCGCGTATCCGGCGGCCGAGACCGGCGAGCCCCGCAGCGTCACGCTCCCCGCCCCGCCCCCGCGCTCGCGGCTCCGCCAGTAGACCCATTCGCGGTCCGCCGCCTCGACCAGGGCCTGGAGGTCGCTGCCGAGGAGCGTGAAGCGCTGCGCCACCTGGAGCGACTCGGCGGCCAGCTCCACGCCCGCCCCGCCTGCGCTCTCGAGCGGCACCGCGAGTCGCTGGAGGGCGCCCGCGAACTCGCGGCAGTGCGCGAGGACGCTCTCGAGCGGCTCGAGGTCGCGGCCCAGCAGCTCCTCGGCCGAGTGGTGGCGCGCGCGCGCCCCGTAGAGCTCCTGCGCCTCGCCCGCGGGGGTGAGGCGCTCGAACAGGCGCTCGACGTCGGCGCGGCAGCGCGTCATGCGCGAGCCCAGGTCGTCGAGGGTCTCGCCCGCGCGGGAGGAGCGGTCGCGCTCGAGCAGCGGAGCGGCCCAGGCCGAGAGCCGGCGCAGCAGCCCGCCGCGCGGCGCACCGCTCGCGCCGGGGCGCGCGCGCGCGCTGCCGAGCAGACGCAGGGTCTCCTCGAACCGGTTGCGCGACACCGCGCGCTCGAGCTGGGCGAGCAGCACGCCCTCGAGGCGGTGCGCCTCGTCCACCACCAGCACGTCGAACTCGGGCAGCAGCCCCTCGACCTCGCCGCTCAGCGCGAGGAGCGCGTGGTTCACCACCACCAGCGAGGCCGACGCCGCCTGGCGCCGCGCCCGCACCCAGAAGCACTCGCGCGCGCGCCGGCAGGTCGCGAGCGTGCAGGCGTGCGGGTCGGCCGCGACCCGCGGGCGGATGCGGCGGAAGGCCTCGGGGTCGGAGGCCGGGAAGCGATCCAGGTCCCCCTCGGGGTCGGTCGCGGCCCAGCGCTTGAGCTGCTCGAGCGCCTCGGTCTCCTCGGGGCCACGCTCCTCGGCCAGCTCCAGGGTCGGGAGGCACAGGTAGTTCTGCTTCCCCTTGAGCCGCGCGCAGGAGAGCCGCACCCCCAGCACGTCGAGCAGCGCGGGCAGGTCGCGCTCGAAGAGCTGGTCCTGGAGCGAGCGCGTGCAGGTCGCGACCACCACGCGCCGGCCGCTCTCGATCGCGTGGAGCACGCCCGGGAGGAGATAGGCGAGCGACTTGCCCACGCCGGTCGGAGCCTCGGCGAGCAGGATGCCGCCCTGCTCGATCACGCGGCCGATGTCGCCCGCGAGCCCGATCTGTCCCGCGCGCGGGGCGTAGTGCGGCCAGCCCGCGCCCACCCGGCCGTCCGGGCCGAGCAGCGCCGTCACGTCCCGCATCAGCGATCCGGTTTTCATCGGCCGCCCTCGGTCCGAGCTGCGCCGGCGCTCGGGGACAGCGTGACGAAAATCCACGCGCGCACGGGAGATCCTCGGGGTGGGCGAGACGGGCCCCTCCACGTTAGCACAGGCGCAAGTCCTCCGGGCCGGAGCGCGTTCAGGCGCTCGGTCCCGCGCGCCCCGCGCTGCGGCTGTGCGTAGGCGCGCGCGACTGCGCCCGGGCGCGCTGCCCCTCCTCGCGCTTGCGGCTCATGAACTCGACGCCGAACGCGCGCTCCGCGGCGTACCGGTTATGGGCAGAGCACACGAGACGCAGGTTCTCCACCGTCGCCTCGCCGCCGCGCGCCACGGGCTCGATGTGATCGAACTGCAGAAACCGGGTCGCGTCGCAGCGTTTCCCCGCGTCGCTCACGAACGCGCACCGGCCACCGTCACGCTCGTAGACCGCGCGCCTCACCGCCGCCGGGATACGTCGGGCTGACTGGGTCGGCCGGGAGTGACCCGGACAACTGGTCGCACCGAATCTGCGCTTCTCGACCTCGGCCTTTGCGATCCTCACGGCCTCCTTGAGCACCTGAGACAACTCCCCCGACGGCACCTCGTGGCTCACCAGCGCCCGGAAGTCGTTGTAGAGCTCGTATCCCTCCTGGTCCCAGGTGCCCCCGAACCGGTAGCGCCCCGGCGAGAGCGGCGTCAGCCGGCCGCGCGGAACGGGTGGCTCAACATGCTCCAAAGCATGCTGGCGAGTGGGCCCCGCCACTGATGCCTCGACATGCTCTGGAGCATGTTGACCGACGGCATCCGAATTGGGCATCCCGAAATACCCATGAGACGGTCCATGCGGCATAGTTGCCTGAACATGCTCCAGAGCATGTTCGCGCGCTGGGCCGCTCAGAAACTCCGAGATCAGCGCGGGCGACGGCGCAGCAATGGCCTCGAGCCGGTCCGGCTCGTCCGGCTTCGGGAAGCGCCGGGCGAGCATCAGCTCCAGCTCGGTCTTGGTCTTGTTCCGGGCCTCGACCAGCAGATCGTCGGCGTTCCCGGACCGCAGATGAGGGGCCAGAATCTGGACCGCGGTGAGGTGCAGCCGGCCTTCGTAGATCTCGACCAGGATGTCGGGGAAGCGCCGCGCCAGGCGCGCCACGTGGATGCGCTTGCCGGCCGAATCTTCGGACAGACGCAACTCGTGGACGCAGAAGGCGGAGAGCGAGGAGTAGCCGAGCCCGAGGTAGAGCTTGCGCTCGTCGATTTCGGCGAGGCGGCTGAGCAAGACCGCGGTGCTGGTGCGTTCGCTTTTGACCCATGCCCTGGTGTCGAGCAGCAGAGCGTCGTTGCTGAAATGGGAGGTCGCGAAGGGATCCTTGCAGCCATTCATGGCCCGAAACTCCAGCGGGGGCTGGTGCGATCTCGGGGGCCGCGGGGCACACACGTTGTATCACGGCATATTTCGGCGCACGCAGAGCCGCGGGGAACGCATATCAGGCAGCGCCACGAGCTTTTTCCTGCCTCGCAGAGAATCACGCTGTCTGCGGGCATCCCTCGCAGGTTGGCGCGCGATGGCGGGGGCGGCGGCGCTCCACGGGTCCGGCACTCGCGCAACCCGTCAACACAAGAATTCGTCAACTCGGCGGCGCGACGGGTGCGAGAGCCCAATGCCATCCATCACCCGATCCGGAATGCTTCCGCGCCAGGGGACCGGTCTTCGCGCGCCGGCCTAGAACGTCGAGACCAGCCGCAGGTGGATCTTGCCCTCGAGCGGCGGGCGCCCGGGCTCGAGGCCGTAGTCGATCCCGATCAGGCCGCCCGCGGCCTCGAGCCTCAGACCGAAGCCGACGCCGTCGCGCTCGAGGACATCGAGCCGGTCCGATCCGTCCGCGAGCGCCTCGCGCGTGCCCATCCAGGCGTGGTCCCAGAACAGGAACGCGCGCTGCGTCCGGCCCAGGAACCAGCGCCACTCGAGCCGCGACAGCGCGTAGCGATCCACGCGGAACTCCTCCTCGTCGTGCCCGCGCAGCGTGGCGGCGCCGCCGAGCGGATAGCGCTCGTAGAGCGGCAGCACGCGCTGCGAGCTGAAGCGTCCGGCGGCCGAGAGCTCGAGCCCGAGCCCGCTCGCCGGGCCGAGGGCGTGGGTCCACTCGCCGTGCGCCTCGGCCGCGCTCGCGCGCGCGGTGCGCCGCCCGCCGCTGCGCAGCCGCTCGCGCTTGAAGCTCTGGGTCGCGGAGAGCGCGACCTTCGAGCCCCGCCGCGGCGGACCCTGCGGGTCGAGCGTGGTGCGCTCCAGCGCGAACACCGTGTTCTGCAGCGACGCCTCCTCCACCAGCCCCTGCGACTCCACCACGCGCTCCTGCTGGTAGCCGGCCTCGAGCTTCTCCGCCGCGGAGAGCAGGAACTGGAGCCGCCCTCCCCAGCGGGTGCGGACGTAGAGCGTGTCGTACACCTGCTGGTCGAGCGCCGCCTCGGCCCGGAGCGGCGTACCCAGCGCCAACGGCTCGACGTAGCGCGCGCCGAAGTTCGTGAGCCCGTGCCCGCGCGCCTGCCAGTCGAGCCCGAGCCCGCGCCCGGTGCCGAGCAGGTTGCCGAGCTCGAGCCCCGCCACGCCCACCGCTCCCCCGCGGCCCTGCACGCCGAAGGCGCCTTCGAAGCGGTTGTAGCGCGGCTCCTCCACGCGGTAGACGAGCTGGGCCGCGCTCCAGTCCCCCTCGCCTTCGAGCCCCTCGAACGAGACCGTGCGGAACAGCCCGAGCTGGGCCAGGCGGTCGCGGGCCGCGAGCGCCGCGTCGTGATCGTAGGGCACGCCGCTCACGCGCCCCAGCGCTCGCTGCGCGAGCGCCGCGCGCGTGACCCGCAGCCCCTCGACCCGCGCCCGCGTCACCGTCACGCGCGGCCCGAGCGCGCCGGCGAGCCGGAGCGCCACCGCCCCCGAGTCCTGCTGCCAGCCGCTCACGCCCAGCTCGGCGTAGGGGTACCCGTGGTCCACCACCTGGCGCAGGGCGCGCTCGATCGAAGCACCCACCGCGCCCGGCGCGGCGCGATCGCCGGGATGGAGGTCGAGCGCCGCGGCCAGCCGCGCCGAGTCCTCGCTCGCCCCGGCCACGATCGCGATCGGGCCCAATCGGTAGCGCGGCCCATCGAGGGTCTCGAGCACCAGTCGCGGCGCGCGCCCTCCCTCCCACCGGGCGCGCGCGCGCGCATCGAGGTGGCCCAGCTCCTGGAGCCGGTCCACGACGTCGGCGAGCGCCTGCGCGAGCGCCGCGGAGTCGCCGGGCGCGCGCAGCGCCGGCTGGACCAGGCTCTCCGCCTGGCGCGGCGTGAGCGCCGCGCCCCGGTAGTCGAGGCGCGCCGCGCCCGCGGCCTCGGGCGCGAGCCCGCACGCCGCGGCCAGCGCGAGCGCAGCGATGGCGACGATGCGGCTCATCAAAAGAACGCCCTCAGCTCGGCGCGGCCGGTGGTGATGGTCCCGCCGCGCGGCGCGTCGCGCAGCGCGAGGCTCAGGGCGACCGTGGTGCTCTCGCGCACCCGGTAGTCGAAGCGCGAGGTCCCCTCCCAGCGCGCGGGCGCGAGCGCGTCCAGCACCGGGAGCAGCGTCGCCACGGGCGGGCCCTGGACGAAGGAGCGTCGCGCGCCGAGCTCGATGCGGCCGCGCGGGCCAACCGCGAGGCCGAGATCGGGGCCGAGCTTCAGGGTGCGCGTGTACTCGGGCTGGCCCTCGGGCCGCACCCACGATGCGTCCACCGTGCCCGCGGCCCGCAGCCGCGCATCGGGCGTGACGACGATCTGGCCCGATCCCCCGCTCTCGATCAGGACCCGGGCGTAGCCGGCCCCGCCGAGCAGCGACTGCGCGGCCTCCTGGCGCTTGAGGCGGCTCGCGAGCTCGGCCGTGACCGTCGTCGCGGGACGCGCGCGCCAGCGCGCCTCGAGCGCACGCTGGTCCACGGTCTGCGCGTAGTTGTCGTAGCCGCGGTCCGCCGACACCCGGCGCTCGGCGAACAGCCGCACCGCGCCGGCATGCGAGGCGGGCGCCAGCTCGCACTCCAGGCGCTGGAGCACGGCGGCGCGCGCGAGCGCGCCGTCGGTCAGCGCGGCGCCCGGCGAGATCACGGCGTCGCTCGCGCGCAGCTCGCCGCGGCGCCGCGCGTCGCCCTCGAACGCGAACTCGAGCCGCGAGCCCCGCCAGGCGTCCGAGGGGCCGAACTGCCACCCGATCCGGGCACTGAGCGCGGCGCGCGCCACGCGGTCGAGCCCGTCGGCCACGCCCTCGCCCAGCACGTAGTCGCCGCGCCCGACGAAGTTGCCGAGCGCATCGTACTGGCCGAGGCCGGAGCCCGCGAACACCAGCGTCCGGGTGCGGCGGCTCTCGCCCTCGCTCGTGACCTCGAGGTCGAGCGAGCCGTTCCAGTTGCGTTTGGCGTCGTCGGCCTTGAGCCGCACGCTCGCGAGGTCGCTGCGCGAGCGGGTGCCGCCCGCGACCGGGTCGAAGTCGCGGCGCTGGAGGGCCACGGCTCCGGTCCACGCCTTGCCCGCCGGGCTCTCGAAGCCCAGGTTCCAGGTGCGCGCCTCGTCGCGGTCCGCGAAGCCCGCGGCCCCGAGCGCGGCCGAGCGCCGCAGCGTGAACCCCGAGCGCGCGTGCCACGCGAAGCGCGGCGCGCTCGCCAGCTCGAGCGCCCCCTCGCGGACGCGCTCGCCCGCCTGCGCGCTGTCGCCCGGCGTGCGGCGCTCGTCGCTCTCCGCGCGCAGCGCGGGCTCGAGCCACGGCAGCCTAAGCCGCAGCTCGCCGCGCGCGCGCTCGCGGCCGCCGTCGCGGAACCGGCGCGCCGGGTCCTTCGCGTCCGCGCGCTCGAACGAGCCCCGCAGCGCCACCTTGCCCTCGCGCGCCCACTCGAAGGCGCGGCGCAGCGACTCGAACCCGCCGGGGAGCCCGAGGCGCGCCAGGCTCGCGCGCAGCTCGCCGCCGAACTCCGGCTTCCAGTGCCCGGTGACCTCGAACCGCTGCTGGTGCTCGAGGTCGGCCGCGACCGGCAGGCCCCAGTCCTCCTGGGCGAACGGGCGGTCGAGCCGGCTGAACGCCGCGAAGCGCCGGCCCACGCCCCGCGCCAGAAGGGCGAGGCCTCCCTGCCCCAGGCCCCGCGGCAGCGCGCCTTCGAGCGCCACCGAGGCGCGCCCGGCCTGCCCCAGGTTGTCGCCGTCGTCCAGCGTCGAGAACGCGTTCAGGTCGCGGCGCGACACCGCGCCCTCGGCCTCGACCGAGACCGCCCCGAGGCGCGCCCCGCCCCCCACCACCCAGAGCTGGTGGGTCTCGGGCAGCGGCAGCGCCCGACCCACCACGTAGTCGCCGTGGCCCGCGCCGGCGTAGCGATACGCGGTGCGCCCCGAGACGCTCGCGGAATCGGCGTAGTCGCCGCGTCCCGGGCCGATCCGCGCGAAGCGCACCGCGAAGGCCCCCGAGTCGGCGCCGGCGTAGGCGTAGGCCAGCGCCCCCTGGGCGGTGCGCACCGTGTCGTAGTCGCCGCCGCCCGGCGTCACGCCGGGCGAGAGCGCGCGGCTCGCCGAGTCGCCCGCGAACTGGAGCGCCAGGCGGTCCGCAGCGTCCAGGGTGAGGTCGAGCGGGCGCCCGCGATCGTCGCCCTCGCTCAGCACCCGGGTGAACGCGTGCGCGGTGCCGCCCTGCCAGCGCCCGTCGATGGCGGCGAGGTTGCGGCGGAAGCGGTTGACCGCGAACTGGTACTCGACCGTGATGCGCGATGCGGAGGAGATCGGCCGCCGGTTCGAGAACGTGATCTGGGCGCGCTCGTAGTCGATCGAGTAGTCGGCGCCCTCGCCCCGGGTCATGCGGGCGCCGTCCACGGTGACGATCTCGCTGCCCGCCACCACCGACACCGCGTTGGCGCCGTCGCGGTCGGTCAGCGTGTAAGGCCCCTGCCGGCCCTCGACGCCGAGGAACTGCATGCGGTTGTACTCGCCCTGGGCGCTCGCGGCCGCCGCGGTGCCCTGGAAGCCCGCCCCGCCCCACTCGGCGCGCACGCCCTGCAGCCGGCGCTCGAGCCGCCCGAACTCGCCCTCGGGGAGCGTGAGCGTCACGTCGCCGAGCGCGGCGCTCCCCTGCGGGGTCTTGAGCTCGATCAGCACGCGGTCGAGCGACTGGAGGTCCTGGGTGGAGCCCGACTCGGTGAGCGGCGTGTTGCGGTCCGAGAGCACTCCGGTGAGCTGCACGCCGGGAGCGAGCGTTCCGCTCAGCGCCAGGTCGAGGCTCTGCCGGAGAAACGCGTCCTGGGCCGAGCCGAACTCCACCGCCAGCGTCTTGTTGCCGGTCACGCTGAGCGAAGCCCCGGCGGGGGCCGCGGTCGGATCGCGCGACAGCCCGGGGCGCAGCGGCGGCGGGGCGGCCTCGGGTGCCGCGCTGTCGGCCGCGGCCAGCGCGCGCGGCCGGTAGCTCATCAGCCTGAGCCCGAGCGGCGGCGGATGGAGGAGCCAGCACGCGGAGACCCACAGCGTGTCGCCCGGGATCGGGGCGGCGGTGAGGCGCACCTGCCCGCGCAGGGCATCGAGGTCGTAGTCCCTGCCGCGCCGCAACGGACCCGCGCGGGTCCAGAGTGAATCGCTTCCGGGCCGGAGGAACGAGTGGGGCAGCGCGTAGGCCAGGGCGCCCTCGCGCGCGACCAGCGGGATCACGCCGCACCCGGGATCCTCCATGGCCTCCGCCGCGCGTGCGGCACGCGGGAGGAAGAGCAGCGCCGCGAGCGCGGCGCACCGGACGATCCGGTGAGGGCCCGCCACGGGCTACTCCTCGCCGGCGGCCGGGAGCCGGGCGGTGCGCTCGAGCGTGAACCGGCGGACCTGGCCGGAGCGCGCCTCTCCGACCAGCAGGGAGCCGTCGCGGGCGAACGCCAGAGCGCGCGGACCTTCGAGCCCCTGGAGCGCGGCGAGCACCCGGCCCGAGCGATCGAAGACCCACAGCCGGCCGGCGCTCTCGTCGGCGATCGCCGTGCGCGCCGAGTCGTCCACCGCGACCGGCAGCGCGCCGCGGCCGGGCCGCACGTCGAGCGGCCACGAAGCCAGCGCCCGGCCGCCCGCATCCATCCGCTGGGCCCGGGCGTTCACCCGCTCGGCCGCGACCAGCTCGCCGCGCGGACCGGCCGCCACGCCGCTCAGGCCGCGGAACGAGCCGGGGCGCGCGCCGAGGCCGCCCAGCACGCGGGTGAGGCGTCCGGAGAAATCGAATGCCAGCACGCGCTCGCCGTCGCGGTCGGCGAGGAACAGCGCCCCGCCCCGGTCGGCGGCGATCGCCACCGGGTCCACGCGCCCCACCGCGGCGTCGACGTCGGGGCCGAGCAGGTCGATCAGCGTTCCGAGCCTGCGGCCGAAGAGGTCGTAGGACTCGACCCGGCGGTTCTCGAGGTCCAGCACCGCGACGCTCAGGGTTCCGAGCAGCGCGACCCCGCCCGGGCGGCGGAGCTGGCCGGGATCGCTGCCGAGCGAGCCCGACTCGCCGAGCCAGGCGCCGCGCGCGTCGTAGCGCTTGAGGCAGTGGAGCGACGCGTCGGAGACGTAGAGGCGCCCGAACGCATCCACGGCGATCCCGCTCGGCTCGGCGAGCCGGCTGCGCGCGTCCGCGCTCGCGATCGCCGGGCCCGCGGCCACGAGTGCCCAGGGCAGCGAGTCCGCCGCCGCGCCGGGGGAGGCGGCGAGGGTCGAGCTCGCGAGCAGCGCCAGCCAGGACACGGGCGTCAGAACCGCGCGCGGACTCCGCACCGGAACGCCATGGCGTCCTCGGCCGCGCCCGGCGCCACCTCGAAGTTCCACGAGTGCTTGCCGGAGTCCTGCCGCCCCGCCAGCCGCGCGGCGTGGAGCGCGCTCACGAACCGGTTCGCGATCGCCACCGCCACCGCGGTGTTGGCGCGCTGCGCGGCGCGCTGCGCGTCCTTGCGCTGCGCCCGGTAGCGCAGCAGGTCCCCGTCGCTCTTCCAGCTCCACGCGTTCCGTCCGGTGAGCGAGTGCGAGGCGATGTAGGCCCAGTACCGGTCGGGATCGTCGTAGTAGAGGTTGGCCGCGTCGCGCGCGACCACGTAGAGGTTGTACTCGTCGTTGCTGCGGAACCCGCCCACGATGCGGCGGAACTCCTCGTCCCGGCCGTGCAGATCGATCCCCGCCAGCAGGCGCGCCGAGCGTTCGTAGCTCTGGCGCCGCAGCTGCTCCTGGATGCGGAACGACGTGAAGGTCGCCCACACGCCGGCCTCGGCAAGCAGGAAGAGCTTGGCCGAGCCCTTCCTTCCGATCGTGGCCTGCCCCCAGCCCGGCACGGTGAGCGAGCGCAGCAGGATCTGCGCCCGCGCCGCGCTCAGCATCGGCAGCCCGGCGCGCCCCCGCTCCTTCGAGGTGATCGGGCGCGTCTTGCCGCGGCCGAGACCGATCCACTCCAGCGTAGGCGCCTCGAGCGCGAGCGCCGAGGCCATGGGCGGCGGCGCGGGACGGCCGGCCCCGAGGACGGGCGAGGTCGCCGCGCCGCTCCACTCCTCCGCCGCCGCGGGGGCGGCGAACGCGCGCGCCGCCTCCGGAAGCGCCGCGCACTCGCGCGGCGCGAGCGCCGCGGCCAGCGCGAGCGCGAGCGCAACCGCGGCGGCGGGCGCGAGTCGCGAACCGAGCGCAGCCCGGCTCATCAGAACCTCCTCTCGAGGCAGGCGGTCACCGACGGCGATCCCAGGCCGCCCGCGGCCTTCACCTTGAGCTGCAGGTTGCGGCGCAGCGGCAGGTTGCCGATGCGCGCGGCGCGCAGCGCGTCGAGGGCCGCGACCAGGTGGTTGATCCAGATTCCCGTCGTGGCGTAGCGCTTGCGCGCCAGCATGCCGTCCGCGCGATCCAAGAAGTTGCGGAACTCGTCACGCGGCGGGATGGCGCGCACCTGCCAGCCTCCGGCGTAGGCCGGATCGCGCGCGATGCGCTCGTTGAACGTCGAGCGGTCGAGCTGGTAGAGCGCGCGCATCTCGGTGGCGTCTCCCCCGCCGCTTTCTTCCCAGCGCGCGAAGCTCCAGGCGGCCGAGCTGTCCGCCGGGTTGCCGAGGAACACCCCGGCCGACTCGCGCAGCCGGTCGCTGCGGCTGTCGAAGTGCCGCCGGGCGACCCAGCCGCCCGCCTCCAGCAGCGCGAACACGAAACCGGAGCTCTCGCCCAGGTAGGCGTGGCCCGCGCCCGGGACCGCCCCGGAGAGCGCCATGGCCCAGCCCTCGGATTTCCAGTCGGGCAGCGAGATCTCCGCGTAGGTGGAATCCTCCGAGAGCCCCCAGGAGCGCGTGATCGTGCGCTGCGCCAGGACGAGCTCGGGCTTCGCGCCGTCGTGGATCAGGGGGAGCGCGAGCGGCGAGCCGTTCAGCGCCCCGGCGCTCGCGGCCGGCGCGGCGAGCGCCGCGCACGCGGCGGCGAGCAGCACGAAGGCCGGGCCGTTCCTCATCGGATGATCCCCAGCGGCAGCACCTGGACCTCCTCGCGCCCGGCCGCGCTGAACTTGAGCCGCGCCAGGTAGAGCCCGGCCGGGAGCGATCCCGGATCCCACACCTCGAGGTTGTCCGCGCGCTCTCCGCCGCGCGAGAACGATGCCACCTCGTGGCCCGAGGAGTCGAGGATGCGGAACTCGACCCGCGCCGGCTCGCTGAGCTGGTAGGCGAAGGACACGGGCTTCCGCCGCGCCGGATTGGGGAACGCCTTGAGCGAGCCCCGCACCAGCGGCCCCGCGGAGGGCGGAGGCGTGGGCGACAGCCCCGAGGCGGGAAGCGAGGAGGTGCGCTGCGCATCGCCCCCCAGCATGCGCCACGGATGGGCCGCGAGCGGCGCGGCCGGCACCGGCAGGGAGTAGGCGAAGAGCTGGCCGAAGCGATCGGGCGCCACGATCTCGAGCAGCCCGTCGCCGTCGAGGTCGGCGGCGACCGCCGAGCCGCCCGCGCCGGACCCGGTCGCGAGCGGCCAGCCCTCGGGCGTGGCGCCGGCGGCGTCCAACGCCGCCAGCATCCCGCTCGTGTTGGGCGCCACGATCTCGCTCCTCCCGTCGCCGTTCACGTCGAGCGCGAGCGGCGGGCTCAGGGTGGGAAAGCGCCGCGGCGCGCGCGGCTCGGTGAGCACCGAGTCCTCGCCCAGCACGCCCTCCGGCGATCCGGCGCGCGGCCAGCCCGGCGACGGGTAGCCGCTCAGGTTCACGAACGCCACCTTCGAGGTCCGGGTCTGCGTGAGCACCTCGGGGAACCCGTCGCCGTCGGGATCGCCGGCTCCGAGTGCTCCCACCAGCGTGTCGCCGTTCTCGCGGCCCCAGCCCCGCAGCGGGCTGCCCTCGGCGCAGAACGCCCACAGCCGCGTGGTCTCGTGCGCCACCAGCTCCGGCAGCCCCGCGCGGCAGCCGCTCGGATTGCCGCCCGCGGATCCGGCACCGTCGAAATCGAGCCACAGGAAATCGGGGGCGAAATCCGTCCGGGTCGCGAGCCGCTGCGGCCAGCCGGAGAGCGGCGTCATCACCGCCGAGCCGTCGAGCGCCCACACCGCGACGTCGCCGATCGAATCGCCGGCCGCCACCAGCCAGCCCGAGGTCGTGCCGCCTGCGGGCAGCGGGATCGAGGAGGCGGCCGCCACGGCGAGCCGCCCGCTCACCGCCCCCGGAAGGGGATCGCGGCTGCGCGCGACCACCGAGCCGTTCAGGTTGTAGGCGTAGACGTAGCCGTCCGCGCCGCCCACCAGCACGCTCGCCACCGGGAAGGCACCCGCGAACACCGGCGGCGTGCTCACCACCGGCGAGGACGCCGGCGGCCAGCCCGCCCAGGGCTGGCCGGCGTTGGCCGGGTCGGCGTCGATCAGCAGCACCTGGCCCCCGCTCCCGCCCCTCGCGTAGGTCGAGACGGCGAGCAGCGAAGGGCCCTGGCCGCCGGCCCCGCGCGGGAGCGCCGCGAGCGGCGGCCGCGGGCGGTCGGACAGCGTGGTGAGCGCCAGCGAGGATCCGAGGATGCCGAGCCCGTTCCGCCGCACAACGAAGATGTCGTTCGCGCCCGCGCCGGCCGTGTCCCCTCCCGCCCAGCACACCTCGAGGTCGGGCACGCCGTCCGCATCCACGGCGAGGAGCTGCGGGCCTCCGGGCGGGAAGTCGGCCGCCACCGGCCAGCCCGGCAGCTGCCAGGCACGGCGCGCGCTGAAGTGCATGGTGTCGTCGGGCTCGTCCAGGAAGTCGAGACGCAGGTGCGGCCGCGTGCGGGTGTTGGGGATCAGGCTGGGCAGCGTGGTGTCCGAGAGCGTCGGGTTGTTGCTCCGGTAGTACGGGTCGCGGTAGCTGCCGAACAGCAGTGGCGAGCCGAGGTCCCCGAGGTCCGCGAGCCCGTCGGCCTCGATCACCGACACCCCGAGCCGCCGCCGGTTGGTGTTCCAGCCGAAGTCGCCGTTCACGCGCAGCGAGGTCGAGTAGGTCAGCACGCTGGCGTCGATGTGCCACACCAGGATGCCGCCGCCCGGGAGCAGGGCGTCGTACTCGTAGGGGTCGGGAAAGGCGGGGCCGAGCACCACGTTGGTGACCGTGTCCCGGACGAGGACCAGCGTGTCGAGCCGGGCGAGCGCGCGGTTCTCCATCAGCAGGTACTCGTCGGAGGAGAGCGGAATCGCGCGCATGTCGGGATGGCGCTCGCCGTCGAGGATCTGCGTGCTCGCGCCGTCGTAGGCCACCTCTTCGAACTGGAGCGCGCCGCCCACGAACGAGCGCTGGAAGGGATCGATGCTGGGCGGCAGGATCCCGGTCGCGAAGATGTCCCCCTGGCCCTCCCACACCACGGGCGCGCCCGCCAGGTTGCCGCTGTCCATCAGGCTCCACAGGCCCACCACCGGGATGCCGGTCTCGATGTCGTAGAGGTCGGCGAACCCGAACAGCAGATGCCCGCACTCGTGCGCGAGCAGTCCATTGATCGCCCCGTAGAATCCGTCCTGGTTGGCGGTCTCGGGGACGAACAAGGCCTCGCCGATCGGGCAGTAGGCGGCGAGCGTGTCGGCGGTGTCTGCCGGGCAGTCCTTGTAGGCGTTGGGGAAGACGACGCGGTCCGAGTCCGCGACCCCCAGGGTGAAGGTCGGGATGTCCTCCTTGCTGTCCTGGCGCACGTCGCTCTGCAGGTCGCTCCCGGCGTGGATGATGACCAGGCCGTCGTAGTCGCGCCACGGGATGCTGTCCCCGAGCACCCGGGCCTGGGCGTCCGCCGCCAGCAGGAAGGTTCGGAACATGTGCGCCGCGGCCGGGTAGATGCTCGAGCCGAACGCCCACGGGCCGAAGTCCGCCATGTCGCTCACCCGGTACGCCAGGCTGTCCGCCGGCGATCCGTCGGCCTTCTTGCGCGGCCAGACCTCGCCCTGGATGTCCACCGCCCCGTAGCTCTGGGCATGGTAGTAGCGGTGCAGGGCTTCCAGGTGGTCGAGGTAGAACTTGCGGTTGTGGGGTGGCCGGTCGATCGGGGCCGAAGCGTTCCCGGGCTCGCTCAGGTCGAAGCGGCCGGTTCCGGTCGAGGCGTTGCCGCCGCGGTCGGTCTCGAACTCGACGCGGATGAAGGCCAGCCGGATCACCTGCGGCGCCGCCTGCGCCCGCGGGGCGCCCGCCCCCGCGCCGGCAGGCCGCATGTTCTCGAACGGTGCGCGTACCCCGCGGCGGGCGCCGAAGTGCGGCACCCATTCCCGGCTGGGATGGACCACGAGGTCGGGGAAGCTCCGCCAGCGCCGCTCGCGCTCGCGCAGGGTCTGGAGCCACGGCTGGGCGCCGGCGGTGCGCGCCGCGTTGGGGCCGGCTGCCCGCACAGCTCCCCACGGTGGGCGCACCAAGAGCCCGCGATCGGTGCCGGACGAGCGCGCGGCGACCGGGAGCCCGGCGATCGACGCGAGCGCGATGCCGAGCACGCCGACGCCCGAGGTCAGCGCAACGGAGCGCGGGACCCAGAGCCCCCGATGCTCTCGCGCGCGGCCGGCAAGCCCCGAGTCAGGGTTCCGCACCGGGCTTCCTTGCTGCCCACTTGCAATGCGCGCCTTCGCCGCTCCCCCTCGGAACGCGACCCCCAGGCTCCATCCTCCGCCCGCCGGCCGCGGCCGGCTGTGGCCTCAAAATCCGAAGCCGGGCCGCTTCCTCCGCACGCGGATCACGCGCGGAACAGCGACCCGGCCTGCCGGCGGAGCGACCCCTCGGATCGCAAGCGCCGGTGCGAGCACATCCTATAGGGAGCGAACCGTCCGGGCTAGAAGCGGTAGCCCAGGGTGATCTTCTTCACGTTGTCGAGGTCCGCGTCCCGGGCCTGCGGGTGGGTGCCGTAGTCCAGCGTGAGGTTGCCCCAGCTCACACCCAGGCCGTAGGTGATGTCGCCGACGTGGCCGTAGGGGTCGGCGAAGTACCCGAAGCGCCCCGCGAGCTGCTGCGCGACGCGCAGCTCGAGCCCGGTGCCGTAGATCCGGATGTCGCTGTTCAGCAGCGACTGGTCGTAGTCGCCGGCCAGCAGCAGGCTGACCTGCTCGTGCGAGATCGCCTCCCACGCGGCACCGACCTTGAGCATGCGGGACAGGGGGCTGGCCGCGTCGTCGTTGATGAACACCACGCTCGGCCCCAGGTTCTGCACGGTCGCGGCCAGGTTCAGGCGCGCCGCCGGAATGCGGTAGAGCGCTCCCAGGTCCACCGCGAAGGTGGTGCCCACTCCCGAGAGGCTGTTGGGGGCGTACTGCAGACGCACGTACTTGAGCGCCGCGCCCACCGAGAAATCGGGCAGGAGCCGGGTGCCGTAGTAGAGGGCGGGCGAGAACACGTTGGCGCCGAAGGTCTGGGTCGGGTTGCCGCTGACGTCGGTGCCTTCGATCTGGCCCAGCGAGACGAACACCGCGCCGATGCCGAACGAGCCCCAGCCCTCGATCGGCTGCACGTAGCTCAGATAGTTGTAGTTGATGTCCTTGGCGAAGTTGGGCGCGAGCTGCGCGTAGGTCAGCTCGACCGCGGCTCGGTTGACGAACCCAAGCCCTGCGGGATTCCACCACGTGACCCCGGTGGCATCGTCCGCCAGAGCCACCCCGGAAGCACCCATGCCGTTCTGCCGCGCCCCGGGCTGAATGTCGAGCTCGATGCCCGTTCCGCCCTGCGCGAAAGCGCTGCCAGCCAGCAAGATGGCGCACAGGGCGCCTGCGATCGAAACGGAAACACGCATGTTCAAACGATCCCCTCCAGGCAAAAGCACTCCCCCCCGCTGTCTTTGGACATGCATATCTTACACCGCGAGCCCGGGTTTGGCTCCATCAAGTTTTCGTCGCCTCGGGACGCCCGGAATCAATGGTTCAGGATCACGAAGCGGCCCTGGGTCGATGCGGTTTGCAGGGGCGATGACTTGCCCCCCTCATCCCTGAGGTTGAGCTGGACTCGGAAGAGGTACGTCCCGTTCGCCAGGGCCTGCAGCTCGTCGTCGAGGCCGTCCCACGGGATCTGGATCTGGCCCTGCCGGTCGAACAGCTCGAGGGTCCGGACCAGCCGGCCGGAGACGGTGTAGATCCGGAGCAGGGCATTCACCCGGTCGCCCAGGGCGTCCACCACGAACTGCCCTCCGCTGCCCGGCCCGCCCGAGTGGGTGGGGTTCGGGAAGAGGTAGGCGTTCACGATCTTGACCGGCGGCGTCTCGGCCACCTCGATGGCGATGGTGGTGCTCGACCGGTGGGAGGAGGCGGTCAGCCCCGCCGCCAGGTTGTCGGCGGCCGAGACCCGGATGGTGTGGGGCCCAGGGGGTGGGTTGGGGAGCGTCCAGCTCGCGGTGCCGGTGGTGTACGAGCCGGTCAGGTAGCGGAAGCTCGGGGTGATGTCCACGCGCGAGGTGGTATTGCCGTCGAGCGTCACCACGATGCCGTTCTGCAGGGTGTGGCCGGTGATCAGGATGCCGCTCGGATCGTAGAGGTCGACCCGCAGCACGGCGTCCGGGCGGACGATGTTCGAGCCGCTCGCGAATGACAGCGTGATGCGCGGCCCCTCGTTGTCGCCCACGACCGGCGAGCCGGGCGAGACCTGGGTGTAGATGCTGCCCACCCCGTCGGCGCCCGCGGCCTGGCCGTCCACGTAGGCCCGCACCCGCCCCCGCGCCCCGCCCCGCGCCTCGATCGGCACCACGAACTTCCCGCTGAGGAAGCCGCCTTCGACCTTGACGTCGCCCCGGAACATGGGTCCGGCCCGGAACCAGTAGTTCGGCCGGTAACACGCGACCGTGTCGCAGTCGAGGCAGCTCGGCTGGCAGCCGTCGGGGTCGAGCGGGCTCCGGCAGAACGTGTAGTCGTAGAGGGGGCAGGGCGGCGCGGAGTCGCGCGGCGCCGAGTCCTCGATCAGGAGATCGGCCAGGCCGTCGAGCGGCACGAGCGACCCTCCCGGCCGGTCGAGCACGGTGCCGCGGAAGGTCAGGGTCTGCCCGCGCTTCACCTCGTGGATCACCGTGCTGCACGTGTCGCAGGCGTGGAGCGAGAGGTCCACCCAGTAGCGCGGGAGCTGGAGACGCGTGGCGGCGTCCCCCATCATCGGGTACTTGCTGTTGTTCGTGATCGCGAAGTACCCGCTCGAGGTCAGTCGCTTGGCGATCAGGAGCGCCTGGGAGATGCTCTCGTGATACTGCCCGGAGGCGGCCAGGCGGTTGAAGAGCTGGCGGTAGATCTCCCAGTTGAGGTCGACGTTGAGATCGCTGTAGGCCAGCTCGGTCGCGGAGATCACCGCCACCGCCCCGCCCGAGGGGGCGAGCAGCAGGCGCTCGCCCAGGCTCTGCACCGTGGGGTCGCTGAACCGGCCGATGTCGCACGAGGCCGCGACGAACAGCGTGGGGCGGGTGGCGTTGGTGAAGGTCCCGGCGTCCACGTCGCTCAGCACCGTCTCGTCCGCGAGCTTGAACGGGCTGCCGTGCCCGATGTAGTTGAACAACAGCACCCCGTCGTTGACGGCCTGCTTGATGTCGGCCTTGGCGCCCGGCTTGGTGTCCCCCGGGCCGTCCGGGTAGGTATGGAGGTAGACGTAGTCGCGATCCATGTGGGGCGGCGTGAAGGTGCTGTCGAGCCGGGTGGTCTGCGACAGGTGCCCCCAGTGGATGTTGTCGTCCCGCGACCCCTGCTCCTGGTCGTCGGCGATCAGCAGCACCTTGTCGCGCCACTCCCCGAGCGGGGCCTGGCGCTCGTAGAACAGCGTCTTCTTGAGCACGAAGTCGAGCGCGGTGCCGGCGTCGACGGCCGGGATGCGCCCGCCGTAGAAGTCGGGGATGTTGACCGCGGGGTCGTCGACGTTGAAGAGCCAGTCGTCCGACGTGAACTGCTTGGGCGGGTAGTAGGCGTTCTCGTAGGTGGGCACGAGCGAGCCCGGCAGCCCGGCCGGCGCCAGCCCCTTGATGTTCTTGAAGTCGTACGACGCATCGCCCAGCAGGGTCACGAACGCCGGGATCGTCCGCCAGTTGTAGAAGGCGGCGCGCAGCAGGTTGCGGATCGCCGTGGGATCGGTGCGCCCTCCCGAGAACTGGTCGTAGACCGCCGAGACCGGTATCGACAGCACCGTGTAGGGCGGGCCTGGGCCGTCCAGGGGCAGGTGGGAGGTCCGCCAGGCCGCCAGCGAGTCGGCGCCGGCCTTGAAGCCGTCGTAATAGATGAGCACGTAGTCGGCGCCGCCCAGGGTGGACCGCAGGTTCTGAAGGCTGGTGGCCGCGGCCTCGGAGACGCTCGCGTCCGCCACCTTGACGATGCCGTTGGAGGGGACGATCCGGTAGCGGCGCAGGCCGGTCCGGGTGGCGGCCGGGGTCTCGAAGCCGAGCTGGTACTTGCCCCCCAGGGCGCTGTACGAGACCGAGTGGACCTCGAAGGGAGCATAGGCGTCGGTCACGTCGAACACCCGAGGCCGCTGCGACGAGGTGAAGGGTCCGATGCTGTAGAGGGAGTCGCCCCCCCCGGGAGGAGTGTCGAACGCCAGCTCGTCTCCCACGGGCACGAAGCGCCGGCGGTACCGGACCTCGATCCAGCCGAGCGCGCTGCGGTCGGTGGTCCGCGGAGCGGCCACCGGGATGCTCACGGTCACGGTGTTGGGGTCCAGCGAGCGCAGCGCCTGAATCGGGATGTCGGCGTCATAGGAGAACGCGGTGTTCCCGAACCAGCCCTCCCGGGGAACCGGCTGGCCATTGACCAGGATCTCGAGCAGATGGTCCGAGCTGCCGGGGAAGATCTCGATTCCCCACTGGCGCACCCGGATCGTCGCGGTCTGGGTGGAATCGACGCCGGGGGTTTCCACGGGGAGCGAGAACAGGTTCCCGAGCGACATGCTGCGCCAGAACCATTTCTCCCAGAACACGGACTGGGAGCCGGGATAGAGGTCGGGGAAGTACTCGACGTCCTGCTCGGCGTGGACGCGGGCGGGAAAGTCCGGCGCCGGGGCCCCGACGCGCTGCACCGCGCCCGAGGTCGAGTCGATGCGCGCCGGCGTCCCCGCCACCGGGCTCTCCGCGGTCGCCACGGTCAGATAGTAGTAGCTGCGGGTCTCGTAGGGGTGGTTCACGAACACCGACTCCGGCTGCGACGGCTCGTAGGTGTCCGCCCAGTCGCTGGGGCCGAGCGCGTAGAACGTGATGGTCTCGGCGTTGTGGTTGAACAGCCCGTCCGGCGTCTCGGTCTCCTCGACGCGGATCGCCACCTCCCGGTAGTCGCACGCGTCGCAGTAGTTGTTCTCGGGCAGCACCGGGTAGCCGGGCCAGGTGAAGAGACGGAGGCTTTCGATCCGGGCGCTCTCCGGCCCGTTGGGGAGGCCGGCGAACAGGGGGAGCTGGCGGAGCTGCCCGAAGTTCACCTGGTAGAAGCCGGTCTTCGTGACGGCGATCTTGATCCAGCCGCGTCCCGCGAAGATGCTGGTGTCCGACACCGACGGGACCGCGAGCGCGCCCGCGCGGGCCGGCGCGACCCGCCCCGCCGCGCCGCGCGCTGCGGACCGCGCCCTGCGCCACGCCCTCCCCTGCTCGTAGTTGACCAGCGCCTCGCGGTAGACCTCCTCGAAGGGATCGCGGGGCTCGGCGGCCGGCCCCGGGCTCGCAGCCGGTGCGAAGGACAGCTCGACGTCGACCTCGTGGTAGAGCGTGACGCGCCGCGCCGCGGGCTCGTAGTCGGCGGGCAGGATGGCGACCGTGGCCACGCGCTGGTTGCGGAGCCACGTGACGCCGAGCAGCCGCGCGCGCTGGGGTGCGACGCCGGCGCTCGCGGCGTAGGCCTCGGCCGAGCGCTCGTAGCGCGGCGGGTCGTCCTCGTGCCCGCGCGTGACCTGGGGCGGCGGCGCGAGCAGGACGCCCTCGCGCGTCTCCCCGCCCGCCGCCGAGGCGCGCAGGCTCACCTCGCCGGCCGGAGGCACCGCGACGTCGACCACGCGCACCGGCAGCGCCGGGGCGCCCGGGCGCCCGTCGCTGCCGTAGCCTTCGATGGCGATCTGGTCGAGTCCCTCGTGCCGCGCCACCCTCGCGATGCGCGCCTCGGGCACCGCGACCGTGAAGCGCACCAGCCCGGGGCCCGCGGACACCAGGCGCACGTCGCGCGGCGCCGCGAGCGCTCCGGCCGGCAGGGCGAGGAGCGCCGCCACGAGCCACGCGGCGGGCGCCGCCCTTCCGGGTTTGCGGTGCGGGGAACGCGAGGCGACGGTCGGGGTCAGAACTTCTCGGCCTCTTCGACCAGCATCACCGGGATGTCGTCTACGATCCGGTAGCGCAACCGGCAGCGGTCGCAGGTCAGGGTCTGCGTGGCCTCGCTGTAGGCGAGGTCTCCCTTGCACTCCGGACACACCAGGATGGCGAGGAGATCGGGGCTGAGGGCCATGGGCTCTCCGGCTACGTGCGTGGAGGGTGGACGGTGACGAAACCGGCGGCCCGGGCCGCGCGAGCGGCGACCGGACGACCGGTCCACTTCAAGACGTAACCAGAACCGTTGGCAACTCCCCGGGGCCGTGGATTCGAATCCGCGCGCAAGTCTAGCAACCGCGATTTCCGAGGGTCAAGCACTCGGCCGCCCCGCCCGCCCCCCTCAGTCACGCGCGTCCTCACCCTCGCGCACCACGCCCATGCGCCGGTACTTCTGCACGCGCCGCTCGATACGCTCCGCCGCAGATACACCGTTCAGCCGGTCCAGGTGCCCGCGAAGTGCCCCGGCGAGCGTCGTGGCGGACTGCGCCGCATCCCGGTGCGCGCCGCCCAGCGGCTCGGGCAGGATGCCGTCCACCACGCCGAGGCGCTCCAGGTCCGGCGCGGTGAGGCGCAGGGCCGCGGCGGCGAGCGGGGCCTTCTTGCCGTCGCGCCACAGGATCGAGGCGCAGCCCTCGGGCGAGATCACCGAGTAGACCGAGTTCTCGAACATCAGCACCACGTCGCTCACCGCGATCGCCAGCGCCCCGCCCGAGCCGCCCTCGCCGATCACCACCGTGATGAGCGGCACCTCGAGCCGCGCCATCTCCCGCAGGTTGACCGCGATCGCCTCGGCCTGCCCGCGCTCCTCGGCGCCCAGCCCCGGGTAGGCGCCGGGCGTGTCCACCAGCGTGACCACCGGGAGCGCGAAGCGTTCGGCCAGCTTCATCAAGCGGAGCGCCTTGCGATAGCCCTCGGGGTTGGGCATGCCGAACCGGCGCAGCAGGTTCTCCTTGGTGTCGCGCCCCTTCTGCTGGCCGAGCACGAGCAGCGGCCGCTCGTCCAGCAGCGCGAGGCCCGCGACCACCGCCGGGTCGTCGCCGAAGTGGCGGTCGCCGTGCAGCTCGGTCCAGCTCGTGAAGCAGCGCTCGATGTAGTCGAGGGCGTAGGGCCGCCGCGGGTGGCGCGCGAGCTGGACACGCTGGTAGGGCGTGAGGTTCGCGTACACCTCGCGGCGCAGCGATTCGGCCTTGCGCTCGAGGTCCTCGATCTCCTCGCGCGCCGTCGGGGTCGTGCCCTCGACGCGAGACTTGAGCTCCTGGATCTTCTCCTCGAGCTCGACCACGGGCTTCTCGAAATCGAGCCAGGTGGTCACGAGAGCCCCTTTCCCCAGCCCACGCGCACGAACGTGAAGCGCTCGCGGAGCGCCCCCACCACGCGGTCGTCCTCGGAGACGCGATAGCGCTTCGAGCGGCTCGCCTTGCGCGAGCGGTCGGGCATCAGGATGTGGAGGTAGACCTCGGCCTCGCCGGGGAAGCCGGAGAGCGTCTCGTCCACCTCTTCGAGCCAGCCCACCGACAGGTCCTCGGACTTGATCTCGATGTGCAGGCACGGGCGGTACTGGCTCCGCGCCTGCTCCAGGGTCCGCACCTCCGAGACCAGGAGCTTGATGCCCCGGTCCCCCGACTCCATGCGGCCCGAGATCACGACCACGCGATCCTCGACCAGCCACTCGCGCGTCGCCTCCCAGGTCTCGGGGAACACGGTGGCCTCGCAGCGCCCGGTCAGGTCCTCGAGGGTCACGCCCGCCATCGCCTTTCCGGTGCGGGTCGTGATCTTCTTGACCTCGATCACTACGGCGCCCACCCGCACCTCGGCGCCGTCCTCGAGCTGGAGGGCCTCGGCGATCGAATGGGTGACGATCTTCGCCAGCCCCTCGCGCAGCGGCTCGAGCGGGTGCTGGGAGAAGTAGAAGCCCAGCACCTCCTTCTCGCGCGCGCTCCGCTCACCCTCGCCCCACGGCGGCGAGGCCGGGATCGGAGGCGCCACCACCGCGACCCCGCCCTCGCCGCCCTCGCCGAACAGGGACGACTGCCCGCTCTGGCGGTCGCGCTGGAGCGCCGCCACCTGCTCGAGCACCCGCCCCGCGGCGGCGTGCATCGCGCCGCGCTCGGGGCCGAGCGCGTCGCAGGCGCCGGCCGCGATCAGGCTCTCGAGCACGCGGCGGTTCATGGTGCGCGAGTCCACCCGCACCACCAGATCGAACAGGTCGCGGAACGCCCCGCCCCCGACGCGTGCCGCCACGACCGCGTCCACCGCGCCCTGGCCGACGTTGCGCACCGCGCCCAGCCCGAAGCGGATGCTCCCGCTCTCGAGCGTGAAGCGCCACTCCGAGCGGTTCACGTCGGGCGCCAGGATCTCGAGCTTCAGGCGCCGGCACTCCTCGATCAGCGTCACGATGCGCGCGCTGTCCGACATCTCGCTGGTGAGCGTGGCGGCCATGAACTCCGCCGGATGATGCGCCTTGAGCCACGCGCACTGGTAGGCGAGCATCGCGTAGGCGGCGGAGTGGGAGTTGTGGACGACCAGCCCGTTCGCGACGAAGTTGTGGTCGTGCTCGACCGTGAGGTCGTACGTGTCCTCGACCCCGCGGGGCTCGATCGAGACGATGCGGTCCCAGGAGACGTCCGAGTCGGCGATGGCGGCGAGCCTCTCGGATTCGCTCCTGCTCTCGACGTCGAGAGCCAAGGCCACGTCTTTCTCGCAGCCTGAATCGTACCCCTCGGCGTCTTCACGCAGCCGCCGGCCCCGCGCCGGGTGGGCAGCTGCCGGGTACCGGTCGGAGGCGCGTGAATCGACGCGCGTGTCCACGTCGGGTTGTCGGGACCCGGCGATTCGATCGCCCGGTGCCAGCTCGTCCAGTCGTTTCCACCCGTCCAGCGTGCGGAACGGATGGTTCGCGGTCGCCGTGATTCGTTTGTCCTGGGCAGTGCGCAGCTCGAACACCGGCTTTCGCCCGTTCCACACGACGTCGGTGACCCGCCGAGGCCTGAGCTTCCAATCCTCCCCGAGCGCGTGGATCCGGAACTCGCGGCGGTGATGGAAGAGATCGGCAACCGTCGTGACCTCGCCCGAGGTCGCGTCCATCACCCTCGTCTCCCCAGAAACACACCGATTGAAGCCGTAGCCTGCGAACTTCTCCATCGTCGCGAAGATCTTCTCGGCCTTCGCCGCGGGGATCTTGTTCCGCTTGCAGCCGTCGATGAACTGCGCGCGCTTGGCCTCCATCTCCTCGGGCTTCTTCTTCCCCATCGCGCGGCGCAGCTCGTCCGCCTGGGCCATCGAGAAGCCGGCGAGCGTGTTCGCCGCCTGCATCACCTGCTCCTGGTACACGAACACCCCGTAGGTGCCCTTCAGGATCGGCTCCAGGTCCGCGTGCTCGTAGCGCGCCACCTGCCGCCCGTGCTTGCACTCGATGAAGTACGGGATGTGCTCCATCGGGCCGGGGCGGTAGAGGGCGTTCATCGCCACCAGGTCCCCGAACGCCGAGGGCTTGAGCTGCCGCAGGTAGTCGCGCATGCCGCTCGACTCGAACTGGAAGATGGCGACCGTATCGCCGCGCTGGAACACCTCGTAGGCCGCCGCGTCGTCGAGCGGGAGCGCGAGCAGGTCGAGGGCCGCGCGCTCCTTCTCCGTCACCAGTGCCACCGAGTGCTGCAGGACCGACAGCGTGCGCAGCCCGAGGAAGTCCATCTTGAGGAGCCCGGCCTTCTCCACCGCCTTCATGTCCCACTGGGTGGTGACCGACTCGTCCTTCTGGCGGTAGAGCGGCACGTAGTCGAGCAGCGGGCCGGGCGTGATCAGCACGCCCGCGGCGTGCGTCGAGGCGTGGCGCGCGAGCCCTTCGAGCGCACGCGCGCTGCGCAGCAGGCGGGCGTAGACCGGCCCGCGCTGCGGCAGGCCCTTGAGGTCGGGCGAGAGCTCGAGCGCGCGCTCGAGCGTCATGCCCAGGCCCTCGGGGACCAGCTTCGCGATCCGGTCCACCTCGGCGAAGGCGAGCCCCAGGGCGCGCCCCACGTCGCGCACCACCCCCTTCGCCCCCATGGTGCCGAAGGTGATGATCTGCGTGACGTTGCCCTCGCCGTACTTGTCCTTCACGTACGCGATCACCTCGGAGCGCCGGAGGTCGTCGAAATCGATGTCGATGTCGGGCATCGAGACCCGCTCGGGGTTCAGGAACCGCTCGAAGATGAGCCCGTGCTGGAGGGGATCGATGTCGGTGATCCGCAGCAGGTACGCGACCAGCGAGCCGGCCACCGAGCCGCGCCCGGGCCCGACCGCGATGCCGCTGCGGCGCGCGTAGGCGATGAAGTCGCGCACGATGAGGAAGTAGGAGGCGAAGCCCATGCGGCAGATCACGTCCAGCTCGTACTCGAAGCGCTCGCGCACGGCCTGGGGCGTGCCCGGGTAGCGCTTCGCCAGCTCCGGCTCCGCGAGGTCGCGCAGATAGCGCTCGGGGCTTTCGACGTTGGCCGGGAGCGGGAACTCGGGCAGCAGCGGCCGGCCGAAGGCGAGCTGCAGGTTGCAGCGCTCCGCCACCGCGAGCGTGTTGCGGATCGCGTCCGGATCGTCCGGGAACGCCGCCTTCATCTCCTCGGGGGTGCGGAAGTGGAGCTGGTCGGTGTGCATCTGGAGGCGCTTCGCGTCGTCCACCGTCTTCCCGGTCTGGATGCAGAGCAGCAGGTCGTGGGCGTCGGCGTCCTCGTGGCGCAGGTAGTGGCAGTCGTTGGTCGCGACCCGCGGGATCCCGGTGCGCCGCGCCAGCGCCCCGACCCGCGCCCGGATCCGGTCCTCGATCTCCAGCCCGTGATTCTGGATCTCGAGGAAGTAGTTCTCCGCGCCGAACATCTCGCGGTACATCATCGCGGTCTGGTAGGCGCGCTCCTCGTTGTCGTCGAGCAGGTCGGAGGCCACCTCGCCCTTGGGGCAGGCGGAGAGCGCGAGCAATCCCGCCGAGTGCGCGGCGAGCAGCGCGTGGTCCACGCGCGGCTTGTAGTAGAAGCCCTCGAGGAATGCGAACGAGGAGAGCCGCATCAGGTTCCTGAACCCCTGCTCGTCGCGGGCGAGCAGCACCAGGTGGTGCGCGGTGTCGCGCGCCGACTTCTCGTGGCGGTCGCCGCGGGTGACGTAGGCCTCCATGCCGAGGATCGGCTTCACCCCGGCGCGGCGCGCCTCCTGGTAGAACTCCACCGCGCCGAACAGCGAGCCGTGGTCGGTGAGCGCCAGCGCCGGCAGCCGGAGCTGCGCGGCGCGCTCGACCATGCGCGGGATCGAGCTCGCGCCGTCGAGCAGCGAGTAGTCGCTGTGGTTGTGGAGGTGGACGAAGTCGGCGTGGTTCATGGCGCGTCCTGCGCGGTCGGTGGCGTGGCCCCGAGGTTGCGCGCGGCCGGCGTGAATCGGCCGCGAAGGGAGCGGAGCTAATCTAGCACAAAGGTTCCGGCCCGACGCGCGACGTTGCCGGCGCGATCCGTCGCCACCACGGTGAAGCGGTGCACGCCCGCGGCCGGTGCGTGGAGCGGGCGCCAGCGCAGGACGTCCTGCTCGGCATCCCACTCGGAGGGGACGCGCACGTCATCCACCTCGAAGGCGCTCCCGCGCGGATCGACGCCGCTGCCCTCCTCGGTGAGCCGCGCCTCGAGCGCCCAGCGGCTGTAGGGCCCGGCGCCCGGCGCGCGCGGCGGCGCGAGCGGCACGATGCGCGGCGCGACCGTGTCGGCGAAGAGTGCGAAGGTGCCGAGCCGCCGCGATTCGGCTTCGATCGTGTTCGCGCCCGCGCCCGGCTTGGCGCCGAGATAGTCCCAGCCGTCGGCGCCGTGGCGGTAGAGCCCGACGCGCGCCGAGTCGCCCGCACCCGGCCGGCGCGCGACGATTCGCATCGGCCTGCGGAGCGTGAGCCGCTCGGGTTCGAGGCGACCGACCACCTCGACCGGCGCGAGCTCGGGCGGCGCGGTCTCGGGCGCGGGCCGCAGATGCCGACCGATCAGGCCGGGCTCGAAGCGCGCATCGCCGGGGAGCGACCAGAGGAAGCCCGGCGCCTCGGCGGCCGGCCCGTCGCCGCTCGTCCACTCGACCGGCGGACCCGGCTCGCGCCACGGCCGGCCCCTGGAGTCCCGCCCCACGACCCACCACCGGGCGCTCCAGGGGCCGCGCGGGATCACCGCGGACCAGTCGGCCCCGCGCGTCCCGGCCGCGAACGCGCGCCCCTCCGCACCGAGGTCGAGCCACACGCCGCGGCTTCCCGCCGCGGCGCCGCGGTAGACGACGCGTACGCAGCCTCCGGGCAGCGCGGCGAACTCGAAGCGGTCGTCGCCCGCGACCGGGAACGCGAGCCCGCCCGCGCGCGTCGAGTCGGGCCCGCGTTCGCCCGGCGGCCGGAGCACCACGGTCCGCACCGCCATCCCGCCCGCGAGATCGCGCGCGGTGAGCCTCAGCCGCCGCGGCGGATCGCCGGGCCGCACCTCGATCGTGCCCGCCTCGCGGTCCGCGGGCCCGTCGGCCCGGATCGCGCGGGGGCGGAAGCCTCCCGGAGCCCAGAGCACGATGCCCTTCTCGCCCACCACCCGCCCGGCGTCGTAGACGTAGTCGCCCTCCGGCATGTCGGTGGCCCACGACAGGCTGTCGAAGCGGCACTCGATCTGGCGCCCGCCGAACTCCATCGAGACCGACCACGGCACCATGCGGTCCACGCCGCGCCACACGCCGTCGCGCGCGCCGACGATCGCGCGCAGCCGGCCTTCGACCCGCAGCGTGTCGCGCTTCGCCCCGAACCGGATCGTGTAGGGCGCGGCGCAGCGCTCGACGAACGAGGCGCCGTCGAGCGGCTCGAGCGTGAGGCTCACGATCGAGGGCGCGGCGCGGTCGCGCGCCACCAGCCCGGCGCGGAACGGGTTGAGCGCCATGTCCACGCGCCGGATCTCGAAGTGCAGGTGCGGGCCGCCCGCGCCGCTCTCCCCGCTCCAGGCGATCACCTGGCCCGCGCGCACCGGGAATCGCCCGGGCTCGGGCCACAGGTCCTGCTCGTACTGGCCGGTGGATTCCTGCACCGCCGCGGCATAGGACGCCATGGGCTCGGCGAAGGCGTCGAGGTGCCCGAGCTGGATCAGCCGCCCATCCTGCGCCGCGAGGTAGAGCGAGCGCCCGTAGCCCACGCCCGAGGTGCGCACCCGCACGATCCGCCCCGAGAGCGGCGCGTAGACCGGCTTGCCGACGCGCGCGCCGGTGCCGAGGTCCACGCCGGCGTGGAAGTGGCCGGCGCGGTATTCCCCGAACCCGCCGTTCACCGTGAGCGGCGGATCGAGCGGCGGCCGCACCACCCCCGGATAGAAGGGGGCGGCGGGCTCACCCGCCTTGAGGCCTCCGGGCGGAAGCGAGAGAAAGGGAGGGCTCGGCACCTGCCGCGGCGGCGCGGGAGTCTCGAGCGGCTGCGGCTCGTTCGCCACCACCGGGCGGGACGCGAGCAGGCAGGCGCCGAGCAACGCGGCGAGAGCATGCCCCCATGCCGGGCGGGGAGTCCCGCGCGCACGATGCAACGGGCGCCGCACGATCCATTGCAGCGCGCACGCCGGCCTCCGGTCAGGCTCGATCCGCCATCCGCTGGAATCCGGCGTACTCCGCTGTCGCACCGCATCCTGCCCGATGTTCTTCGAGCTCCGGTCCATGGCATCTCGATTGCAGTTGGGGCCAGGCGCCGTGGCAGGCGGTCGCCGAATCTTCCCGATCGCGACGCGCTGCCCGCCGCGGACGGCCAGTGTCCATCGTGTTCAGGGAATGAGCACGACGCGCGCCTGAGCGCGAAGGGATCCGCTAGTCAGGCGCGCGAAATATATCCCCGCCGGCAAACGCCGTCCGCTCTCGTCCCGCCCGTCCCACCGCAGCGTCCCCTCCTCCCCCGCGCCCAGCCCGAGCCGCCGCAGCCTGCGCCCGCCCACGTCGAAGATCTCGATCCGCCGCGCCGCATCGGCTTCCGGAGCCTGCCACTCGAGCGCGACCTCGTGCGTACCCAAGGCCGCGCGCAGCGCGATCGTCTGCCCGTGCTCCTGCCGCGGAGCGCGCGCGCGGCCGAGCGGCGTCATGATGCGCACCAGGTTGGAGGCGAGCCCCCAGTTCCCCGCGTCGTCCCGCGCCCGGGCCGCGAAGAAGTAGCGGGTGTTGGGCGCGAGCCCCTGCACCACGAAGCGCTGCGGGCGCCCCGCGGTGTCCGGCGGCGGGGGAGCGTAGAACCCGCCGCTCGAAAAAGTTCCTGCCGCCGCCGGGCGGGTCGTCACCTGGATCTGGTAGGCCGACGCGCGCCCCAGCGCGCCGTCGTCCCCGGGCGCCACCCAGTGGAGCACGAGCCCGGAGGTCGAGACCGAGTCGGCGGTCAGCGACGTGATCGTGGCGGGAAGGATGTCGTCCAGCACGCCGATCGGCGGCGCGTAGAGCCGGCTCCCGGTGCGGGCGAAGTTCGCGCGCGCCGTACCCCACGGCTGCGGCGTCGGGCTCCACGTGCCGGGGCCGGCGTCGTAGACGTAGAGCACCGAATCCGAGGCGGTCCCGGCGATCAGCTCGGTGCGGCCGTCGCCGTCGAGCTCGGCGAGCGTCGGGCTCAAGCCCGCGCCTCCCGGCTTCGGGAACTCGGGCAGCGCGTTCCCCGAGTCGCTGAGCGCGACCTGCGTGCCGCCCGCGTACACGTACACGCCGGGACCCGCCCCGGGCGCGAGCCATCCGATCAGCGGCGGCCCGGCCGGGGTCGCGGCCAGGAGGCGCGGCCAGCCCAGGTTGAGGCGCGCGCCGCCGGTCGAATCGAGCACGCCGATCGCCGCCGGCGAGGGGAGCGCGAGCACGATCTCGTCGGCGCCGTCCCCGTCGAGGTCGCCGGCCGCGGGGTCTTCCGTGATCGAGCCGCCGGCCGTCGAGCTCCAGCGCAGCGTGCCGTCGGGCGCGAACGCCTTCACGCTGCCCCCCGCGCACACCACGATCGAGGGCTGGGTCGCGTGCCCGAGGCGGAGGATGATCGGCGCGTCGCTCGCGGGGGCGCCGAGCGCGACCGGCCAGCCGTTCGGTTCGTTCCCGTCCCACCGGATGACGTGGAGACTCCCGTCGCGGCTCGCGGCCACGATCTCGACGCCGGGCTCGCCGTCGAGGTCGCCGAGGGCGATCGGCCCGGCGAGCGACGAGCTCCCGGTCGAGACCGGGAACGCGTCGAGGCGGGATCCGTCGGGATGCCAGGCCCACACGTTGCCGTCGAACGAGCCGCTCACGATCTCGAGCACGCCGTCCCCGTCCAGGTCGCCGAGCGCGGGGCCCGCGTCCATGGTGTAGATCGTGCTCGGGCCGCTCACCGGCCAGTTGGGCAGCGCTCCGAGCCGCGGGTCGAAGCCCGCGACCTTGCCGTTCAAGGTGCCGACGAAGAGCCCGACGCCGTAGCCCCCGCCGAGGTCGGCGGCCGCGATCTGCTCGGTGGGAGCCGAGGGGAGCGTGGCGACCGCGATCGTGTCGCCATTGAGCGCATCGAGGAGCACGATCTTGCGGTCGCCGGTGGCGAGCACGATTCGGGTGCGCCCCGAGGTCCCCGTCAGCACCACCGGCGCGAGGCTCGCGGTCGCCCCCAGGCGCCGCGCCCACGAGGTGGGCGGATCCTCGAGCGCGCGCCCGAGGTCGAGCCGCCCGGTGCCGTAGCCGGCGATCCCGGGATTCGCGGCGGAGATGTCGTCCGTGGTCTCGCGCATCCGCAGCACCATGGTCTGCGGCGTGAGCGGCGGCTGCCCCAGCGCCCGCTGGCGGGACTGCACCAGCGCCACCGCGCCCGCGACCAGCGGCGCCGAGAGCGACGTGCCCGAGAGCGACGCGTAGGCTGGCTGGCGGGCGCCGATGCTGTCCTCGCCCGCGTGGACCACGTATGTCGACGTGAGGTTCTCCCCCGGAGCCGCGAGGTCCACGTAGGAACCGAGGTTCGAGAACTCGGCGACCAGGTCGTCCACTTCGGTCGCGGCGACCGCGAGCACGTCGTCGCGGTCCTGCAGCTCGTGATACTGCCCGCTGTTCCCGGCCGCCATCACGATCGTCACCCCGGCGCGCACCGCCGCGGACGCCGCGCTGGTGAGGCCGGTCGTGGTGATGGTCTCGAACGAGCAGTTGATGACGCTCGCGCCCGCGCGCGTGGCGTAGCGGATCGCGGAGGCGGCGAACGACATGTCCACCAGGCCGCCGGCGCAGCCGCTGCAGGTCGCCGACCAGCCGATGCGCAGCGGCATCAGGCGCACCTGCCAGGCCGTGCCGGCGACCCCGATCGAGTTGTCGGTGATCGCGCCCACCAGCCCCGCGACCATGGTGCCGTGGCCGGCGAAGTCGGTGGGATCGGGGTCGGCGTCCTGCCAGTCCTCGCCGGGCGTCACGCCCGAGGGCGAGGGGAATTCGACGAAGTCCCAGCCCGCGACGTCGTCCACGTAGCCGTTGCCGTCGTCGTCGAAGAAGGGCACGCCGCCCTGCTCCCTCCAGTTGGTCCACATCTGGCCCCGCAGCCCGGCCTGGGCGCCGCCGAGATCCGGATGGTACGGGAGCACCCCGGTGTCGATGATGGCCACCACGATCGCCGTGTCGCCCGTGGTGATGCTCCAGCCTTCGAGTGCCTTGATGTCGGCGCGCGAAGGCTGGAAGTACCACCACGAGCTCGAATACAGCGAATCGTTGGGCGCCGCGGACACCGGGAGCACCGCGATCGGATCGGCGGAGGCCACCTCGGGGAGCGCGCGGAACCTCGCGAGCGCGTCCTCGAGCGCCACGCCCGGCGGAACCCGGACACGGAAGAACGCGGTGAAGTCGGTCTCGCCTTCAGCAGCCGGCGCGCTCTCGCCCGGGAACTCGCGCTCGAAGCGCGCCCCGCCCAGCGCGGTCGCCACGCGGTCGAGGGCGGGGATGCCGAGCGCCGCCGACGGCGCGTACGCGCTCTCCCCCGCGCCGGCGGGACGCGCGCGCCGCGCCGCGCGCGCGGCCGCGGGCGCGAGCGAGATCTCGAGCGCGTCGCCGCGGTAGGCGGGGCCCGAGATCGCCTCGCGGTCGGGATAGCGCACCGGAAGATCGAGCGCCGGAGCCGGACCTGCGGCGAGCAGGCCGAGGCCGCAGATCGGGAACCAGAGGTGCGCGCGTGTCATGGCGATCGAGGCGTCGCGGCCGGGCCGCCAGGATGGGACCGGGCGCGCGAACACACAAGTCTAGAGAGCGCCGCGAACGCCGGTCAAGGACCGAGGCGCGAATGCTTGACTTGCCCGCCGCGGCGCGGGCAGACTCTTTGTCCGCGCGGGGACGTGCCTCCCCCGGCCGCCCAGCGCACCACCTGCCAGCGGGAGATCATGGAAAAGAGCGAGAGAGACCGACTGCGCCAGATGCTCCTCGACCGCTCGATGCGGTTCGGGGAGTTCGTCCTCAGCTCGGGCGCCACCTCCAACTACTACATCGACGTCCGCAAGACCAGCCTCCACCCCGAGGGGCTGCGCATGATCTCGAAGATGTTCTACGAGCTCCTGCTCCCCGACAAGGTGACCGCGGTGGGAGGGCTGACGCTGGGCGCCGATCCGCTGGTCGCCGGCCTCATGCTCTACAGCGCCGAGCAGGGCCACCCGCTCGAGGGGTTCCTGGTGCGGCGCAGCACCAAGGATCACGGCCTGCGCGGCCAGGTCGAGGGCAACCTCGCCGGCCACCGCCGGGTCGCAATCCTCGACGACGTGATCACGAGCGGCGAGAGCGCCCTGATCGCCGCCGAGGCCGCCGAGTCGTACAAGGCCCAGGTGGTCCGGGTGGTGGCGGTCGTGGACCGCGAGCAGGGCGCGTCCCAGATCTTCCAGCAGCGCGGATTTCCATTCCGGGCGCTGTTTTCCATCGGTGAGCTGCTGCCCGCGGAACGCGGCTGATCCCCCCGCCGGCTGGGTAGCGGTTGCGCCCAAGTCCCATCTGTTTCCGGCCGATACCGTGGCGAGTCCCTGAGAACCTGCCCCGATCGGTTGGACGGCCCGAGATGATCCTCCATGTTTGAACGCCAGTTCGGCTTGCGAGAGAACCCATTCGTCGCAGGCCACCAGTCGCGATTCGTCTATCCGAGCCGCGAGCACCAGGAGGCGCTCGCGCACCTGCGCTTCGGGATCGAGAACCGCGAGCCGTTCGTGCTGATCACCGGCGAGGTCGGAACCGGCAAGACCACCGCGCTCTACGACGTGCTCGCCGAGTACGAGTCGCGCGCGATCGTGGCGCTCATCACCAACTCCGCGCTCACCCGCGACGAGCTGATGGAGGAGATCTGCCTGCGCTTCGGGATCGCGCTCTCGGGCCCGGTCACCAAGCCACGGGCGCTGGCCGCGCTCGAGCGCTTCCTGCGCGAGTCCCACGCGCAGGGCCACCGCGCGATCCTGATCCTCGACGAGGCGCAGAACCTGGACCGCGACCTGCTCGAGGAGATCCGGCTGCTGTCCAACCTCGAGGTCGAGGGCGAAAAGCTGGTCCAGCTCTTCCTCGTCGGGCAGCCCGAGCTGGAGGAGAAGCTGGGCCGCACCGAGCTGCGCCAGCTCCGGCAGCGGATCACGGTGTTCTACCGCCTGAGCCCGCTCAGCCAGCTCGACACCGAGCGCTACATCCACCACCGCATCACCGTGGCCGGGGGCCACGCGATCAGCCTCTTCCCCGCCGAGTCGTGTCGCGAGGTGCATCGCATCACCCACGGCATCCCGCGCGAGATCAACACCGTCGCCGGGCAGGCGATGCTGAACGCCTACGTCGAGGATTCGCCCGCCGTGCTCCCCGAGCACGTGCAGATGGTGGAGCTGGACAGCGAGTTCAAGAGCGTGCTCCGCGGCGGATCGCAGGGCGCGAGGATCTCGACGCTGGAGACCGGGGCTGAGCAGGCCGCGAGCGCCGAGCAGGGCGCGGCGGCTGCGGAGGCGCCTGGTGCGGGCGCTGCGCCGGTTCAGGGCGCTGGTGCTGGGCGCGGCGCGGGGGCGGTACAGGCGCCGAATGCGGCGCAGGGCTCGGGCGCCGCGCCCCGCGCGAGCGCCGCGCCCGTGCAGAAGGCTCCGGAGCCCGCCGCGAAGCCACCGGCTCCGAAGCGCGTGGTCGAGGCTCCCGCTCCGCGCGAGCGGCCCGCTGAGGCACAACGGCCTGCAGCGCCCCCGCCCGCAAGGAAGCCCGAGCGGCCTGCTGCTCCCGCAGCGCCCGCACGCCCCGTGACCGTCGCCCCACCGGCTCCCGCGACCGCAGGCATTCCACCCATTCAGCCACCCGTGACGGCAACGCCCGCGCCGGTCGCCGGTCCACCGAGCTTGCAGACACCGAAGAGCGTGCCCGCACCGCCTTCGCCGCCGGCCGCGCTGCCGACGGGTCCGCCGCGTTTCGAGGTGCCGCAGCCGCCGCCACCCCCCACCGCGAACGCCGAGCCCGCCGAGGAGGATTCCTTCCCCGGACCCGAGAGCTCGACCGAGGACACGCCAGCGGGGCCCGCGCCCGTCGCGCCCGCCGGAACCGCCGAGGCCTGGGGATCCTGGCTCTCGTCGCTCGCCGACACGCCGTCGTCCGCTCAGGAAGACGAGGAGGAGCACTTCGGGGAGCACTCTGAGGAGCCGACCGCCGACGCGCCGCCGATGAGCCAAGCCCCCGTGGCAGCAGCGCCGGCGCCCCAACCGCCCGTGCCTGCGACCGCGGCCCCGAGCGAGGTGCCCGCGCCCGCGCGTCCCGTCGCGCGCACCCGGAAGGCCGCGCGCGCCGAAGCCGCGCGCGCCAAGAGAGAAGCCGACTACGCGCGCGCCCCCCGCCGACTCGAGTTCGTCGAGGATGAGCCTCCCATCGCGGAGGCCGACAACCGGCGGCAGCTGATCTGGATCGGCGTGCTCCTCGCCGTCGCGATCGGGGCCGTGATTTATACGCGCCCCGGTCCCTTCCGACGTTCGCACGCCCGAACCGCGCCGGTGCCCGCGGCCGCTCCCGCGCCCGCTCCGCCTCCAGTGCCGGCGGCAGCCAATCCGACCGCGAGCGCGCCGTCGAGCCCGACGACCGCGCCTGCTTCCAACCCCGCCGCCCCGCCGCCGGTGGCGATCGCGGAACCGCCGCGAACGAATCCGCTGCTGCCCCCGGTCGCGCACCCTCCCGCTCCGGTCTCCAGCGGGCCCGAGTCGCCCGCGTTCACTCCGGCGCAGGTACCGACCATCCGCGTCGCGCAGACCACGGCCACGCATCCGACATCATCCCCGCCGGTCGCGCCGGCGCCCCCCAAGCCCAACACCGCTCCGCGAGGCGACTTCGTGCTGGTCGTCGGCACGTATCCCACCGAGGACCAGGCGGAGCAGGCCCGCGCCAAGCTGGCAGCCGCCACCCAGCTCCCCACGCAGGTGCTGATGGTGCCGGAGAACGACGCGTCGATGTTCCGAGTCTACGTCGGGGCCTTCGACGATCGGCATGCCGCCGAGCAGATGGCGTCCAGCCTCATCGAGCGCGGCCTCGTGGAGGAAGCGCGCGTCGCCTCCTTCGCCGAGGAGAACTCGCCGAAGCCCTGAGCGAGTGCCGCGGACGCAGAGCGCGACGCGAGCCCCTGTCGTCTAGCCTTCGCTGTTTACGCGGCCACCAGGCTCTTCGCTTGCTCGCCGCGCCGCTTCGCGGCTACGTTCTGCCGCTCTCCGCGCCCTCCGCGTCCCCATCGTCTAGAGGCCCAGGACACCGCCCTTTCACGGCGGCGACACGGGTTCGAATCCCGTTGGGGACGCCAGCTCCGCGGGGGTCGGGACGCCATGCGTCGTGACGGCTGCGCCAGGGCGCGCGGTCTCGCCAAATCAGGTGAATGCCCTATAGCGCCCTCGAATCCCAGGACCCTAGCGTTGTTCATGCCCCCGCGGTGCAGGCGCTCGGGGTCGTTGCCCGCATCCTGCCTGTTTCACCACCGGACGCTGTCCGGGACGGCATCGACCGGTTCGCTCGGAAGGAGAGTCAGGCCATGAAGTCAATCCTCGTGACGTTTGGCGCGGCCACGCTCCTCGCTGCACTGGTGTGCGTGAGCGTGAGCACGGCGGGCCCGGGCGTCCACCGGGTGTCGGGTGGAGGCACCGTCGAGTACGCGGGCACCCTCAACACGCACGCATTCACCGCGCAGATCGACGCCGACGGCAATGTGAAAGGTCAGGCGGAGTTCCAACTCCGGTACGTGAACGCGACGATTCACGCCGAGGTGAACTGCCTGACGGTCGTGGACAACGACGCCTGGATCGGCGGCACCATCACGCGCTCGAGCAATCCCGCGGTGGTGGGCCCGGGACTGGGCATCCTGTTCCAGGTACACGACGGCGGTGAGGGCGATGCGCCCCAACCGGACATGACGAGTCCGCTCGTGTGGGGGGCCGTGCCGTCGTGCAACACGACGCCGCCCCTGGGCCTCATCGAGTGGACCAACGGCAACGTGCAGGTCAAGAGCCAACCCGGGCTCTTTCCGCGCCGTTTCTTCGAGGATCAGCCGGTCGCCGGGTCATCGGAAGGTCGTCTTGGCCCCAGTCCTCCCTGGATTGGAAACCCTGCCTTCCCGTTCCGGGCGTTCCATGACGGGTCGGATTTCGCCGTCGACCACCTGCGTGTGGAGCCGAGGAGAGCCTCGCCGAGGCAGCAATCCTCGTGGGGCGAGGTCAAGGCACGGTACCGCTAGCCGGAGGAAGGCTCGTGCCGTGAGCGGCGCCGACGCCGCGCGCCCGCGCGAGCGTGCGTTGCAGTACACCGCGATCGCGATCAAGCCACCGCTATCGGTTCCAGCGAGTCGCGGTCAGAATCGAACAAGGCGCACCACCCATCGGCGACGGCGTGAATGGTCGTGAGGTAGCGCTGCCCCACTTGATACATGAATGTTTCCTCTCCCAGCCACGGGATCTGTCCATCGGGCGTGAAGACTCCCCAGCCGTGCAGGTGGCCCGTGAAAACCCGTGTTTGAGAGCATCGAGCCAATCCGGCGATGCGTTCTGAGGCTGTCGGAAAGAGCCAAAGATCCTCCAACTTCTCCGGATCAAGATGAGGATCGATGTGCTGGAATCGAAGCCCTCCAAGTACCACGAAGGGTCGCAGGCGGGCGAAGTAATCAAGCACCGAGACAGAGAATCGATCACGCACCGACGCGTGGGTGCGACCGCAGAGGCCGAAGTCGTGGTTCCCCCAGACTCCCACGCCCGGCAGGCCGCTCAGGAGCGCAACCGTCTCGTCCACCCGCTCTCCATGATCGAGGACATCCCCAAGCATGACGAAGGAGTCCACGTTCCGCGCTCTCAACTCGGCCACAGCCGCACCCAACCGATCCACGGATTCGTGGATGTCTGCCAGAAGCCCCAGTCGCACGGCCGCGCCTCCAAGCGACTGCCTCCGGCGCCCGGAGACATCGCGATCTATTCCCGTCTGTTCCCGTCGTCCGACTCCTCGGCGCGCGCGTCAGCGTTTAGGTGCCGCTGGCTCCAGGAAGAAGTCGAGGACCTCACGCAGGAAGAGCTCGGGCGCCGTATTCATGGCGGTGTGCTGTTGTCCGGGCAGGGCCGCGACGCGTGCAACGGGGAGCGCGGCATGGACCGCTTCTACGGCGTCTTTGAACAATGGAGGGCTGCTCCCGCCGAGGAGCAGCAGCGTCGGCACGCGCACGGCCGAGAAACGCGCCGGCTCGAAGCGATACTCGTCGTTGATCCGCATCTCACGCGGAATCGTATGGGCGGCAGCGACCCGCGCGCCCCAGTTGGGGAGGGAGCGGAGCATCCGTAGCTCCTCCTCCGGCGCGCGCACGACTTCTCGGAAGAAGGTGGAGACGACGCCATCCCGATCGCCCACGTCGAGCAGCGCTTGCAGGCGCTCGATTGTCCCCGGCGGATAGAGCGACCCCGTCGTGCGGATGGGCGGCTCGTAGAGCACTACCTTGCGAATGTTGCTCGTGCGCAACAGCGCTTCGAGCGCGCAGACGGCCCCGTAGGAGTGTCCGAGGAGCAGCGCCGCCTCGCCGATGGCGTCGGCCACCGCGGCAAGATCGTCGAATTCGCGCTCGATGGCGTAGCCAGGGGCGTCTCCGCTGCCGCCACGGCCTCGCCGGTCGATGGCGTATACCGTGAAGTGAGCCTCGAGCTGCGGCAAGAGCGGGTTCCAGCGGGTGTGATCCGCCGTCGTCCCATGCACGAGGATGAGTGGGGACCCTTTCCCGCTACGCGCGAAGGCGATGGTCGTACCGTCCTTCGAGATCACCGTATGCATCGGTTCTCCTGGACAGGCTCCGTCCGCCCACCGAGTTCATTGGAACAATCTACTTCGCCGAGCGGCCTTGTTCCCGACCTAGGGCGCGATCGCCCCGCGGGTCGTGGGTCTATGACCGCTGGGCTCGAACATCGAGCTGCGCCGCAGCCCCCAGCGGTGCAATCGAAACGAGATCGCGGTCGCAAGGACGCCCATGCCATAGACGATCGAACGATCGAGACCGATGCTGGACGCGTCCGGTTGGTACCTCGCGGGGCAGCTGATCTCACCGATTCGGAACCCGAACGCCAGTGCCTGCGCCAGCACCTGGTTGTCGAAGACGAAGTCGTCCGAGTTCTCACCGAGCGGCAAGGTCGCCAGCACGTTGCGGCTGAATGCGCGGTATCCCGTGTGGTATTCCGACAGCTTGGTGCCCAGCAATACATTCTCGACAAACGTGAGGCACCGATTGCCGACGTACTTGTAAAGGGGCATGCCACGCTTCAGGGCGCCGGTCGTGCCCAGGATGCGCGACCCCAAGACCAGGTCGAACTCCCCCGAGGCGACCATCCAAGCCATCGCCCCGATGAGCCTCGGCGAGTATTGGTAGTCGGGGTGGAGCATGATCACTATGTCCGCCCCCCGGTCCAGGGCCTGCACATAGCATGTCTTCTGATTCCCACCATAGCCCTGGTTCTTCGGGTGCACGATGTAGGGGATGCCGCTCTGGCGAGCCAGTTCCACGGTGTTGTCCCTCGAGGAATCGTCCACCAGCAGGAACTGATCGACGATGCCCGGAGGAATCTCCGCCATGGTCCGCCCCAGGGTCTTGGCCGCGTTGTACGCGGGCAAGACCACCATTACGTTCTTGCCATCAACCACTGCGGAGGCCCGTCCGAGGTTGGGGATCGAGGACTTCTGCTTCGTCCGTCGACTCATCGTAGCAGGGATGGGCCCGCGACGCGTCTTGCCACCCTTGAAGAGTCGCCGGCAGGCGGCTATCGTCCCCGGTCGCCGAGGAGATTCCCAGCCGTGTCAGCGAGCCTTCCGATCAGCACCGTAGCGCCGGGGACGACCTGACCCCGGATTCCCGCGCCCGTCCCACCGCCCCGCCTCCGGCGGTGCGTGCGGCTGTCCTGGTCGCGCTCGCGCTCGCAACATTCTTCGCCTTCCGCGGCGTACTCGGCAACGACTGGATCCTGCTCGACGACCCCGGGTACGTGTACGAGAACCCGCTGGTGCTCAAGGGCTGGACCTGGGAGGGGGCGCGCGCGTTCCTCCTCATGCCTCACGGGGCCAACTGGCATCCCCTTACTTCGTACTCGCACATGCTCGACGTTCAGCTCTTTGGCGCGCGACCGGGCCCCGCCCACGCGGTGAGCCTCGCGTTGCACGTCGTCAACGCGCTGCTCCTGCTGCTGGTGCTGGCGTCCCTCACCGGGGCGTGGTGGCGGAGCGCGCTCGTCGCCGCGCTCTTCGCGCTGCATCCGCTGCGCGTCGAATCCGTGGCCTGGATCTCGGAGCGCAAGGACGTGCTGAGCGGGTTCTTCTTCTTCCTCACGATTGCCGCCTACGCGCGCTGGGCGGCGCGGCCGGGGCGGGCGCACTGGGCCCTGGTGCTGGCGGCATTGGCGCTCGGGTTGGCGAGCAAGCCGATGCTGGTGACACTGCCGGCGGTGCTGGTGCTGCTCGATCTGTGGCCGCTGGGTCGGCTCTCCGCGCCACGGACTCTCTTGCGCTTGATCGGCGAGAAGTGGTCGCTCTTCGCTCTCGCGCTCGCCTGCTCGGTGGTCACGTTCATCGTTCAGAGTCGCAGCGGCGCCCTGGCCTCCGCCCCGTTGCAGGATCCGCTGCGCCGTCTCGGCAACGCGCTCATCAGCTACTGGCGCTACGTCGGGCTGAGCCTTTGGCCCCACGGTCTCGCGCCCTACTATCCCTCCGTCCGGCGGATGGAGGTGCCGGCCGTCGCGGCGGCGGCGGCGGGCCTCGCGCTTGCCACCTGGCTGGCGTTGCGGGTGCGCACGCGCCACGCCTACATCACCACGGGCTGGCTCTGGTACGTGGGTATGCTGCTGCCGGTGATCGGCCTGATCCAGGTCGGCAGTCAATCGCACGCCGACCGGTATACCTACCTGCCGACGATCGGGCTCGCCATCGCGCTGGTCTGGACCGCGGCCGATCTCCTCGAGCGCTGGCCTGTGGTCTCGCGCGCGGCGGCCGTCGCGCTCGCCGCGGCACTCGTTCCTCTCGGGCTCGCCACCACGCGACAGGTTGAGCGCTGGCGGGACACGCGCACGCTCTTCACCTACAGCCTGTCGGTCACCCGCGACAATCCCGTCGCGCAACAGTGCCTCGGCGATGCCCTCATGATCGAGCAAAAACCCGCGGAGGCACTGCCCCACTACCAGGCGGCGGTGCGGATGAACCCGTACTTCGTGGATTCCCACAACAAGCTCGGCTCGGCGCTCGCGGCGATGGACCGCAACGAGGAGGCCGTCGAGCAGTTTCAGTACGCGCTGCGCCTCAAGGAAACGGCCGACGCGCGCCTCTATCTGGGATTCGTCTACGAGAGCATGGGGCGCCACGACGACGCGATCCTCGAGCTCGAAGCCGCGCTGCGCGACGACCCCGAGATGCAGGAGGCGCACCTTCTTCTGGGCGCGGCACTCGGCGAAGGCGGGCGCCTCACCGAAGCCGAGACGCATCTGCGCCGCGCGGTGGAGCTGGCGCCGCGTCATGTGGAGGCCCGGCGGCTCCACGCCGAGGTGCTCGGGTACCAGGGTCGCGTGCCGGAGATGCTCGCCGAATACGGCGCCCTGCTCGAGCTCGCGCCCGAGGACGTCGATGCGCTCGTGAGTGTGGCGTGGGTGCGAGCCACGGATTCCGATCCCCGATGGAGAGATGGCAGCGAGGCGGTACGCCTGGCCCAGCGGGCGCAGCGCCTCGCACCCCAGCCGCGCGCCGTCATCGAGGAGACGCTGGCGGCGGCCTATGCAGAGGCCGGTCTTTTCGCCGACGCCGTGGCGGCCGGCGAGCGGGCGGTTGCGCTGGCGCGCCGGTCGGGAGATGCGGCGGGCGCGGCACGTGTCGCCGCGCAACTCGAGGGGTACCGGGCGCGGCGGCCGTTGCGCGACGGGGCGCGGCGAGGAGGAAGCGCCCTGCCCGCAGCGCCGTATCGGCCGTGATCGAGGGCACCAAGAATGGGAGGCATGGGATGACCGTCGAGGAAGCTCAACTCGAAGCGGCCAGAGTGGCAAGGGCACGGGCCGCGGCCTGACACCCTGCTCGAGCGGCGGTCTGGCGCGGGCCGACGCAAGAGGCAAGAGCGCGGGCCAGGCGGCCGGCGCTCCGCGAGGGCGGCGGCCGGCGGCCGAGGATCAGCGAACGAGCGCCACGCGCACGGGTTCGATCTGGGACCCGCGTACTCGGGCGAAGTAGACCCCGGCCGGCATCGGCCGCCCCTGCCGGTCGCACCCGTCCCACTCCGGGAACCGCCCTGGCCCAATCCCGGCGACGAGGCGACCGGCGGGATCGAGAATCTCGATCTCCCGAGACCCTGGCTCACCGGACAACTCGAAACGGATCGCCCGGCGTGCGGGATTGGGCCACGCGCGTAGCCGCGCTCGATGTTCGTCGGTTGTCTCCACCGACACGTTCTCGGCTTCCACCGCCTCGATGAGGGCCTCCCAGTAGATCGAGGTCTCATCCCATGGGTTTGGCAGCCGGTCGTGCGTCACGTACACCCAGCCCGCTCCGCGCGTCCAGGCGCGCGCGACGCCCAGCCGCATGCTGTCCACGCTCGAGAGCGTGTGCACGAGGTGCACGAACCGCGACGCCGGATGGTCCCGGACCCACGCGTCGGGCTCCCAGTCGAAGTAGCTCTCGCCGGTCGACTCGAAGATACAGAGGATGTCCGCCCCCGCGAGGTATTCAGGGAGCGTGTTCGTTCCGGGACAGCCCACGACGAGCCACGCGGGCTCACGCGCCCGGATCGAGTCCCGCAGTGCCGCGTGCCATGCGACGTGGGCAGGATCGGGGTCGTTCGCCATGCCATCGAGGAAGATCCCGTCGAGCGCATACCACTCGCGATAGCGATCCACCTTCGCCAGCACGCTGTCGAGCGGGATCTCGGCCGAGGACGTGTACACGTAGCCGATGACGCGTCCGCCGGCCGACCGCACCGAATCCGATGCCGACACGTAGACGGGGTCGACCGCCGAACCCGGGCCGTTCGCGGGGTTCATGACGGCCACGAGCGGCACGCGGGGTGAAGCCCGCACGCATTCCCCCCAGAGTGTTCCGGTGGTCGGGTACTGGTACGCGGGGACCATGATCCCCGCACGTTCCGGGTGCGCGGGTGATGGCGTCATGGCGGTCAGCGAACCCAGCGCGAGCACCGACCAAGCGAGGGCGCGCCAGAACTGCGACGCTCCGCACAGGCGAAACCTTGCATGACCGCCCATCCGAGTCCCTGTCCCGACTCTCGTCGCGATCGGCCTACGGTCGAAGCTCATCAAGGCCGACTCGGGAGCCAGGGCCTCGCGAGGCGATGAGGATCAACGATTCATCCGGTCGGCACGTCATGGCCTTGAAACGAATCGGTGCGGAGCACGAACAACGCTAGGGTCCTGGGAGTCGAGGGCGCTATAGGGCATTCACCTGATTTGCCCGCTCCCCTTCCCCCCCGGTTCGCGTTCCAGCAGGGCGTCACGTATGTTCTCAGCTCATCGTGCCACACGAGGCGGCACCCGTCCTCGCCGGAGCGATCGCGGTCAGACGCGGGCCGAGCCGAGGATGCGAGGGGACTGGGCGGCACCCTGCCCCTTGGCTCGTGGGCGATTCCATTCACTCGAGAGGTGGAGGCAGGAATGCCGGGTAGAGGAGCTCCCACGTTTCTGAAGCGTCAGAAGGAACAGAATCGAATGGCGCGCGCGCAGGCGAAGCGCGAAGCGAAGCAAGCGAAGCGGGATCGTCGGGCGGCGGCCAAGTCAGAGGAAGCCCTCGATGAGGATGTCTCGCCGGAGCCAACCGAACAGGACACCAAGCCGGACGACAGCCCGGAGAGCTGAGGGGGTGCCGGTGCGGCCTCCGGCCGGCGTGACGCTCGCGATCCTCGCGCTGGCCGCGAGCGGATCGGCGCCCGCGCCGATGCGGACGATCCACTTCTCGGGCCTCGTTCGCGGCGGCCAGCGCTTCGAGCGCCTCTTCACTGACAGCCTCCGTTTCGTGCTCGACCCCGAGACTCTGGGACGCGAGGGCTGGACCCTCCGCGTCCTCGCCGCGGACAGCACGGCCGACTTCGCGGGGATCGCGACCCCGCCGTTCCATGGGCCGAACCCCCTCGACCTCGAGGCGTGGCACTTCCGGAACGCCGACAACACCGGTCCCAACCGCGGGGAGCCGAACATGCCGCAGGAGCAGCGCTGGTTCGAGTTCTGCCTCTCCACACCCGGCTATCGCGTGGCCGTCGATGCTCTCGATGTCGCCCTGTGGCCGGGGAATCGCGGACGAGCCGCGCAGGACTCGGCGCAGACGGTGTGGGAGGCCGTTCCCCGCGGCACCGGCCAGCTCACCGTGACCGAGAGAAGGCTCGACGGCCTGGGAGCGGGCCAACGGCCGTGGTTCGAGAGCATGCGGTTCACCGTGGAGCTGAAACTCCCCGCCCACGCCCCGCACGATCGTCGGCATTGAGCGACTGATCTGCCGCTCCGGCCGGGCGGCGTGCACCGTCCCGCCTGCCGCGCAGGACACCCAACGCCAGCGCGGGCACGCGACGCCGGCGGGGGCAACGATTCAGTCGCTTCCCTTCGGGTTGGGATGCGCGGACAACGTCTCCTGGTGATACGTCGCGACCCACTTGCCACCGCGGAGAACGTGGACGGTGGAACAGTAGTAAGGTCCGGTGGGGATCTCCTCGCCCTTGAACGTCGCGTTGATGGTGGCCGCGATGTAGGCGAGAACCGCCGCGTCCTTGTCCAGCCGGACGAGCTTGAAATCCTGCAGCAAGAGGCCGGTCACGACGTAGTCCTTCATCATCGGCTCGGCCTGGTCCCGGGTCGCGAACCCGTTCGCGTCGGCGGAAAGCGCGTCGGGCGCAACCACTTCACAGAAGGCCTTGAAGTCCTGGGCCTTGAACGCGTCCCACGTCTTGCGCTCGAGTGCTTCCAGCTTCTGCTCGAGCGCGGCGTCGCCCTTCATGGACGGCGTGCCCGCCCGCTTCTCGCCCTCGCCCTCTTCCCCGGGCGCGGCGGTCGCGAACGACGCCGCCGCAAGCAATGCGCACCCCACAAGGATCGAGAATTGAGTCCTGCCTCTCATGTTGCCCTCCGTTTCGGACCGTTCACCTGAAGGACGCGGCCCATGACGCCCGACTCGCTGTCGAGGGAGCAGACGGTGGAGACTACCTCGCGTGCAGCGTCCGTCCAAGCCGCTGGACTCGCCAGAAGACGCAGGCGCCTGCGCGCACGGGCGCACGCTGTCCAACTCCGGATGGTCCTCGCGAGCGAGCCGGGGTAGGGTGAGGCGCATGGACTCCGGAGAATCGCTTGTGAGACGAGCGCTCCCGCGAGTGGCGCTCGGCGCGGTCTTTGTCGCCGTCACCGCCGCGGCCCTGGGCGCATCCGACGCGTTCGTCCGCGACCATGAGCACGGGCAGACCACGCTTCGCTTCCATCGCGGTCAGCTCCACTTCGCGCTGATCCTCGACGCCCGCCCGCGCGTCAACGCGGAGCGCGACCTGGTGACCGCCGGCGGCCGCCGCATCCCGCTCGAATGGAGCGGGCGCTCGATCTGGATCGACGGTGCCAAGTTCGAGCTGCCGTTCGGGGCGGTGTTCCTGCTGACCACGAAGGACTCGACGCCGGCGCGCCAGCTCGAGTTCAACGCCATGCGCGGCCGGCTCCTGCTGGATCAGGCGGCGGCCGCGCCCGCGGTCGCCGAGTGGCTCCGCACCCATGGCGGCGTCCGCGATTCGGTGTCGCGCGGGGCGGCTCAGGCCGCCACCTACCCGCGTCACACGCTGGAGCTGACCGAGTGGGTGTACCACGGCGTGAATGCCGTGACCTGCGTGGTGAGCGGAGAGCCCCTGTTCCTCTTGTACTCCCCGGCACCGCTCCACGGCGGCAGCTCGACGCAGACGATGTTCGGAAACCTGGCGACGGTGGACGTTCAGGTGGGCGATGCGGCCGGCCGGCGCATCTGGCGCGCGACGGCATTGCAGGCGGTGTTCGCCGGCCGCACGTTCGATTTCTCCCGCGGACGCGTCTTCCTGATCCCGGCGAGCGGTGACGGGGTCGCGCAGGTGCCGGCCGCACTCGACCTGGGACCCGAGTCCGCCCCCCGGATCGCCGACGAGATCGAGCGCATTCCCGAAGTGCGGGCGTTCTTGCGGCTCGAGTAGCCGAGCGCCTCTCCACCCGGGGGCGCGCGTCCGGGGCCGGCCGACGATGGGCTAGCGGAACTTGAACAGGTACATGCACCCGGCGACCGTGGCGTAGGGCGTCGCTGCCACAGGGGACTGAAATCGAACCCCACCGGCGGTGTGCGTCCGTGGGACGTCATCATTCGCTGCCTGAGGCCGACGAAATAGAAGCTGCTCACGGCCAGCCAGTCGCTCTCGGGTCCGGGCTCACCGCCCAGGTACGGCACATAGTCGATTCCGTAGACGGCTGGATCGGTGGTCCCGTGGTAGGCGAGGTAGACCTTCCCGACGTGGAGGCGCGTCATTTCCGCGCGGAGCGCGATCAGGCCCTGTCCCCAGTCCACATTGGAGTCGTTCACGATGCGAAAGCCCCCACCCGGCCCGCCGGCGATACGGTTGAAGAAGGACAGGTGCCAGGGTGCGGCGCCAACGCTTTCGACCGCTACCAGGACCGCGGGCCCCACGGCGACCGTCGCAAGGACCGGCCGCGACGCCCAGCGCAACCGCACCCGCGCGAGCAGGCCGCCGCACCATACGCACAGGAACGGCAGCGCCGGGAACACATAGCGCACGCCGACATCGATCGCGACGACGAACATCACGGAGAGGAGCAGAAGGACCGGCGGCCCGAGCACCAGGAACTCCCGCGCCCGGCGCGCCGGCGAACCAAGCGAGGCCGTCCCCAGGGCCGCCCGGGCCAGCAGCGCGGCCAGGAGACCGAGCGGCCACTTGCAGAGGATCGCGATCGGGAAGTAGTACCAGATCGGCTCAGCGCGATGCGTCCGAACAGAAAGGTGGTGCTGTGCCCCCTTGCCGCTTCGGCCATGCACGCGTCGGGAAGGGGTAGTCGGAGGTCGGGCCACTCGCGCTGCAGAGCCCGGAACGGGACCGAATAGAAACCGTGGTCCTTCAAGGGGAGGAACGAGACCTTCCCCTGATACCCGAGGTCGAGGGAGAGCACGGTCGCGGGAACGAGCGACGCGAGGCCGATCCACGCGCGCCCCGCATGGCGCCCGCGCCTCGCGAGCGCGGCCGCGAGCGCCGGGAGCGCGAGCGCCACGGAGAACGCGCTGAAGCGCGTCAGAAACGTGAACGAGACGGCCAGAGCGAGCCGCAGCCACGCCCGCACGCCCGGCCGCCGCACGAACACCCAGCACGCGTAGACCGAGGCCAGGAGCCCGAGCGCGGCGGCGATCTCGAGCGTCGCCAGCCCCGCGTGCGCGATGGATTCCGGGGCGAACGAGTAGAGGGCGAGCGCCAGGAGCGCTCCCCGCGGCCCGTACAGCCGCCACGCGAAGCACCACACGAGGACCCCGAGCAGGGTCGAGAGCACGTTCGTAAGGCGCGCGGCCAGGAACACACGATGATAGCGGTCGGCGTTGCGCCTCATGAACGACTCCCCCACCACCGACTGCTCGGCGCTCGCGATCGCGGAGTCGGCGGGCAGCCGCGCGCCTGCGACCAGCGCCGCCGCCCCGAGCAGGGCCTTGGCCAGCGGGGGGTTCACGGCGGAGATGAGGAAATCGCCCCGCCGGATCTCGACCACACCCGCGGGAACGTGGAAGTTCTCGTCAAAGGTGACGGAGTTCACGGCCGCGCCCCACAGGGCGAGCCCGGCATGGATCGCGAGCAGGACGGCGGCCCATCCACCCTCGCCGGGCACCGCGCCCGGTCTGCGATGCGCACTCGGCAACACGCCAAGGGGCCTCCAAGCGCCCGCAAGCGTCTTGGCCGCCGCCGCGGGTCTCACCCTCGATCTGCACGAGCCATGGAGGCCAGCGAATCCCTCGCCTCGGTGTTGCTCGAGTCGCGCCGGAGCGCATCACGGTAGGCAGCGCGTGCGCGATGACGATCCCCGAGCACCTGCCAGGCCCGCCCCGCCACGACGTCGAGATCGGCGCCGGGTCCCGAGATCCTGCGCTCGTGCGCGAGTTCCAGCAGCGCATCACGCGGTCGGCCCTCATCGAGCGCGAGGGCTGCGAGGCCCGCGTGCACCGCCGTCCGAGTCGGATCGACCGCGAGCGCACCTTCCAGCAGGCGGCGGGCGGATTCGAGGCGGCCGTCGTGGAGCTCGATGTTCGCGAGCAGGATCAGCGCCTGCGCGTGTTGGGCCGAGCTCTCCACGACCCGCTCCAGCTCCTGCGCTGTGCGGGCGCACCACCGAATCGCGGGCGCAGGCCTCCCCCAGCGGGCCGAGCCGGTTCCCGCCCGCGGGAAGAAGCCGGTACTCGAACTCGCGCGCCACGGCGGCCAGCGGCCCCGCGCGCCGCACGTAGAGCGCCATCACGTCATCGACAAAGACCAGCGCCCACGTGCTGTCGGCGTCCAGCAGGTTGAGCAGCAGGTTGCGTTCGAAGTACCTCCGCGCCTGGAGTACGTAGTCGAAGCGGTAGCGGCGGTCGAGCTCCTGCCAGACGTCCGCGCGCCCCTGGGCCCCGCAGCCGGGTGCGATCCGGCCAGAAGCGGTGGAGAAGGAAGCCCGAGAATCCGAACTGGTTGAAGCCGCGGCCGCGCACGCCATGCGCCTCCATGAAGTCACAGGCCGCGACCGGGTACTTCCTCCAGTCGAAGCCGATCCCGATCGGCAGCGAAGCCCGGGTCCATTCCGGCAGGCCGGCCGCGACGCACGCCAGCGCCGCGAGCGGCGCGCGCAGCGCACGGGGGATGGGAGGGAACCACGGTCGAGCGAACCATTCATCGAGATCGCGGCTGATGTACGGCGCCGCGACCAGCGCGTAGAGGCCGACGAAGCGCTGCGACCGAAGCGCCGTCGCCGAGAGCAGGAGGCAAAGGAGCGCCTCCACCGGGTCGAGGCCGTTCCGCCGCGCGCGCGCCACCAACAGGAGGGGCCAGCCTGCGAACAGCATCGGGAGACCTCCCCAGAAGGTGCGCCACTGGATGGGCCCGAGCTCGCCGATGGTGCTGAAGACCAACTCGTTCCGCTGGTGCAGGAAGAAGTCGAACGGCTGCCACAGCGCCCGCCACCCGAACGGGTTCGCGAACGAGATCGCGAGCGCCGCGAGCCCCACCCGGGCGAGTCGCCCCGGGTCGGCCGCAGCCTCCAACGGCCGCGCCGGACGGTCGGGGCTCCGGCGCCCCGCGCCCCGCACTCGGCGCCCGCCCGCCAAGTCGTTGAGCAGATGGATCCCGATCAGCCCGAGCCCCAGGAACCACGTGTTGTGCACGTTGGCCCACGCCCACGCCAGCGGCACCAGCCACACCGTGTGATCCCTCCCCCCCTGCCGCCGCGCCTCCAGGATCCACAGCTCCGCCGCCAGCAGCACCGCCGCCAGCGTCTCCGGCCGCACCTGCGACCGCGCACGCCACACCAGCGAGCACACCACCATCACCACCAGGGGCACGAAACCCCGTGCTCCCATCCCCCGCGCCGCACCCCACAGCAGCCCGAACGCCGCCAGCGCCGTCACCCAGGGGCGCCATAGGTCGGCCACGACCAGAGCTGGGTGGTGGGCACGCGGTGGAGCGTCCAGATCGCCTTGCCCACCACCAGGTGCTGCCAGAGGTCCGGGTCGTAGATCTGGTAGCTCACCGAAACCACGACGCAGGCCGCCGCCACGAGGGCCGCCGCGATCAGCGCGGGCGAGCGTACCAGGGGGAGTTCGAGCCTCGGGTTCGTGTCATCGCGCAGCGGGTCCACCTCCTTCCGCCAGCCGGCAGCCGATGCGCCGCGGAAGGCCGATCCGGATGGTCCGCACTCCGACGCGTCCACGAGCCGAGGGCGGGGCCGCCCAGCGGGCGGCCCCCGGCCTGAACGCTACCGCTCGAACGCGAGCACGATCTCGGGAAGCTGCTTCGTGACGCCCGAGGACGTCAACCACGTGTCGATCGTCGAATCGGTGTAGATGACCGCGGCCTTGCCCGAGAGCGGATCCTCCGCGACCTCGAACAGATCGAGCAGCTCGCGGTTCGTATTGTTCACGCAGCCCGATCCCTCGAGGCAGATCGGGCCCACCCGGTTCGGGGTGTTGCTCACGAGCAGGACCTGCCACGACCCGTTCTTGAGCTGGGAGTCGTACACGTTCCAGACCGCGTTGGGATCGTCGACGGACGCGGCGGTCGAGCCGTAGTAGACCACATCCACCTTGCCGCCCCGCGCCGCAAGCCACGGCATCACCGTGGTCGCGACGTTCGACACCTGGAGTGCCGGCGACCACGTGACGCCGCCGTCGATCGACGTGGACACCCACACCCCGTGCTGGTCCGTCCATGCGGTGGACACCGCGTGGGTGACCGGGTCCACGGCGAGCGACGGCCAGAAGTTGTTCAAACGCACGAACGGGTCGGCGTGGAAGACCCGGGTCGCCGTCCAATGCGTGCCGCCGTCGGTCGAGCGCGACACGTAGATGTTGTTGTAGTTCGCGCTGGAGCCTTTGGTCTGCGGCTCCCCGGCCGCGTACGACTCGTAGACGACTCCGGTCGAGGGGTCGGCCACGATCGGGCCCACCGAGTTGTTGAACGTGGCATCTCCGGTCGCCGTCCCCTGACCCGGGATGGGCGAGCCGGCTGGCGACCACGTCAGGCCGTCGTCGGTCGAGCGCTTGACGCGGATCAACGTGCTCGACTGCGCATCGTGGTACGAGACCCAGGCGCTGGTGCCGGAGGAGGTGATCCATTGGCGGTCGGCGCCCGCGACGTCGAGGTAGACGTGCTGGCACCCCCCGGGCGACGTGGTCCCGGCCGGACAGCGCGTGACGTTGACGCCGAGCTGGCCCGAGGTGCCCGGCCGGTTGAGGATCAGGTCGAGATCGGCGAGCAGCAGCGTCCCGGCGGAGGTGATCTCGACATCGGCGTCCTCGTCACCGAGCGTCCGGCGGCCGGCACCGACGTTCTGGAGATCGGTGTCCATGGCGCCGAAGTAGTCCGGCGTCGATCCGAACACACCCTTCCAGAGGTTGACCTGGAACGGCAACCAGGCGAGGCCGTCGACCGCCATCGTGCCGTCGGGGCCGAAGGCGATCGCCGGCTCGCTGTTCCCGGTCGAGTTCTCATGGGGCGCGGTCCTGATCCCGAGCGATGCCGTTGCGATCAGCAGAGTGTTCGAGAACTTCTGCGGGCCCGCGGCTCCGGCGCCCGAGGCGAGCGTGGCGGTGGCGAGCAGAGCGACGACGATTGCGATGAAGGGTCTCGTTTTCATCACCTGGCCTCCTGTGCCGAGCATGGCGGCTCCACGGCCGGCCCGCGAAGCCGCCAGCTCACGTTGTGGGAAGGAGTTCCCCCGCGGATCGGGAAGGCTAGCACCGGCCGCTGCGCTGGCCGAAGGATTTCTGGCCGGCCAGCGGTCAGGCGCGCGCGCCGTGTCAAACGTCAATTCTTCGCGTTCCGGCATACCACAATCGAGTGGTGCGACGGCGTTTTCGAGGTGAGGCGAACGCCCCGGCGGACCGGGCGATGGGAATTTCATTGACGCTACGAGCCCGCCACGGGAACATGCGCGGGCTGTAGAAGCTCCCTTGGATCGTACGTGACGCGTACCCGCCGGCCGTACCTGCCGCGACTTCACCGCGTGCAGACGGCGGACTTCCTCGCGCCGCTTTCCCTCTACGCCGCGCGCAGGAGGCGGATTTCCCCTCGCGCGGTAAGGCCGCTCAGGCCGGTTCCCCGGGCGATGGACTGTCTTTCCTTGCCCGCACCCGGGTGACCGGGTCCCGGTGTTTTGCTGGCATGGAAGACGGCGACCATCCGGTGCGGAATCACGCCGCGCTCCGCAAGGGGATCCACCCGAGACACGGCCGCAATGGGGATGATCATGAAGGGATTCGAGCTTCTCGCACACGTCCGCCGCCTGATCCTCGGCTCAGCGATCGCACGTCCGCTCTCGTCGCGCATTGGCGTCGCGGGTGCATTGTGCGCATTGCTGGTGCTGGGATGCGGCAAGTCCACGCGCACCATGAGTCCGAGCGTGGAGAACGACGGCGGCGTGAGCGTCAAGGCCGCAGAAGTCGCGACCCCGGAGCGGGGACAGCCGGCGGCGCAGTTCGCCTTCAGCACCTCCGACCTGACCCTGATCCAGCAGACCTCGGGAACGAACGGCTGGGTGACGATCCTCTCGTCCCCCATCAAGACGCCCTCGAGCAAGGAAGTGTACGTGAGCGCGTCGGTCGAAGCCGGCCTGTACACGCAGACCCTGGTCCGGAGAGGGAGCGATCGCGGGGTGCCTGACCATCGTCACCAATCCGGACGGAACGCAGAGCATCGTCCTGGATCCGAACTGCGTGACGCCGGAGGAGATCGAGCTGATCCTCTCGACGCTGAGCGCGGCGTCGTTCAACTTCGTGGCGAGCAACGTGCCGGTGGGGACGCACATGATCTCCATGCAGGCCCGGATCTCGAGCACCACGAGCGCTCAGCAAGGCACGGCCAACGCCGAGGCGCTGGTCGGAAAGGGAACGATGATCGGCCAGATCGTCCGCGCCGTGAAGTAACGCGGAGAGCCTGAGCCCGACGTCGCCAGAGACCGGAATGGAGGTGGCGGGGATCCCCCGCCACCTCCTCCGGGAGGTGTTGCGCGGCGCGGCTAAGGCCGGGGCCCAATCGCCTCCGCCCTCCCCGCCCTCGGGGCATCAGCGCTTCCTCGTCGGCTCGCCGCGGATCCTCATCAGGATCTCAAAGTAACGCCATTCGGGAGGCGCGTCGGCTTCCTGGTGGTGGTCCGGCTTCAGCATCAGGTTGCCGGTCGCGAGCAGGGCCCTCTGCACCTCCGGGTTCTGCCGGACCTTCTCGCGCGTGGCCGCGACGATCAGCCGGTAGTGCTCGCCCGGCTTCGGCGACCGGTAATCGAAGCGCCGGCCCTCGAAGGTCACCCAGCGGATGTTCATCTTCCGCATGTTCTCCTCCGCCAGCTCGCCGGCCTTCTTGGCCTCGAAGCTCGTCATCTGCGCCACCTGCTCGCGCGTGTGCTTCCACTCCAGGCCGGGATGCTTGGCGCGAGCGTCGTGCTCGCCCTCGGGATAGAGCATCATCTGCCAGAACCCTTCGAGGCTCGCGTAGCGCCGGCCCCGAAACGTGAACGGCGTCGGCGCGAAGTTCGAGAGCAGGCCCAGCTCGTGGCGCTTCGAGAGAATGACTTCGCCCGGCCCGGCCTCCTGCGGCAGGATCTCCCAGGCGGGAGCTCCTTCGCTCGGCACCGGCGTCCACCAGTGCGCCGGATAGGCGGCTCGGCTCGTGTCGGTCGGTACGCGCGCAATGGAGGGCGGCAGCAAAGCGAAGCTTCGCGGAGCCTGGCAACCCAGGATGGCCCACACCACGACGGAGCCGACCAGGGCCAAAACCAACACTCGTCGCAGCGCCTCGCAAGCGGCTGTCGGCGAGGACCTTGCGCCCTCCGGAGAGCGCGCGAGTGGGTGAGATTTCCACGCAGGCCCACTTTGCATGCTGCGTGTGCAAAACCCGTAATTCGCCCGCTCGCCGGCCTCGTCCTCCCGCGCAACTCGTTGCCGTCGCGACGCCGCCTTCCGCGGCACACATGCTGCAGACCTGTTGGTTGAGCCGTGTAACCGGAAACAGGTCACAACCCAACCAGCAAGGAGACCATCGTGTCGCAGCATCAGGCAACTGCTCCGCGTCGGAATCGCGTCATGCTCGTCATCGCATCCCTTGCCACGATGGCTCTGACTGGATGCTCGAATCTGCCGAACGCACCCTCGGTCGCGACCGATTCCCCGAACGCGACCGGCGCCACGGCCTCTCCCAAGGTGGCCGCCGCGATGACCGTTTGGACCTGGAACCAGGTGGCGAGCCAGTGGGTGAACAAGGGCGAGGCCGCTACGGTGAGCGGCAGCCGGTACAAGATCCAGTTCGTCCGCGGTTCGCTCGCCGTCGGCACCACGGTCGTGATCATGGAGCGCGACCCTTCGGTCTCCGACGGAATCGTCGGCCCGAGCGGAACCGTTCTCGCCAAGCCCGCGACGCTGACGATCAGCTACGCCGGATCGGCGGTCGCCGCCGCTCCCGACTTCCTCAAGCTGTACCGACTCAACGACGTCACGGGCCTGTGGGAGGTCGTCGCCGGAACCAACGACCTCGCGGCCAAGACGTTCACGGCCAAGGTGTCGGCGCTGGGCCGGTTCGCGGTCAGTGCCGGCGATCCCACCAAGGCGGGCTGGTAGCACTCGACAGCAGTTCCCTCAAACCCCAGAACGGGGGGCGGCCCAGTCGGCCTGCCCCCCGTCGTCCTTTGGCGACCTGGCCCCTCACAGGCTCACTTGGTCGGCCAGCTCCCCCAGATGCCGCAGTGCCCACCCGTATCGCTCCCCTGGAGCAGGTGGTTCTGCCCGAAGAGGACGGCATTCATCACCGCGAACGGGGCGAACTGAACCCGGCCGTCCTGCGTGAAGATCAGCCCGAAGTGTCCCTGGCTGAGCCCGTGCCCCGCCTCGTGCAGGGCCACCGACTCGACGTCGGCCACGGGGGGATCGGCGTTGATTCCCCAGGCAAAGTAGTTGTTGTAGTAGATCTCGCGGAACCCGACGTCGAACTGGTGATCGGCGTTGATGTCGTTGTCGGAGGCCGGATCGAGCAGGATCATCGTGAACGTGATCCCCAGGACCGAGCTGCCGCCCCCGGGAATGAAGAGGTCGAAGAACGCGGGAGGCATCCAGCCCGCGTGCACGATGTCGGCGAGATACGGAGTCCCCACGCTGCCGAAGCCCACCAGACCGTCGATGAGATCGGGGTCGGCGCCCGAGTCCGCCCGCTTCACGATCGGGATCGTGGCGCAGCTCACCGCGTTCCAGGTGCTCATCGCGCGATCGATCGCCGCCTCGACCTGGGCGCTTCCCAGCCCGCCGGTCGGCGTCGCGTCGCTCTGGTCGACGAGGTAGCGGAGGTTCCTGCCGTCGGCGCTGCGGCGCGCGTCCCCGGGGACCCACTGCGAGGGCAGCTGCAGGTCGCGGTCGTTCGCGATGATGGTGTTTCCGACCGCGTTCCCGTTGAAGCCGGTCACGTACTCGGCCTTGATGACCCGCAGGTTGAGCCCCATCTGGGCGAGCCGGTCGTTGATCATCCCGAGCCGCGGGCTCACGGTCGGGGTATCGTCCGACCGGACCGCGGCGGCGGTCGCAAGCAAGGCGATCAGGCATGCAATCGGGGGGAGTCGATTCGGTTGCAAGGCAGCCTCCTCTGTGGATGGTCCGGCCTGCGTCGCGAGGAAACAAGCAGTCTAGGTGCATGCCGGTGCGACCTCAAGACAATTGTGCCATCGAGCCGCGCCGGCAGCGTGTCCAATGGCCTGAGCGAGCGTTGCGCTATCATCGACGCGTGCCGATTCGTCGCACGCTCGCCCTGGCGCTCGTCGCCGCGCTCGCGCAACTCTCCTGCTCCGCGGCGCAACCGGCGTCCCACCGCTCCCGCTCTAGAAGGTGAGGTGGAGGATCTGCGTCATCATGTACGCGCCGGCGAGCACCGCTCCGACGATCAGGGCGGCGCCCGCGATGGCTCTGGCCCATTCGGCGAGGAAGACCCGATCCACGACCGGAGCGCCCCAGAAGAAGTACTGGGAGTAGAGAGTGGCTTCGAACACCAGGTAGGCCACGCCGTACCGAACGCACAGCCCGGGCCACCGCTGATCGCTGCGCTTGAGCCGCACGAGCAGATGGATTCCCGCGGCGAGCGCGCACAGCCGCCCCAGCATTTCGTACGTCTCCATGAGCTGGATGACCTTGAGCGGGGAGTAGCCCCACATCGGGTGATCGACCACCGACCGCCGGACCGCGCTGCTCATGAGCGCCGAGATGTTCCTGAGGAGGAACGCGACGAGCGCCGCGGTGAATGCGACCCGCTTTCCGCGGTGACTGGGGACGGGGTGGGGCTGCGCCATCGCGCCCTCGTGCTCGTTTCCCACTTCCGGCGTGACGTTCATGGTTCCCGGGTTATCGGCGGCTCCCCGGCGATGAATGCACCCTGGCGCGTTGCGTCGGCTGGAGCCCGGTGGCAGAGTGGCACGAGATTCCGGGCGGCCCATTGCGATGTCCGATCCCACGCCACACGTGAGCCGCTCCCCCTTCAGCCGCCGGCCGGGTGCCGGCTCGGTTTCGAGGTCAGCCTTTGATCGGCAGGATCCTGGGTTCGTTCCGGATCGTGGAGCAGGTGGGCGAAGGCGCCATGGGCGTCGTCTACCGGGCGCACGACGAGCGCCTGCACCGCGACGTCGCGATCAAGGTCCTCCCGCCCCGCTCGCTCTCGGACGGCGCGGCGCGGCGCAGCTTCCGGCACGAGGCGATCGCGCTCTCGCGGCTCAATCACCCCGCAATCGCCACCGTTCACGACTTCCAGACCGCCGAGGACATGGATCTCCTGATCATGGAGTACGTCCTCGGGGAATCGCTCGACCGCCGCCTCTCGAGAGGTCCCCTGCCGGAGGCCGAGGTCGTGTCCCTCGGGGTCCAGATGGCCGAGGGCCTGGCCGAGGCACACCGCCAGTCCATCGTCCATCGCGACCTCAAGCCCGGCAACCTCCGCGTCACGCCCGATGGCCGGCTCAAGATCCTGGACTTCGGGCTCGCGAGGTGGCTGTTCGCCGGGAGCGGAAGCCCCACGGAGCTCACTGCGAACGCGTCCCCGGCGGTCGCCGGCACGCCCGCCTACCTGGCGCCCGAGGTTCTCCAGGGGGTCGAGGCGGACGCCCGCTCCGACCTCTACGCGGCGGGACTCGTGCTCTACCAGGCGGCGACCGGCTCGCTGCCGTTCCCGGGGCTCTCGGCCGCGGCGACGATGGCGGCGACGCTGCACGAGAAACCGCCGCCGCCACGCCAGCGCAACTCCGCGATCTCCTCCGGCCTCGAAAACGTGATCCTGCGTTGCCTGGAGAAGGCGCCGGAGCGCCGCCCCCCTTCCGCCTCCGCGCTGAGCACCGAGCTGCGCAGGCTGGCCAGCGGCTCGGCACCCCAGGCGCCCTCGGCGCGGGCGCTGCGGCTGCGGCCGCTCGCCTATGGCGCGGCGTTCGCCGTGGCGCTCGTGGCCGCGAGATTCGCCCTTCCCGGCATCCTTCGCGGGTTCTTCCCGCCCCCCCTGGCTTCGATCCAGTCGCTCGCCGTCCTGCCGCTCGTCCACCGGCCGAGCGATCCGGAGAAGGAGTACGTCGCCGACGGCATGACGGAGGCGCTGATCGCGCAGCTCTCCAGCGTCCACACGCTGCGCGTGATCTCGCTCACCTCGGTGATGCGCTACAAGGGTACCCACGCCTCGATGCCGGAGATCGCGAGCCAGCTCGGAGTGGACGCCGTGGTCGAGGGGAGCATCGAGAGCTCCCGCGGCCGTCTGCGCACGACGGTGCACCTGATCGCCGCCCGCGAGGACCAGCAGCTCTGGTCGGCGCACTACGACGGGGACACGACCGACGTGCTCGAGCTCCAGTCGCGCGTCGCGCGCGCCATCGCCTCGGAAATCCGGGTGCGGCTCAGTCGCGACGAGCGCGCCCGTCTGGCCAAGGAGCGCGGTGTGGATGCGGCCGCGTACCAGGACTATCTGAGGGGTCGCTACCACTGGAATCAGCGGACCGACGGCGGCATCCGGCTCGCGATCCAGTACTTCGAGAGCGCCCTCGCCCGGGACTCGACGTACGCCCTGGCGTACGCCGGCCTCGCCGACGCCTGGGCGGCCTCGGGGCTCTACGGCCTCACCACCCCGCTCGAGGCCCGCGAGCGGGCGTTCGCCGCCGCCTCGCGCGCGGTGGCGCTCGATCCCGAGCTGGCGGAGGCGCACACGTCGCTCGCGCACGTGCTCCACAACTTCGACTGGCGCTGGGCCGAGGCCGAGGAGGAGTACCGGCGCGCCATCGCCCTCAACCACAGCAACGCGGTGGCGCATCATTTCTACTCGCACCTGCTGGCCCAGGAGGGCCGGCTCGACGAGGCGCGGCAGACCCTGAGCGTGGCGCAGGAGCTCGACCCCCTCTCGCTCCCCATCGTGCTGGCGGGCGCCAATCAGGAGTACCTCGCCCGACGCTACGATGCCGCGCTCGAGGGCTGCCGCCGCGCCGCCGAGCTGGACTCTCTGAGCGCGCTCGAGCACCGCATGCGCGCGGCCATCCTGGATCGGCAGGGGCGGGAGCGCGACGCGATCACCGAGCTGGCGCGCTCGTTCGAGCTCCGCGGAGATCGGAACGCGGCCGCGGCGTTGACCCGCACCTACGAGGCCGCGGGCCTGCGCGGCGCCCTGGAGCTGCTGATCGCGGGGATGGTCCGCAAGCGCTCGGCGGGGGTCTACGAGCCGGCGGAGCACGTCGCGGAGCTGCATGCCCGGCTCGGCCACGTCGACGAGGCGATGCGCTGGCTGGAGGTGGCATTCGGCGAGCACGACACCGAGCTGAACCGCCTCAAGATGGACCCGCTCTTCGACCCGTTGCGATCGGACCGCCGCTTCCAGGACCTGCTGCACCGCATCGGCCTCGACTCGTTGCCGGCCCGCTCCTGAGCCGGCCACCGGCGCCCGCCGGACTCGCCCGCTCGACAGCCCGACTCCCGGTTCGTGGAGTCCTCGCGGGATCGCTCGCTCTCCCACGCGGTGCCGATCCGCCCCGAAGCCCTTGCCCGCCGCCGCGCTGCGTATGCGTGCGACGGGACGCGCGCCCGCGGCACGCCGGCTGCTGAGATCCGTCCTCGATGGCGCGGCTTGGCGGCTCCCCACTCCGGGGACGCACGCGTCGCGCGCAACGTGGAGGACGCCATGCGTCGAAGCACGCTGAACGTCACGCTCGCGGTGGCGCTCGGGATCGCCACGGCATGGGCGAGCGCCGGCGCCCAGGGCATGGACACCGGCCGCGTGAACTTCCGCCAGCGGAACCTGAGCGGACCCCGCCTCGGGGTCACCTACGTGATGGGCAAGAACGAGCTGTCGAGCGACCTCGACCGCGAGGGAATGGGGCGCGCGATCAGCCAGTTCGGCTGGCACTTCGAGCGCCAGATCGTTCCCATGGGCGGCGGGCCCCAGTTCGTCGTCCAGGCCGTGCCGATGCTCGGCGGCGTCGAGTACGGAAAGTTCATCCCGGGTCTGACCCTGGCGATGGGAATCCGGTTTCCGTCCGGATACGAATTCGGGATCGGCCCCAACGTCACGGCGGTGAACCCGACCGAGACCAGCTCCACCGCGCGGCCGGCGCTCGCCACCGCGGTGGGCCGGAGCTTCAACTACGGGGGCGTGAGCCTGCCGCTCAACCTCGTGCTCGTCACGAGCCCCGAGGGGCAGCGGGTGTCGTTCATCGTCGGGTACGCGATCCAGCGCACCGGGTTCACGATCCAGTGAGGAAGACGCCGTGCCGCCGTTTCTAGTCGCCGATTCCGTACTGGCGCAGCTTCTTGTAGAGCGCGGACTCGCTGATCTTGAGCCTGGCCGCGATCTCGGAGCGCGTGACGTCCGGGTAGCGGCGCAGCGCCTCGGCGAGCCACTTGCGCTCCGCGTCCTCGAGCAGCCGGGGCAGGCCGGCTTCGAGCCCGGCCCGGGCGCCCCCATCGTCGGCGCTCCGGGCGTCCAGGAGCCGGGCGACGTCGGCGGCCGTGACCGGGCGGCCCGGGGCCTCCATGGTGAGACGGGCCGCGAGCTGCTCGATGTGGCGCACGTTGCCCGGCCACGAGAAGTCGAGCCGCTCGAGGAACCGGTTCGCCTCCTCGGCCACCTCGATCCAGCGGCCGGAGTCGGTCAGGTCGAGGCAGTGACGGAGCAGGAGCGGGATGTCCTCGACCCGCTCGCGCAGCGGCGGCACGCGGATCGGGATGAAGTGCAGGCGCTCGAACAGGTCGCGCCGGAATCGTCCCTGCTGCACTTCGACGTCGAGATCGCGATTGGTCGCGGCGATCACCCGCACGTCGGCGCTGCGCTCCTCGGCATCGCCCACGCGCTCGAAGGTCTTCTCCTGGAGCAGCCGCAGCAGCTTGGGCTGGATCTCGAGGGGAAGATCGCCGATCTCGTCGAGGAACAGCGTCCCCTTGTCGGCCGCCTGCACCTTGCCGAGCCGGTCCGCGACCGCGCCCGTGAACGCGCCGCGCTTGTGACCGAAGAGCTCCGCCTGGACCATGCCGGTCTCGAACGACGGGCAGAACGCCGTGACCAGCGGGCCCGCGGAGCGCGCGCTGGCGTAGTGGAGCACCCGCGCGAGGATGCTCTTGCCGGTTCCGGTCTCGCCGGCGATCAGGACGGGAAAATCGGTGGCCGCGGCCTTGCGGACCACGTCCTTCAGCTCGCGCACCGCCGCCGAGCGGCCCAGGAACCGGCCGAACGACCAGTCGGACGCGAGCTGCTGGCGATGCTCCAGGGCCTCGCCCCGAAAGCGGGTCTCCGAGAGCCGAAGCTGGTCGCGCTCCCGGATCATCTCCCGCCCGGCCCGGAGCGCCTCGAGGATCGGCCCCGCCAGCTCCTGGAGGGTGCCCAGCAGCGCCGCGTGCTCCGGCCCGAAATGTCCGGGGCTCCTGCTTTCGAGGTGGACCAGGGCGGCGATGCGCCCGCCCGCCTCGATGGGCGCGCACAGGATCGCGCGGATCTCCATCTCCTGCACCGAGGCGACGGCGCCGAAGAACGGGTCGTCGAGAGCGTCGCGCAGCAGCACCCGCTCGCGGGTGTCGAGCACGCGCTGGAACAGATGCCGGCTGAAGCGCCCGCGCTCGCCCTCGACGTACCCGGGCTCGAGCCCGTGGAGGACGCGGTACGAGAGCCCGCCCAGCTCCTCGACCTCGACGAACAGCCCGCGATCGGCGCCGGTGAGCGACACGGCCTGGTCGAGCACCGCGCGCAGCACCGCGACCGGCTCGGCGAGCTGGCAGAGCACGCGGCGCAGCGCCTCGATCAGGGTGCGGCCCTGGTGGTCGGGATTCGGCGTCAACGGCCTTCGCTCCTGCCTGCCCCCGGCCCCGTGCCGGGAGCAGCGGGCGCGAGTATACGCCGCACTGCGGACGGCGCGCCCGCAGGCGCCCCGGCCCGCCGGGCTGCGGCGTAGGGAAGGAGAAGGCGCCATGGGCCGCATCATCCGGAACCGCGCGATGGACGCACTCGCGAAGAGCGTTCTCTGCTTCGCCGCGATCCACGAGACCGTGATCCTGGTCCACGTGCTGCGAACCGGCGATCGCGACGCCCTCAACGTGTTCACGATGCTCGCCGCCGAGCGTCTGTTCCCCGGCCTCGGACACGGCGCCGGCATGCTGCTGCTCTCCATCGCATTCGCGGCGTGCGTCTATGCCGCGGTGCTCACCCGGGCCGGCCGCCGGCGGGCGCCCGGCCTGCCCGAGGACGTCGATCGCATTCTCGCCATGGGAGCGCCGGCGTTCGCGGACGGGCATGCGCCCGGAACCCGGGGGCAGAACGGCCACGGGCCCGCCCGGGTCGACGGGCTCGGAGCCGATGCGCGGGGCGGCCATCGCCCGCGCCCCACGCCCTGGAGCGCCGCACTCGTCGCGATCGTCGGCGTGACCGTGCACATGGCGGCGCTCGCGCTGATCGAGCGGTTCACGGCGTCGTTTCCAAGCGTTCCGGACGTTCTGCTGGAGCGCCTTCCCTACGTCGACTTCGGCGTCCCGGGCGAGCTCGCGTTCGCCCTCTTCCTGGTTCTGGCCACGATCGTCATCGTGCGCTCGCGCACCGTGACCGTTTCGGCGGTGATCACCCAGCTCGGCCTGTTCTACGCCGTCCGCGGCCTCTTCCTGTTCCTCCACCCGATCGGCGCTCCGGCGGACGCGCCCTCGCCGGCGAGCCGCTGGGTGATCTATCCGTTTCCGAGCCACGCCTACTTTCCCGGCGGCCACGTGGGCATCATGACCATCCTCGGCCTTTCCGTGCGCGCACGGCGCTGGCGATGGGTTCTGCTCTCGGGCACGGCGCTCTTCGCCCTCGGCACCATGCTGGCGCGGACCCACTACACCGTCGATGCTCTGGCCGGAGCGCTCCTGGGCTACGCCATCGTGACCTGGGCGCGGCGCCACCTCGACGTGCGCGTGATCACCGGGCGGCCCGGCCGTCCGGCCTGCCGGCGGCGCGTGGCGAGCGCCTCGAGGGCGGGGGCGCGCCGGCGCCTGCGGAGCTTCACGCGCCCGGCCCGCCTGGCAGGCCTGTTCCTCCTGCTGGTGTGGGTCGGGCCCGTCACCTTTGCCCAGACCGACTCGTGGCAGCTGCTCAGACCCGCCGCGGCGGCCGCGAGCCTTTCGGACCCGGGCCAGGAGATCCCTGCCCGCAGGGCGCTGCTCCTCGAACCGGGGACGCTTCTCAAGCTCCGCCTGCGGGATGGAAGCGTCCTGCACGGGCGCTACCTCGGGCGGACGCTGCTCGATTCCACCCACTACCAGCCGCGCTTCGCGGCGCGCTCGTCGGCGTACGCGCCCTTCACGCTGGGCGAGACGCTGCACGTCTCACTCCGCGACGGCCGCGAGTGGACCGCGCCGTTCGCCGGCTACGCGGAGCTGACGCTGCTCCTGCGAAGCCCCGAAGGATCGGAGTACCTGCGAGTACCCTTCGAGTTCGCGAGCGAGATCCGCCGGGCCAACGGCGACCGGGTCGATCCGCGGGCGCTGATCCGCGCGTTCCGCGACCGCGAGCTGCCTTCCGCAGAAGCGCTCGCGCTGGGCGAGCGGCTGTCCATGGGAAGCGTGGAGGACCAGTGGGCCGGCGCTCTTCGAGTCCCCGTGGAGGACATCCGATCGGCGTCCGCGAAGCTGCCGTCGGGGGCGAGCAGCCCGGCCCTCGGCATCGCGATCGGAGTCATGGTGACGGTCGTGCTGATCGTGCTCATCGTGAAATCGGCCGACAACAGCTGCCGCTCCGGTTGCACTTCCACGAATACCGACATCCCCAACATCCTCTCCGACGCACGCCTCACCACGCGCCCGTTCGACCGATCCCGTGGGTGCTTCGTGGGCGACGCGCTGGCGGTGGCCGACCCGTGGCCCGGGTCGGCCGCGAGCACCGTTCAACTCACGGCGACGGCAGCCGACTCACCATTCTCGGACTAGCTGCTCCGGGTCGTCGGGGCAACGGCAACGGGCTCGGGCAGCGCCCGACCGCGGCGTTAGCGGATCAGCAGCACCTTCTTCACGGCCACGCGCTGGTCGGCGCCGAGGCGCAGGAAGTAGACCCCCGAGGGCGCGGGGCGGCCGACGTCGTCGCGCCCCGTCCACGTCACGCGCTGGGGCCCGGCCGCGAGCGGACCGTTGAGCAGGGTCCTCACCCGGCGGCCCGTGGCGTCGAAGATGGCGAGGTCGGCGTTCCGCGCCGCCTGCGGCAGCGAGAAGTTCGCGGTCACCTGGCCGAAGGTCGGGTTGGGGCCCGCCACCAGCTCGATCTGGCCGCGGTTCGGACGGTCGTCGACCGCGGTCACCGCCGACGGGTCGTAGGTCACGTAGACCGGTCCGGTCCAGATCGTGGCGTTGTTGCTCATGCGGATGCGCAGGTAGTAATGGGCCTCGGCGCCGGCGGTGAACACCGTGTGCTCACGCCAGGAGAACTCGGAGCTGCCGACGCTCGAGGCCACCAGCACGGCGTTCGAGGCGCCGGTGATGCCGCGCAGCAGGTCGATCTGGGACACGCTCTCCCCCACGTCCGGGTCGATGACCCGGGCCACGATCCGGATTCCGTTGGGAGTCGCCCACGCCGAGCCCATCGGCAGACCGTCGGCGGCAAACTGCACCTCGGTGTTGTGGTCCTGCGAGCCGTAGTTCCGGCCCAGCGCCAGGGCGCCCAGGATCTCGCTCTTGGTGAGCCCCGCGGCCTGGACCACGGTGCGGGTTTGCGTCGATGCGCCCCAGGTCGCCTGGTGGTTGTCCTGGTCGCCGACCGGCGAAACGCGGTAGCCCTTGCGCAGCGCGTCCTGGAACAGGACCTCGTTGCCGGTCGTGCTGCCCACGTCGGATTCGGTGGTGGAGGTCGAGAACGCCGGCCCGCTGATCAGCGCCATGAGGTGGACGGCGGCCTTGCCGTCGTCGGTGACCGCGTAGCCGTTGAAGTCGCCGCTCGAGGGATGGCACCACTCGACCACCGGCGGGTCGCTGGCCGGCGGGTTCGCGAGGTACGCGGTGTAGAGCCCGGTGTAGTCGCCCTCGGCGACGAACACGTCGTAGTAGCCCGGCTCCCAGCCGAACAGCGTGGGCGACTCGAACACGTTGGCGTGTCCGCCGGTGCTGATGATGCCCCACTCCTGCCCGCAGATCGCGACGAAGTTGCCGTCGTCGTTGGCGGCCGCGGCCTGCGCCATCGCGAGGTGGTAGGCCCCGAGCGAGTCGAGGCCCGCGTTGCTGTGGTTGTGCTCGGTGACCGCCAGGAAGTCGAGCGGGGTCGGCGCGCTGAAGCGGGCGAAGGCGAGCGCATCCGCCGGCGTCTGCACCCCGTCCGAGTAGCTGGTGTGCGAATGCAGGTTCCCGTAGTACGGCGTGTAGCCGAGGTCGGGGTTGGGGCGGGCCCCCGGGTAGGGAGTGGTGCCCGGGCTGTTCGAGACCGCGCTCGTGTTCGGGACCTCGTCCTGGGTCTCGAGCGCGAAGGTCCAGGTCGAGTCGGGGTCGAGCCCGGCCACCCACAGGGTCTCGGGTGTGCCGCCGGCATGCGGGGCGAACTCGGTGACCCAGCGATCGACGTCTGCCGCCGCGCCGAAGGTGCCCGAGGTGATCGCGTCGTGCGACACCTTCATGGTGTAGGCCGACGCCGTGCCGCTCGCGCCGTCGTCGCCGGGCGCGGTCCAGGTCAGGCGGATCTCGCCCGGGAACGTGCCGGCGGCGGCCGCGAGGTCGCTCACCGTGCCCGGCGCGGTCACGTCGCCGCCGCCTCCGTTCGAGGCGCACAGCGTGGTGGGGGTGCGCCAGGCGAAGCTGGTGGTCCCGTTCGGAATGCAGCCCCAGGTCTCGCCGGCGTGCGTGGACGCGTCCGGATAGGTGACGAGCTGGATCACGGTCGGCGTGGCGGTGCGATCCGAGACCAGGTAGACGTCGTCGCCGGTGTTGTTGAGGTAGGCCGAGCCGGTGACCTGCGCGTGCACCAGCCGGTATTCGCCGGGAGCCATGATCGCGCTGGTGCCGCACGAGGCGTCGAAGTCCTCGGGCATGCGGGCCCGCACCCCGGCGGCCCCGATCGTGACGGCGTCGTCGATCCCCCAGCCGGTCACGTCGATGGTGGTGGCGCCGGCGTTGTAGATCTCGACCAGCTCGTTCAAGCCGGTGTCGGTGCCGGTGGGGTTCGGGAGGATCTCGTTGATCCGGATCTGGGCCGAGGCGGAACCGACGGCCAGCAGGCTGAAAAGGGCGACGGCCGCGCCGCGGCGCGGCCGGAGGAAGCGGGGCAGCGGGCCCAACGGGGGCCTCCTTCCGGCTCTGAGATAGGTCTTTCAAGGAAATCCGCCGGAATTGTATCAGGAATCGGTGAAGCGGCGGGAGCCCGAGCTGGCCCCGGCGCACGACCCGGGCTCGAAGGCGACGTCCCCGGTGGCGAGCCGGGGCTTGCGGCCGAGTACCTCGAGGTTTCACCCCCGCTCGATCTTCCACGCGGCCCAGATGCCGGCCAGCCCTCCGATCGTCGAGAGCAGGAGTCCGGTCAGGGAGAACGACGATCCGTGCCACAGGCCCGGCACGCATCCCCCGACCGTCGAGCCGACGACCGCCCCGATCCAGATCAGTCGCCGCGAGCCCGTGCTTCCTCCTCAGGAATCGCGAAACAGGTCGGTCGAGAGGTAGCGGAGTCCGGAGTCGATCACGATGGTCGCCACCGTGGCGCCGGGACCGAGCCGCGCCGCCACGCGCAGGGCCGCGGCGACGTTCGCGCCGGTCGAGGTGCCGGCGAAGATCCCTTCCTCGCGCGCGAGAAGCCGCGCCGTCGCCCGGGCCTCCGCGGTCGAGACCGTCAGGATCTCGTCCACCTCGTCGGGGTGCCAGAGGGGCGGCACGAAGCCGATCCCGATGCCGTCGATCTGGTGCGAGCCGGAGGGCCCGCCCGAGAGCACCGCCGACTCCGCGGGCTCGACCGCGGTCACGCGCAGCGACGGCTGGTGCCTCCTCAAGGCGCGCGCGACCCCGTGGATGGAGTGGGCCGTGCCGACCGAGTGCACCAGCGCGCCCACGGCGCCGCCGGTCTGCTCCCAGATCTCGTCGCCCATGGCGTGGTAGCCGGTGATCGCGTCGCGGTTGTTGAGCTGATCGGTCCAGTAGGCGTCGGGGCGCGCGCTCAACTCGCGCGCGGTCTCGATCATGCGCCGGACCAGCGCCTCGTGGATGCCCTGGCCGCCGCTCGGGACCATGGTCACGTGGGCTCCGAGCGCCCGCATCGTGAGGCCTTTCTCGGAGCTGAACGCGTCCGAGAACACGATCTCCATGCGATAGCCCTTGACCGCGCACACGAAGGCCAGCGAGACGCCCGTGGTGCCGCCGGTGTATTCGACCACCGTGGAGCCGGGCTTCAGCCGGCCCGCGGCCTCGGCGGCCTCGATCACGGCGCGGGCCATGCGGTCCTTCATGCCGCCGGTCGGGTTGCTCGACTCGAGCTTCGCCACGATGCGGGCGGACCCGCGGGGAACGATCCGCCGCAACGGGACGAGCGGCGTGCTGCCGATGGCCGCCAGCATGTCGGACGCAACCGTGATCATGAGCGCCTCGAATGACTCTACCGCGCCAGCTTCAGGATCTTGCCCGTCTTGAGGAGTGCCGGACCCCGCACGCGGTAGAAGTAGATGCCGCTCGGAGCGCCGCGGCCGTTCCACGTGTAGATGTGATCGCCCGCGGGGAGGGTTCCCATCGCCACCGTGGCGATCCTGCGCCCGCCGACGTCCAGCACCTCGACCCGCACCGGCGACGGCGCCTCCAGGCTGAACTCGATCTCGGCGTCCGCGGCGGTCACGATGTCGGCGCGCTCGGGCCGCTCGAGCCCGGCCGCGCCCGATTCGCTCTCCACGATGTCGGATGCGGCGGGCCCGCTCTGGCACCCGACGGTCATGACGTTGCGGAGAGGATCGTAGGTCATCCCCGACTTCGACACGCCCGTCACCGTGAAGCACCAGGCCGCGGGCGGCGTCTTGGTGCTCGACGAGCGGATGGCCGCGGTGCCGGTCGCGTCGGTGGTTCCCAGCTTCGGCCTGCTATCCGGCGCGCTAAAGAAGCCGGTGACGGTAGCACCCTCGACCGGGGCTCCGTCCACGCTCCGGATCGCCACGCGGGCGTCGGCGCGCCAGTTCGGCCTCCCCTGTCGCACCCGGGTCAGCGTGATGTTCTGGACGAGCATGACCGGCGGCTTCGTCACGGTGATGTAGTTGGTCCGGGTCTTGGTGCTGGAGCCGTACTCGTCGGACGCGGTGAGCGCCACGGTGTAGTTGCCGACGCTCGCGTACGTGTGGCTGGGGTTCTGCTGGACCGAGCCGCTGCCGTCGCCGAAGTCCCATAGCCAGGCGTTCGGCGTGTAGGTGGAGAGATCGGTGAACTGCACCGTGAGCGGGCTCGCCCCCGAGGTCGGGCTCCCGGAGAAGTCCGCGACCGGGGGCCGCGTGTCGGGGACGACGAAGGGGGACGCGTAGGTCAGCGGGCGCCCGCTGCGATCGTCGGACCACATCGGATAGACGCGGTTGTCGCGCGCCGCGATCCCGATGTAGTCCCCCGCGTAGTTGTCGTCGAAGCCCACGATCCCGTCCCCGGCCCACGCGACGTCGCTCACGCGGAAGTCCTGCCAGGTCAGGCCGTGGTCGGTCGAGGTGGCGACGAAGGTCTCCACCATGTCGTTCGCCGCGAAATTGCGCGAGTCGTAGAACACGCACGCGAGCAGTCCGGTCACCGGATCGCACACGATCCAGGGGAAGTAGTTGTCGCGGCCGTTCCCGATCGGATCCTGATTGACCCGCAACGGCGCGCTCCACGTCTCGCCGCCGTCGCTCGAGGTGATGAGATAGATGTCGGGATCGCCGCCGTTCACCCCGGGCACGCCGAGGTTGGTCCATACCAGGAAGATCTCGCCGGTCTGCTGATCCACGGTCATCGAGGGGAACGAGTTGGTGCGCATCGTCTTCTCTCCCCCGAGCGCGGTGTTCCGGAGGCCCTGGATCCCGCCGAGGATGCGCCGGCCGGGCGTGAACGTGTGACCGCCGTCCGAGGATTTCGCGAATCCCACGGCCCCTTCGTCGCAGGGCCAGCAGTCGTAGATCGCCCACACCACGTACACCTCGCCGTTCGGACCGGTCTGGATGTTCACACCCTGGTTGTGGCTTCCCGCGGCGACCTGAGCGCTCAGGATCTGGCGGTCGGTCCAGGTCAGGCCCGCGTCGGTCGATCGCATGATCTCGATCTGCAGGTCGGGCGGTCCGCCCTGGAAGTTGGTCCACGCATCGTAGAGGTTGCCCGCGTAGGGGCTGGCCGCGCCGTCGTCCACCCAGAGGTGGCCCTTGTCCAGGATCCCGAAGCCGAGAGCCACGGTGCCCGTCGTCCAGGTCGCGCCGCCGTCATCCGACCAGGACAAGGCCTGGCCGAAGTCGGGCGCGACGTACGCCACGAAGAACCGTCCGCTGCGATTGATCGCGGTCGAGGGATCGCCCCAGTTCGCCCCGCCCACGCCCGCCGTGCTGCCGGTCCAGGTCAGGCCGCCGTTGGTCGAGACCCAGTAGCTCGCCCCGAAGATCTGCGTGACCGGCCAGTCGGAGGAGTTGTCGGAGTTGAGGAGCAGGCTCGAGTTGAGAGGGCTCACGAACACCGAGTTCTCCGACTGCGTCCGGTTTCCGGCGGTGGTGACCGGGATGTCGGGGGAGTCGGCGAGCGAGGCGGGGCTCAATCGAATCAGGCTGGAGCGGGCGAGGATCCTCCCCGGCCGGACCACGGGCGGCACGACGGCGGCGGGCTTCGCGATCGTGAGCCACTCGCGCGGCTTGTCGGAGGATCCCGCGATCGCGAGCGGGCTCAGAGCAGTCGCGGCGGTCAGGACGAGCGAGCAAGTCGCGATTGCAGGGAGAGTGTTCATCCAGCGCATGGGTCTGCTCCTTCGAGGGGTGAGGTTTCCAGACCTGACGGCGGGGGAAAGCGAGCAGGCGGAACTCGAGCGGGATCACCTCCCTTTCTGGCCCCGCGGCCGGGCCCGCCGCGACGATTGAATGCGGCCGGGGGCCGGGGGCGCCGGGGCTCGACATGAAAAGCGGCGATGGGCGACCTGTTGGCGCGCGCGACCCTAAACCCCCTCGCATGATTCCCGCAATGGCATTCGGCGGCCGGGCCCGGGCCTTGTCCCCTTCCTGAGGTGATCGAACAGGCCTTGACTCCGGGCGCGGATGCTCCACAATCCTGGGGTTCTCGGGGCGCGAGACGTCCGCTTCAGCTCGGAGCCGTCATGAAGCGCACCCGAACGCTGCGCCCCGCAAGCCCGTCGCCCGCCGGGGCCGGCTCTCCGCGCATATCGTTGGGGAGCCCGGCGAGGGGGCCGCCTCGAGTCGCCGCACCCCGATCCCGCGCAGTACCCCTCCTCGTGGCATCGGGTCTCCCTGTTCTCCTTCCCCAGCCAGCTTTGAGCCGTCATCCGACCAGGAGGACACCCATGACCCGCGTCATTCCGCCCATCGCCGGGACACCGTTCCTGGCGCTGCTGCTCACGGCCGCGACCGCGTTCGCCGCCACTCCGCCGGGCGCCACCATCAGTCCCGCCTCTCCCGCCACGAGCTGGTCGGGCGCGGCCTTCACCGCCTCCAACCCGATCGGCTGCGGCGCCCTCGACGCGGCGTGCGACCAATTCGCGCTCACCATCGTTCCGCCGCCCCAGGACTTCGTCGTCAAGGTGCGGATCGAGCCCACCCGCATGGGCGACGATCTCGACCTGTCGGTGCGGGACGCGAGCGGCAACACGATCACGACCTCCGGCACGCCAGGGGGCGTCGAGGAGGTCGTGCTCACCCGCCCGGCGGCCGGCACCTACACGATCGTCGTGCAACCCTTCCTCGTGGTCCCGGGCGGGAGCTACGCCGGCAGCGCGGCGATCGGCAGCCCGGGGCACGACGAGAGCTCGAACTCGTACTACGGTCCGCTGATCACCTCCACGTCCGGGGTCCCGAGCAGCACGCCGGCGCCGTCGTCCGGGCCGTTCCAGGTGAGCTTCAACTACGTGGGAAGGCAGGCCGCCGAGCCCACGGTCGGCGTCAACCGCAACAACATCGCCTTCTTCGCGGCCTCCACGTTCGACTTTCCGTCTTCCGGAGCGCCCGCGAGGCTGGCGCGCACGCTGGTCATGCGCTCCACCGACAAGGGCTCGACCTGGCAGGCGGTGTCGCCGCCCCTCACGTCGAACCTGCCGGCTTCGGAAGAACAGCCCACGTTCCCGCCCACCTCGCTCGATCCCTACGTCTACGTGGACGTCGTGGGCGCGAGCCCGGCGAGCACGGCCGGCCGAGTGTTCTCCATCGACCTCGACGCCGCCTGTGGGGCCAACGCGATCTTCTCCGACGACGAGGGCGCGAGCTGGACCCGGGTCCCGCTTTTCGCCTGCAACGAGCCTGCGAACGACCACCAGACCGTGGTGACCGCGCCACCTCCGGCGGGAGTCTTCACGGCGGGCTATCCCAGCCTGTTGTACTTCTGTTACAACCAGGTCGCCGATGCGACGTGCAGCCGCAGCAACAACGGCGGCCTCACGTTCACCCCCACGGCGCCGGCGTTCACGGGCGCCGATCCCGGAGGCTCGGGGAGCCTGTGCGGCAGCCTCACCGGGCACCTGGCCGCCGACAGCCAGGGCCGCATCTTCCTCCCCAAAGGACACTGCGGGCTGCCCTGGGTGGCGGTGAGCAGCGATGCCGGCAACAGCTGGACGCGGGTCAACATCACGAACCTCACGAAGATGGACGACCACGAGGTCACGCTTGCGGTCGACACCGCGGACAACGTCTACGCGGTGTGGCAGGACGGCACCTTCCGCCTGCCCTATCTCTCCATCTCCCGCGACCACGGCATGAGCTGGTCCACGCCCCGCATGATCGCGCCGCCGGGAGTCCACGAGGTGAACTTCCCCACCATCGCCGCCGGCGACCCGGGTCGCATCGCGGTGCTCTTCCCGGGCACCGAATCGGAGAGCTTCACCGATCCGGGCCGTCCCTGGAACCTCTACGTGGCGATCTCGATCAACGCCCTGGACTTCGACCCGGTCTTCACCTCGGCCGTGGCCAATCCAAGGAACGATCCCGTCCACCGCGGCGAATGCGGGCCGGGGCGCTGCGACGCCGCCGACGGCGGCAGCATGTTCGACTTCCTCAGCATCGTGGTCTCGCCGGCGGACGGCGCCCTGTGGGGCACGGGCTCGGACACCTGCACCGGAGACTGCGTCACGAACCCGGGCGCACGTCAGCTGCGGCCGGGCGAGGGCGTGGCGATCCGCGAGGTCAAGGGTCCGCCGCTCTACGCACGGCGCTGACGGGCGAAGGCGCCACGGGGCGCGGGAAGCCCCGTGGCGCCGGCCCCCGGCTCTACGCCGCTACTCGAGCCGCACCAGCCTTCCGACCGCTTCCTCGCTCCCGCTCCGGGCACGCGCGAAGTAGACGCCGGGCGGCACCCGCGTGCCGTGCCGGTCCCGTCCGTCCCACGGGAGCTGGCGCACCCCGGCTTCGAGCCGGCCGCGGCTCAGCGTGCGGATGCAGCTCCCCGCCGCATCCAGGATCTCCAGGCGAACGGTCCCCGCTCTCGCGACCGAGAGCTCGAAACGGACCTCGCCCCGGCCGGGATTGGGGCCGCGAACGCGGAGCGCGAGGCGGTCCGCCGCGCGTGCCGCCTCGCCCGGCACCGCGACCGTCCCGGTCGTGTGCAGGATGGTGAAGTCGCCGGGACCGCCGGTGTCGGGTCCGGCGTGCACGAAGTAGAAGGAGTCCGGCTCCGGCGGCGCGGGGAAGATCGCGGTGAAGCCTCCCAGCCCATCGGTCACGGGTGCGGCGAGGAGCCGGTCGTCCACCCGGAGCTCGAGCGGCGCGAGCGGAGGAAAGCCCGCGCCGGTGGCCTGGACCGGCGCTCCGGGCGCGACGCCGTAGTCGTCCAGCGTCAGCGCGGGCAGCGCGGGCGGCTCGTCGCCCAGCTCGAAGACGAACTCGTCGGTGGTGCCGGCGGGCAGGTCGAGGAACCGCACCCCGACCGGCGCGGGCGTGGCGAGCGGCCCCAGCAGGCCGGCGCTCATCTCGAAGGCCAGCTCGTCGAACTCGGGCGTGGCGTAGGGCGCGAACCCGGGCAGCGGGTCGTCGATGTCGATCAGCGTCCGGCGCTCGAGCGCGGCCAGCGGGAAGCTCATCCCCGTGCCGGTCACGAGCAGCGAGCCGGCGAGATGGACCGGGCCCGTGCCATCGGCGGTGACCTGGACTTCGGCCACGAACTCGGCCCCGACGGGCTGGCCCTCGACCACCTGGGGCTGGCCGGTCCCCGGGTTGCCGTCGGCGTCGATGAACATCCGGCACAGGCAGTTCAGGACGCGCGACGAATCGAACACCGCCTGCAACTGCACCATGCCCTCCACCCTGGGCTCGCCGCCCAGCGCGACCAGTCCGGCCCGCCGGATGTCGCTCGACGGCGCGAGGCCGTGGGGCTCGCCGCCCTCGCCCGAGCTGTGGTCCGAGCCCTCCCCGGCCTTCTGGGGCTCCTTCTGGGGCATTCCCTCGGTGCCCTCCTTCTTCTTGACCGTGCCTCGTCGCGCCGCGGTCTTGCGGATCTCCGCGATCTGGTCCGCGGTGAGCGTGGTGCCGCCGCCCTCCTCGGGATCCATGAGGTTGTCGGCGTCGGACACGTGACCGGTCTCGTCGGCCTTGATGTTGTGCTCGGCGTCGACGACGTGCTTGTCGCCGAGGGTGAACGCGTGGCAGAACTCGTGAGCGATCGAGTAGCCGAACTTGGCGTCGGTGTCGCCGCGCAGGCTCGAGCTGATCGAGAAGCCGTGCCCCGACTGTCCCGCCAGCGACGCGTCGGCGTAGCCCGCGGCGACGTAGAGCTTCCAGCCCTTCTTCTTCCCGCACACCGCGTCGAGCTCCTTGCGCCCGGGCTCGATCAGCTTCTTGCGCTCGTCCTCGGTGATCTTGCCGTTGTCGTCGCCCTTGTCCGAGACGTCGCGGTTGGTCTTCTTGTGGTTGATCTGGACCTTGGCCTGCTTGAGGATCTTGTTGGCCTCGGCGATGCCGTTCTTGATCTGCTCGTCGGTCGCGGCCGCCCCCTTGAGGACGTTGACGACGGCGTCGACCTCGATGAACTCCTCCTGCGAACGGGCCGGCGACGCCAGCGCCAGGGCGGCGGCGCACGTCCAGCGAATCCAACGGTGGTTGGCCATGGGCTCCCTCCAGTCGGGCGGCGTGGGAAGCGTGCCGCGTCGGCGACCGGCGGCCGAGCCGCATCCGGGCCCGGCCGCCGCGACGCGCCGCACCGCTAGTCGAGCTTCACGCCCAGCCGCTGGAGGATCTCGCCTCCCACCGTGAGGCGGAACAGATAGACCCCCGCGCCCGCCTCCTTGCCGGCGCGGTCGCGCCCGTCCCAGCGCCGGGAGTGCGCGCCGGCCGGGAATGCGCCGCGCGCGAGCACGGCCACCTGGCGCCCGAGCAGGTCGTAGACCGCGAGCTCCACGCGGTCGCCCCGCGGCAGGCTCCAGTCCACGCGCGTGGTGCGCCCCGGGTTGGGCGCGATGCCGAGCGAGATCCGGGACGGCCCGCCCTGCGGCACGTCGGTCGTGCCGAGTCCCTTGCCGCTCACCCCGATCGAGTCCATCTCGATCCCGGGCCCGTCCCCCTCGCCGGTGTGCGTCAGCTGGCGAACCATCACCACCCAGCCTTCGACGTGGTTCGTGTCGGAGGGCGAGAACGCGACCTGGAACTGGAACGAGCTCTGCGGCGGGATGTACATCTGAGGCGGGGAGACCTGGAACTGCGGGATGGTGCAGTAGGCCTGCAGGACGTAGACCGGCTCGGTCTCCCGGGCGCGGGCGTTCAGGTACTCGGTGCAGGTCGAGCCCACCGAGCACAGATTGTTCGGGAGCGGAACCGGATCGAAGATGCAGCACCACTCGGGGCAGGTCACGCCGGCCGCGGCGATGATGCTCTCGATCGCGTCCTGCCGCGGCCCCGGCATGGGATTGCCGGCCTTGCTCCGGGTCGCCATGATGTCGTCCCCGTGGCCTGGGTTGGGCACGCTCTGCCCGGTCTTGGGGTCGTCCATGTACTGATCGTCCAGGCCCATGAGGTGCCCGGCCTCGTGCGCCGCGCCGTTGTCGGCGCCCGCGTTGCTGCGCCAGCTCCCGGTGGTGCCGGGGCCGTTGGGCGCCGGCGTGCCGTTGCAGAACGAGCGGTTGGCGGGCGCCACCACGGTGATCTGATTATGGGCCGCCTTCCCGGCTCCGACCGCCACGACGGCGACGAACTTGATTGGGCACCAGCTCAGGTAGGCGTTCGGGCGGTTCCATTTCTCCTCGATGTCCGCCTTGTACGCCGCCGCGGTCGCCGCGTTCGCGAGCGGCCCGATCAGGTCGATGTAGATCGTGATCGTGATGGTGCAGCCGGCGCGCGTCACCGTGGTGCCCTGGCCGGCGAGGATCCCGATCCCGCCGCCCTTGACCGCCGGAAACGGCTCGGGTCCGGGCACGATGGCGTTGTAGATCAGGTCCGCACCGCCCGGCGTCATCGCGTTCAGCGTGGTCACGACGTTGTCCACGCCGCTCACCGCGATGTTCATCGTGATCGTCGTGTCGAGCTGCCCCCCGCCCTGCACCACCAGCCGGCAGAAGCTGCCGTCGTGGGCGCCCGAGTCGTAGAGCGGCGCGAGCGCGAAGAATCCGTTGGTCTGCACCGAATTCCACAGCGCATCGAGGTCGCCGCTCGAGAGCGTGAAGGTGGACATCAGCGTGAACGTCCCGGTCGCCCGGTCGGCCACCCCCATCTCGTAGTAGAAGCCGTTGCCGAGGGCGTCGATGACGACGCGCGAAACCGTCTCCGACGGTTCCCTGCCCCCGGCGATCCCGTCCAGGTAGAAGTCCGGCGGGACGACGGCGCGCGCGGGCGTGGCCGCGTACGCCGACAGCATCGCCGCGGCGATCGGAATCCACAGTCTCATGCACTTCATGGGCACCCTCCCCCGGCCGCCGCGACGAGGGCCATCGAGTGCGGCCAAAGCTGGACGTGGAGCACTCCCTCGCCTGGGAGGACGCGCGCTCGCGGCACGAGGAAGAGCGCCCCGGGGGATGGAACGGGCGCGATAGAGGTGCCGTGCTGGACGAGAACGGCCTTCACGGGCGGCCTGGCGCCGGGTCGATTTCCGGCGACCGCGAAGCCTAGACCGCCCGGGTTGACGAATCAACGGCAATCCGCTACCGGAGCACCAGGGTGCTGCCCCGGGCCTCGGCGAGCCGCTCGGCCCCGGACAGGGTGATGCGGTACGTGACGAGGCCGGGGCTCGCGCCCGCGGGGCGCGCGAGAGTGCGCGCCCGCTCAGGCCGCGCGGCGCTCGGCGCGCAGCACGGCGTCGAGCGCGGAGCGCACCTGGCCGCGCTTCGCGATGCGGTGCGATGCGACCGCGGTGACCACGAGACTCTGGAGCACGTCGTCCCCGAGCGGCTCGGGCTGCTGCCGCGCCATCTCGCGCGCGAGCGCGAGCAGGCCGCGCAGCGCCCCCTCGAGCTGGGCCGGATCGCCGGAGTAGTTGGCCCGCATGAACTCCACGACCCGCGCGTCGAACGCCCGCGCGAACGGCCTCGAGTCGCGCACCTCGACCTGGGTCGCGAAGCGCACGCTCACGGGGACGAGCACGCGGAGCGCGATGATCGCGATCAGGATGCCCACCGCGGCGGGGATGTAGCTCATGGCGACCCTCCCATTCCCGCCAAGGTATCGGCCCGCGCCCCCGCGGATGTGACCCCGCAGTGCCGTGTGGCGTCGTCCGCTGCGGGCCGGGCGCGGAAGAGTTCGCCTTCGCGCGGAGCGCGCCTCCCGGAAAAACCGATTCACCTCCCGGGCGCGAGCGGTTAGGATCGACCGCGAAAGGGAGCTCTGATGATTCCCATCGCCTGGCTCGGCGCGCGCTGGATGCTCGCGCTGGCTCTGCTGGCCGTGATCGCCTCCCCCCGGTGCGCCGACGACCGCGTGATCGGCGGGGCCGCCTCCGGTCGGGGCATCCACTCCCTGCGCGTGGGTGAGCACTTCCGGCTCGGACCGCGACGCATCGAGGTCGGCTTCCAGCGCGTCACGGAAGATTCGCGGTGCCCCACGAGCGTGACGTGCGTGTGGGAAGGAGAGGCCGGCGTCCGGCTGTGGGTCCTCCCGCCCGGCCGCGACTCGCAGTTCGTGGCGCTCATGCTGCCGGGGACGCGGTCCTCGGATCCGGCTCCGCTCGGCGACCTCGGTTACCAGGTCACGGCGCTACGGCTCGATCCCTACCCCTTCGAGCCCGGTTCCATCACCGAGAGCCGCTACGTCCTCAAGCTCCAGGTGGACCTCCTCGGGCACTGACGGGCGGCGGCCCCCGCACGCCGCCGCCGATCTTCGATCACTCCACGCCCAGCAGCCAGTGCCGCGCGAGCCCGCTCGCGGCGTCGATGGGCGCGAGCCGGTCGCGCGACTGCCCGCCGATCTCGGTGAAGCTGCCCACGGCGTAGACCGCGCCCCCGCCCATGGCCAGCGCCAGCACCGCGGCGTTCGCATCCGGCGTCCACAGGTCGGCGAGCCCGCTCTCCACGTCGAGCGCCGCGAGGTGCGCGCGCGGCAGCGCGCCGATGCGCGAGAAGCACCCGCCCGCGTACACGGTCGCGCCGGCGAGCGCGAGCGCGTCGACCGGGGCGTCCGCGTCCGGATTCCACGAGGTCGGCAGCCCGCTGCCGGCGTCGATCGCGGCCAGGTGCCCGCGGGGAAGCCCGCCGATGCGCGAGAAGCACCCGCCCGCGTACACCGTGCCGCCCGCGAGCGCGAGCGCCAGGACCGGAGCGTCCGCTTCCGGTCTCCAGAGCGTGGGGAGCCCGCTCGCGACGTCGATCGCCGCGAGGTGGCTGCGCGGCAGCCCGCCGACGCGCGAGAAGCATCCGCCCGCGTACACGGTGCCGCCCGCGAGCGCGAGCGTGAGGACCGGGGCGTCCACGTCCGGGTTCCAGGCGGTCGCGAGCCCGCTCGCGGCGTCGATCGCCGCCAGGTGGCTGCGCGACTGCCTGCCGGCGCGCGAGAAGCCGCCGCCCGCGTACACGGTCGCGCCGCTCACGGCCAGGCCCGACACCGGGCCGTCCACCTCGGGATCCCACAGCGTGGCGAGCCCGAGGTCGGGGTCGAGCGCCGCCAGGTGGCCGCGCGCCTCCCCTCCCACGCGCGCGAAGTCACCGGCGACGTACACGACCCCACTGTCCGTCGCGAGCGCGGACACCGGACCATCCGCGTCCGGGTTCCACAGCGCCACGCTTCCGTCGGCCAGGACGCGCGCCAGGTTCGAGCGCGCGAGACCCCCGACGCGATCGAAGTCGCCTCCGATGTACCAGCCCCCCGAGCCGTCGGGAACGATGGCGTTCACCCGCCCGGCGATGATCGGAAGCACCAGGACCGGATTCGGGCGCCGGGGGACGCGGCGCCGCGGCCGCGGCGCGCCGGGCTGGGCCGTCGCGTCGGGAGGCAGCGCGGCGACGAGGGCGAGGAGCGCGAGGGCCGCGAGCTGCGTCGCGCGCCGGCGCAGAGCCGGGTGCGTGTCGCGTCGCAGCGTGGCGGCATGGATGTCGGGTCGAGGTGCGTGCACGATCTGCCTCCGGAGCGGGCTCGAGCGGGCGCCGCTGTGCGGGCGCCCGGTGCATCGGGCGGCGCGGAAGGGGGGCGCTCCACGCCGGTCGCCGAGCCCTTCAATTATCTCCGGCCGCGGCGCCCGGGCTCAAGCGGGCGCGCCCGCGGCACGATGCGGCGCGGCGAGGGCCCCGCCGCCGGGGCCTCCCCCGGCGCACCATCAGCGGCTGGAATCGGGCGCGGCGCCGGTTGGCTCGCGCCGGGCTTCGGCCTCCGCGACCGGAGAGAGCCGCTCGCGCACCACCTGGTAGGAGCCGAGGTACTCCGGATCGGTGCCGCGCGCCTCCACCCGGAGGCCGCGGCCGCCGCCCGCGGCGGGCACCCGCCATTCGTAGATGTAGAAGCCGAGCCGGCGCGCCTGGGCGAGGTCTCCGAGGTCGCGATAGCGGAGCTTGCGCACGCCGGGACGCGCGAATGCCTGGAGCGAGGCGACGCGGCCCTGACGGTCCACTCCGAGGAGGACGTAGCGGAAGTCGGTGTGCGTGAGGGTCCACAGCTCGCGGCCCACGACTTCGCCCGTGCCCTCCTCCTCGATCTCCTCGTTCTCCTGGTCGCGCACCCCGAGCGGCGCGAGCCGCCGGTGCGCCTCGGTCCCCGGCATGCCGATGCGGATGCCGAGCACGTCCGTCACCGGCGTGCTCCGGCGCGCGGGCGCGCCCCGCTCACTCGCGGGGGCGGTCGCCGGCACGGAGGGGGCCGCACCCCCCGAACCCTGCGAGCCGCCGCCCGCGACGACGAGCGACAGCGCCATCGAGGCCGCGAAGAGTCTCCCGCTCCAGCTCGTCATGGTGTGCGCTCTCCTTCCGGTTCGAAGAACGGCCGGATCGCACGTTTCCCGTCCCGCGCGCGAGACGGACTTCGAGCCTTCATCGAGTCGGTAGCCTACACGATCCCGGTTGACCGCAACTTGACGTGTGGTCCGTAGTCAACTTTGTCCGAATCGGTTGCGTGGTTCTTCTGAAGTCGATTCGAGCGTGACGCCGAAACCCCACGGTCGTAGAATTCGCCCGTGCCCGGGATGGGCCTCGTGAGCTCCCGGGGATTCGGGAGGCGCCATGAACGTCCGCTCGATGTCGGACATCGCTCGCGCGGCACTGCGGTGCTCCGTGCCGCTCGCCCTCGCCGTCGGCTCGGCCTCGAGCGCCGCGGCCGCGTCCACGGATTCCGCGCTCTATCTCCTGACCGACGCCAGCGCGTACGAGGTCGGCTGCTTCGCCTGCGCCTGCCCGGTGCGCAGCAGCTCGTTCCAGGGGTCGTTCCGGCTGCGCTTCGTCTCGGCGGATCCCCAGTTCTCGGTCTACGCCGTGGAGCATCTCGACGCGGTCGTGCTGCTCGACGGGAAACCCACGCCCGTGACCGGGAGCGGCGAGTACCGGATCGGCGGCGAGGTCGCGCTCATGCAGGAGCTGAAGCTCGAGCTCGTGATCGGGGACCGCGGGCCGCAGAACTTCGACAGCGGCCTCGCGCCGGGCGGGGCGGAGTTCCCGGCCGCGATCGCGGCCAGCGTCGCCGCGCACGGGTTCGCGTGCTTCGACACGGCGTTCCGCGTGGACGCGAAGCAATCGAACGTCGGCGTCCCGGATCCCAGGAGGGGCGGCCCCGCCGCGCGCGCGATCCCCAATCCCTTCCGGGACCGCACCGAGCTGCGCTTCGCGATGCCGGTCGCGGCGAGCGCCACGGTGAGCATCCTCGACGCCCAGGGCCGCGAGCTGCGCTCGCTGGTTCGCGGCGCCCGGCTCGAGGCGGGTCCGCAGCGGCTCCTGTGGGACGGGCGGGCCGAGGACGGCGCGTCCGCGCCGCCCGGGCTCTACTTCGCGCGCCTCTCGTCTCCCGCGGCCGCGTGGAGTCGGCGGCTGGTCAAGCTCGAGTAGGTCGGCGCGGGCCGGCGCTCGAATGTCCGGAGCGACGCGAAGGCGGCACGCGCAGGGCCGCATGAACCGACTTGACGCCGGGGCTCGCCGGGCAAACACTTGTGCTTCGACTCACACCCCGTCCCGAGGGGCGCGCCGGATCCCGCGGCCGAGCCCGGGATGAGGGCCGACGTTCGCCGCGGCCGCGGCTCGAGGGGTAAACGGGATGCCTCCTACGAAGAGAGCGGGGGCCCGAGCGAAGTCGGCCGCGACCACGCGACGCGCCAGACCAACCGCCGCGAAGCCCTCCAGATCCGCCAAGCGATCGCAGGCCCCGTCGCCCAACGGTCACGGCGCGCGCAAGGGCGCGGTGCGCAGGGCCACGTTCCCGGTGGTCGGCATCGGAGCCTCGGCCGGAGGCCTCGAGGCGTTCACCCAGCTCCTGAAGCACCTGCCGCCCGACACCGGCATGGCGTTCGTCCTCATCCAGCACCTCGACCCCACGCACCAGAGCCTGCTGCCCGAGCTGCTTTCCAAGGCGACCCGGATGCCCGTGATGCAGGTCACGGACGGCATCGTCGTCAAGCCCAACCAGGTCTACGTCATCCCGCCGGCCTCGGACATGGAGGTCCGCAAGAGCAGCCTGTACCTGACGCGCAGGAAGGACCCGCGCGCGCCGCGGATGCCGATCGACGTCTTCCTCCGCTCGCTGGCGGGGGACCGCAGGAGCGGTGCGATCGGCGTCATCCTGTCCGGCACCGCGTCGGACGGAGTGATCGGGCTCACCGCCATCAAGGCGGAGGGCGGCGTCACCTTCGCGCAGGACGAGCGCTCCGCGCACTACGGCGGGATGCCCCACAGCGCGGCGGCCGCCGGAGTGGTGGACTTCGTCCTGCCGCCCGAGGGAATCGCGAAGGAGCTGGCGAGGATCGGGCGGCATCCGTTCCTGCGCCCGATTCCGGCGCCCACCGAGGAGCCGGCCCCGGGAAGCGACACCGCGCTCCATCGCATCTTCTTCCTGCTCCGCACCGCGACCGGCGTCGACTTCACCCACTACAAGAAGAACACCGTCTACCGGCGCATCCGGCGCCGCATGCTGCTCCAGAAGCTGGTCCGCCTCGAGGACTACCTGGCGTTCCTCCGCAAGAACGCGGACGAGGTGCAGGCGCTCCACGACGACATCCTGATCAACGTGACCGGGTTCTTCCGCGACCCGGAGTCCTACGAGACCCTGAAGCGCGTGGTCTTCCCGGCGATCCTGGCGCAGACGCCGCCCGATGGAGTGATCCGGGTCTGGGTGCCGGGGTGCTCCACGGGCGAGGAGGCGTACTCGATCGCGATCTGCCTGCTCGAGTTCCTCACCGCGAAGAAGGCCGGGTACGCGATCCAGCTCTTCGGCACGGACGTGAGCGAGCGCGCGATCGCAACGGCGCGGGCGGGGATCTACCGCGAGAGCATCGCGCATGACGTGTCGACCGAGCGGCTGGCGCGCTTCTTCACGCCGGTGGATCGCGGGTACCAGATCAACAAGGTGGTGCGCGACACCTGCGTCTTCGCCAAGCAGAACGTCGCCCGCGATCCGCCCTTCTCGAGGCTGGACCTGATCAGCTGCCGCAACGTGCTCATCTACCTGGGCCCGGTGCTGCAGAAGCTGGTCATGAGCGTCTTCCACTACTCGCTCAAGCCGGGCGGCTTCCTGCTGCTCGGCGGCTCGGAGACCGTGGGGGCGTTCACTCCGCAGTTCACGATCGCGGACCGCAAGCAGAGGATCTACGCGAAGAGCACGGTCCCCGTCCCCATGGCCGGCCGCCACGAACGCGACCTGTTCACGATGGCCGCGCCCACGGACGCCAGGCCCAACGTCGAGCCCAGCGAGGGCGTCGACGTGCAGCGTGAGGCCGACCGGCTGATGCTCGCGCGCTTCGGCCCCGCCGGCGTCATCGTGGACGAAAGGCTCGAGATCGTGCAGTTCCGCGGGCAGCTCGGGCCCTATCTCGCGCCGGCTCCCGGGCGAGCCAGCCTCAACCTGCTCCGGATGGCCCGGCAGGGCCTGGCCGTCGAGCTGCGCAAGGCCTTCGAGAAGGCCCAGAAGCGGGGTGAAGTCACCCGCGTGCCCGATGTCCGGCTGGTCGACAATGGGACCTCGAAGTCGGTGCAGATCGAGGTCATTCCGCTCCGGCCCCTGCCGGGCGGGACACGGTACTACCTGATCCTCTTCGATGAGGATTCCCGGACCGCGCCGGGGCGGGCCAAGGCCAGGGCCACGGACGCGCGCGAGTCGGGCGGCCTGGTGGCCCAGCTCCGCAAGGAGCTCGACGCGACCAAGGAGTACCTCAAGTCCATCGTCGAGGAGCAGGAGGCGGCGAACGAGGAGCTCAAGACCGCCAACGAGGAGGCGCTGTCCGGCAACGAGGAGCTGCAGAGCATCAACGAGGAGCTGGAAACCTCCAAGGAGGAGCTCCAGTCCACGAACGAGGAGCTCACCACGGTCAACGAGGAGCTGAACAACCGCAACCACGAGCTGGCGCTGCTCAACACCGACCTCAGCAACGTCCTCGACAGCACGAGCATCCCGATCGTGATCCTGGGGCCGGACCTGCGCATCCGACGCTTCACGTCCACCGCCGAGGGGGTCCTGAACCTCATCCCGAGCGACGCGGGGCGGCGCATCACCGACCTCAAGCCCAACTTCGACGCCTCCGACCTCCCACGTCTGATCCAGGAGGTCATGGAGAGCGGGGTGGTCCGGGAACGCGAGGTCAGTGATCACTCCGGGCGGTGGCACTCGCTGCGGATCCGGCCCTATCGGACTCCCGATCACAAGATCGCCGGCGTGGTGCTGGCGCTGGTGGACGTGGATGCGGTGAAGCGCAGCCTGGAGGAGCTGCGCGCGACGCGGGAGTATGCGGGGGCCATCGTCGAGTCGGTCGGCGTGTCGCTGGTCGTCCTCGACGGCGACCTGAAGGTGCGGAGCGCGAGTCGATCCTTTTTCGAGACGTTCCAGCTCGAGCCGGGAGCCATCGACGGCCGGCCGCTCGCGGATCTGCTCGCGGATCGCGGTAAGAACTCCGGCCTGATCGCGCACCTGAAGTCGCGCGCGACCGGGGAAGTCTCGCCGGACGCAGTCGAGTTCGAGCTTCCGTCCCCCCACACGGGACGCAGGATCATGAGGATCACCACCCGCGAGATGCGCGCGATGAGCGGACGGCCGAAGCTGATGCTGGTGGCGATGGAGGACGTCACCCTGCGCAGGCGCGCGGAAGAGAAGTTCCACGCCCTGCTCGAAGCCGCTCCCGACGCCATGGTGATCGTGGACGCGACCGGGCGCATCGTGCTCCTGAACCGGCAGATGCGAACCCTGTTCGGCTACGCGCCCGAGGAGCTGCTCGGGAAGCCCGTGGAGATCCTCATGCCCGAGCGCCTCCGCGGGCGGCATCCGGAGCACCGCGCGGGCTTCTTCGCGGATCCCCGCTCGCGCCCGATGGGGCAGGGTCTCGAGCTCTGGGCCCTGCGAAAGGACGGCAGCGAGATCCCGGTCGAGATCTCCCTGAGCCCCCTCGACGATCCGGAGGGGCTCCTGGTGACGGCCGCCATCCGCGACATCACCGAGCGCAGGCAGGCGGAAAGCACGCTCCAGGAGCTCTCGGGCAAGATGCTGCAGGTGCGCGACGACGAGCAGCGCAAGATCGCGCGCGAGCTCCACGACAGCACGGCGCAGAAGGTCTCGGCCCTGGCCATGAACCTGGCCGTGCTGAACCGCGTGGCGAGGAACCTGGGCGCCGAGGAGCGCCGGGCGCTGGCCGACAGCCTGGTGCTGGCCGACGAGTGCTCGGGCGAGCTGCGCGACATCGCCTCGCTGCTGCATCCGCCGCTGCTGGACGAAGTGGGCCTCGACTCCGCGATCCGCTGGTACGCGGAATCGTTCGGCCGCCGCACCGGGATCCAGGTCGAGCTGACCCTGTCGCCGAAGCTCGGGCGGCTTTCGAGCGACATCGAGACCACCGTGTTCCGCATCGTGCAGGAGTGCCTGAGCAACGTCCAGCGCCACGCCCACAGCCCCACGGCGAGCGTCCAGATCGAGCGCCGCGGCCCTGCGCTCGCGCTCGAGGTCAGGGACAAGGGGCGCGGAATGCCGCCGAGCCCGGCCCGCCGCGGGGGGCCCGGAGTCGGCATCCAGGCGATGCGTGGCCGCGTCAGTCAGCTCGGCGGCCGTTTCGACATCGAATCGAGCGCGAAGGGCACGCGCGTCCGCGTCTCGCTCCCGGTGTCGCCCAAGCCGACATGAAACCCCTGCGCATCCTGCTCGCCGACGACCACGAGGTCGTGCGCCGCGGCATCCGCGCCCTGCTCGAGAGCCACGAGGGCTGGACCATCTGCGGCGAGGTCCCGGATGGCCGCTCTGCGGTCGAGCAGGCCAGGCAGCTCGCGCCCGACCTCGTCATCCTCGACATCGCCATGCCGGGGCTCAACGGCCTCGACGCCGCACGCCAGATCCGCGAGCTGGCGCCCGCGGTGCAGATCCTGATCCTCACCATGTACGACTCGGACCAGCTCGTGCGCCAGGTGCTCGAGTCCGGGGCCCGCGGCTACCTGCTCAAGTCCGACGCCGGACGCGAGCTGATCAACGCGGTCGAAGCCCTCTCCCAGCAGAAGCCGTTCTTCACCGCCCGCGTGGCCGAGAAGGTCCTGGGGGCGTACCTGGGCGAGCCGGCCAAGGCCGAGACGCCGCGGATCCACGGAGAGCTGACGCCCCGCGAACGCGAGGTCGTGCAGCTCCTGGCCGAGGGCAAGACGAGCAAGGAGCTGGCCTCGATCCTCGAGATCTCGATCAAGACCGCCGAGACCCATCGGACGAACGTGATGCGCAAGCTCGGGGCCCACAGCCTGAGCGAGCTGGTGCGCTACGCGATCCGCAACCAGATCATCGAGGCGTAGCGCGCGAGGCTCGCGATCATCGAGCGTCGTCCGCTCCCCTAGGGATAATCCTCCAGGCGAATACAGGGTTCACTGTATTGAGCTTCTCGCCTTCCCGGTCGATCCTGCGCAGGTCAGCGTCGCCCGGGGCCATCTTCCCCCGCAATCGCCCCCAGACCGCCCCGGGCGACGGGCCTTGGGCGCTGTGGCCGCCAGGATCCGGCGGTCGCCGGTCGAAGGCTCCGCGATGTCGCCGCCGTTGTTCGCGGCCAGGGACGCGCTCGCCGAACCGATTCATGAGGAGCCGCACCGTGCACCGGTCTCCGCCCGACCGACACCTGGTCCGTTGCATCTATTGCCGGGCCGAATTCGATCTCTTCGGCGCGACGTGGTGCAGCCACCGGAACCATCATCCCTCCAAGATCTGCCCGCGGTGCCTGATGTGCCTGTGCCAGCATCCCCTCTACCAGGACCCCCGCCAGTGGCTCGACGCCCCGCCCGCCTTCCAGCGGCAGGGCTTCCGCCAGCTCTTCATCCTCTACGGCTGATCCGGCGTGGCGTCAGCCCGGTTGCCCGCCCGGCCCGGAAGTGAGATTTTGAGCCCGATTCTGCCGAACGAGCGAGCGCCGCGATTCGTGGCGGCGCGCCGCCATCGACCGGACGACGGGTGCGGGACACTCCCGCGAACGCTTCGCACGAGGGCCCTTTCGTGAACGAGAAGGAAGACCGGGGAACCACCCCCGAACCGCCGAAGAAGCCGGATTCAGGCGAGGCGTGGCTGCCCCCGCGGCTGCGCGAGAAGCTCGAGGGGAAGTCGCAAGGCGAGGAATTCGACTTCCTGAAGAAAGAGAAGTCGTCGCCTCTCGTCCCGATCATCACCGTGGCCGTGGTCCTGGCGATCGCCGGGGGCACGTTCTGGATGATTCGCAACAACCAGATGAAGGCTGCGGCCGCGAAGGCCCGGGCGGAGTACGAGGCGCACCTGGCCGACTCGCTGGCACAGGTCCGCCTCGCCGACAGCCTGGCCGCCGCGGTGCGCGCCGATTCCATCGCGTTCGCGGCCCTGCCCAAGCGCGAGCAGAAGAGGACCCTGGCGGAGCGGGCGAGGCAGGCCGCGGCCGCCGCCCAGGGAACTACCGCGACCTCCACGAGCACGCCGCCGGCGGGAACTCCTGCCGCGACACCCACCGCCGGAACGCCCGCGACCTCGGCAGCGGGAGGGGCGGCCGCGACCGGCGGCGCCGAGGCGGGCACGCCCGAGGCCGCCGCGGGCGAGCCCGCTGCGCCCAAGGAGACCGGCCCGTTCGGCATCGATGCGGGTCAGTTCCTGGACGAGACGCGGGCCGGCGAAGTGGCCGAAGAGCTCAAGACCAAGACCGGGCTCGCCGCCGCCGTCCTCACCCTGGGCGAAGGCGACGAGGCTGCGTTCCATGTCGTGCTCGGCCACTACTCGAGCCGTGGGTCCGCCGAGGCGAAGGCGAACAGCCTGCTGTCGAAGGGCCTGGTGAGCCAGGCCGCCGTGGTGGCGCTGCCCAAGGCGCCGTAGCCGGCTTCGCGGGCGGCATCGAGTCGGAGTCCGGCGGGCGGGATCCGGTCCCGCCCGCCGCTGCTCTTGATGCGGCGCGCGTGGCGCGACCCGCGTTCAGCCCGGGGCGGGCTCCGCGAGGCCGCGCCCGGTCATGAGGTACGCGGCGAAGCTGCCGAGCCAGTGGGAGCCCGCGTAGTGCTCTCCCGTCACGGCCGCGAGCCCGGCCGCGGCGTGCCGCTCCGCCCCCGCCTTGAGGGCGTTGCCCCGGCGGCCCTCCTCCGGAAGCGCGGAGGCGATCCCGAGCAGCATCCACGCGCGGCTCAGGTTGAGCCCGTCGAGGTGCGATAGCTGGCCATCCGCGCGATCCGGGCTCGCGACCGGCGTGAGCCAGCGCGCCGCCTCCGCCGATTCCAGGTCGGGCAGGAACCCTTCGAGCCACGCGCCGTACTCCCCGGGCGCGAGCACGCGGCGCATGAGATCGGCCTCGCCCAGAATCGGCGAGAGGAAGTCGTGGCCCGAAGGCTCGTATCGGATCGGGGCGTCGACGTCGCGGACGAAGAAGGCGCGCGCGCGCTCGACGATCTGGGATTCGAAGTCTCGCGCGGCCGCGGCGCGCGCCCAGTCGAGCGCGAGCCCGAGCGCGAACGCGGTCTGGGCGTGGACGCCGGCGCGCACCGGCCACGGCAGCCGCGCGAGCCCGGCGCGCAGCCTCCCGGCGGCGAGCGCTTCGAGCGGCGCAAGCGCCGCGCGCCAGCGTGCGGCGTCGCGGTCGTCCCACTCCCGCAGCTCGGCCGCGAGCTGGAGCAGCCACGCCAGGCCGTAGGGCCGCTCGAAGCCCTCGCGCCCCGGGCCGCCGAGGTAGGCCAGCTCGCCCGCGATGTTCGCCGGCGTCAGGCTGCGATCGAGCGCCGCGCGCGCATCCACCACGAACCCCGCGCGCGGGAAGCGGCGCGCGAGGCGCGCCAGGCACCAGTGACCGTGCACCGCGGAGTGCCAGTCGAAGCTGCCGAAGAAGGCGGGCGTGAGTTGGCGCGGTGGCCGGGCGTCCCGGTCGTCCTGCATCACGTGATGGAGGTGGCTCGGGTACTCGCGCGCCACCGCCTCGAGCGCCAGGCCCGCGATCCGCTCCGCGCGTTCGAGCGGCGTCACGGTGCTCGCTCCTCGAGGATGGCGGCGAGCTTGCGCGGATCCAGGTTCCCGCCCGAGACCACGCACGCGACCTTCCCGGTCCCCGCCCCGCCCGCGAGCGCGGCCGCCACCGGCGTGGCGCCCGCGCCCTCGGCGATCACGCGGGCGCGCACCGCGAGCAGCCGGATCGCGGCCGCCACCTCCTCGAGCGGGGCGACGAGGGAGCCTGCCAGCAGCCGGCGGGCGAGCGGCCACATCTCCTCGAGCACGAACGGGCCGCCGATCCCGTCCACGAAGCTCGCGCGGTAGGGAACGCGCACTGGCTTCCCGGCGGCGAGCGAGGCCGCGAGCGGCGCCGCGGTCTCGACCTCGCACGCGAACACGCGCACCCCGGGCGCGAGGGCCCGGCAGGCGGTCGCGATGCCGCACGAGAGCCCGCCGCCGCCGTAGGGGACGACGATGGCCTCGACGCCGGGCAGCTGCTCCAGGATCTCGAGCGCGATCGTGCCGTTGCCGGCGATCACCTCGGGGTCGCTCACCGGATGGATGAACCTGCCCTCGACGCCGGGGTGGGTGCGGGTCGCGAGGATCTCGAACCACTGCTCGAACGGGATGCGGACCACGCGCGCGCCCAGCCGCTCGAGGGCCGCGAGCTTGACCTCCGGAGCGTGATCCGGCGCCACCACCGTGCAGCGGACTCCCATCCGCCGCGCCTGCCAGGCCACGCCCTGCGCCATGTTGCCCGCGCTGGCGGTCCATACGCCGCGCGCCAGCGAGCCGGGGGGCGCGGAGAGCATGGCGTTGGTGGCGCCGCGCAGCTTGAACGAGCCGATCGGCAGGAGGTTCTCGAGCTTGAGCCAGATCTCGGGCGCCGCGCCGTCCGCCTCGAGCCGCAGCAGCGGGCTCGGCTGCACCGCGCCCGCGATCCGCTGGCGGGCGGCGCGGATGTCTTCGAGGGTGACCTCGGGGGGCGCGATCGGCGGCATGGGGCGCGCAGCGTAGACCGATCGGTTCGCCGATCGCCACCGGGCGTTTCGGCACGGGCGCCGGCCGATCGCCCCCGGGGCGGGTCGGGGCACTCGCCCGCGGGACCCTCTGGCCGGTATGCTCCGGAGCATGTCGGCGCTCCTCTCCGGGCGCGGCGGAGGGGGCTGGCCTCGGCGCCGGCCGCTGCCGATAACCGGGCCGATCACCTGGGGTCGCGCCCGCCTCGCGCGGCCGGCCCACGAGTCCACGGGCAACCGGACGCCCGACGAGGCATCGAATGGCCCAGCCCATGACCGCCCACGCGCCGCGCATGAACTCGGCACCGCCGGGATTCGACCCCGAGCAGGGTCTCCCCGCCGGCTTCATGCGCTTCTTCCGCCCGCTCCACGCGGAGCTCGGGCCGCGGCAGCGCGAGCTGGCGCGGCGGCGCGAGGAAGTGCTGGCGGAGGCCCACCGCGGCCGGCTGCCCGGGCACCTGCCGCCCTCCCCTGCGAGCCAGGGCGACTGGCAGATCCAGCTCCCCGCCTGGTGCCGCGACCAACGCAACCAGATGACCGGGCCCGCCGACGACGCGGAGCTGGTGGTGAAGATGCTCAATTCGGGCGCGCCGGGCGTGATGCTGGACCTCGAGGACTCGATGGCCAACCGCTGGTCCAGCCTCATGACCGGCGTGCAGAACATCCGCAGCGCGCTCCACGGCGAGCTGGCCTACGAGGACAGGAAGCGCGGCCGGCGGGTGGGGATCGCGCCCTCCGACACCGTGGTGTGGAACCGGGTGCGCGGGCTCCATCTCGGCCAGCTCGGCATCCTGCCGGAGGGCGAGCCGACCTCGGCCTCGCTCTTCGACCTCGCCCTGGTTGCGTTCGGCGTCGAGCCCGAGCGGCTCCGGCACCCGCTCTGCATCTACATCCCGAAGTCCGAGTCGGCGGAGGAGGCGCTGTGGTGGCGGGACGCGTTCCGCGCCGTGGCGCGCGGGCGCGGCTGGCCCGAGAGCACGATCCGCTGCATGGCGCTGGTGGAATCGCACCCGCTCGCGTTCCAGATGGAGGAGTTCCTCTACCACCTGCGCGACCACATCCTGGGCTTGAACCTCGGCCGCTGGGACTACATGGCGAGCCTCATCCACTTCACCCTCGCCGATCCCGCCTGGGTGCTGCCCGACCGCAACACGATCCCGCACGACGTGGCCTTCTTCCAGCGCCTGCGCATGCTCATGGTCGACCTCTGCCACCGGCACGGGGCGCTCGCGATCGGCGGCATGACGGCGCTCTACCCCAGCCGCGAGGACTTAGCACTCAACGAGCGCGCGCTCGCGGTGCTCGAGCAGGACAAGAAGAACGAGGCGCGCTGCTTCATGGACGGCGCCTGGACGGGACATCCCGACCAGAACGCGATCGCGGTGGCGCAGTTCCCGGCGCCGAACCAGATCGGCTCGCGCCCGCCCGCCGTGGAGCGCTACCCCGATCTGAGGCCGCGCCCCGACGGCGTCGGCCGCCGCTCGGTGGACGGCACGGGCGCCGCGGTGCGCACCGTGATCCGCTACCGGAACGGCGTGCTCAACGGCAAGGGCGCCAGCCTGCTCGACGGCTACATGGAGGACCTCGCCACCGACCGCATCTACCGGCTGATGATCGCCCAGCGCATGAAGCACCGGCGCGAGGTGACGATCCCGGGCGAGGGCGGCCGCGGCGCGGACCACACGCCGGAGTTCGTGCACGAGCGCTTCGAGGAGGCGGCGGCGCGGCTGGTCGCCGACCTGCCCAACCGCCGGGACGCCGGCGACGAGAGCACGCTGCGCGCCGCCGCGGCCGCGAGCGAGGAGATGATCCGCCAGGGATGGTTCAACCCGGTCTGAGCCCCTGGGGCCCGACCGCACGGAGGATGAGATGACGCGCGCCCGCAGCGCCGCAGAGATCGAGAAGTCCTGGAACCACGACCCGCGCTGGAAGGGGATCGAGCGCCGCTACCCGGCGTCCGACGTCGCGCGGCTGCGCGGCACGCTGCACATCGAGCACACGCTGGCTCGCCGCGGGGCCGAGCGCCTGTGGCAGGCGGTGCACGCGCGTCCGCCGGTGCGCGCGCTCGGCGCGCTCACCGGCCATCAGGCGGTGCAGCAGGTCGCGGCGGGGCTCGAGGCGATCTACGTGAGCGGGTGGCAGGTCGCGGGCGACGCCAACAGCGCGGGGCAGACCTATCCCGACCAGAGCCTCTACCCCGTGGACAGCGTGCCGGCGCTGGTGCGCCGCATCAACCAGGCCTTCGAGCGCGCCGACCAGATCGCGCACCTCTCGGACGGCAACGGGGCCGGGGCTCAGGACATCGACTGGTTCGCGCCCATCGTGGCCGACGCCGAGGCCGGGTTCGGCGGTGACCTCAACGCCTTCGAGCTGATGAAGCGCATGATCGAGGCGGGCGCCGCAGGCGTGCACTTCGAGGACCAGCTCGCCTCGGCCAAGAAGTGCGGGCACATGGGCGGCAAGGTGCTGGTGCCGACCCGGGAGTTCGTGCAGAAGCTCCAGGCGGCGCGGCTCGCGGCCGACCTGCTCGACGTGCCGGTCCTCCTGGTGGCGCGCACCGACGCCAACAGCGCGAAGCTGCTGACGAGCGACGTGGATCCGCGCGACCGCCCGTTCCTGACCGGCGAGCCGCGCACGCCCGAAGGGTTCTTCCAGATGCGGGGCAGCCTGGACGCCGCGATCGCGCGCGCCCTCTCCTACGCTCCCTACGCGGACCTGCTGTGGTGCGAGACCTCGCACGCCGACCTCGACGAGGCGCGGCGCTTCGCCACCGCGGTCCACGCCCGCTTCCCGGGCAAGCTCCTGGCCTACAACTGCTCGCCGTCGTTCAACTGGTCGGGGACGCTCGACTCCAAGACCATCGCGCGCTTCCAGCAGGCGCTGGGTGAGATGGGCTACGTCTTCCAGTTCGTGACGCTGGCCGGGTTCCACGCCCTCAACTTCTCGATGTTCGAGCTGGCGCGCGAGTATCGGGAGAGCGGGATGACCGCGTACGCGCGGCTCCAGGACAGCGAGTTCGAGAGCCACAGCCGGCACGGCTACGCGGCGGTCAAGCACCAGTCGTTCGTGGGCACGGCGTGGTTCGACGAGGTGGCCCGCGTCGTGAGCCACGGCGAGAGCTCGACCGCCGCGCTCGAGGGCTCGACCGAGTCCGAGCAGTTCTGATCCCGGCGCCGCATGGCGGGTCGCGCCCGATGCTATCCTGCGCCGCACGATGCCCGGCACCGCCCCGAGCGCGCGCCCCTCCCCCGCCCCGGCGCCGCTCTCCCACGCGCCGCTGGTCCTCGTGGTGACGAGCGCCGGGCTCGTGTTCGCCGGCGCGCTCGCGTATTTCTTCTCGCAGGACGACTTCGCCGCCCTGGCGCGCGCCCGCGGGATCATCCCTCCGGTCCCCGGCGTGTGGCGCTGGGTTTCGGGCCCGGTCTACTTCGCGCTGATGCGCCCATGGGGGCTCGCGGCCACCGCCTACCACGCGGTCAACCTTCTGGCCCACTGCGCCTGCGCCGGGCTCCTGTTCACACTGCTCCGCCGCCGTTTCGCCGCTCCCGCGGCCTTCCTGGGCGCGCTCTTCTTCGCCACGCACCCTGCGCTCTACACCGCGGTCTACTGGGTGGCCGCGCTCAACGAGATCCTGGCCCTGCTCTTCGCGCTGCTCTGCATCGCATGGGCTGCCCGACCGGGCCGCGCCGCCTGGTTGGCCGTCCCGCTGTTCGGGCTCTCGCTGCTCTCGAAGGAGACGACGCTGCTCCTGCCGGCGGCGCTGTGGATCGCGCCGGGCTGGCTGGACCCGGGGCACTCCCCCGCGACCCCGGAGGACGGCGGCGACCGGCGCCGGCGAGACGTGAGAATCGCGCTCTCGGTTCTCGCCCTGGTCTACCTGGCGTTGTGGCTGTGGAGCGACGCCTTCGGGGCACGCTCCGGGCTACCGGCCGCGGCGCCCTACGCGGTGGGGATCGGCCGCCACGCTGTCGTGAACTTCATCACCTATCTGGGCTGGACCGCGGGCACGCTGCTTCCCGTGACGCGCAAGTTCGACGACGCGGCCGAGCCGGGCCTGTGGCCCTGGGCGGCCGCGCTGGCCGCGATCTGGATCGCCGGGCTGTTCTCCGCGCGACTCCGCCGCTCGGGCTGGCTCGCGGGTGGAGCGACGTTCGTGGCCTTGATCGCCCCGGTCCTCGGCCTCAGGAACCACACCTACCACTACTATCTGTACTCGCCGCTGATCGGCGTCGCGTGGTGCGCGGGAGCACTCGCGGACGCCGCGTTCCTCGCGCCGGCGCCCGCGCGCGCGGGCGCGACCGCCGGGGCGAACGCACCCCGGCTGCGCGCCCTGGCCTGGCCCGCCGCCCTCTTCGCCGGGGCACTTCTGCTCTTGAACGGCGCGCTCATGGTGCGCAAGATCGAGAGCATGCCGTTCGTGAACCCGCGCCTCAGGGCCGAGCCGGTGGTGGACCGCGCGCTCATCGCCCGCCGTGTCCACGACGGGCTCGCCGCCGCCGACCTTCCGCCCGGCGCGCGGCTCCTGTTCTGGTCGCCGTCCTCGATGATCTACGAGCGGAGCCTCCACCCGGACGCGGACGTCATCCACGCGGAGACCTATTGGGAGCGCAACGTCCGCTCGGCGCTCATGGAGGGGCTCGCGGTCCGGGTCATGTTTCCGCAGGTGGACTCGGTGACGTTCCTCCACGCCTACACGCCCGCCCCGGCCGACGCGCGCTTCGTGCTCTACGATCCCGACGGCACGGTGACCGTCGCGACGCCGGCGCACGTGGACTCCATGCTCCGCCAGGCGACGGCGCGATGAGGGCGCGTGTCGCGGCTCTCGCGGGGCCCGCGCTCGCCGCGTCCCTGGTCGTCGCGCCGGGCCCCGGGCCCGCGCGCGCCGTGGAGCCGCCGGCCACGGCCGGCCTCGCGCTCGAGCCCGTGGCCTCGGGGCTCGAGAGCCCGCTCCATCTGATCTCGCCGCCCGGCGACCCTCGGCTCTTCATCGTCGAGCAGCCGGGAAGGATCCGCGTGGTCCAAGGCGGGACGCTGCTGCCCCGGCCGTTCCTCGACATCACGAGCCGCGTGAGCTACGGCGGCGAGCGCGGCCTCCTGAGCGTCGCGTTCCATCCGCAGTACGCGGCCAACGGGTACTTCTTCGTCGACTACACCGACCGCCGCGGCAATACCCGGGTCGAGCGCTACCACGCGAACCCCGACGCGGACCGGGCCGACGCGGGCTCGGCGCGGCTCGTGCTGGGCGTGGACCAGCCCTTTCCCAACCACAACGGCGGCCACATCCTGTTCGGGCCGGACGGGATGCTCTACATCGGGATGGGCGACGGCGGCAGCGCAGGCGATCCCTACGGCAACGGGCAGAACCGCGCCACGCTGCTCGGCAAGCTGCTGCGCATCGACGTGGATCACGGCAACCCCTACGCCATCCCGCCGGGGAATCCGTTCGTGGGGCAGGCGGGCATGCGGCCCGAGATCTGGGCGTGGGGCCTGCGCAATCCCTGGCGCATGTGCTTCGACCGCGACAGCGGGCTGCTCTACATCGCCGACGTCGGCCAGGACGCCTGGGAGGAGGTGGACATAGCACCCGCGGCCCAGCCCGGGCTCGACTACGGCTGGAACATCGTGGAGGGCCGGCACTGCTACCGGCGCATGCGCTGCGACCGCTACGGGCTCACCGACCCGGCGCTGGAGTACGGCCACGACCAGGGCTGCTCGATCACCGGCGGCCTGGTCTATCGCGGGAGGCGCATTCCCGCGATCGCCGGGCGCTACTTCTACTCCGACTACTGCCGCGGATGGATCCGGAGCTTCCGCTACGTGCACGGCGCGGTGACCGACGCGCGGCGCTGGCTGCTCCCCTCGCCCGGACGGGTGACGTCGTTCGGCGAGGACGCCGCGGGCGAGCTCTACGTGCTGGCCCAGGAGGGCCGGGTGTGGCGCATCGTGCCCGCCGCGCCGGCGAGCGCGTCGGATTGAGCGGGGTCGCGCGGCGCGCGCCCCGGCGCGGTGCGCCCCGCGCGCGCCGCGTTCAGGGCGCCGGGCGATAGAGCACGAGCGGCGGCGGCCCGTCCTCGCGGTGGAGCACCGCAAGCCCCGCAGGCGCGCGCGCGGGATCGAGCAGCGACCCGAGCTGCGGGCGGCTGGTCTCTGCCGAGCGCTGGTCCGCGACCAGCACCGCGCCCCGGCGCCGCGCGAGCGCCGCGAGGGATTCGGGCGGGGCGTCGGGAAGCTCCGCGATGAGCCCGCCCGCGTAGAAGGCCACCCACGGCTTGCGCGACATCACGACCGGGCGCGCCCCCGCGCTTCGCTGCGCCGGCGCCGTGTCCGCACGCCAGCCGCTGCGCAGCCACTCCCCCGCGCGCCGGTGCTCGGGTGCCCGCTCGGAGCCCACGTTCCTCCATGCGTAAGCCACCGACAGCGCGGCGAGCAGGGCGAGCGCCGCGTCCACGCCACGACGTGCGCGCGCGGCGCCCGCAGGGGCGCCGGCGAGCCACGATTCGACGCGCTCGATGCCCGCGGCGCAGGCGACGAGCAGGAACGCCACCGCGGGCACGAGGAAGCGGCGGTCGGCGGAGAACGGCGCGTAGAGGATCGGCATGGCGCCGACCGCGACCGCGACCGGCCAGGCCCCACGTCTCCACGGGCCCGCGAGCGCCAGCACGGCGAGCGGCACGAGCGGCCAGTAGAGCGTGACCGGGAGCGTGCTCGCCACGATCGTGCCGAGGTTTCGCGCCGAGCGCCCGAGCACGACCGCGGGCCGGCGCAGCGTGAACTCGATCGCGCGAACGCCGTCGCGCGCGGGAGCCAGCGCCAGCTCGGGGCTCTCGTTGACGCGCGCGGCGAGGCCCGCGGGCGCGGGAAAGACCGCGGCATATTCGGCCTGGTACGCGCGCCAGTAGTTGTACTCGCCCTTCTCGCCCAGCGACCAGCGCCCGAGCGCGCCGTGCAGGAAGAGCAGCCACGGGAGCGCGACCGCGATCGTGGCGATCGCGAACGCGGGGCGAAGGCGCGAGGCCAGCGCGCGCCCGGGGCTCTGCGCGTCCGCGTCGCGCGGGCGGCGGAAGAGCCCGGCGGTCCAGATCGCGGCCGCCAGCGCCAGCGCCTCGGGGCGCACCAGGTAGCCGAGCCCGAAGAGCGCGCCGGCTAAGGCCTCGCGGGCGGCGCCGGAGCCCGGCTCCTGCTCGCGCGCGACGAGGAGCGCGAGCGCAAGAGCCAGGAGCAGCGTGTAGGTGGCCTCCGAGAGCGCCGCGGCCGAGTACTGGAGCAGGCGCGGATGCACCGCGGCGAGCAGCACCGCGACCGTGGCGGCTCGTGGCGAAAGCAGCCGGCGCGCGATCAAGAAGAGCGGGACGAGGAGGAGAGTTCCCGCCAGCACCGACGCCCCGCGCGCGCAGGCCTCGAGCGCCGCCGGCTCGAGCTCGGTTCCCGCCATGCGCGCGATCCGGGCGAACGCGGCCACCAGCGCCGGGTAGAGCGGCGGCCACGCGGTGCTGAAGCCATGCCGCAGGTCCCCGCGCTCGAGCGCCGCCGCGAGCCCCGCCCAGTAGGCCCCGTCCACCTCGATGATCGGCGCGCGCGCGGCGAGCGCCGCGCGGAGCGCGAGCGCCGCGGCGAGCCCGAGGATCAGCGCGCGCCGGCGATGCGGCTCCTCGCCCGTCATGCGCGCCAACCTACACTGCGCCCGGAGCCCGGCCAACCGCCGGCGTCGGACTTGGCCGCGGGAGGGTGCGCGATGGCGGCGGGCGGGTGCGCTCGGCGTCGGCAGCGTCGCAGTTTCCCTGCCTCGACCTCGCCCTCGTGGCGCACCGAAGTCCGCTCCGCTATGCTGCGGGGCGCAAGCTCCCCCATGACGGCCGCACATCTCGAGGAATCCATTCCCGTGCTCTCGACCTCGCACGCGCCGTCCCGCAGCCGCCCTCCCGTCCTCGCCTCCGTCGCCACCGCTCTCCCCGCGCATGCCGTCCCCCAGCCCGCGACGCGGGCGATCGCAGCCCGCATGTTCGAGGAGGCGCTCGATCCGGACGACCGGCGGCTGCTCGCGGTGTTCGAGAGCTCCGGCATCGATACCCGGCACTTCTGCATGCCGCTCGAGTGGTACGCGGAGGAGCGCACCTTCGGCGAGATGAACGCGCGCTACGTCGAGCACGCGCTGGCGCTCGCCGAGCAGGTCGCGGCCCGGGCGCTCGAGCGCGCCCACCTCACCGCCGCGGATGTCGATCACGTGGTGTTCGTCTCCTCCACCGGACTCGCCACCCCCAGCCTCGACGCCCGCCTCGCCAACCGTCTGCCGCTCCGGAGCGACGTGCGGCGCACGCCGATCTGGGGCCTGGGTTGCGCGGGCGGCGCCTCGGGCCTCGCCCGCGCGCGCGACTTCGCGCTCGCCGATCCCGGGGCGCGCGTGCTCCTGATCGCGCTCGAGCTGTGCAGCCTGACGTTCCAGCGCCGCGATCTCGACCGCCGCAATCTGGTCGCCGCGGCGCTGTTCGCCGACGGCGCGGCCGCGGCCGTGATTGCCGGCGCGGAGGCCGATCTCGGCGGCAAGGGCTCCAACGGCGGCTCGCCGGCGCTCGAGCTGGTCGCGAGCCGCAGCATGCTGTGGCCCGACACCCTCGACGTGATGGGCTGGGACGTGGACGAGAAGGGGCTGCACGTGATCTTCTCGCGCGACATCCCCACCATCGTGCGCGACTGGGTGCGCCCCAACCTCGACTCGTTCCTGGCCGCGAACGGCACCAGCCTCGAGCAGATCGGGCACGTGGTCGCGCATCCGGGAGGGCCCAAGGTGCTCGCGGCCTACGCCGAAGCGCTGGGGCTGCCGCGCAGCGCCTTCCGCCACGCCGAGGGCGTGCTGCGCGCGTGCGGCAACATGTCCTCGCCGACCTGCCTGTTCGTGCTCGAGCGCACGCTGGCGGCCGGCGACATCCGGCCCGGCGACGCGGCGGTGCTGGCGGCGCTCGGCCCGGGGTTCTCCTCCGAGCTGGTGCTGATGCGGGGCGGAACCGCGTGACCTTGGGCGCGCCGGCCGCGGTGTGGGTGCCGCTCGGCGCATTCCTGCTGCTGCTCAACGCCCAGCGCCTGCTGGACCTCGCGGCCTCGGCGCGGAACGAGCGCGGGCTCAGGGCGCGCGGCGGCCACGAGGTCGGGCGCGAGCACTTCCCGCTGTTCGTGGCGCTGCACGTGCTCTACCCGGTCGCGCTCCTCGCCGAGGTGCTGGCGCTCGGCGCGCGGCCCGGGCGGCTCGCGCCGCTGTGGCTCGCGCTCTTCGCGGCCGCGCAGACGCTGCGCTTCTCCGTGCGGCGCGCGCTCGGCGACCTCTGGACGGTGCGGATCTACGTGGTGCCCGGGCTCGCCCCCGTGACTCGCGGGCCCTATCGCTGGCTCAGGCATCCCAACTACGTTGCGGTCGCGGCGGAGCTCGCCGCCGGCGCTCTCCTGTTCGGGGCGTGGCGCACCGCACTCGCCGCCACCGCGCTCTACCTCGCCGCGCTCGCGGTCAGGATCCCGGTCGAGCGCCGCGCGCTCGCGGGCGGCCTCGCGCCGCGCTGAGCCGCGCGCGGCTCAGCGCGCGGCGACCTCCTCCGGGACGAGCTCCACGGCACGCCCCGCCGGCACCGGCTCGGTCACCCGCAGCACCAGCACGGTGAGGTCGTCCTGGGGCTCGAGTTCGCCCAGGAACTCGCGCAGGGTGCCGTGCAGGAGCTCGGCCACACCGCGCGCCGGGAGCCCGCGCGGCGCCGCCTCCACCGCGTCGTAGAGCCGCTGCTCCCCGAACTGCTCGCCGTGCGCGTTCATCGCCTCGCTGACGCCGTCGGTGTAGAGCACGACCAGGTCGCCCGGGCCGAGCGCCACCTGCGCCTCCTCGAACTCCAGGCTCTCGAGGATGCCGAGCACCGTGCCGCCGCGCTCGAGCAACGTGCGCTCGCCGCTCGGCCGCATCACCACCGGCCAGTTGTGCCCCGCGTTCGAGAACGTGAGCCGCAGCGACTCGCCCTCCACGCGCGCCAGGAAGAACGTGGCGAACTGGTGGACCGCCGTGCTGCGGTAGAGCAGGGAGTTGATGTTCTTGAGAATCGCGCACAGCGAGAGCGAGTTGCTCGACTGGGTGCGGAGCGAGGCCTGGAGCATCGAGGACAGCAGCGCCGCGGGCATGCCCTTGCCCGAGACGTCCGCGATCGCGATCAGGTAGGAGCCGTCCCCGGTCGGCACCACGTCGTAGAAGTCGCCCCCCACCTCGCGCGAGGGGATGTAGAGCGCGTGCACGTCGCAGCCCGGGATGGCGGGGAACTCGGAGAGCAGCGAGTCGCGCTGGATCTGGCGCGCCAGGTTGAGCTCCTGCTCGAAGCGCGCCACCGCGACGCGGTCGCGCAGCAGCAGCGCGTTCTGGAGCGAGACCGCCACCTGACCGGCGAGCGTGGTGAGCAGCGAGACGTCCTCGGAGGTGAAGTTGGTCTCGGTCAGCTTCCCGCCCAGCAGGAGCGCCCCGAGCAGGTCGTCGTGCCAGCGCAGCGGCACCAGCAGCACGATCCCGAGCGTCCCTTCGAGCAGCGCGCGGTCCGCCGGCAGGAGCCCGGCGCGCTCGTCGAGCCGGAAGCTGGCCTCGCGCGCCGCCACCCGGGGCAGCAGCTCCGCGACCCGCCCGAGCACGTCGTCCGGAAGCGGCGCGCCCGAGCCGGTGTGGGCAATCGGGCGTTCGGGGGTGAGCGCCACGACGTGCACGGTCTTGAGCAGCAGCGCGTTCGACAGCGTGCGGGCGGTGCGGCCCAGGAGCTGCTCGAGGTCGATCGTGGTCTGCAGCTCGCGCCCGAGCTGGCGCAGGACGTTGCGATAGTCGGCCGGATCCTTGAGCAGCATGCGGTCGAGCAGCTCCTCGAGCCGCGCGATCGCGGGCTGGAAGAGCGCGAGCGCCATCACCAGGAACACCGGGCCGAACACCCGCGCGTCCACGCCCGGCGCCGCGCTCAGCGAGCGGTTCAGGGGCTGGAGCACCGCGAGGTAGAGCCCGACCAGGCTCGCCGAGGCCAGCGCGTAGAGGATGCCGCGCCGCGCCAGCAGGCGGGCGTCGAGGAACTTGTGCCGCACGATCGCGTAGGCGATCGAGCCCGGGCCGAGCGTGAGCGCCGCGATCGTGAGGCCCGAGCGCAGCCCGGTCCCGATCTGGAGGTTCAGGAGCTGCGGGATCGAGGTCGCGAGGCTGTAGCACACCAGGCTCGCGCCCAGTCCCACCCCGATCACCCCGAGCTGGCCCTTGAGCCGCGGCACGGTGGCACGGCGCCAGCTGTCGAACAACAGCGCGATCGCGGCCAGCCCGAAGCCGAGGTTGACGAGCGAGAACAGCGCCTGGTGGACCAGCAGGAAGAGCCGCAGGAAGACCCCGGCCACGCCCGCGACCGAGGCCACGTAGCGCAGCACCCCGACGCGCGGCAGCGTCAGCTCCGGCTTCCACACCAGCACCACCATCATGAGCACGAAGTGGAACACGTGGGGCGCAAACACCAGCGTCCCGAAGCCCGGCGTCCACCAGCGCCCGGCCGCGGGCATGCGGCGCGTGAACGCGCGCTCCTCGGGGAAGATGCTCGCGAACAGGAACAGGGTGGGGAAGAAGAACTCCCACAGGTAGGAGACGCTCTCGAGCAGGTTGGGCGCCGTCGCTCCCGCGGCGGTGGTGGGCGTGCGGCTCGCCATGATGCTCAGGGCCCCGAGCACCGCCCCGATGCCGCCGAAGAACAGCATCAGCGCCACCGTGCGGTTCAGGCGGTGGGCGGGGTTCTCGCGCAGGATGATGAACCCGAGGAGGAAGACCAGCCCCCCGAGCGAGAGGTCCAGCGTGGAGAGGATCAGGAACGAGTTCATCGGCCCCCGTCTCCCCCGCTCGCGGGGGGTCGCCCGGCCTGAGCGCGCGCCTCGCTACCTACGGTCCGACGCCGGGCGAGTTACCCGGCGAGCGCCCCGCGCGCCTGCCGCGGGAAATCCGCCGACCAGCGCCGGGGAGGCGTTGTCCCTTCGAGTGTTTCGTTCCCGCACCACCCCGTCAAGCGGGCCGTTCGTAGCGGGCCACGACGCGGCTCGAGATCCCGCCCCGGACGTTGAACTCCCCGATCACCGTCATGCGCCTCGGCTGCACCGCCCGGACCAGGTCGTCGAGGATCTGGTTGGTCACCTGCTCGAAGTAGTGCCCCTCGTCCCGGAACGACCACAGGTAGAGCTTGAGCGACTTGAGCTCGACGCACAGCCGGTCGGGCGTGTAGAGCACGACGATCGTGCCGAAGTCCGGCTGCCCGGTGACCGGGCAGATCGCGGTGAACTCCGGGCACTCGTGGCGGATCAGGTAGTCGCGCTTGGGCTCGGGGTTGGCGAAGGTCTCGAGCGTGCGGGAAGGCTTGGTCGGCATGCGTTTCTCCCGGGAGAAGCGCGCAGTGTGCGGGCGGCTTGGAAGGGCGGTCAAGCGCCGGCGGCTCGCGGCCGCCGCGCCGCGAGAATGCCTTCCCGGAGGCCCGCAAACCGGGGCGCGCGGCAAGCTTGTAGGCGATCGCTCCGCGCCGGATGCGGAAGTGTGGCCGCAGATGCACATGTGCGGGCGGCTCCGGGAGACCGATCGGGACTCGCGCCCGGTTCGCCGGAAGCATGAACACAGGGCCCCAACTGCATGCCCGACAGCGCCTCGCGAGCCCGCCGCCACCTCGAGAACAGGCCCCGCCGCTCCGTGGCATGCCAAATGCAGTCCCCTTCCTACAGAAGTTCGGCCCTCGAATTGGATGGGAGGTGGTCCACATGACGAACCAGGAAGCTCGTGATCGTGCAGCCAGGCTGGGACTCTCGACCTGGACGGTTCAGGCGGTAGCGGTTGGTGCGTCGTCCCACACGGTGGACCTGATGTGCGTCGGCTTCGCCTCGATCGAGTTGCCGGTCGCCGAGGCCGAGTCGTGGGAAGAGGCGCTGAGCGAGGCGGCCCGCATCATCTTCGGAGCGTGACTCGAGGACCGAAGCGGCTCCGCCTCGCCTCTCTCTCCCCTCCCCTCCGCGCCCCGTCCCCCGGGGCGCCTTCGCTCCCCGCCCGGCGCGCGTGCTATCGTCCCTCGCCCATGAACCGCGTGTTCCTCGAGACCTACGGCTGCCAGATGAACGTGGCCGACAGCGAGGTCATGGCAGGCGTGCTGGAGCGCGCCGGCATGACCCTCACCGACCGCCCGGAGGACGCGGACGCGGTGGTGCTCAACACGTGCGCCATCCGCGAGCACGCCGAGCAGCGGGTGCTCGGGCGCCTGGGCGAGTTCGCGCGCCTCAAGGCGGCGCGTCCCTCCCTGGTGGTGGGCGTGGCGGGCTGCATGGCCCAGCACCTGAGGGCGCGGCTGCTCGACCGCGCGCGGGTGCTCGACCTCGTGGTGGGGCCGGACGGCTACCGCCAGCTCCCCGACCTGCTGCGGCGCGCGGCCGGCGAGCCGGTCGCCCACGTGCGGCTGGACCGCGACGAGACCTACGGCGACCTCGAGCCCCGGCGCGGCTCGGGCGTGCGCGCCTGGGTCACGGTCCAGCGCGGCTGCGACAAGTTCTGCGCCTACTGCGTCGTGCCCTACACGCGCGGGCGCGAGCGCAGCCTGCCGCTCGCGGACCTGGTCGCGCAGGTGCGCCGGGCGGTCGACCAGGGCTACCGCGAGGTGGTGTTCCTCGGCCAGACCGTGAACTCCTACCACGACGGCGAGCGCGACTTCGCCGACCTCTTGCGCGCCACGGACCAGGTCGAGGGCCTGCTCCGCATCCGCTTTACGTCACCGCATCCTTCCGACATGAGCGAGCGGGTGATCGAGGCGATCGCCTCGTGCGCCCGGGTCTGCCCCCAGGTCCACCTGCCGCTCCAGTCGGGCTCGGACCGCGTGCTCGCGGCCATGGAGCGCACCTACACGCTCGAGCGCTACCTCGCGATTGCCGCGCGCCTGCGCGCCGCCATGGAGGACCTCGCGCTCTCGACCGACATCATCGTGGGCTTCCCGGGCGAGAGCGAGGAGGACTTCGAGCGCACGATGACGGTGATGCACGAGCTGCGCTTCGACAGCGCGTTCCTGTTCAAGTACTCGGCCCGCCCCGACACCAAGGCGTGGCGCTGGACGGAGACCGTGTCCGAGGAGAATAAAGGCGAGCGCCTCGAGCGCCTGATCGCGCTCCAGCAGGCGATCTCGGGCGAGATCAACGACCGCTGGATCGGGCGCGAGGCCGAGGTGCTGGTCGAGGGGCCGGCGCGCCGCAACCCCGCGCAGCTCTTCGGCAAGAGCGCCCAGTTCAAGTCGGTGGTGTTCCCCGACGACGGCACGCCGGCCGGGACCCTGCGCCGCGTGCGCATCGTGGGCGCCACGCCCCTCACGCTCTTCGGCGCGACCGCCGCGACGCGCGCCCCGCGCGCGGAGCTGGTCTCGATCGACGCCTAGCCGGTCGCCGCGGCGCCGGCCGCTTGCCCGCGAGCCGCCAGAAGCGCGTCTCGTCGAGCAGCGTGATCTCGTGGCCCTTGGCGCGCAGCCGCTTGATCTCCATCAGCTTCAACCCCGCGTCCTTCCCGGCCGCCTGCAGGGAATTGGGCCGGCCGCGCACCACGACGGTGGTGCGCGCCGAGGGCGCGCCGTGCACCACGGCACCCGCGCGGCGCGCGGCCTTCGCCGCCTCGCTGCGGAGCACGGTCAGGATGCCGGTGAAGGCGAGGTGCACGCCCTTCAGGCTCTTGAGCACGCCGGGCGCGAGCGGCGCCGGCGGGTTGCGCAGTGCCTCGATCAGGTCGTCGGCGCTCTCGTAGCGCTTGCGGCGCTCGCCGATGCAGCGGTAGATCGTCTCCTTCAGGTGATCGCCGCAGCGAAGGAGGCGGACGTCGGAGGTGCGGATTCGCGCGCTCGCGTCGCCCTTCACCAGCATCCCGAGGAGCTGCCCGACCTGGTACACGTCGTCGCGCGCCTGCCACTTGGGGACCGTGCCTTCGAGGATGTCGCTCGGCGCGGTCAGCGCGTTCATGGTCCCGGCCTCGATCCCGCGCCGGTCGCTCTGCTGCCGCACGATTCCGAAGTCGCCGAGCTTCAGGCTCGGCCCGTCGCACACGAACACGTTCATGGGCGTGAGGTCGCGGTGCAGGAGCTGGCCGCGGTGGAGCTTGCGCAGCACCTCGAGGATGCCCGCGATCTCGCGCCGCACCGTGCGCTCGGGCCAACCGTCCCCGTTGCGGTGCAGGAACGCGCGCAGGTCGCCGTGGCTCGCGTACTCGAGCGCCAGCGCGTACAGGAGACCGCCTTCCGCCTGCACCATCGGGAAGGCGTCGAACACCCGGATCGCCCGCGGGTGGCCGTTGAGGAGCTGGCCGAAATAGGCTTCGCGCAGCCACCCGTCGATCCGCCCGCTGACCTTGATGCAGACGGTCTCCGCGACCGCGGTGGAGCGTCCGAGGCGCTGCGCCAGGTAGGCCTGGCCGAAGCCGCCCGCGCCGAGGAAGCGCTCGATCTGGTACGCGAGCCCGCTCTCCGGGCTGCGGATGGTCTGCGCGGGCGCGAGCAGACGGCGCGTCGCGTCGGGCGCTGCGGGCGCGAAACCCGCGCTGCGGGTGGTGGCGGAGGAGATGCTCTTCACGGCGGTCGGGGCTCCCTCGAGACCGGCAGCGTCGCACTCTCGCGGGCCCGCGGCAACATCGCCGGGCGCCCACCTCCCGTGCGGCCGCGCTCAGGCCTCCTGCCAGCCCAGGAGCCCGGCGCCGATCACCCCGGCGCGCTCCCCCAGCTCTGCGGGCAAGAGCCGGAGCCCGTCGCGGTGGGAGGCGAGGGCGTAGCGCTCGAGCGCGCGCCTGAGCCGAGCGAACAGCGGCTCCCCCGCCTGAGCGACGCCGCCCCCGACCACCACCGCCTCGGGATTGACCAGGTTGACCGCGACCGCGAGCAGCGCGCCCAGCCGGTCCGCCATGCGGTCCACGAGCCGCACCGCGCGCACGTCGCCGCGGGCGGCGGCCGCGAACACCGCGGCGGCGTCGCCGACCTCGAGGCCCGCCTCGCGGGCGCGGGCGATCAGCCCGCTCGCCGAGGCCTCGGGCTCGACGCAGTCGGCGATGCCGCAGAGGCAGGGGTAGCGCCCCGATCCGAGCGGAAGATGCCCGAGCTCGCCCGCGCCGCCGAAGGCGCCGTGCAGCACGCGGCCCTCGGCGACGATGCCGCAGCCCACCCCGGTGCCGAGCGTCACGGTGATCGAGGTCCGCGTTCCGCGCGCCGCGCCGAGCGTGGACTCGGCGAGCGCCGCGCAGTTGGCGTCGTTGTCCGCCCGCACCGGGAGCCCGAGGCGCGCGGCGAGTCGCTCGCCGAGCGGAAGCGAGTCCCAGTGCGGCAGGTGCGGCGTGCGCCCGACCAGCGCGCCCGTGGCCGGGTGGATCACGCCCGGCGAGCCGAGCCCGACCCCGGCCGCGCGCCCCCGGGCGATCGCGCGCAGCTCCTCTCCGGCCGCGCCCATCACCTCGAGCGGCGCCTCGGCGCTCTCGAGGGTGCGCGACGGCCGGCGCGTGAAGTGCGCGAGCGTCCCGGCGCGATCGACCAGGCCCGCCTTGAGATCGGTGCCGCCGAGATCGAGCGCGATCACCCAGTCACGATCCATCGTCCCCCTCCCGCGCGCCGCGGCGCTCGACACCGCGCTCCCGCGATGGCAGATTGCCGCCGTGCGCGCCCCGCCCATTCTTACCGCATTCGCGCTCGCTTCGCTCCTCCTCCCCGTGCGGCCGGCCGGCGCGCCCGAGGGCGCGCGCGGGGCGATCGCCCTGCCCGGCCTGGGCGCGCCGGTCACGATGCTCACCGACCGCTACGGGATCCCGCACCTCCAGGCCAGGAGCCTCGCCGACCTCTACCTCGCGTGGGGCTACGTCACGGCGCGCGACCGGCTGTGGCAGCTCGAGCACTCGCGGCGCGCCGGCCGCGGCCAGCTCTGGCGCTGGTTCGGCAACGCCACGCTCAGGGCGGACGGCGGCGCCCAGCTCTTCCGCCTCGGCGAGCGTGCGGACGCGATCTGGGCGCGCGAGCACGCCGACCCGCGCTCGGCGCTCCCGCTCCAGCGCTACACCGCGGGGATCAACGCGTTCATTGCCCGCTGCCGCTCCGGGGCCGAGCGCTGGCCCGCGGAGTTCGCCGCCCTCGGCCGCACCCCCGCGGATTGGAAGCCCGAGGACAGCGTGCTGATCCTGCTCGGCCTCGGGGTGACGCTCGATCTCGACATTCCTGAGGTCGAGGAGGGCCGCGAGGTCGAGCGCCATGGGCTCGCATGGACGCGGGATCGCCGCCGGTTCGAAGGCGACTGGATCTACGACACCATCCCCGACAGCGCGGCGCGAAGGCTCTACGGGCGCGGCGCCCTGGGCGCCACCGGGGCGCGCATGGCGCCGCCATCCGACGCGGGAGCCTTGGCGGCACGACCGGACGCCACGCCCGGAGATCCCGCGCTGCTCGAGGGCGCGGCTGCGGCACTCGCCCCGTATCTGCACGACCCCGGCGACCAAGGCGAGCGCCGCGCGAGCAACGTGTTCGCCGTGGGCCCCGGCCGCAGCGCGAGTGGCGCACCGCTCTTCGCCAACGACCCGCACCTGACGCTGGCTTCCCCCGGCCCGTTCCACGTTCTGCACCTGTCGGTCGCCGACACCGTGGATGCGATCGGCGCCGCCGTGCCCGGACTCCCCGCGATCGTCAGCGGCCGCAACCGGCGCTGCGCCTGGGGCGTGACCGCGCTCAGCGCCGACGTGATCGACCTCTATGCCGACACGCTCTCGGCGGACGGGCGAAGGGTGCGCTTCGCCGGTCGCTGGGCGAAGGTCGAGGAAGCGCCCTACGACCTCCGTTTCCGCTGGCTCGGGGTTCCGCTCCCCGCGCTCGGCCAGGTGCGGCGCTACACGCCGCACGGGCCGGTCGTGGCGTTCGACCGCAAGCGGCGGGTGGCGCTCTCGGTCCGGTGGTCCGCGATGGAGGACGGCCGCATCACGCTCGGCGGCCTGGTCGGCCTCGAGCGCTCGCGCTCGGCCGCCGAGATCGCGCGGCGCTTCCGCACGCTCGTGACCCCCGGCATCAACGCGGTCGCCGCCGACCGCGACGGCGACGTCGTCTACCAGACCGCGGGACTCGTCCCGCGCCGCGCGGCCGAGCCTCCGCCCGGCCCGCTGCCCGGCGACGGCGCGCACGAGTGGCTCGGCTTCATTCCCGCCGACTCGATGCCGGCCTGGCACGCGCCGCGCGGCGGCTTCGTGGTCAACTGCAACAACCGCCCGGTCGGCCCGGCCTATCCCGAGGCGTGGCCGCGGCAGGACTGGGTGCAGGACCGCGCCGCGCGCATCGCGCAGCGGCTGGCCGGCGATCACCGCCTCACGCTCGAGAGCGCGTGCAGCGTCCAGAACGACGTCTTCGCTCGCGCGGGCGAGCGGCTCGTGCCGCGGCTCGTGCGCTGCGCGGACTCGCTGCCCGGGCGCCTCACTCCGCGGATGCGCGCCGCGCTCGACACGCTGCGGGGCTGGGACTACCTGGCGCGGCGGGGCCGCGTGGCGCCCGCCCTGTTCCGCGCGTGGTACGGGGCCCTCGCCCGCCGCTCGCGCGTCGAGGGGCTGCAGGGGCTCGCGGTCGCGGCGCTGGACGGGCGCGCGCCCGAAGCGCTGCGCGTGCCTGGCGCCGAGTCGCCCGAGCGCCCCGCGGCCGCCGCGGTCGCCGCGCTCGACACGGCGCTCGCCCTGCTCGAGGGCCGCATGGGGCCCAACCTCGCCCGCTGGACGTGGGGCCGCGTCCACCGCGCCCACTTCCGGCACCTCCCGCTCGCGATCGCGAGCCCGGCCGCGTTCGCGTCGCCGGCGCCGGTCGCCGAGGACGGCGACGGGAGCAGCCCGGCCGTGGCGCCGTCGCGGCTGCCCTGGAGCCTCACCGTCACCCACGGCCCGGCGTGGCGGCACGTGGTGGACCTGGCGGCCGACTCCTCCCTGGGCATCGTCTCTCCGGGGAACTCGGGCGACGCGCGGAGCCCGCACGCCCGCGACCACCTGCCGCTGTGGGTGGACCACCGCTACGTGCCGCTCTATCTCGATTGGGACCGCGCCGAGACGGTGAAGGAGAGCGAGGTCGAGCTGGTGCCGGAGCGTGGTGGCGGAGGACCTACCGGACGACCGTGAGCCCGTGCTCGCGGGCGCGGCTGGGCGTGGTGATCTCCGCCGCGCCTAGTACGCCGCGATCTCGCGGATCGCGCGCAGCACGTCGTTCTTCTGGGGCAGGATCACGTCCTCGAGCTGCGGCGAGTACGCCACCGGCGTGTCGAGTGCCCCCACCCGCCGGATCGGGGCGTCGAGGTCCATCAGGCACTCGGAGGCGATGCGCGCCGCGACCTCGGCGCCGTAGCCGCAGAACAGGGTGTCCTCGTGCGCCACGATCACGCGCCCGGTCTTGCGCACCGAGCGCGCCACGCTCTCGAAATCGAGCGGCTGCAGCGTGCGCAGGTCCAGGATCTCGGTCTCGATCCCCTCCTCGGCGGCCTCCTGGGCCGCGAGCACGGTGCGCTGAACCAGCGCGCCGTAGGTCACGACCGTGAGGTCGGCGCCCTCCCGCACCACCCGGGCGCGCCCGAATGGCACGGTGTAGTCCGGGCCCGGGTACGGGCCCTTGGCGTAGGGCTGGCGGTAGAGGTGCTTGTGCTCGAGGAAGAGCACCGGGTCCTCGCTGCGCAGCGCGGTGCGCAGCAGGCCGTTCGCGTCCAGCGCGTTGCTCGGCAGCACCACCCGGATTCCGGGGCAGTGGGCGAAGATGCTCTCGCCGCACTGGCTGTGGTAGGGCGCGCCGCCGCGCAGGTACCCGCCGTAGGCGACGCGGATCACCACCGGGCACGAGAACGCGTTGTTCGAGCGGTAGCGCATGTAGCCGAGCTCGTTGCGCATCTGCATCATCGCGGGCCAGATGTAGTCGAAGAACTGGATCTCGACCACGGGCCGGAGGCCCAGCGTGGCGAGCCCGACCGCCCGCCCCACGATGTTGGCCTCGGCGAGCGGCGAGTTGTAGACGCGCACGCCCCCGTAGCGCTTCTGCAGCCCCCAGGTCACGCCGAACACGCCGCCCTTGCCCTTGGTCTCCTGCAGCACCGAGTCGTGGGACGCATCCGCCACGTCCTCGCCGAACACCAGGATGCGCGGGTCGCGCTTCATCTCGTCGCGCAGGCAGTAGTTGATGTTCTGGAGCAAGGTCTCGCTCGAGGCCGGATCCTCGATCCGGGGCTCGACCGCGAAGCGCTCCGCGGTGGGATCCACGTCGGGCGAGAACACGTACAACGTCGCCTTGTCGGTCGAAGGCTGCGGGCTCTTCAGCGCCTCCTCGGCCGCCTGGCGCAGCGCCACGCCCACCTCCTCGTGGAGCCGGTCGAGCCGCGCCTGGTCCACGAAGCCCTCGTCGAGCAGGAAGCGCGCGTAGCTCTTGAGGCAGTCCCGCTCGGCCTCGTCCTCGCGCTCCGTGCGCGGCCGGTACTTGGTCTCGTCGTCCGACATCGAGTGCGAGTAGGGGCGGGTGACGAGGGCACGCACGAACGCGGGGCCCTTGCGCGCGCGGCAGTGCTCCACCGCCTCCTTCAGGATCCCGTAGCTCTCGACCGGGTCGCAGCCGTTGATCTCGCCCACCCAGTGCAGGTTGGGGAAGCCGCGCACCAGCTGGGCGACGTTCCCGCCCGCGGTCTGCACGTCCACCGGGACCGAGATGGCGTAGCCGTTGTCCTCGATCAGGAACAGCACCGGGAGCTTGAGGTTGCAGGCCGAGTTCATGGCCTCCCAGAACTCGCCCTCGCTGGTCGTGCCGTCCCCGGCGGTCACGAGCACGATCTCGTCGCCGTGGGAGCGTCCGCGGAGCTCGGGATGACTCCCCTCCAGCTCCTTGTACTTGACCAGGGCCTCGGCCGCGCCGACCGCCTGCAGGAACTGGGTCCCGGTCGGGCTCGACTGGGAGACGATGTTGAGCTTCTTGTGGCCCCAGTGGCTCGGCATCTGGCGGCCGCCGGAGTTGGGGTCGTCGGCGGCGGCGACCGCCGAGAGCAGCATCTCGCGCGGCGTCATGCCCAGCTCCAGGCACAGCGCGCGGTCGCGGTAGTAGGGGTAGAACCAGTCGTAGCCCGGCTTCAGGACCTTTCCCGCCGCCGTCAGCACCGCCTCGTGCCCGGCGCCCGAGATCTGGAAGAAGATCTTGTCCAGCTTCTTGAGCCGGATCTCCTCGTCGTCCAGCCGGCGCGAGGTGTACATGGTGCGGTAGAGGCCGACGAGATCGGCCGCGGTGAGTCCGTGGTAGCGGGTCGCGGATGTCGCCGTGGTGCGCGTGACAGCCATGGGGAACGAGTCTCCATGAGGGAGCGAGGACAGTGGTCCCTCAAGCCTAACCGACCGCCCGAGGCGGCATCAAGGCCCTTCAGGGGCGGGCGAGAAACCGTTCCACCCGCTCCACGAACGCCGCGGGCTCCTCGAAGAACGGCAGGTGGCCGCTGCGCTCGAACACGGCGAACTCCGACCCGGGGATCGCCCGGTGGATGTTCCATGCCACGGCGGGCGCCACGTTGGCGTCGAATCGCCCCGTGATGACGAGCGCCGGGAACCGGAACTTCGCCAGCTCGGGGTTGAGGTCGTACCGCTTGAGGTCGGCGATGATCGCCTCGTTGACCGGCTCCACGAATGGGGGCAGCGGTGCGTCGTGGAGCGCGGCCCGCCGCTCGGGGTCGCACGCCAGCATGGACTGGTACTGGCGAAAATCGGCGCGGAGCGCGGCGGTGTCGCCGAGGAGCTCGGCGAACTGGAGCCCGTCCTGCCGCGCGGCGACCTCCGGGAACAGATCCTTGAAGAGGAACTTGGTGTCGTCCCATTTCGGGGCGCCGGAGTCGCACACGATCAGGTGGGCCACGGGATCGGGGTGGCGGGCGGCGTAGGCGAGCGCAAGGATTCCGCCCCAGGAGTGGCCCAGCACGTCCATGTGATCGAAGCCGAGATGGACGCGCAGCGCCTCGAGGTCGGCGATCTGATCGGCCAGCGTACACGACTGCCCCTTGGCCAGCGCCGGCGATCGTCCGACCCCGCGCTGGTCGTAGAACACGACCCGGCGGCGCCGCGCGAGCGTGTCCCACACGCTCGAGACCAACATGTAGTCGTGCCCCACGCCCGGGCCGCCGTTGAGGACCATCAGCGGAGGGCGCGGCCCGCCTCCGCGGACCTCGTACCAGAGCGTGACGCCGGGGGCCTTGAACAGGCTCCCCCTGGCCGCGGCGGCGGTGCCCGGCGACGGAAGGGCGGCGAGAAGCAGGAGCAGGAGCGACGAGGTTCTCACGGTGACCTCCTTGGCATGGTGGTCCTCTATCTCCGAAGTCGTTCGCCCGCGGCGACGACGGTGCTGTCCATGAAGCCGACCTTCCGTAGCAACGCCGGAAAGCGCGGGTCCGACCTCAGCGGGTCTCGCTGTTCCGGTAGGTGAGCACGGCGCTGCCGGCGATCACGGTCAGGGACGAGATCTTGGCCAGCGCGGTGATCAGCTCGTCGGTCATGCCGTCGGCGAAGTAGGCCTGGCGGGCGTCGGCGGAGAGGTCCTTGAGCGGCAGTACGGCGATGGACTGCTGGGATGGCCCGCCGGCTCGGTGCGCCCGCGCCCACCACAGCCCCGCGACCGCGAGCACGAGCAGAGCGGCGGCGGCGGAGACGGCCACCGCCGCGCGCGCAACGCGATGCGGTTTGCTGGCCGCCGGGTCGGTGGCCGCCCGCAGCTCCCGGACGAAGTCCGAAGCGCTCTGCGGCCGATCGGCCGGCGCCTTTTCGAGCGCGTGGTCGATCGCGCGCGCCACGGCTTCCGGCAACGCCGGGCGCAGCTCGGTCACGGGCCTCGGCTTCACGCTCAGGTGCTGGCACGCCACGCTCTCGGCGGTGGCCCCGGTGAACGGCGGCTGGCCGGCCAGCATCTCGTAGAGCACGCAGCCCAGAGCGTAGACGTCGGCGCGCCCGTCGATCCGCTCCTCCCCGCCGCTCAGCTGCTCCGGGCTCATGTAGGTGGGCGTGCCCAGGCTCGCGTGGGAGGTGGTCAGCCGCTGGGCCCGCGCTTCGAGCAGCTTCGCGATCCCGAAGTCGGCCACCAGGGCGTGCCCCTGCGAGATCAGGATGTTCTCGGGCTTGATGTCGCGGTGGACCACGCCCTGCCTGTGCGCGTACTCGAGCGACTCCCCGACCTCGCGGGCGATCCGCGCCGCTTCCTCGAGGGGAAGCTGCCTCTCGCGATCGAGGCGGTCGCGTAGCGACTCCCCTTCCACGTACGGCATGACGTAGTAGAGGAGGCCGTCCGCCTCGCCCGAGTCGTGGAGCGGCAGGATGTGAGGATGGTTGAGGCGCGCGGCGGTCTCGATCTCGCGCAGGAATCGGGCCGGGCCCGCGGTCGCGGCGATCTCGGGATGCAGCACCTTGACCGCGACCGGGCGCAGGTGCTTCACGTCCTCGGCGCGGAACACGGCCGCGCCGCCGCCCTCTCCCAGTTGGCGCTCGACCCGGTAGCGGCCCGCGAGCGCCCGCCTGAGACGATCCAGATCTACGGCCAGTTGCCCTCCGCCTCATCCCCGCCCGCGGTCGGGTCGAAGCCAGCGAGCCCGCCGCGGCCCCGGGGCGCGCTCATTCCCGCGCCAGCGTAACATGCTCGCGACCTTCCCGCAGGCGCTTCTGCTATCCTCGCGCGCACCGTGGCCGGTTTCGGCGCGGCCCATCATGGCGCTTACGCACGTTCCAAAGGAGCCTCCGAACATGTCTCGATCCTTCTCGAATGCCAGTCTGCTGGCCGCCGCCGCTTCGCTGCTCGTCGTGGGCGCCGCATCGGCCCAGCTCAAGATCCCGCGGGTGAGCCCTGGGGCAACTGTCACCCAGACCGTCGGCCTCACCGACGTCACGGTGACGTACAGCCGGCCGGGGGTGAAGAACCGCGTGATCTGGGGCGACCTCGTGCCCTACGACAAGCCCTGGCGCACCGGAGCCAACGAGGCCACGGCCTTCGCCACCAGCGACGAGATCCAGTTCGGCGGGCAGAAACTCCCGGCCGGCACCTACTCGTTGTATACGATCCCCGGCAAGGGCGAGTGGACGGTGGTGCTCAACTCGGAGAAGGACCTGTGGGGTGCGTACGAGGTCAAGCCGGAGAAGGACGTGCTGCGGGTGAAGGTGAAGCCGACCCCGGCCGAGCACCAGGAGTGGATGCAGTTCTCGTTCGAGGACCTCACGCCGACCACCGCGAACCTGGTGCTGCGCTGGGAGAAGCTCCGGGTGGCGGTGCCGATCGCGGCCGACCCCAGCCCCAAGGTGCTCGCGAGCTGCCGCGCCGCCATGGACACGGCCAGCGCCGCTAACTGGCGCACCCCCCTCCAGGCCTCGACCTTCTGCCTCAACAACGAGGTCGCGCTGGAGGAAGGCCGCAAGTGGATCGAGCGCTCGATCGCGGTGGAAAAGAACTACAGCAACTTGAGCCTGCTGGCGCGCTGGCAGGCGAGGGACGGCAAGAAGAGCGATGCGATCGCGACCGCGAAGCAGGCGATCGCGCTGGCCAAGCAGAGCAAGGACCGGATCGACACGATCCCGACCGAGCGGCTGATCGCGGACTGGTCCACGACGAAGTAGCGGGCGCGCGTCCCGGGCACGGGCGGCGCTCCGAACCCCGCGGCGCCGCCCATGCTACGCCGCGCTCGGGGTCCGGCGCCGCTCCGGGATCGCGCTGAGCGCGAGCGCGACGGCCATCACGACCGCGCACCCCACCAGGTTGTACCAGAGGAACGAGATCCGGGTCGCCGTGAAGCACGCCACGACCGCCGCTTCTCCGACGATCGCCGCCCAGAACACCGCGGTGCCGCGGACGCGCCGGAGGAAGAATCCGGTCAGGAAGATCCCCAGGATCGTTCCGTAGAACAGCGACCCCAGGATGTTGACCGCCTCGATCAGCGAGCCGAGGCGCGCCGCGTACTCGGCGAACGCCACCGCGAACGCGGCCCAGAGCAGGGTGGCGAGGCGCGAGACCCTGAGCTCGCGCCGCGGTGCGTGGGCGGGTTCCTTGCCCGCGCGCGCCCGCAGGCGCCGGTAGACGTCCACCACGGTGGTCGAGGTCAGCGCGTTCACCTCCGCCGAGGAGGAGTTCATCGAGGCCGCGAACACGGCTGCGAGCACGAGCCCGATGATCCCGGCGGGCAGGTGGTGGAGCACGAAGGTGAGGAAGATGTAGTTGGTATCGCTGGCGGGCACGCGCGGATCGCCGCCCCGGACCAACTCGAGCGTCCGGCCGCGCAGCCGCTCCATCTCGGCGCGGTACTCCCGGACCGCGCCCTCGGCGGCGGCGGCACCCCGCTCGTCGCCCGCCCGGATCGCGGCCGCGAGGCGCGCGACGGCGGGCTCCATCGCCTCGAACGCGGCGCGGTGGCGCGACTCGATCTCCGAGAATTCCGCGGCGTCGCGGCCGGCGGCGATCCGCGACGTCGCGACCGGGTCGAAGTACACGGGAGGCGCGTGGAACTGGTAGAACGCGAACACCATCACGCCCAGGAACAGAATGAAGAACTGCATCGGCACCTTCATGAGCCCGTTGAAGAGCAGCCCGAGGCGGCTCTGCGAGAGTGAGCTCCCGGTGAGGTAGCGGCCGACCTGAGACTGGTCGGCGCCGAAATACGAGAGCTGGAGGAAGAACCCGCCGATGAGCCCCGACCACAGGTTGTAGCGGTCGTTGGGGTCGAACGCGGTGGTGACGGCATGGAGGCGGCCGAGCCGCCCGGCGATCGCGGCGGCGCCGGACAGGCCCACGCCGGCAGGCAGCGAGCGCACGATCAGCGCGAACGCGAGCCCCATCGTGCCCATGATCACGAGGAACTGGAGGAAGTGCGCGTGGGTCACCGCCCGGCTGCCCCCGCTGGTGATCCCGAGCACCACCAGGGCGCCGAGCAGCACGCAGGTCCACCGCACGTCCCATCCCAGGAGCACCGAGAGGACCAGGGCCGGCGCGTAGATCGTGAGCCCGGCCGAGAGCCCGCGCAGGACCAGGAACAGCGCGGCCGCGAGCGTGCGCGTCTTCGAGTCGAAGCGCCCCTCGAGGTACTCGTACGCCGTGAACACGCGCATCCGGTGGTAGGCCGGCACCGCGCTCGCGCACAGCACGATCATCGCCAGCGGCAGGCCGAAGTAGAACTGCACGAACCGGAGGCCGTCGGCGTATCCCTGCCCGGGGGTCGAGAGGAACGTGACGGCGCTCGCCTGCGTCGCCATCACCGACAGCGCCACCACCGGCCATGGCATGCGGCGGTCGGCGAGCAGGTAGCCGGTGAGGTCGCGGTTGCCGCGGCCGCGCCAGTTGCCGTAGGCGACGAACGCGGCGAGGGTGCCGCACAGCACCAGCCAGTCGAGCGTGCTCAAGCGCTACCCGGCTTGCGCGCGGCGGCGGCCCGCGCTCACGAGAACCTGTGCGTGAGCCACGCGAGGAGGGCGATCACGACGACGTGGGCCGCGATCACGAGCGCGTAGAGATTGCGCCAGGCGCCGAGGAACGGCGGCGGATCGTCGCCCGCGGACCTCGTGCCACGGCGGGCGTCGCCCGCGGACCCGGTGCCGCGGCGCGCTTCGCCCGACCGCGCCGCGCTTCCTTCGCGCCCGGCGCTCACCGGGCGCCCTCCGGGCCCTCCGGGCTCACCAGGTTCGCGAACAGCCGATAGGCGCCCGGGACGCCGGCCGGGAGTTGCCGGAAGAAGGCCAGGCCGGTGTACACGAACACGCCGCGACCGAAGCGCACGTAGAGCACGCCCCCGTCCTTCGCCGGCTCGCCCGGGTCGTTGGCCGAGAGCGGGGTCTCGTACCGCGGGTCCCACGGGCTCGCGTAGTAGAGGCCGCGCTCCTGCACCCAGCCGCCGAAGTCGGCGGCGGTGATCCGGTTGGGGGTGTTGAGCAGCGGATGCGAAGGGCGGATCGCGCGCATCTCCGCCTCCTCCACCGTCACCCGGTCGCGCGAGATCCTGAACGGATAGGGTCCGAGGCGATCGTCGAGCGCCGCGTCCGCGGTCTGGTACTGGATCACCAGCCGGCCGCCGTTCGAGACGTAGTCGAGCAGCCGCGGCTGGACCGCGAGGAGCCGCGGGCGGGTGTTGTAGGCGCGCACGCCGATCACGACCGCATCGAAGCGCGCGAGGTCGTCGCGCTCGAGGGCCTCGTCGGAGAGCAGGGTCACGCCGTACCCCATCTGCTCGAGCGCCGCCGGCACCTGATCGCCGGAGCCCATCACGTAGCCCACATTGGCGCCGCGCCGGCGGACGTCGTCGCGCACGAGCCGCGCCTCCGCGGGCGGGAGCAGCGTCTGGATCGGGATGTGCGGGTAATCGAGCCGCACGAGCTGCGATGTACAGCGATCGCCCTCGCGGGTGCGCAGCTCGGCGCCGACCGAGGCGGCCGCGGTGCCGAGCCCCGGCAGCACGCGGAAGCGCACGGTGGTGTCGTCCTCTCCGCCGCGCAGCGCCACGGCCACGCTCGCCGGCTCCCCGCGCCAGCCCGGAGGGAGCCGCAGCGTCACCGCGCCCTCCACCGGCCGGTCCGTCGACTGCACCACCACGCGCACCTCGCGCGCTTCTGTGTCGCTGAAGAGGTAGGCGCCGCGGTCGAAGCGAAGGGACGCGCGGGGAACGACCGCGAGATCGCGGTAGCGCTCGCCCAGCACCGGGTCGGTGGAGCGCTGCACCACCGGAACCTCGAGATCGAGCGTCCGCCCTCCCACCGCGAGCCGAAACTCCGCGACCAGCGAGGGCTGGTTCTCGGCCCGGAAGTCGGAGGACGAGTCGCGCACGTCGAAGGAGCCCGCGAGCGGCCGCCTCGAGAGCCAGAAGGGCTCGCCCGTGGGGAGGTCGGCCGGGAGGTCCACCGCGAGCGTGTCGCTCCGGGGCTCGTTCCGCGCCAGCTTCCAGGCCGGGGCGCGCTCGATCAGCGGGCGCGAGCCCGAAGCGCCGGGCGCCCGCGGCGCGCGCAGCGCGATCCGCGCCACGCTCACCTCGAGGTCGCCGCGCGCGAGGGCGGAGGCAGCCACGCGCACGCGCGAGCCCGGGCTCACCGTGTGCTGGATCGCCACCGCTTCGACCCAGAGCCCCAGGCAGGCGCGCAGCACCTCGCGCAGGTCCTCGAGCTTGCGCCGGACGATCGGCGTCTCCGGGAGCCCGCGCATGATCTCGAGCGCCTCGAGCAGCGCAGGCACGATCTTCGTGGGGCGGTCGGGGTCGAAATCGCGCGCGGCGCGGTGGAAGAGCGGCGTGAGCCGGGCGCCCCCGGGAATCCGCGACCAGCTCAGGTCCACGCCCTCGAACAGGTCGCCGGCGGCGCGATCCCCGAGCCGGTGCTCGAACGTGTTCACCCACGTGCCGCGCCGCTCGGCCGAGCCGAAGCCCTGGGTCTTGTGCATGCTCCGGCTCTCGCCCGCGATCTCGTTGTAGGAGCGACCCAGCACCGGGTCGTACGCGCCGAGATCCACTGCGATCCGCCCGCGCGTGGTGTCCGGCCCCTGCGCGCCGAAGCGGAATACGTTCCAGACCAGCCGCTTCGCCCGCCACGGGCGCGTGCGCCCCGCCGCGTCCGGGAAGCGCGTCGAGTCGCCGGCCGCGACGAACGCCTCCTCGGCCAGGATCGCGGACGCCGTGTGGTGGCCGTGGCCGCCGGCGCCGTCGGGCGGGAAACGCGTGATGATCACGTCGGGCTCGAGGTCGCGGATCACGGCCACCACGTCCGCCAGGATCCGCTCGCGCCCCCACTTCTCGAGGGTCTCGCCCGGGCCCTTCGAGAAGCCGAAGTCGAGCGCGCGCGTGAAGAACTGCTCGCCGCCGTCGATGCGGCGCGCGCCCAGCAGCTCCTGGGTGCGGACCACGCCCAGCCGCTCCCCGGTGTCCGATCCGATCAGGTTCTGCCCGCCGTCCCCGCGCGTGAGGGACAGGTACGCGGTGCGCACCTTCTGCCCCTTCGAGAGCCACGCGATGCACGCGGTGTTCTCGTCGTCCGGATGGGCACCGACGTAGAGCGCGGTGCCCGTCACCTGGAGCTTGGCGAGCGCGAGCCGGAGGCCGGCGGCGTCGAGCGGCTCGGGCGGCCGCGCGTCGGCGGCGAGGGGGCCCGAGCGCAGCAGCGCCAGCGCCGCGAGCGCGGCCACGCTCGTGCGAACGCGGCGCCGCGCGGGCGGCGAGCCTGAGGCCCTCACTCGGCCTCGTTCCTGACCACCCGGCCATCCTTCATCACGAAGCGCACGTGCTGGAGCGCGCGCACGTCCGCGAGCGGGTCGCCCGCGACCGCGATCAGGTCGGCGAACGCGCCGGGGGCGACCACGCCGAGCTTGCCCGGCTGGCCCAGCAGGTCGGCCGCCACCGTGGTCGCCGCGCGGATCGCCTGGGCCGGGGTCATCCCCGCGCTCACCATGCGCTCCAGCTCGATCGCCTGGTTCACGTCCCACGCGAAGCCGCCGGCGTCGGTGCCGAGGGCGATCTTGACGCCGGCCTTGACCCCCTTCGCGAACGCGCGCCGCTGCGCCTGGATCATCTGCCCGTAGATCGGCCGGCCCTCGGCGGCGCGCCCCTCCGCCACGTACTCGGTGACGTAGAGCGTGGGGCACCAGAACGCGCCCCGCCGCTTCGCGAGCGCGAGCAGCTCGTCGTCGAACCCGTCGCCGTGCTCGATGGTGTCCACGCCCGAGAGCAGCGCGTTCTCGATCCCGTCGCGACCGATCGCGTGGGCCGCGACCTTGCGCCGGAGCTTGTGCGCCTCGTCGCAGATCGCGGTCAGCTCCTCGCGCGTGAAGTTGAGCACGCTGTGGAGCCTGCCGTCGGGGCCGAAGTAGTAGGAGCGGTCGGCGTACGCCTTGATCCAGTCCGCCCCGTACTCCACCTCCTCGCGCACCGCCTTGCGGCACTCGTCCACGCCGTCCGCGATCTGGAGCCCCTTCGGCATGCGCAGCTCCCACGAGTAGCCGAGCACCGGGTAGGCCCCGGTCACGTCGAGCGCGCGGGTGGCGACGAACATGCGCGGGCCCTCGGCGATCCCGCGCTCGATCGCGCGCTTCAAGTCCACGTCGGCGTACATCGCGCCCTCGGTCCCCACGTCGCGGATGGTGGTGAAGCCGTTGCGGAGCGCGGTGCGGGCCGCGACCGCGGCGCGCAGGATGCGGTACGGGATCGACTCCTTGAGCACCTGATCGTCGTAGTCGCGGCTCGTGATGTCGCCCTGGAGCAGGACGTGGGTGTGGCAGTCGATGAGACCCGGCAGCACGGTGGCGCGGCCGAGATCGACCACCTCGGCCCCGGCCGGGACCGCGATCGCGGGGCCGACCGCGCGGACGAGGTTGCCCTCGACCAGCACCGTGACGCGCGCCTGCGCGGCGTCGGAGCGCCCGTCGATCAGCCGGCCACAGCGGAGGGCGACGATCCGTGGTGCCTCGGCGCCGCGCGCGGGGCGCGGCAGCGGGGCCACGAGCGCGAGCAGGAGGAGAAGAGTGCAGGAACGCCCCGCCGGCATGGTCCCCGTCGGGACGCAGATCGGAGCGCGTGGCATGTCGGCGTGTCCCTGGGTGCCGCGGAGGCCGTCGCCCGCTCAGTAGCCGAGGGCGCAGCCGTCCTTGCGCTTCTCGGTCGCGCCCGAGTAGACCCCGGTCACGGGATCGCGCCAGATCGCCTGATAGCCGCCGTAGGCCCCGGCCGCCTCGGGCTTGAGCACGTGGCCGCGGCGCGCCAGCTCCGCGAGCACCGATTCGGGCAGCCCGTCCTCGATGTGGAGCACGCCGCCGTCCGTCATCGCCGTGCCGGTGGGCTCGCTCGAGCCGGTGTGGTGGAAGCGGATCGCGTCGCCCGCCTCCTGCAGGTTCATGCCGAAGTCGAAGAGGTTGACGATCACCTGGGCGTGGCCCTGCGGCTGCATGTCGCCGCCCATCACCCCGAACGCCAGGAGCGGCTGGCCGTCGCGGGTCACGAAGGCGGGGATGATGGTCTGGAACGGCCGCTTCCCGGGGACGAGCGCGTTGGCGTGATCGCGGTGGAGCGAGAACAGCCCGCCGCGGTCCTGGATCCCGAATCCCAGCTCGGGCACCACGTAGCCCGAGCCGAAGCCGGTGTAGTTGCTCTGGATGAGCGAGACCATCATGCCGCCGTTGTCGGCGGTGCAGAGGTACGTGGTCTCCTTGCGGTTGAGCGCCGCGATCTCGCCCGGGGCGTCGGTGAGCGCGGCGTGGCTGCGGTCGATGAGCGCGGCGCGCTGCCGGGCGTACTCCTTCGACACGAGCTGCCCCACCGGGATCTGCGCGAACGCGGGGTCCGCGTAGTAGCGGGCGCGATCCGCGTAGGCGACCTTCTTGGCCTCCACGAACAGGTGCCAGAAGTCGGCGGATTCGCGGCCCATGCTCTTGAGATCGAAGGTCTCGAGGAGATTCAGGAGCTGGAGCGCCGCGAGCCCCTGGCTGTTGGGCGGCATCTCCCACACCCGCACGCCGCGGTACTCGGTCGAGATCGGCTCGTCCCAGGTCGAGCGGTGGCGCGTGAAGTCCTCGAGCGAGAAGAAGCCGCCGTTGGCCCGCGAGTAGCGCACCAGGGCGTCGGCGATCTCCCCCTTGTAGTAGGCGTCGCGGCCCCTCTCGGCCAGGAGCCGGAGCGTCTTGGCGAGCGCCGGATTGCGGAAGATCTCGCCTTCGCGCGGCGCGCGGCCGCCGGGCATGAACACCTCGCGGAAGCCGGGCTTGTCGCGGAAGCGCGCGACCGAGCGCTCCCAGTCACCGGCGATCACGGGCGAGAGCGGGAAGCCCTCCTCCGCGTAGCGGATCGCGGGCGCCAGGATCTGGCTCATCGGCAGCTTTCCGTAGCGGGCGTGCAGCTCGAACCAGCCGTCGGCGCAGCCCGGCACCGTCCAGGAGAAGGGCGAGTAGAGCGGGATCGTGCCGTCCTTCTCGGCCGGCACTTTCTCGATCGTGAGCGCGAGCGGCGCGCGGCCCGAGGCATTGAGCCCCACCACGCGCTTCGCCTTCGGGTCCCACAGCAGCGCGAAGAGATCGCCGCCCAGCCCGTTCGCCGTCGGCTCCATCAGGCCCAGGCAGGCGTTCACGGCAATCGCCGCGTCGGCCGCGCTGCCGCCGGCCTTGAGGATCTCCACCCCCGCCTGCACCGCGAGCGGCTGGGCCGCGCACACCATTCCGTGCCGCGCGTAGACCACGGAGCGCGTGGCCTGGCCGCGGTCGCCCGAGGCGGGAGCGGAGTCGAGGGTCAAGAGCAGCGGGAGCGCCGCGAGCGGCGCGATGAAGGGACGGGACGCGCGGTGCATGAGGGAGTTTCTCCTTTCGCGAAGGCCATCGCATGAAGATTATGCGATACGCGGGCGCCGGCAAAGTCGCGGAGCCGGCGCGCGGACGCCGGGGGCTGGGCGCTCCGGCATAGTTGCCTGAACATGCTCCAGAGCATGTTCGCGCGCAGGTCCCGCAGGTCCGCCCGCGCTTGACCTCGCGCTGCGTTCCTGAAATTCTCCCGCGATTCATCCCCCCTGTCGCTCCCCATCCGGAGACCGCCGCCCATGCGAGCGCCGCTTCGCGCCGCCGTCCTGCTCGTGATCGCAGCGCTGCTCTCGCCCCGCGCCGCAGCGGCGGTCACGTTCGGCGGCCGCGCGTTCGGCGGCTACAACACGTACGCGATGGGTGACTGGAGCGACGTCCTGGCCGGGCTGCGCGCGCCCGCCGGAGCCATCGCTCCCGAGGACGACGGCTACTCGCTCGGCGTGGGGGCCGACCTGGTGTGGAGCGCCTCGTGGTGCCTCACCGGGTCCTACGAGCGCGTGGTCCCGGGGCGCCAGGGTGAGATCCGTGGGCGCAGGGTGCACCTCCCCGCCAACGCGGTCCTGCTGGAGCTCGAGTACCGCAGGCGCGCGGGCACGCGGCTCACCCTGGGCGTGGGCGGCGGCGGCGGCTACTACCAGCTCGGCGAGGAAGTCGAGTCCCCCGGAACCGGGCAGAACTTCGCGGGGAGCGCGTTCGGAGGCCAGGTGTACGGGCTCGGCGAGCGGACGATCACGCCCGTGGTCTCGCTCGGGCTCGCGGTCGGCTATCGCTCCGCCAAGGTGGGCGTAGACAAGGTGGACTTCCAGGTTCCCACTCGCGACATCGAGCTGGACTACACCGGGCTCACCGCCCGGCTCGTCCTGCGCATCCACCAGGGGAAGCGCTAGGCCTTCGCCGCGCCGGCCGCGCCGCGATCGCGTCGCCGCGCAGTTTGTCGCCCCGCGGACGCTTCCCTATACTGCGCCGCGCTCTCGCTGCGGGCCTGCCCGCGGCGCACGTTTCGGGAGGGAGACCGGAGTGGCCCGCTTCAGCGGCGTGGATTTCTACGAGATCGATTCGCTCCTGAGCGAGGAAGAGCGCCAGATCCGCGACCACGTGCGCGACTGGGTGGAGGATCGCTACCTCCCGCTGGTCGAGAAGGCCTACGAGGAGGCCTACTTCCCGCACGAGGTGATCCCCGAGGTCGCCGAGCTGGGGCTGCTCGGCGCCACGCTGCCGGAGAAGTACGGCTGCGCCGGCGTGAACGCGACCGCCTACGGGCTCGCGATGCAGGAGCTGGAGCGCGGCGACTCGGGGCTGCGCTCCTTCGCCTCGGTCCAGGGCTCGCTCGCCATGTATCCGATCTTCGCCTACGGCAGCGAAGCCCAGCGCACGAAGTGGCTGCCCCGGATGGCGCGCGGCGAGGTGATCGGCTGCTTCGGCCTCACCGAGCCCGACTTCGGATCCAATCCTTCGGGCATGATCACGCGCGCGGTGCGGCGCGAGGGCGGCTACGTGCTGAACGGCGCCAAGATGTGGATCACGAACGGCACGATCGCCGACCTCGCGGTCGTGTGGGCGAAGCTCAAGGACGAGGACACGGGTCGCGACGAGATCCGCGGCTTCATCGTCGAGAAGGGCACCAAGGGCTTCTCCGCCCCCGAGCAGAAGCGCAAGCACAGCCTGCGCGCCTCGGTCACGAGCGAGCTGATCCTGCAGGACGTCCGCGTGCCCGAGGAGAACCTGCTGCCCGACGCGACCGGGCTCAAGGGGCCGCTCGGATGCCTGTCCCAGGCGCGCTTCGGGATCGCCTTCGGCGTGGTGGGGGCCGCGATGGCCTGCTTCCACGCGGCCGCCGAGTACAGCAAGAGCCGGATCCAGTTCGACCGCCCGATCGGCGGCTTCCAGCTCGTGCAGGAGCGCCTGGCCGACATGCTCACCCAGATCACCCAGGCCCAGCTCCTATGCGTCCAGCTCGGGCGCATGAAGGAGCGCGGGACCCTGAAGCCCGAGCAGATCTCGCTCGCCAAGCGCAACAACTGCGAGATCGCGCTCGAGGCGGCGCGGCAGTCCCGCGACATCCTGGGGGCGAACGGGATCACCGCCGAGTACCCGGTGATGCGGCACATGTGCAACCTCGAGTCGGTCAAGACCTACGAGGGGACGCACAACATCCACACCCTGGTGCTGGGCGAGGCGATCACCGGCATCGCCGCCTACCGCTAGCCCCCCTCCCGCACCCGCCCGGTCGCCCGCAGCCCGGGCTCAAGCCCCGCCCCGGCCGGGCCGAAGAACCCGGAGGGGCCGGCCCCGGCCAGGACGCCGGGCCGCCCGTCCCGCGCTCTCGAGGGAGATCCGGCGCCCATGTCATGGGAAGACACCGCCACACCCCGCGCCGCGCCTGCAGCGCGGGAGCGGCGCATGCACGTGCGCTTCGCGCTGCGCGGCAAGATCGTGCTCTTCACGGTGCTCCCCCTCGTCACCCTGGTGCTCGGGGCGCTGTGGATGGTGAACCGCAGCGTCTCGGCGCAGCTCCACCGCGTAATCCACGACAACCTGCTGCGCTCCTCGGCCATGCTCGAGAGCATGCTGGACTCGCAGTCGCGCGAGCTCGCGATCCAGGGCCGGGTGATCGCGCGCGACCCACATTTCCTCTCGATGTTCGACATCCGGGACGCCTACGGGAACCCGAAGAAGCGGGCCCGGGTGGCCGAGATGGCGAAGGGGTTCACCACGATCACCGGGAGCGACGTGTTCGAGGTCCTGGACGAGCAGGGGCGGCTGCTGGCGTCGGCGGGCAAGCGCAAGCTCGACGCGCGCGTCCGCAGGAAGCTGGCCGCGCCCGCGCTCGCCTCGCGGGGCCAGACGATCGTGCTCGGCCAGCAGGGGATGCAGTACCAGGCCGCGGCCACGCCGGTGCTGGTCGAAGGGGAGGTGGCGGGCGTCCTTCTGCTCGGCACCCGGATCGACGACACGCTGGCGCAGCAGCTCCAGGAGTTCACGCGCAGCGAGGTGACGTTCTTCTCGGGCCCGGTCCAGACCGTGAGCACCCTGGAGCACGTGGAGGACCGGAACGCGCTGAGCGAGGCGATCGCCCGGGTCGAGCTGTCGGACAAGGCCCCGGAGGGGCCGAATGAGGTGATCGAGGTGCGAACCCCGCTCGACGTCTACCTGACCATCGTGGGCGCGCTGCCGCGCACCCCGCCGGAGTCGCGGCAGCTCTACGTGATGCAGCGCTCGATGGCGACCGAGACCGAGTTCCTGCGCAAGATGCAGGCCGGCCTGATGGAGCTCGGGGTGGTGGGCGTGATCGTGGCGCTGCTCGCCGGCCTCCTGATCGCGGCGCGGATCGTCGCACCCGTGAAGCGGCTGGTGCGGGGCGCGGAGGAGATGGAGGTCGGCAACTACGATTACCCGCTCGCCATCAAGAGCCGGGACGAGATCGGCTATCTGGCGGCGCGCTTCGAGGAGATGCGCCGCCAGCAGCGCGCCTACGTGGCCACCCTGCAGGAGGCCGCGCGCATGAAGAGCGAGTTCATCGCGGTGGCCTCGCACGAGCTGCGCACGCCGATCTCGATCGTGAACGGCTACGAGCAGCTCATGCGGGACGGGCAGCTCGGCCCGATCACCAACGAGCAGCGCGCCGCGCTCGAATCCATCGCGCGCAGCGTCGGCGACCTCACCCGCATCGCCGAGAACGCGACCCGCATGGCCCAGATCCAGGACGACCGCCTGGTGCTGATCCGGGAGATGCACGACGCCTCGGGCCTGGTCGAGGAGGCGGTCCGCATCGCCTTCACCGAGGCCCCCACGCGCCGGCTGCGGATCTCGGCCAGCGTCGAACCCGGCCTCGGCGAGGTGTACGTGGACGGGCCGCGCGTGGTCCACGTGATCGCCAACCTGGTGCGCAACGCCATCCGCTTCACGCCCGACGGCGGCGCGGTCTCGGTGATGGCGCGGCGCGACGAGGATACGATCGAGATCGTGGTGCGCGACACCGGCGTCGGGATTCCGCGCGAGAAGCAGCCGTACCTGTTCGGGCGCGCCCACCTGCTGCGCGACTGGCGCCACCATCACTCGTCCGGGACGCTGGAGTTCAACTCCGCCGGTCTCGGGCTCGGGCTCTCGATCGCGCTCGGGATCGTGGAGGCGCACGGCGGCACCATCCTGCTCGACAGCGAGCCCGGCCGCGGCAGCACGTTCACCGTGCGCATTCCGCTCGAGGCCGTCCCGCGCATGGGGGCGGCCGCGTAGCTCGGGCTGCGGGCCGGATTCCGGGCGCGCCGCCCGTCGCCCGCTTTCGACCGTGCCTCTCCCGCTCCGGACCACTCATCGCGAGGCGCTTGGCGCCCGGCGGGGCGCCGCCTATGCTGCGGCGCTCGAAGGGAGCATCCCCATGCCGCGCGCTCGCGAGAACCGAGGTCCGCTTCGCTCGCTGTTCCGGCTGCTGTGGCTCACGCCGCTGCTGGCCGCCCCATTCGCGCTCTTCTTCGGCACGCTCTACGGCGGCAATCGCCAGACCTACCTCGGTGCCTACCTCGCCTCGCTGCTCTTCGCATTCGTGATTGGGCTCTGCAACTGGGCGCTCGAACACTTCGTGCTCGCCGTGCTGCTCCGCCCCAACGCCGCGGGACGAGAGCCGCCGCCCTGGGTACGCAGCGCGGCCCACGGCACCGCCAGCCTGCTCGGCACCTTCCTGGCCGCCCTGATCGCGCAATTCACCTTCATGCCGGGGATGATGGGAAGCGCGCGCGCGGTCCTGCTCCTCGCCATGTTCGCCCTGATCTTCAGCGGGCTCTTCCTCGGCATCCTCTCGGCGGTCTCCTTCCACCGCCAGGCCATCGACCGCGCCCGCGCGGACGAGGAGCTGAGCCTGGCGCGGCGCATCCAGCGCTCGTTCCTGCTCACCCGCTTCCCGCAGCGGCCGCGCTTCGAGGTGCACGCGGTCAACCTATCGTCGAAGGAGGTGAGCGGGGACTTCTACGACGTGGTCGCGGCCGGCGATCGCGCGTTCCTGCTCGCGATCGCCGACGTCGCGGGCAAGGGCGTGCCGGCGGCGCTGCTCTCCTCGATGCTCCAGGCCTCGCTGCGCACCCAGGCCAACGGCCAGCCCTCGGTCGCGGCGATCCTGCGCAACATCAACTCGCTCGCCTACCGCAGCACCACGGTTCACCAGTTCGCGACCTTCTTCCTCGCGCGCATCGACGAGGATTCCCTGCGCCTCGACTTCTCGAACGCCGGCCACAACCATCCCGTGCTGTTCCGCCGCGACGGCCGGCGCGAGACGCTGGAGCGCGGAGGGGTGGTGGTGGGCGTGCTCGAGGGCGCGACCTACGAGGAGGATTCGCGTGTCCTCGCTCCCGGCGACCGCCTGGTGCTCTACACCGACGGCGTGACCGAGGCGGCGAACGCCCGCGGCGCGCTCTACGGCGAGGAGCGGCTCACCGCGCTGGTCGGCGCGCTTCCCCCCCACCTCAGCTGCGAGCAGGTGACCGAGCGCATCCTCGAAGGAGTGCGCAGCCACCTCGACGGCGAGGAAGCCGGCGACGACATCACGCTGCTCGTGCTGCGCGTCCTCGAGCCTGCACAGCCGGGGCACGCGGCTAGTTGACGCCGCTACGGCGCGCTCCGCTCGGCGCGATCCCGGAGCCAGTCCCTCAGGGGGCCGGTGGCCAGGTTTCCGAGGATCGTCGCCCGGTCACGCCAGATCGCCTTTCTGGTGATGTCCAGGCCCGCCTGGTCGATTAGCCGCATCGCACGCGCGGCATCGGCCTCGCGGATCACCCGAGTTCCTCCCTGGATCTGCCAATACGGACGCTCCACGAGGATCCCAAGAGCTTCATAGTCCGCGTCGTCTGTGACGATCCAGACCGCGGCTTGCTGGACTTCGAAGCTCGCCCCGCTCTTGGCAAACAAGGGTACGACTCGCACCAATTCCTCCTGATGAGCGGAACGTCGGACCGTGAAGGAATCGCGCTCGCGCGGGATTGGCCGCGTGCGGTTGGCGCACGCGGCCGGGATCTCGACGTGGGTCCATTCCTGGTCCTCGAGCCACACGGTGAGGCTGCTTCGCGACACCATGTTCTGGGCATCGCTCTGGGCAACGAAGAAAGATCCTGCAGGAATGCGAAGTCGAATCGGATAGTCGGTGAGCCGCCTCACGCTCAGGTCTACCGTTCGGATTCCGGAGCCCTCGATCTTGACCTCGAGCTTTCCCTGCTCGATCGCATCCACGATGTCGATTCTCTTCCGATCGCTGGCGAACCCGGACAGCCACGCGCGCGCGACGGGGGTGAAGGGACTCTCGGGATGCGTGCCCATGAATTGCGTGTAGGCCTGGGGGGTGGCGGCCTTTGTCGCGGCGAGCCAGGCGGCGCTGTCATGTCGCATCGCTGCCATTGCGCTCCGAGCGAGCGACACCTCACTGCGACCCGGATAACGCTCGATGAATGACTCGTACATCGTGGGATCCCCGGAGCTCACGGCGTCGTTCCATTCTTCTCGGGCCCGCAGCGTGTCGAGCAGCAGGCGAGCCGGGGCTGCCAGGTTGGAGGAGGCGTGCCACTTGAGGAACTCTTCGACGCGCGTCGCATCTTCCGTGATCCGCGCCCGTTGCCATTGTCCAATTTCCTCCGAGCGCTGCCTGGCCGCCGCTGCGTGCCGCGACTTGGGGTAGAGGGCCAGAAACTCCTCGCAGGGCCCGAATGAATCGGCCGCGACGCAGGCAGACCACCGCCGCCAGGAGGTGATGCTGGCCTCGAGCTCCGCCGTGTGCGGAGAACCGGGGTGCCGCTCGAGGAAGCGCTTGAAGTCGACAGTGTCGGCGGAGCCAGGGAGCGATTTCCAGTCGCGCTCGTCGGCCAGGACCTCCAGCTTCCGACGCGCTTCGTCCGAGAACTTCGAGTTCGGATGCTTCGCCAGAAATGCCTCGTACGCCCCGATCGAGTCGGCCGACCGCGCCCGCTCCCACTGCTTCCACGCACAGCCCGAGACCAGGCAGGAAAACACGGCAAGAATCGTGGGGAGCTTCCGAAGCATGCGAGCCTCTTGCTTCGATGCGACGCGTGGGGGGCTCACGCGCCATGACGTGACGGGGAGCCTGCGATCGATTCTCCGTATGACCTGTTGTCGTGTCAAGACTCGGGTTTGCGGGGCCCGACATCTCAACAGAAGCAGGCGCGACGGCCGCCCCACCGCCCGGCTCCGGCGACCGTTCATCCGCCTCGTTCGACCGTTCATCCCCTCGGGCCTCGCGCGAAGAGCGCCGCTCCCCGATCCTCGGGGCATGGAAACGAAGACGCCGTCGCCCCGCATGCACCCCGCGCTGCGCGGCCTGCTCGACCTCGCCTGGCAGCAGCCGCTCTGGGCCGTGCCGTTCGCGCTCTTCTTCGGCACCATCTTCGGCGCGCGGCCCGCGGACTACTGGCTGTGCTACAAGCTCTCGCTGGTCTTCACCTACGGCATCGGGCTCTGGCTGTGGTTTGCGAAGCAGTTCATCCACCCCCGCATCCAGCGGCAGGAGGCTGCGGACGGCCGGGAGCACAACATGCTCTACGGGGTGTGGATCGCCGGCGGGTGCCTGGTCGCCTCGTACGTCACCGCCTTCGTCGTCCACCGCACGTTCCTGCCGGGTTTCCTCGGCAGTCCGCGCCAGGCCGCGATCTCGGGGATGTACACCGCCGTCTTCGCCACGCTGTTCGGCGGCATCCAGTACGCCCGCCTCTTCTACCGGCGCGCGGTCGACCGCGCGGCGGCCGTGGAGCGCATGCGCGCCGAGCTGGCCCAGGCCGAGCTGCGCGCGCTCCGCGCCCAGATCAACCCGCACTTCCTCTTCAACACCTTGAACTCGATCGCGGCGCTGATCGCCGACGACCCGCGCGCCGCCGAGGACACCACGACGAGCCTGGCCGAGGTGTTCCGCTACGCGCTCGCTGCGTCGGGGAACGAGCACGCCCGCCTCGGCGACGAGCTGGCGTTCCTGCGCACCTACCTCGACATCGAGCGCACCCGCTTCTCCGAGCGCCTGCGCTACGAAGAGGCGATCGAGCCCGGGCTCGAATCCGCTCTGGTCCCGAGCCTGCTGCTCCAGCCCCTGGTCGAGAACGCCATCCGCCACGGCGTCTCGCCGCGGCCCGCGGGCGGGACGGTGCGCATCGCCGCGCGGCGCGAGGGTGATCGGCTCGTGGTCGAGGTGAGCGATGACGGCGCCGGGATGGACCCGGCGCACGCCCCTTCGGGCGCCGGCTTCGGGCTGCACGCGGTGCGCGAGCGGTTGCGCGTCGCGGGCCGGCCCCACGATCTCGAGATCGAGAGCGCTCCCGGCCGCGGTACCCGGGTGCGCGTGACGCTTCCCCTTCATCCCGCGGGGCCGGCGGCAGCGCCGACCGCCGCGCCATCGGGAGGAACCTGCTGATGAGACCTGCTCTGATCTTCGCCGCCGTCCTGCTCCTCGCGCCCATGCTCACCTCGGCCCGCGCTTCCGCGGATGCCGCGGCCACCGCGGCCGCGCGGCGGGCGCTGCGCGAGGCGGTGAGCGCCGGGCGCTCCGAGGGCCTGCTCCGGGTGCGCGCCCAGTTCCAGGCGCTTTCCGCCGCCGAGCCCGGCTCGGCGCTGCTCCACTACTGGGTCGCGGTCGCGAGCTGGCGCGTGCTCCCCCTGGTCGACGACAAGAAGAAGGCCGAGCCGATCGCGCGCGACGGGCTCGCGCACTGCGACGCCGCGCTCGCGATCGATCCCCACTTCGCCGAGGCGCTGGCGATGAAGGGCGCCCTCCAGGGCATGTCGATCCGCTTCAATCCCGCCTCGATGATGACGCTCGGCCCCCAGAGCGAAGCCAACTTGAGCCGCGCGCGCGACATGAGCCTCGCGAACCCGCGCATCCAGTTCCTGCGCGGGATCGGGACGCTCCACAAGCCCGCGGCGTTCGGCGGCGGCCCCGCTCCGGCGCTCGAGATGTTCAAGCAGGCGCAGGCCCTGTTCGCCGCCGACAGCGCCGCGGCCGATTCGACCGCGCCCGACTGGGGCCGCGACGACGCCCTGCTGTGGGCGGGGCGCGCGGCGATGGAGACCAAGGACTACGCCGCGGCGCGCGGATACTTCACCGCGGCGCTCCAGGCGAACCCGGCGAACGCCTGGGTGCGGGGCCGCCTGCTGCCCGCCGCGGAGGAAGCGCTCGCGGGGAAGGCCAAGCCGTGAGCGCAGGGATCGTGGCCCCGCGCACGGGCTCGGGGGCCGTCGCGATGCGGGTCGCGCTCTCGCTCGTGGCGGGCTTCGCGGCGCTCGCGCTCGCGGCCGCCGCCGCTCTCGCCGCGCTCGCGCTCCTGGCCGGCGCCGCGCGCGCCACACCCGTCACCGGAGTGGTCGCGGACCACGCCGGAAAGCCGATCGAGTTCGCCACCGTCGCCGTGCCCGCCCTCAAGCTGGGCGCGATCACCGACGACGCGGGGCGCTTCGCGCTCGACCTGCCGCCGGGCCGGCACGTGATCGAGGTCACCCAGCTCGGCTACGAGCGTGCGCGGATCGAGGTCGCGGTCGACGGGCGGCCCGCGGCGCTCTCGATCGCGCTCGCCGATCAGCCGGTCGAGCTGTCCGAGGTGAGCGTGACCGCCTCTTCGTTCGGCAAGACCGGCCGGAGCGAGGGCGCGACGCTGCGCCGCATGGACGTGGTGATGACGCCCGGCGGGGCCGCGGATGTCTTCCAATCGCTGCGCTCGCTGCCCGGGATCAATGCTCCCGACGACGGCGCCGCCGTCTACGTGCGCGGCGGGCCGCCGGACGAGACCCTGATCCGCCTCGATGGCGGCGAGATCGGACACCCCTACCACTACGAGGGCGCCTCGGGCGGGCTGTTCAGCGCGTTCGACGCCTACATGCTGAAGAGCGCGTTCTTCTCGAGCGGCGGGTTCTCGGCGAAGTACGGCGGCGTGCTGTCGGGCGTGCTCGACATCGAGACCTCGGATCCGATGAACCTCAAGACCGTCTCGCTCGGCGCGAACCTGGTGGGCGGCGGCCTCTCCACGAGCTGGGCGCTGATTCCCGACCGGCTCTCGGCGGTGGCCGCGCTCCGTGCCACCAACACCGATCTGCTGTTCCGCCTCTACGGCACGAGCCGCGAGTTCGAGACCGCGCCCAACAGCCAGGACGGCGCCGTCAAGCTGCTGTACCGCTACTCGCGCACCGGGCGGCTCGCGCTCACCGGGATCGGCGCGGGGGATCACACCGACGTGGTCGCCAAGGTGCTCAACTTCTCCGGGGCCTACCGCGAGCGCGCCCGAAACGAGCTGGGCACGCTCCATTTCTCGGACCTCGTCGCCGGCCGGGTCGCGCTGCGCGGGCAGATGGCCGGCCAGTACTACCGCAATCGCTGGACCTACGGACCCTTCGGCGCCGTGCGGACCGAGCGCAACGCTCAGGCCAACCTGGACGCCGTGGCGCCGCTCGGGCCGCGGCACGAGCTTTCGCTCGGGATGAACGCGCGCCGGCGCGGCGTCGAGATCGGGGGCAGCCTGGCCGCCGACAGCACCGACTACCAGCCCGGCGCCCCGGCGCGGCCCATCACCACGCGCGCCGCCCTCGACTACCCCGGCTTCTACGTCGAGGACAAGATGCGCGTGGGGGGCCCGCTCTACGCGACCGCCGGCGCCCGATTCGACTGGCTCTCCACCGCCCGTGTGTGGACCGCCGATCCGCGCGCCGCCCTCGCCTATCGCGTGGACGATCACCAGTGGGTGCGGATCGCCGCCGGCCGCTACCACCAGCCCGCCGACGCCCGGTATCTCGACCCCGTCTACGGCAACCCCCGCCTCGGAGCGCTCGAAGCCGATCACGTGATCGCGGGCTACGAGTGGACCTCCGACCAGGGCAACGTGCGCGTCGAGGCGTACCGCAAGAACTACCGGGACCTCGTCACCAACTCCGCCGCCACGTTCTACGCCAACGGCGGCCACGGCGACTCGCGCGGCGTCGACCTGTTCGCGCGCGGCGCATGGCACTGGCTCTCGGGGTGGCTCTCGTACGGGTATATGGAGGCGCGCCGCAAGGAGCTCGACGACCCGCGCCTGGTGCGCGCCAAGTACGGCGTGCGCCATTCGCTCACGCTGGTGGGGACCTACTCGCTCAACCCCGCCCTCCAGATCGGCGGGCGCTACGGCTTCTCGACCGGCCGCACCTACACGCCGGTGATCGGCCGCAGCTATGACGCCGCGCGTGGCATCTGGCGCCCGATCCTCGGCGAGAACAACTCGGGGCAGCTGCCCGACTACCATCGGCTCGACATCCGCCTCACCCGCCTGTTCTCGATCCCGCGCGGCATGGGCCTGCGGGCGAGCAGCGTGTGCGCGGCCTACGCCGAGGTCATGAACGCCCTCGGCACCCGCAACGTGCTCGAGTACACCTACAGCCCCGACTACAGCGAGCGCTACGAGCGCGAGACCTACTTCGCCCGGCGCCTGATCGTGACCGGCGTGGCGCTGACGTGGTAATGCTCGTGCCGTGGAACGCACACCACTCCGCGTGCTGATCGTGGACGACGAGCCGCTCGCACGCGCCCGCGCGCGGCGGCTGCTCGGCGAGATGACCGGCGTGACCGTGGCCGGCGAGGCCGGCTCGGCCGCCGAGGCGCGGCGCCAGTGCGAGCGGCTCGCGCCCGACCTCCTGCTGCTCGACATCCAGATGCCGGGCGAGGACGGCTTCGCGCTGCTCGAGAGCCTCGAGCCGCGCCCCGCGGTGGTGTTCGTGACCGCCTACGACCACTACGCCGTGCGGGCCTTCGAGGAAAACGCCGTGGATTACCTGCTCAAGCCCTTCCGCCGCGAGCGGCTGGCCGAGGCGCTGGAGCGCGTGCGCCGCGAGATGGAGCGCCCCGAGGACCTGTCGCGCCGGCTCGCCGAGGTGCTGAGCGGGCTCGAGCGGGCGCGCGGCTCGCCCCACCTCGAGCGCTTCACGGTGCGCATCGGCCAGCGCCAGCTCATCCTCAGGGCCGACGAGGTGCTGTGGTTCGGCGCCGAGGAGAAGCTGGTGTTCGCCGCGACCGCCGCGGATCGGCACTACGTGAACTTCACGCTCGATCAGCTCGAGCGCCGCCTCGACCCCGCGCGCTTCGCCCGGGTGCATCGCAGCGCGATCGTCAACCTCGATCACGCCGCCGCGCTGCGGCCGGGATTCGCCGGCACCTGGCGGCTGCAGCTTCGCGACGACGCCCGCACGGAAGTGCCCGTGAGCCGCGCGCGGGCGCGGGTGCTGAAGCAGAGGCTGGGAGCGTAGGCGGCAGCGCGACGACCCTGGCGGGTCAGGAAGCCGCCGCTCCTCCTCCACCCTGGAAGCGCCTCACGCGCCCTCGTGCACGCGCGCGCCCTCCCAGTCCTTGATGAACTGGAGGTGGTTCTCGCACTTGTGCAGGCGGGCGAAGTGGGCCACTTGTCGTCCGACCGATTTCAGACGCTCGCCGAGCCCGCGGCTCCTGGGATCGCCGTGGGAATCGAAGGCTTCCTCCGAATCGGCGATGGACGCTTGCGTGGGGACGACCCACGCGTGGAGCGAGCGCCCGATGGTGCGCAGGTGGCTCAGGGCTTCGGTCGCGCCCATCCGCCCGCCGGCGACTCCGACCAGTCCGACCATCTTTCCCTCGAACTCGGCCGGACCCGCGAGGTCCAGCGCGTTCTTCAGAACGCCGCTGACGCTGCCGTGGATCTCGGGCGAGCCCAGGATGATTCCGTCGGCGGCGCGGAGGTCGGCGCGGAAGCGCTCCACGGACTTCACGTTGCCTTCCTCCCTCTCGAGGCCCAGGTAGGGAAGGTCGTAGGTGGCGAGGTCGAGCAGCTCCACCTTTGCTCCCTCTTCCTTGGCGCCACGCAGGGCGTACCGCACGGCCATGCGCGTGGCGCTCTCGACTCGAAGGCTGCCGGCCAGGCCGATGATTCTGATCTCGACGGAACCGTCGTTCGTGGCCATGATCGCGCGCCCCTACGAGGCGGGGGGCGGCTCGGCCTTCTTTCCCGCCGCCCCCGGCGTCGCGGCCTTCGGCGGAGTTCTCCCAGGCCTTTGCTCCGGAATCCCTCGGGTCATGACGTACATCACCGTGTCCCAGGCATTGTGGATTCCGATGAACACCAGGAGCAGGACGGCGGCGCCGACGACGTACAGCGTATCCGCTTGATTGCGCTGAAGCGCGAGGCCGGCGTACACCAGGGCCGCGTACGCGAGCATGGGGAGCGCGGCGTGCCAGATCCAGTCTTCGAGGACCGGCTCGTAGTCGCCCTGGCGCATCGCGCGCCTCAGGACGGCGATGGAATAGAGCACACCGGCCGCACCGGTCACGGCCAGAGCAACCCCCGCCGGCCCCAGGCCGCCCCACGGGGCGCTGAGGACCGCGGCCACCAGCAATGCGGCGCAGAAGTGCACGACGTTGGGGCTCCCGAAGGCCGCGATCGAGTCTCCGCGCCCCCGGATTCCGCCGGCTTCCCCGATCAGCGTGAGCACGACGAACTGGAGGCCGGTCAGCGCGCCGGCCGACGAGCCCACGATCACGTAGAAGCTCTCCCATGCCTTGAGCGGCGACGCTTCGTTCATGCTCGTTCGTCCCCCGCGAGGTCCAGGGTCATCTCCATCATCGTGAAGCGAAAGCCCAACGCGCCGAACAGGTGCTGCGCATGGTCGTTCTTGGTCTTGGTCCAGAGTACCACCTGCGTCCTGCCCTTCGACCGGATCCAGTCGATCGCGGCGCGCATCAGCTCGCGGCCGGCGCCCTGGCCGCGCGCGGAAGCGTCGACGTAGACATCGTGCACGAACCCGCACGGCCCGCGCAGGTCCTTCCAGCTCGTGGACTCGATGTCGGCGTAGACGTACCCGACGACCTTGCCCGACCGCTCGGCCACCAGGACGAGGCTGTCCGGGTTCGAGAGCTGCGAGACGAGATAGCGCCCGTACCCGGCTTCGGGGTGCTCCACCTGGATGAAGCGCCGGGAATCGGCCGCGTGGTGCTGGCGCATGAGCGCCCCGCCGTAGCGGCCGAGTGCCTCCTGGTCCGCCGCCGTCGCCGGTCGGATCGTGATCATGAGGGCGGCAGGATAGCGCGCGCGACACTTCGCGCACAGCGTCCCGGGCGGCCGCTCCCGCCGCGGCGTTGGCCCTTGCCTACCGCCCCGCCGCCGCCGGCGCTGGCGCGACTGCGGGCCCCACGGCGGGGACGTCGGCGGTGCCCTTCAGCTCCCCGACCCGCTTCTGCTCGGCGCGCGACAGGAAGTAGACCGCGACCAGGATGAACCCGAGCGAGACCCAGTCCAGCGTCGTCGGATACCGGGTCTTGAACAACAGGGCCGTGAGGACGGTCGCGGTGGTCCCCGCGACCAGCGAGGTGAGACGGTTCACGAGGCCGGCGAAGGTGGCGGTGCGTCCCTTGAACATGAAGATGAAGACCGAGAAGAAGGCCACGACGCCGTAGGGCAGACCCGACAGGAAGGCGGTGAAGTGGGGCTGGGTGACCGCATCGTGCCACTGGAGCACCAGCCGCGCGCTCCAGCCGAGCCACTGGGGCGCGACGAAGAAGAGCGCGCCGAGCAAGACCATGCTCACGCTCGCCGCGATCTGCTCGATGGCGAAGAAGCCCTGGTTGTCCTGGGGCACGCCCTGGGCGCGCGTGTTCTTGAAGTAGTTCATGATGTAGAGGCGGAACGCGTAGGCGACGATGTAGGAGCCGAGGATCGTCATCGCCGCCGCCGAGCCGAGGAAGGCGAAGCTTCCCTTGCCGGCGCCGGCCTTGAGCCCGAGCAGATGGGCGACGGCGACCCCGCGCGCCTCGAGCGCGTCCACCACCGGGATCAGGAGCACGTTGGTCGCGACCGCGAGCAGGGCGAAGACCACGGCCCAGTTCTCCTCGCCGTACACCCGCTTCTTGAGGATGCCCTGGCGGAGCTGGACCTCGTCCACCAGCCGGCTGATTACGATGATGCTGCCCCGCATGATCACCATCGCCACCAGCACCGAGATCGGCAGCAAATACATGAGCGTGGTGGCGGGGATGACGACCGCGGTGCACACGCCCGAGGGAATGATGTAGGCCACCTCGGACGGCACCTGGAACGGCCCCCAGCGCACCAACCGGTTCGACTTGAGCCGGATCCACCCGAGCGCGATCACGAGCCCGAGCGCCAGCACGCTGCCGCCGATCGTGTTGTTGAAGAGGTAGGTCATCTCCGCGAGCTTGGGCTCGCGGAGGACGGTGAACCACTTGACCAGAATGCCGGTGAAGACGTAGGCGCCGAAGTAGCCGGCGCAGAGCTGGAGCAGCCGGGCCGTCGATGCGGAGCGGTCCTGATTCATGAGGAGTCTCCGGTGTATCGGGGGGCAGTCATGCTACCACGAGCCGACCCCCGGGCGGTCACAGGCCCACGCGCTCGATCCCGCCGTACACGTTCATCCGGCCCTCGCGCAGGAAGCCGATCAGCGTCATCCCCGCCGCCTCCGCGAGATCGATCGCGAGCGACGAGGGCGCCCCGACCGCCGCCAGCACCGGGATGCGCGCACGTGCCGCCTTGAGCACGATCTCCGCGCCCGCGCGCCCGCTCACCCACAGCACGCCCTCCCCCGCCGGATGGCGCCCGGCGTTCACGAGCCAGCCCGCCACCTTGTCCACGGCGTTGTGCCGGCCGACATCCTCGCGCAGCACCCGGGGCGCGAGGTCGTCGCCGCACCAGGCGGCGGCGTGGAGGCCGCCGGTGGCGGTGAAGGTGTGCTGCGAGTCCCGCAGCCGCGCGGGGAGCGCGGCGAGAGCCCCGGCGTCGAGCCTGCGCGCCACCGGGATGGGCGTGAGCCCCGCGCGCAGCGACTCCAGGTGCGCGCGGCCGCACAGCCCGCAGGCGGCGGTCGCGGCGAAGTGGCGCTCGAGCCGGCTCCAGTCCATGCGCACGCCGGGCGCGAGCGCGAGGTCGACCGCGTCCGGCTGATCGTCGCACGCGGCCGGCGCCGTGGTGACGGCGGCCACCTGGGAACGGCTCGCGATCACGCCCTCGCCCGCCAGGAATCCGAGCGCCAGCTCCTCGTCGTGCCCGGGGGTGCGGAGCGTGACCGAGAGGGCGCGGCCGTCGACGCGGATCTCGAGCGCGCGCTCGACCGCGATCTCGTCCTCTCGGCGCTCGAGCGCGCCGCTCGTTACGCGCGTGACCGAGCGCGAGACCCGCGAGGGATCCGGCATGGCAGACGCCTCGCTCGGGCCGGCCCCGCTCACACCTTGGGGTGGTCGGTGTGGGTCGCCACGCTCCCGTCCGGAAGCGGCACCAGGGTGTAGTCGCCGAACAGCGAAGGGGACTCGCGCTGGAGGATGCCGAGCATCGCGACCGCGACCTTGCGGATCTCGACGTCCGCGTGCGCGCTGCCCCTGAGCTCGATGAAGTGGCGCAGCGCGCGGGCGTTCCCGGTCACGAAGATCCGGGTCTCGGTGGCGTTCGGCAGCACCGAGCGCGCGGCCTGGCGCGCGAGCTTGCGGCGCAGCGTCTTGTCGGGCTCGGCGGCGAAGCGGCGCTCGAGCCCCGCGACCAGTTGATCGTAGGCGGCGCGCGCCGCGTTCACCGCGTCGCACCACGTCTGGTGCAGCTCCGGGTCCTCCGCGATCGGGTCGGGCTCGATGAACTCCGAGTTCGACTCGTCCACGTAGCGCTGCGAGAGCTGCGAGTAGGAGAAGTGGCGGTGCCGGATCAGCTCGTGGGTGAGCGAGCGCGACACGCCGGTGACGAGGAAGCTCCACACCGCGTGCTCGAGCACCGACCCATGGCCCACGTTCACGATATGGCCGAGGAACTCGCGATTGGTCTTGCGCCCCTTGCCGTACGACATGTAGCAGACCCGCCCCGCCATCTCGGCCAGGGCCTCGGCGCCGACCTCGGTGTCGGTCTGCCACGTGACCCCGTGCTCGGAGAGGAACCGCTCGACCCCCGCGGCGTCCACGGTCTGCCGCCCGACGAGGTAGAGGCGCGGCTCGCGCACGATCCGGAGCGGGCGGGTCCCGGTGGCTTCTGCGGTGGTCATGGGCTCTCCTCGCGAGTTCGGGGCGGGCATGCAGCGTCGTGACGCCGCACTCTATCACGCGCCCCGGCGGCGTGCGCCGGCATTCACGCGACGGCGCGCGCTGCGCTCACGCGGCTGCGTGCCGCACCGCGTCCCGCACCCGGGCCATGACGAGATCCACTTCGTCGTCACGGGTGTAGAAGTGCGGCGCGAGCCTAAGCCCCACGCCCGGTCGGTAGTCGAGCAGCACGTCGTCCGCGAGCAGCGAGCGGCACACGCTCTCGGCGTTCGGCACGCCGAGCACCACCGTGCCGCCGCGCCGCTCGGCCTCGCGCGGCGAGGCGACCTCGAGCCCGAACTCGTCGGCCAGCGCCAGCATGCGCCCGGTCTGCCGCAGGGACTTCTCGCGGATCGCCACCACGCCGATCTCGGCCACGATCTCGAATCCCGGCCGCGCCGCGACGAACGAGGGGATCGAAGGCGTGCCGGTCCAGAAGTGCCGGGCCCCCGCGTCGCGCCGCATCGGCCCGGAGTCGAAGTCGAACGGTCGCTCGTGCGCCATCCATCCGGTGAGCGCGGGCTCGAGCCGCGCGCGCGTCCCCGGGCTGGCGTAGAGGTAGCCCGCGCCGGGGCCGCCGCACAGCCACTTCACGCCGCCGCCGGAGAGCAGGTCCACGCCCAGCGCCCGCACGTCCACCGGCACCGTGCCGATCGCCTGGTAGGCGTCGATCAGCGTGATCGCCCCCGCCTCGCGCGCCCGGCCCACGATCGGCGCCAGGTCGACCACCCACGAGCTGCGGAACAGCACGTGGGAGATCGCGACCACCGCCGTGCGCTCGTCGATCGCGGCGACCACGTCGGTCTCCTCGATGCGCCGCCCGGCGCGCGCCGGCACGCGCACGATCTCGGCGCCGCGGCGGCGCAAACCCTCGTAGAGGTAGAGCAGCGAGGGGAAGTCCTCCTCGATGCACACCAGCCGCGAGCGCGGCGGCGTGAAGTCCACCGCCGAGAGCGCGACCGCCTCGGCCATTGTGACGTTCTCGTGCATCGAGACCGTGCCCGGCTCGGCGTTGAGGATGCCGCCCACCACGTTGCCGATCTCGGTGGGGAGCCCGAACCAGCCGTCCTCCCAGGCCCGGATCCCGCGCGTCTTCCACGCCTGGGCGTAGCGCCGCAGCGCCTCATCGACGCCGCGCGGCATCGCGCCCAGCGAGTGGGAGATGAAGTGGAGCGTGGATTCGACCGTGGGGAACTCGGGCCGCCAGTCGAGCAGGCGGTCGGCCTTCGCGACCGCCGCGCCCTCGCTCACGCCGGCCTCGGAGCCGCGGCCGACGCCACCCCGGCCAGCGCCAGGCGCGCCGCCTCCGCCGGGCTCGCCGCCACCTGCACGAACTCGAACAGGTGCTGGGGGATGAGGTCGGGATGCCGCTGCGCCTCGAGCACGCGCGGCCACGGCTCGCCGAGCACGACCAGCGGCGCGCGCCGGCGGCCGTTCACCGCGAGCAGCGTCCAGGTGAGGTACAGCTCGGTCAGGGTCCCGATGCTGCCGGGCACGGTGATGAAGCCGTCCGCGCGCCCCACGATGTGCCGCAGGCGCTCGAAGATGTCGGGCGTGTGGACGCGCTCCTTCACCCAGCGATTGGCCGGCCCGCGCTTCTCGAACAGCTCGACCGTGACGCCGACGACGTGCGCGCCGCCCTCCGCCGCACCGCGCGAGCACGCCTCCATGATCCCGCCGTAGCCGCCGGTCATCACGTCGGCCCCGGCGCGTGCGAGCGCCTGCCCGAGGTCGTAGGCCATGCGGTAGGCCGGCGCGCCTTCGCGCACCGTGCTGCTGCCGTAGACCGCGATCAGCGCGCGATCGCGGCCGCCGCGGGCGGTGGAGTCCATGCGCGGGATTGTGACACGAAATGCGCGGGCACGGCCAGCCGCGCGTGGCCTCGAGCGCGGCCCGGCACGCTCTCACTCGCTCCGCTCTCACTCGCTCCGGAGCGAGTGGGCGTGGGCCGTATAATGCCCGCGTGCCGCTTCGCCCGCCGCTCCATCCCTCGTTCACGGGAGCCTGCCCCTGACTCCGTTCTCTGCGGTGCTCGTCCTCCCTCGTGCGCGCGAGCTGGCGGAGGGAACGGGCGCGCGGTTCTCGGTGGTGGTCGAGGGGATTCCGCGCGACGCCTTCGTCGTGCGCTACCGCGGCCGTCTCTACGCCTACCTCAACACCTGCCGCCACGAGCTGTTCAACCTCGACTTCGGCGACGCCCACTTCTTCGACGACGCCTACGACGCGCTGGTGTGCTGCCACCACGGCGCACGCTACCGGCCCGAGACCGGCGAGTGCGTGAGCGGGCCCTGCGAAGGCGGCCGGCTCACCGCGCTCGCGCTCGAGGAGCGCGACGGGGCGCTGTGGTGCGTGGGCGTGGGGCGCGAGTAGGCGCGGCCCGCCGCGGGCGCGGCGAGGACGGCACGACCGCGAGCGTCAGGGCCTCTGCCCGCCCAGATTGAGTCGCCAGTAGTCCAGCTCGAACGGCGGCTCGTCGCCGCGCGCCTGCTCCACCAGCGCATCCAGGAAGCGCTCGCGCAGCGCGGCGTCGGGGAAGCGCGCGAGCCACGGATGGAGCACGACGCGCTCGATGAAGGTGCGGAACGATGCCGCGTCCGGGAACCGGGTGGGCCTGGCCTCGAGCCAGGTCTCGACCTCGGCGAACCCCGCGGCGTGCAGGCGCCGGGCGGCGCTCCCGGGATCCGCGAAGTGCCACGGCTCGCGCCAGCCGTCGAAGAAGCGCGCCCGCTCGGGGGCGCGGCACAGCTCCCGCGCGCGATCGTGGAGGCGGCGGAGGTTCTCCCCACCTCCGCACTGGGCGACGATCCGGCCTCCGGGCCGGAGCGCGCGGAAGAGGCGCGCGAAGAGCCGGTCGTGGTCCGGCACCCAGTGGAAGGTCGCGGTGCTGAAGATCGCATCGCACGCGCAGTCGAGATCGAGGCCGAGGAGGTCGGTCTCGAGGAACTCGACTCGCGGGCCGAATCGCGGCGACAGGAACTCGCGCGCGGTGGCCAGCATGCTCGGCGACTGATCCACCGCGATCACGCGCCCGCGCGGCAGGCGCTCGATCAGGAGCGCGGTGAGCCGGCCGGTGCCGCAGCCCGCGTCCATCACCGTCTCGTCGCCGGCGAGCGCGAGCCGCGCGAGCACCTTGAGGCCCCACTCGAACTGCGGCTCGGAGACGCGATGGTAGGTCGCCGCGTCCCACTCGGGCGCGGCGCGGTCGCTCATCCGACGCCTCATGGGAACGCCGTATCGTGCCACTTTTGCAACAACTTGTACCGGTCGTCCGGCGTGGCGCCGGCGCCGCTCACGGCGCCGAGTTGCGGTTGACGAGCACCCCGCGGTCGTGCACGTCGAGGTAGCCCAGCATGCGGGCGTGGCGGCGGATCGCCTCGCTCAGGTTCTCCGCGGAGCGCTCGGCGACCACGGCGCGCGTGAGCGCCGGCGAGAGCGCGATCGGGTGTCCGCGCTGCCCGCGGAAGCGCGGGATGAGGGCGTAGGAGAACTGACCGCGCTCCCGCCCCGGCCGGCACGCGGCGAGCGCCTGCAGCATCACGCCCGCCAGGCTCGCCACCGTGATCGGCTGCACCGCCGGGTGGTCCACGGGCAGCAGCATCACCGCCGTCGGCCGCAGATCGAGCGCCCCGTCCAGCCCGCAGCGCACCGAGGAGTACATGCCCTGCTTCCAGCGCGGGTTGACGGCGAAGCGCACCTCGACCCCTGCGGCGCCGTGGCCATGGGCCTGCTGCAGGTCGTCGTTGAGGCGGCCGTTGGCCACCAGCCGCGCGAACTCCTGCTCGGCCTGCCCTTGGATCGTCCGGGCGTTGGCGCCCAGCACGACCACGACCGAATCGCAGGCGGTCCACAGCCGGCGCACGCCGCGCGCGAGGAACGATTCCGAGCCGGCGCGCACCAGCGCCTTGGGCCGGCCCATCCGAGTGGACGCGCCGCCCGCGAGTAGCACTCCGACCATCATCTGCGCACCTCCCGATCGTTCGGCGCAGGCGTCGCGCCGGTTCCCTCCGGCCGCCCGACGCGGGCGGCGGCCCTGTCATCCAACGCTCGTTCTTCGCCTGCGCCCTCGGGCGCCTCGCCCGCGCGCCGCGCCGGCGGCACCCAGCCCGGCTCGACCGCGGCGCCGCGGCGCACGGCGACGAGCTGGGCGACCACGCTCACCGCGATCTCCTCGGGCGTGGCGGCCCCGATCGCGAGGCCGAGCGGCGTGTGGAGGCGCGCGATCTCCTCGTCCGCGAAGCCGCGGGCCCGCAGCCGCAGCGCGAACTTCCGCTGCTTGGGGATGCTCCCGATCATGCCGAGGAAGCAGAGGGGCTTGCGGATCAGCGCCTGCACGAGGCGCTGGTCGACCGCGTGGTCGTGGGTCACGATCACCGCGAAGTCCTCGGGCGTGGTCTCGAGCGCGCGGGCGAAGCCCTCGGGGTCCTCGACCCGCGGCGCCGAGGTCGGGAAGCGCTCGCCGGTCGCCCAATCGGGGCGCGCGTCCACCACCGTGACCTCGAAGCCGCAGCCGACCGCGATCGCGGCCAGGGGCTTGGCGATGTAGCCCGCGCCGAAGACGTAGAGCCGCGGCGCGGGGAGCACCGCCTCGAGGAACACGCTCATCTCGCCGCCGCAGCACATGCCGAGCTCCTGCGTGAGGTGGCGCGCGACGGTGGCGTGCCCGCCCTGGGCGATCAGCGTTCCCGCGCGCTCGAGCACCTCGCGCTCGATCGCCCCGCCGCCGATCGTCCCCACCGTCTCGCCGCCTTTGGCGATCAGCATGTGCGCCGCCGCCTTGCGCGGCGTGAAGCCGCGGGTCTTGACCACGGTCGCGAGCACGAACGGCCGGCGCGCCACCCGCCAGCGCGCGAGCGCGTCCCACACGTCCGCGTCGCGCGTGCGCCCCGGTGCGTCCAGCTCGCCGCCGCTCGCCGGCGCGGGCCCGGCGCCCGGCTCGGGATCGCGCGGCACGTCGCTCATGTCTCCACCTCCGAGAACGCCTCGCGCACCGCGCGGCGCACGAACACCGGGATCATCTCGCGCCGGTAGTCGTGGTCGTAGGGCACGTTGATGAGCGGATGGCACTGCTTGTACGCGGCCTGGGCCAGGGCCTCCGCCAGGGACTCGTCGAGCGCCTTCCCCTGGACCAGCGTCGGGACGCCGCTGATCACCCGGGGCCGCGCCGCGATCGCGCTCACCACCAGCGCCGCCTCCTCGCACGCGCCGTTCGCCGTGCGCGCCGCAAACGCCACCGACAGCATCGGGAAGTCGATCGCCCCGCGCGGCCTGAGCTTCTGGTAGCCGCACTTCATGCCGCGGGCGCGGGCCGGCAGGAGCACGCGGGTGACCAGCTCGCCGGGCGCGAGGACGTTGTTGTGGATGCCGTCCGCGACGAAGAACTCGTCCACCGGGATCACCCGGCTCCCGCCGCGGCCCACGATCTCGACCGAAGCGCCGAGCGAGATCAGGACCGGCGCCACGTCCGAGGAGTGCGCCGCCACGCAGCGCTTGCCCGCCGGCACCACGTGGCAGACCGCACCGTCCTTCTTGAGGCAGAAGCCCAGCGCCGAGCGCCAGAACCAGGTCTGGTTGTAATAGGTGCAGCGCGTGTCGAGGCACAGGTTGCCGCCCAGGGTGCCCATGTTGCGGAGCTGCGGCCCGGCCACGAGCCCGGCGGCCTTGGCGAGCGAGGGGAAGTCGCGCCGCACCACCGGGTGGCGCGCGATCTCGGCGAGCGTCACGAGCGCCCCGAGGTGGAGCCCGTCCGCGGCCTCGCGCACGAAGTGCAGCTCGCGCACCGCGCCGATGTGCACCACCACGCGCGGCTCGTGGAGCCGGTGCTTGAGGTTGGGCACCGCGTCCGTCCCGCCCGCCACCACCAGCGTCTCGCCCGGGCGGTCACTCAGCGCCGCGATCGTCTCCGCCACGGTGCGGGGCATGGCCCACTCGAAGCTCGGGAGCGTGAGCATGGCGCCCTCAGCCCGCGCGCGCCGCGGGGGCGGGCGCCGCGCCCCGCACCTGGGCCCGCGCGCGCTCCCAGCGCGCGCGCGCGTCGCCCGCGCGCAACAGCTTCCACACCCGCGGCGGATCGAAGGGCAGGCGGTCGCAGCGGATCCCGAGCGCGTCGTAGATGGCGTTCGCGATCGCCGGAATGCTGGGGTGAAGCGGCCCCTCCCCCGCCTCCTTGGCACCGTAGGGGCCCTCGGGGTCCACCGACTCGACGATGATGGACTCGAGCTCGGGCGTGTCGAGCGAGGTGGGGATGCGGTAGTCGAGCAGCGACGGGCCGTGGTGGAGCCCGGGCCCGTGGCCGGGCGCGGCGGGCTTGAAGACCTGCTCTTCGAAGATCGCTTCCGCGAACCCCATGTAGGCGCTGCCCTCCATCTGCCCCTCGACCGCGACCGGGCTCAACGCGCGCCCGCAGTCGTGCGCGATCCAGATCTTCTTCACGTCCACGCGCCCGGTCTCGGGATCGCAATCCACCTCGGCCACGTGCGCGGTGAAGGAGTAGGCGGGCGAGGCGCCGATCGTGCCGCCGCGGTAGTCACCGCCGAGCTTGGGGCTCTGGTACCAGCCCACCGAGCCCAGCGTGCCGTGGCGCGCCTCGGCGATCTGGAACGCCTCCTTCACGCTCATGCACTCCCGGTCGGGCGCGCGCGTGGAGCAGGCCACGCCGCCCGCGAGCGTGACCTGGTCGGCGGCGCAGCCCCAGCGTTCGGCGAGCGACTCGGCGACCTGCAGCCTGAGCTTCCGCGCTGCGTCCAGGCAGGCGTTGCCGACCATGAAGGTCTCGCGGCTCGAGTAGGAGCCCAGGTCCACCGGCGTGAGGTCGGTGTCGGCCGCGACCACCCGCACGTCGCCGGGGTCGAGCCCCAGCTCCTCGGCCACGATGTAGGCCAGGATCGAGTCCGAGCCCTGGCCGATGTCGGAGGCGCCGCTGAACACCGTGGCGCGCCCGCTGCGGTCGAGCTTGAGCTGGACGCCGGACTGCGGCATCTCGTTCGGGTAGATGCAGTAGTTGGTGCCGCTGATGTACATGCTCCCCGCCACGCCCACGCCGCGGCCGTAGGGCAGGCGGCGGAACTTGGCGGCCCAGCCCGAGGCGCGCTCCACCGCGTCCAGGCACTGCGGGAAGCCGTTCGAGGTCACGCGCAGCTCGTTCACGGTGCGGGTGTGCTCGCCGATGAAGTTGCGGCGCCGCACCTCGATCGGGTCCATGCCGATCGCCTCGGCCAGCTTGTCGATCTGGCACTCGAAGGCGAAGCGCGGCTGGACCGAGCCGTGCCCGCGCTTGGGCCCACAGCACGGCTTGTTCGTGAACACGCGGGTCGAGTCGAAGCGGTAGGCGCTCATCCGGTAGGGCGCGGTGAGGAGCTGGCCGGAGTAGTAGGTGGTGACGAGCCCGAAGGAGGAGTAGGCGCCGCCGTCGATCGCGATCCGGGCATCCACGCCGGTGAGCGCGCCGTCGCGCCGGATCCCGGTGCGGTAGCGCAGCCGCATCGGGTGCCGGCCGCGGTGGGCGTAGAACACCTCCTCGCGGGTGTAGAGGATCTTCACCGGACGACCGGTCACCATCGAGAGCTTCGCGGCGCAGAACTCGAGCGAGAACGGCTCGCTCTTCCCCCCGAACGCGCCGCCCACCGTAGGCTGGATCACGCGGATGCGCTGGGTGGGCAGCCCGAGCACGCGGGCCAGATCGCGGTGCAGGTAGTGCGCCACCTGGGTGCTGGAGGTGAGGGTGAGGAAGCCGGTGGCGTCGTAGTCGGCCACCGCGCAGTGGGTCTCGATCGGCGTGTGGGTCGAGCCCTCGTACCAGTACTCGGCCTCGACCACCGCGTCGCTCTTCGCGAGCTCCGCCTCGACCTCGCCGAACTCGAGGTGGACGTGCTTCGAGACGTTCCCCTCCTTGGCCTTCTCGTTCACGCGCACCTCGGGGCGCTCGAGCGCCTCCTCGATCGAGGTGATCGCGGGCAGCACCTCGTAGTCGACCCGGATGCGCTTGAGCGCCTCCTCGGCCAGCAGCTCGCTCTCCGCGGCGACCGCGGCGATCGCGTCGCCCACGTAGCGCGCCTTCTCCTCGCACAGCGCCTGCTCGTCCTGGGTCCAGGGGATGATCCCGTAGTACTCGGGCAGGTCGCGGCCGGTGATGACGGCGTGCACGCCCGGCATCGCGAGCGCGGCCGAGGCGTCGATCGAGCGGATGCGGGCGTGGGCGTGGACGCTGCGCAGCAGCTTGGCGTGGAGCATGCGCGGGAGCGCGATGTCGTCGGCGTAGACCGCGCGCCCCGTGACCTTGGCGAGCCCTTCGATCTTGCGGTTGCGCCGGCCGATCACCTGGAACTCGCGGTTCGGGGGCGCGGCGCGCCCGCCCGGCCAGGAAGGCGGCGTGAGGCGCTTCTCCGCCGGCATCATGCGCTCGGCCGGGATGGCGGGTGCGCCCCGACGCGGGCGGACGTGGGAAGGCGCCGCGGGCCCGGATTCGCCGCGATCGCTCATCGCGTCCCCGCGAGCGTCGCCGCCGCGCGCTCCACGGCCTCGAAGATCTTGGTGTAGCCGGTGCAGCGGCACAGGTTCCCCGAAAGCGCGTGCGCGATCTCGGCGCGGGTCGGGGCGGGATTCCTGCGCAGGAGCGCCCACGCGCTCATCAGGATCCCGGGCGTGCAGAAGCCGCACTGGGCGCCGCCCGTGACGTCGAAGGCGTCCTGGAGCGGATGAGGGCGGCCCTTCAGGCTCACGCCCTCGATGGTGGTGACCTCGCGGCCCTCGAAGGCGAGCGCGAGCGAGATGCAGGACAGCACCGGCTCGCCGTCCACCACCACCGTGCAGGCCCCGCAGTCCCCCTTGTCGCAGCCCTGCTTGGACCCGGTGAGCCCGAGCCCGTAGCGCAGGGCCTCGAGCAGGGTGGTATTGGGGGTCACCGCGCATTCGCGGAGATCGCCGTTGACCTTCAGGCGGCAGACCGCGGTCGTTGTGGACTCCACCGGTTCTCCTTGCGAATCGCGCGCGGGTTGTGCAGTCGAGGCCGCGATTGAAGCCCCTCGCCCGCGGGGCTGTCAAACGAGCGGCCGCGCGGTTTGCCCGCTGCGCGGCGCGCGGGTGTATACTTCGCCGGTCGCTGGCCGCGAAGTCCTCGCGCGGAGTCCAATGCCAACTCCGCCCTCCTCGCCGCGCAATTCCATCCTGCCGCGAGGACGCCGCCGCCGCGAGCGCCGGCTCGTTCCCCGGGCCACCGGGCCGTCGCGTCCGCACCCAGGCGGACCACGGAGGCCCTCGATGGAATCGAGGCACCAGAGAAGGAGGCAGAACCCCATGAAGGCGAGGATCCTGTTCGTCAGCGTCGCCCTGTTCGCGGCGACGTGCGTGCCGGCGCTGTGCGCCGCGCAGGGACCGTATTCCCACGCGCGCCAGGGCTGGCTGGTCGGATTCGGCATCGGCGGCGGGACCGCAGGCATCAGCGTTGACGGCAACACCTCCGACCGCGAGGGCGGCGGGGCCGGGAGCTTCCGCGCCGGCTACGCGTTCCGTCCGGAGTACTCGCTGGAGCTCAACTCGAACGGGTGGACCAAGGACGACAACGGCACGACGCTGAGCTTCAGCGTCGCCACGGCCGCGATCAACTACTACCCGGGCAACACCGGGCTCGTGCTGCGCGGCGGCGTGGGCTTCGGGAGCGCCGACGCGACGGTGCAGATCGCCCCCAACACGACCGTCACGGGGAGCGAGTCCGGCTTCGGTTTCACGGTCGGCGCCGGCTACGAGTTCCGCGTGATGCGGACCTTCGCCATCGGGCCCCAGGTCGACTTCGGCTGGATGACGCTCGATTCGTTCGACGCCAACTACGTGAACTTCGGCCTCAGCTTCAACTGGTACTTCGTTCCCAAGGGTTGATCGTCGCGGGCGAAGCGCCGAGCCACGGAACGCAGGGCCGGGTGCCGAGCACCCGGCCCTCTTCTCTTGCCGGCGCGCCCGCACGCGGCCGCTTGCCGCCGCGGACCGCGCGCGACAGAATGGTGGCCCATGTCCGCCGTGCCCAGCGTGCCCGAGTCGCCGTGGTGGTCCGATCCCGCGCCTGCATTCCCGGGGTTCGAGGGCGAACTCGAAGCCGACGTCCTGATCGTCGGCGGCGGGATCGCCGGTCTCACGCTGGCGTGGACGCTGGTCGAGCAGGGGGCATCGGTGGCCCTGTTCGACGCCGGCGCGCTCGCCGGCGGGGCGAGCGGGCGCAACGCGGGATTCCTCTCGGCGCTGCCCGCCGAGTCCTACCGGGAGCAGATCGAGTTCTGGGGGCAGACCGGCGCGCGCGCGGCGCTCGAGATCGGGCGCCGCAACCACGAGCGCATCCGCCGGCTGGTCGAGTCGCTCGGGATCGACTGCGACTATCGCGCGCGCGGCAGCGTGCGCCTGGCGCGCACCGAGGCGGAGGCCGAGGAGCATCGCGACTCCGTCGCCCTGTGCGTCGCCGCCGGACTCCGCAAGCGCGAGATCCGCGTGGCCGACGCGGTGCCCGCGTACGCGGCGCCGGGCTTCGCGGCGGCCTTCCTGATCGACGAGGACGGCGAGATCCACCCGGTGCGCTTCCTGCGCGGCCTGGCGCGCGCCGCGCGCGAGCGGGGCGCATCGCTCTTCGAGCGCTCGCGGGTGGAGAGCGCCCGCTGGGTCGCGGGCTCCTGGGAGGTGCGGGTCGGGGGCGGCCGCGCGCGCGGCCGGACGCTGGCGCTCGCCACCAACGCCTGGGCGCCCGAGCTGTGCCCGGCGCTCGCCCCGGTGATCGCCCCGCGCCGCGGTCAGATGCTGGCCACGGCGCCGCTCGAGCGCGAGGTGGCGCCCCGCCCGACGACCGCCCACTACGGCTACCAGTACTGGCGCCAGACGCCGGACATGCGCCTCGTGATCGGCGGGTGGCGCGACCTCGACCTCGACGGGGAGACCGGGTTCGACGACCGGCCGACCCCTGCGATCCAGCGCGGGATCGAGCGCGGGCTGCGCGAGCTGGTGCCGGAGGGCGCGGCGATCGAGTTCCGCTGGGCGGGCACGATGGGGTTCGCCCGCGACGGCCGGCCGCTGGTGGGCTGGCTCGACCCCGAGCATCACCTCGCGATCTGCGCCGGCTTCACCGGTCACGGCATGGGCATGGCGGCGGGCTGCACGCTCGACCTCGCCGAGCTCCTCGCGTGGAGGAAGGCGGAGGGCATCGCGACCTTCGACCCCGCGCGCTTTCCCGAGCTGCGGCACGGGCGCGAGGGCTTCGTGGCGCTGGGAGCGGGCGCCGGGGCCGAATAGCACGTGCGCCGCGCTGGCTCCCTCCCGCGGCGCCCGGGTATACTGGACGCGGTCCGTCATCCCGTCACCATCCCCCCCCGCGCCGCGCCCTTTCGCGTGCCCGAGGAGACCGGGAGATCCCATGGAACTACGCAATCTCGATGAAGTTCGCCATGCCGCAGCCGCGCTCGCGACCGGCAGCGGCGAGGCCCTCGACCGCCTGGCGTGGACCGGCGTGTTCGGCGCCGCCGAGCCGCGCGTGGCGGCGCGCGCCGCGGTGTTCGAGCAGGCGCGCTCGGCCGGCGTCTATCCCGCCTCGATCCACGCGCTCTACGTGGCGCGCGGCCGCGGCGAGGCGCCGGCCGGCTTCACCGTGCCCGCGATCAACATCCGCGGCCTGGCCTACGACACCGCACGTGCGCTCTTCCGCGCCCGCCGGGCCCTCGACGCCGGCGCCGTGATCTGCGAGATCGCGCGCTCCGAGATCAGCTACACCGACCAGCGCCCCGGCGAGTACGCGTTCGTGGTGCTGTGCGCGGCGCTGCGCGAGGGATGGCGCGGGCCGCTGTTCATCCAGGGCGACCACTTCCAGGTGAACGCCAAGAAGTACGCGGGCGATCCGAAGGGGGAGCTCGAGGCGGTGCGCGACCTGACCGCCGAGGCGATCCAGGCTGGTTTCTACAACATCGACGTCGACACCTCGACGCTCGTGGACCTGTCGAAGCCGGGGCTCGAGGCCCAGCAGGGCGCGAACGGCGGGCGCTGCGCGGAGCTGACGACGTTCATCCGCGCGCGCGAGCCCCAGGGCGTCACGATCTCGGTCGGCGGCGAGATCGGCGAGGTCGGCGGAAAGAACTCGACGCCCGAGGAGCTCACGGCGTTCATGAAGGTCTACCTCGAGGCGCTCGCGAAGACCGCGCCCGGGGCGGCGGGGATCAGCAAGATCTCGATCCAGACCGGCACCTCGCACGGCGGCGTGCCGCTCCCCGACGGGCGGATCGCCCAGGTCCAGATCGACTTCGACGCCCTGGAGAAGTGCTCGGAGCTGGCGCTCCGCAAGTACGGCATGGCGGGCGCGGTCCAGCACGGCGCCTCCACGCTCCCGCCCGAGCTGTTCGACCGCTTCCCCCGGCTCGGGGCGTGCGAGATCCATCTCGCCACCGAGTTCCAGAACATGCTGTTCGACCACCCGAGCTTCCCTGCGGATCTCAAGCGCGACATCTACGAGCGGCTCCGCACCGTGGCGGCCGACGAGCGCAAGGCGAGCGACACCGACGAGCAGTTCTTCTACAAGACCCGCAAGAAGGCCCTCGGGCTCTACAAGCGCGAGCTGTGGGGCCTGCCGCTCGCGACCCGCGCCGCGATCGGGGCCGCGCTCGAGGAGAAGTTCCGCTTCCTGCTCCAGAAGCTGGCGGTGGGCGGCACGCGCGCGCTGGCCGAGCGCCACGCCCCGTTCGTGCCGGGATCGTTCCCGGCGGCGGGCCCGGCGGTCGCGGCGGCGAAGGGACACGAGGACGTGCGCGGGCTCTCGGACTGACGCTTCCGCCCGCCAACAAACCGGTAAGAGGGGAGGAACCATGTACTTGGTCATGTTGTTGGTTCTAGTCGCGCTGACCGCCACGGCACCGGCAACCAAAACCCCCGCCGCGAATCCCCGGGCCGAGGTCCAAGCTTTCGTTCAACGCTTCTTCAAGACCTTGAACGCAGGCGACCCCACGGCGCTGATGGAGTTGTACGCCCGTGTCCCGGAGGTCGCCAGCATCGACGACGGGGAAGTCGCCAAGGGGTGGGACGAAATCAGCAAAGGCGCAGACGCTTTGCTGGGGCACGAGGGCGCCTATCACGCGGCGCCGGGGGTGATCCAGGTGGTGACGCTAGGGGACACCTACGCGATCGCCTACGCCTCCGCGACGGTGACCGAGAAGGATGGCGATCAGAGCACGACCACTCCGGGAGCCTTCACCCTGATCGTGAAGAAGTCGCCCGGCGGCTGGACAATCCTCCACGAACACTACAGCACGAAGCCCGCCGAGAGCCCCGAGGGAGAGTAGGCTTCCTCCCTCCTCTCGAGAATCCCCATGCCCGGTCGCGCGCTGACCCTCTCGCAGTTCCTCCTCCAGCAGGAGCGCCTCCACCCCCAGGCGACCGGCGAGTTCACCAGCCTCCTGAGCGACATCGCGCTCGCGGCCAAGATGATCAACCGCGAGGTGGTCCGGGCCGGGCTGGTGGACATCCTGGGCTACACCGGCGGCCAGAACGTGCACGGCGAGAAGGTCCAGAAGCTCGACCGCTTCGCCCACGAGACCATCTACCGCGTGCTGGGCGCGACCGGGCAGCTCGCGGTGCTGGCCTCGGAAGAGGACGAGGACGTGATCCCGGTGCCCCCCGGCCAGCCGGTCGGGAAGTACGTGGTGAACTTCGACCCGCTCGACGGCTCGTCGAACATCAACGCCAACGTCAACATCGGGACCATCTTCTCGGTGCTGCCGCGCGTGACCGAGGGCGGCGGCGGCGCGCTCGCCGACTGTCTCCAGCCCGGCCACCGCCAGCTGTGCGCCGGATACGTGATGTATGGCTCGAGCACCATGCTGGTCTACACCGCGGGCGCAGGCGTGCACGGCTTCACCTTCGAGCCCAGCGTCGGCGAGTTCCTGCTCTCGAACCCCGACATCCGCACGCCCAAGCGCGGCCGCATCTACAGCGTGAACGAGGGGAACTACTTCAAGTGGTCGGACGGCGTGAAGCGCTACGTGGACTGGGTCAAGATGGAGGATTCACCCACCGGCCGGCCGTACAGCGCGCGCTACGTCGGGTCGCTGGTGGCGGACTTCCATCGCAACCTGCTCTACGGCGGGATCTTCCTCTACCCCGGCGACCGCAGGAACGCGAAGGGCAAGCTGCGCGTGCTCTACGAGGCGGCGCCGCTGGCGTTCATCGCCGAGCGCGCGGGCGGGGCGGCGAGCGACGGCGAGCGCCGCATCCTCGACATCGTGCCGGAGTCGCTCCACGAGCGCACCCCGCTCTTCCTCGGCAGCCCCGACGACGTGCGCGAGTGCGAGGAGTTCGTCCAGGGCCGCCACCCGGCGATCGTGACGGACCGGCGAGGCGCCAAGAGGGGCGCCGAGCTCTAGGTTACCGCGCGCGGGGCCAGAGGGACGAGATCCGCCACCGGATCTCGTCGCGCGCCTCGCGGAACGCGCCCAGGCGCTCGGGCTCGGGGACAGCGGCCGGGTCGGGAAGCGCCCAGTGCAGGCGCCGCACCTCGGTGGCGAGCACCGGGCAGGCCTCGCTCGCCTCGCCGCACAGCGTGACCACCGTGTCCGCGTCGCGCCACGGCACCTGGTCGAGGCCCTTGGAGCTCTGGCTGGAGATGTCGATGCCCGCCTCGTTCATCACCTGGATCGCGACCGGGTGCACCTGGGACGGCTCGGTCCCGGCGCTCCAGACGTCGGTGCCCTGCGGGGCCATCGCCCGGGCCAGGCCCTCGGCGATCTGGCTGCGGGCGGAGTTCCGCCAGCACAGGAACACCACGCGGCGCGGCGGGTTGGTGATGAACGGGGCCGGGTGCCGGGTCTCGGCCATGGAACGGGCCTCCAGGGGTGCGACCGGGGGCGCGAGCGGCCGCTGGAACCCCGGCGGGCCGCCACCGTATCTCCCCCATCTTCAGAGCACAACCCAACCTTCCCGGCGTTTCGGCACACTCAGGAGGTGACATGAGGCGGATGCCGCTCTCATCCGTGGACGACCGGAGCCTGGCCGATGCGGTGTCGGGCTCGGGCGACGAGCGGGCCTTCCGAGAGCTGTACCGGCGCCACACCCCGGCGCTGTACCAGCTCGTGCTGCGCATGCTGGGCGGCATGACCGCCGACGCCGAGGACGTCGTGCAGGAGACGTGGATTCGCGCGGTGCGCCAGCTCACGAAGTTCCGCTGGGAGTCGAGCCTCAGGACCTGGGTCTCGGCGATCGGGCTCAATCTGGCGCGGGAGACCCTGCGCCGCCGGGCGCGGACGCGCACCGAGGAGCTCGACAAGCGACTCGAGCTGCGCGTGGCGCCGGTGCGGGACGGCGAGCGCATCGACCTCGAGCGCGCGATCGCGCGGCTGCCCAACGGCTACCGCACGGTGCTCGTGCTCCACGACGTCGAGGGGTACACCCACGAGGAGATCAGCCGGCAGCTCCAGATCGCCGTGGGCACGTCGAAGAGCCAGCTCTTCGACGCGCGCCGCGCGGTCCGCAGCCTGCTTCAATCGCGTTCGGAGGCCAGCCATGCATGACCAAGACGAACTGACGCCCGAGGAGCGGGCGGCGCTCGAGTCCCTGCCGCGGGAGCGTGAGCCGGAGCGCCCGCTCGAGGAGCGCATCGTGCGAGCGCTTCGCGCCCAGGGGCTGCTCGCGCCCCCCGTGCCGTTCCGGCTCGTGCCGCCCGCCATGGCCTGGCTCGCGGCGGCCGCGGCCCTGGTGGTGGTGTTCGCCGGCGGCATGGGGCTCGGAGCCTGGCTCGAGGCCCGGCACACGACGCAGGTGGTGCTCGACATGCATCAGCGCGACGCCGCGGCCGCCGCGGCGCTGGTCCAGCGCACCGGCTCGGCCTACGTCTCGGCGCTCTCGGCGCTGGCGTCGTTCAGCGGGCGCGCCCGCCCGCAGGAGCTCCAGTCCGGCCGCGAGGCCGCGGTGAGCGCGCTCCAGGCCGCCGCGAACCAGACCGTGCGGCTGGTGCCCGAGGAGCCGATCGCGGTGGACATCCTGCAGGGCATGGCGCGCGCCGCGCGCGGCGACACGCTGGAGGCCGCGGCCGAGCCGCGGCGCGTGGTGTGGTTCTGATCCGGGCGCGCGGAGTAAGGAGTGATGCGATGAGACTCACGACGGGGATCGCGCGGGCGACGCTGCTGCTCCTGCTCGGCCTCGCGCCCGCGGCAGCGGCGCGCGGCGGCGAGAAGGGGCCGTGCAACGGGAACGCGCCGCGCGTCGGGGACCTGGGCATCGTCTGGGTGGACTGCAACTGCAGCTACGATGCCCGCTCGCGCACGACCGACGGGCGGAACATCCTGATCCGCCGATGGGAGTTCCGCTCCGAGCCGCGGGTGGGCGAGATCCGCGAGGACGGCCCGGCGGAGGGCAAGCTGCGCGAAGGCGACGTGCTCACCGCGATCGACGGCGTGCTGATCACCACGCGCGCGGGCTCGCGCCGCATCACGAGCCTCGAGCCCGGGACCGCGGTCACGCTCACGGTTCGTCGCGACGGGCGCGAGTTCCCGGTGCGCATCGTCGCCGACGCCGCGTGCCTGGATCAGGCCCTGTCGCCCGCGCCCGAGCCACCGACCCCGCCCGCGCCCCCCGCACCGCCGGCGAGGCCGCAACGTTACCGCTACTGGGTGCCGGCGACACCTGCGACGCCTGCGACGCCGGCCACACCTGCGACGCCGGCCACTCCCGCGACGCCCGCGACGCCCGCAACGCCCGCAACGCCCGCAGTGCCCGCCGCGCCCGCGCCGCCGGCGTTCGCCGAGGGCCGGCCGCAGGACGTCCTTCCCCGCGGCTGGAACGGCTTCGGGCTCATCTGCCACGACTGCGGGAGCCTCGACGGCGACCCGGGCGAGGCGGCGGCGTGGGAGTTCGGAACGCTGCCCGAGATCTACTTCGTGGATCCCGAGAGCCCGGCGGCGCGCGCCGGGTTCCAGATCGGGGACGTGCTCACGCACATCGACGGCGTGTCGCTGCTCACGCCCGAGGGCGGGCGCCGCTTCGGCGCGATCGCGCCCGGCCAGACGGTGCGCTGGACCTACCGCCGCGGCGGGCGCGTCCTCACGTCGACCCTCGTCACCGTGCCGCGTCCCGGCGAGCGACCGGCTCCTTTCGCCCATCTCTCGGAGAGGCTGCGCGCGCTCAGCGAGCGCCGCGACGCCGAGCACATGGGCGAGGAGATGAGGCGCATGGCGCGCGAGATGGAGCGCGCCAGCTCGAGGATCGCGGGGCGCGAGATCACGCGCAAGCGCCTGCGCTACGCCGGCATGGTGGGCGGCTCGGAGGTCGTGGTGCGCGGCCTCGACAACGTCGTGGTGGACGACAGCGGCGAGGAGATCGTGATCACCACCCGCGACGCGACGATCAGGATCCGCGTCGCCGCGGTCCCGGCGGCGAGCCCCGCACCCAAGCCGCGGTAGACCGGGGAGCGCGGCCTCGCTCGCGGCCGCGTCCGGCCGCCCTGGAGCGGCCGTGCGCACCCGCGCCCAACCCTCGTCACGCCAGGTGGCGAGCGAACCAGCTCGCCGCGTGCTCCGCCACGGCCTCGAGCGCGCCCGGCTCCTCGAACAGGTGCGTGGCGCCGGGCACCACGATCAGCTCCCGCTCGCAGGCGAGGCGCTCCAGCGCGCGGCGGTTCAGCTCCAGGACCTCCTCGTCGCGCGCGCCGACGATCAGCAGCGTGGCGGCGCGTACCCGCGGCAGGTCGTCCGCGGCGAGATCGGGCCGGCCGCCGCGCGAGACCACGGCGCGGATCCGCGCCCCCAGGCCGGCGGCGGCCGCCAGCGCCGCGGCCGCGCCGGTGCTCGCGCCGAAGTAGCCGAGGGGCGTGGGCGGCTGCGACGCCTCGAGCCATTCGGTCGCCGCTTCCAGTCTGCGCGTGAGCAGCGGGATGTCGAAGCGCCTCTCGTCGTCGGCGTCCTCCTCCGGGGCGAGGAGATCGAAGAGCAGCGTGCCGACCCCCGCATCGCGCAGCGCGGCCGCGACGAACTGGTTGCGCCGGCTGTGGCGGCTGCTTCCCGAGCCGTGGGCGAAGAGCACGATGCCGGCGGGCCGCTCGGGAACGGCGAGCGCGCCCTCCAAGGTCGCGCCGCACGCGGGAATGTGGACGATGCTTTCGCCCGTCATGCCGTCACGCCGGCAGGTTCTGCTGCCGCAGCAGCTCCTGCATGAGCTTCGCGTTCCGCGCCGCCTGCCCGGCGTGGCAGTTGTTGAAGAAGAGATACGTGCGGCGCGCCTGCTGCGCCAGATCCGCGATCTTCGCGATCCACTCGCGCAGCTCGGCCTCGGAGTAATCGTAGTCGTAGCGGTCGCCGGAGCGCGCCCCCGCCCCGGAGCCGAGAGCGCGCTCGGGAGAGCCGGCCCACCAGTTCTGCGCGTTGCGCCCGTGGAAGCGCACGTAGGCGTCCTCGGCGGTGAGCATGGTGACCGGCGGCAGCAGCCCCTGGAGCCGCGGCTCGTCCACGGCGCAGAAGCCGATGTGGTGGGCGCGCAGCGAGGGCTCGAGCTGGGGTGTGAGCCACGAGTCGTGGCGGAACTCGACGAACAGCGGCTCCCCGGGCAGCAGGGTGCGCATGGCCTCGAGGTGGCGGCGGTGGGTGTCGGTGCGCTTGAAGCCCCACGGGAACTGGGCCAGCAGGCCGTCGTACTTCTCCGCGCGCTTCAGGGGCTCGAGCACGGCGAGGAAGTCGCGGTAGAGGGCGGGGTCGCGCGAGCCGCGGTGGGTCATCTCCTGGTTCAGCTTGACCACGAAGCGGAAGCCGGGCGGGGTCTTCTTCTCCATCTGCTCCAGCACGCGCGGATGCGGGACCCGGTAGTAGGTCGAGTTCACCTCGACGCAATCGAAGCGCTCGGAATAGTAGCGGAGGAAGTCGCTCGACTTCGTGCCCTCGGGATAGAAGGGACCCACCCAGTCGGGGAACGAGTAGCCCGAGGTCCCGACCAGGATCCGGCGCTCGTCGCTCACGGATCGGGATCGGCGGGAGCGCGGGAGCGCGCCAGGCGCCCGCCGCGCGGGACCGCCCGCGCGGAGAGGGTGCCGAACGGGACGTGGGAGAGCCTGCGGCGGTGGACGAGGGTGCCCAGCGGCACCACGCTCGCCTCCCCAAGTCGGTCGCGAACGCGGTCGAGCGCCTCGCGCAGCGCGACCGAGCGCACGTCGGAGTCGAACAGCTCGCTCTGGGAGGCGGCTCCCGCGCGGGCGAGCTGGGACACGCTCACCCCCAGCAGCCGTACCGCGGCGCCGTTCCAGTTCTCGTGGAAGAGGGCGCGGGCCATGCGGAAGATCGCATCGCACTCCGCGGTGAAATCCGGCAGCACCCGCTGGCGCATCACGGTGACGAAGCGGTGATCGCGGAGCTTGAGCGTGACGGTGCGGCCGACGTAGCCCTCGCCCCGCATGCGGCGCGCCACCTGATCGGAGAGCCGGAGCAGCGTTCCCGCGAGTGACTCCTCGTCGCCGCAGTCTTCGGACAGCGTCACCTCGTGGCCCATGGACTTGGCCTCCACCCCGCGATGATAGGGCACGAGCGGAGTGTCGTCCTCTCCCCACGCCGCCTCGCGGAGCTGAGGGCCGATGATGCCGAAGGCGGCCTTGAGAGCAGGTTCGGGGGCGTGGGCGAGATCGCCGACGGTCTTGATCCCGAGTGACCGCATGCGCGCGGCGAGCTTCGGTCCCACGCCCCACATCGCATCCACGTCGCGCGGCCAGAACACGCGCCGGAAGCCTTCCGGATCGAGCGCCGTGAGCCCGCGCGGCTTCTCGACGCCCGAGGCCATCTTCGCCACCAGCTTGTTGGGCCCCACCCCGATCGAGGCGCCGAGCCCGAAGCGCCGGTCGATCTCGCCCTGGAGCGCGCGCGCGACCTCCGCCGCCCGCTCGAGCGTGGGCGCTTCGGGCCCCAGCCCCACGAACGCCTCGTCCACGCTGAACGGCTCCACGTCGGGCGAGAAGGTGGTGTAGAGGTCCAGGAGCTGGAGCGAGAGCCCGACGTACTTGGCGGGATCGCCCTCGACGTACTCGGCGTCCGGGCAGAGCCGGCGCGCCTCCTCCAGGCGCATCCCGGCGTGAACGCCGAAGGGACGCGCCTCGTAGGAGGCGGCGGTCACCACGCCGCGCCGCGACGGGTCGCCGCACACGATCACCGGCCTGCCCCGGAGGTGCGGGTGGTGCGCCTGCTCGACCGAGGCGAAGAAGGCGTCCATGTCGACCAGCAGGATCATCATGGGCGCATCCTCAGCGCGGCAGGGTCCATGCCCTGGCCAGGATCCAGCGCGGCCCGCGCGGGTCGTAGCACAGCTCGTAGCTCTCCCCTCCCCGGCCCTCGACCGCGAAGTAACGCAGCACGGTCTGCCCCTCGCGGCGGCTCCAGCGCCCGGTCACCTTGCCGACCCGGATCACCCTGCCCTGCCAGCGAAAGCGCAGCGGCTGGATCCCGCCGTCGACAAAGGCCGTGATCACGTCCACCGGGTCGTTGAGCGATTCGAACACTTTGTTCCATGGGCACCGTGGCGGAGCCTACTGCACATGCGTGCAGTCGCCAAGCACGAAAATACCCGCCCCCATCGAGGGAGCGGGCACGCGCCGCGCCCGGGGTCAGGCCCCGGCGGTTGCCCCGCGGTTCAGGTCCAGGGCGCGCCGCAGCACGCTCAGGAACGCGCTCCCGAGCATGATGATCGCCCCCACCCACACCAGGTTGATGAGCGGCTTGGTGCTCACCTCGACCGCCAGCACATCGCCCCCCTCGCGGTGGCGGAGCCCCGGCACCTCGAGCGCCACCCGGCCGGTGTTGGGATCCACCGAGACGATCTGGACCGAGCCGCCGCCGGGCAGGTAGTCGGGGATGCTGTTCGGCATCCCGTTCTTCATGTTCATCTCGAGCACCGGTCGCGCCGGCACCGTGCGCCCGCCGATCTCGACCCGGAGCCGCGCGGCCACGCGCACCACCTCGCCCATCTGGCGGTCGAAGTCCACGAACGTGTACTTCACCTGCCCCACCTGCTTGGTCTCGCCCTTCGCGAGCCACAGCGCGTGCGAGGCCGGGTCGTCGCCCACCATCTCGAGCGGCGAGATGTAGATGTCGTGGGTGAGGAGGCGCTCGATGTGCGGCTTCTTCATGTAGCCCTGGCTGAACTCGCTCCAGTAGAGCGCGGGCAGCGCCTCGAACTTCCGCTCGGGCGCGTTGACCGCGATCATCACGTGGTCCTTGCCGTTCTTGGCCTTGCGTACGCCCTCGAAGGTCAGGCGGTAGCCGAGTGCCGCGCGCTCCTGGCCCTGCGGGAGCTGCACCTGGACCGCGTTCCCGTACCCCGAAGAGGCCACGATCCCGATCAGCATCACCGACACGCCGAGGTGGCCGAGGTAGGCGACGCCGTGCTTCCAGCCGGCGCGAAAGCCCCGCAGCGTCACGATCGCGTTGGCGGCGAGCGCCCAGGCGGCGGAGAACACGATCCCCGCGGCGAGCGGCTGGCGCACCCCCAGGATCACCGCGATCACCGCGACCACCACCGCGACCCCGACCGAGGGGAGAGCGGCGCGCAGCAGCGATTGCGGATCCTGCTTGCGCCAGCGCATCAGCGGGGCCAGGCCGAGGAGAGTCCCGAGCGCGATCGCGAGCGGCGCGTTCACCAGGTTGTAGTACGTGGTCTGGACGTTCGAGGGCGGCCCGAACAGCCGGGTGATCAGCGGCGCGCTCATCCCCACCGCGGTGAGCGCGCACATCAGCATGAACACCAGCTGGCCGAGCCACATCATGGACTCGCGCGAGAAGTTGCCGAGCGGCTCCTGCGGCCCGGGGATGTCGCGCAGGCGGTAGAGCAGGGTACCGTAGCCCACGATCGCGGTCAGGAACAGGAACGAGAGCAGGAATCCGTTCAAGCCCAGGTTGACGAACGAGTGCACCGAGAAGTCCGCCAGCACTCCGCTGCGGGTGAGGAACGACGCGTAGAGCACGAGCACGTACGAGGTCACGGCCAGGAAGAAATTGGTGCGCCTGAGGCTCCCGGTCACGCGCTGCACCAGCAGCCCGTGCAGCAGCGCGATGTTCGAGAGCCAGGGGATGAACGAGCCGTTCTCCACCGGATCCCAGCCCCAGTAGCCGCCCCAGCCCAGCACCTTGTATGCCCACACGCCGCCCATGATGAAGCCGGTGGCGAGAATGGCGGCGGAGAATACCGTCCACGGCAGCACCGCCTTGATCCAGCCGTCGT
>DASXQT010000078.1:0-33745 GCA_036507005.1 Candidatus Eiseniibacteriota bacterium
GGCTCCTGCGCGATCCTAGGAGGTCGGATCCGGGCCCGATCCCCCTGCCGACGCCGATCGCAGCGTTCAGGGGACAAAGATCTCGGCGATCAGAGGACAGGCTCGATGGCGAAGAGGGGACTTCTCAGACCGGCGTTGACAGCGCATGCAGGATCCTCCGGGGCCGGAGAGATCCTGCCATAATCCGTGGCCTCAAGAACGGGGGGCACTCCACCATCGAGCCTCCCGAGTCCGGCCTGGACAGGGTGCCGGAGGCGTTGGCTGGGCCCCTCAGTCGAGCGCGCCCACTCGTTTGCAGGGTAGCGGGCGGTGTCAGGCCGACACGTGTGCGGCGCAGCGGAGGGCCCGCGCGGCGGCACGCGGCTCGGCGTTCAAGATTCTGAACTCCCGGCCTTCAACCTTCTGATCGCGCGCCCCAAGACTGCGTTCTAGGCTAGCGCCAGCCTTGCGGCGCCGCGGGATCCCCCTCCGCGCACCGCGACGAACAGACCGCGCAACCAGGAGAGACGTACATGCCCGAAATGCTGGAACTCGAAGTTGCGACCGAGACGAAGATGATGGGGTGGTTGCGAGACTATCCCGACTTCCGGGATCTCACGCCGGAACACGAGGACGTTCCCAAACGACTGCAGGCCCTCGGACTGAAGAACTCGGTGAGGTCGATGCTCAAAGAGGTTGGCGTCGCATCGCCGCCGAACAAGCTTCCAACCAGCGTGGACCTCAGGTCGTGGTGCTCGCCGATCGAGAAGCAGGGGGACCTTGGTTCGTGCACCGCCAACGCCGGCGTGGGGCTGATCGAGTACTTCGAGCGCCGGGCGTTCGGCAAGCACACGGATGCGTCCCGGCTCTTCCTGTACAAGACGACGCGGGACCTCCTCCATTGGGTGGGGGACACCGGGGCCTTCCTGCGCAACACGATGGGCGCGATGGTGCTGTTCGGAGTCCCGCCCGAGGAGTACTGGCCGTACAAGGTCGCCGACTTCGACAAGGAGCCGAGCGGCTTCTGCTACGCGTTCGCGCAGAACTTCCAGTCCATCTCCTACTACCGCCTGGATCCGTCTGGAACGACGCCCGCCGTGCTGCTGAGCCGGATCAAGGCCAATCTCGCGGCCGGACTGCCCTCCATGTTCGGCTTCACCGTCTACAGCTCGTATGGGCAAGCGAGCACGACCGGCAAGTTCCCGTTCCCGACCCCCGGCGAGTCGATCGCCGGTGGCCACGCCGTCGATGCGGTCGGGTACGACGACAACATGAAGATCAGGAACACCAATCCGGGCGCAGTGGAGACCACGGGCGCGTTTCTGATCAGGAATTCGTGGGGCACGGGCTGGGGCGCTGCCGGCTATGGGTGGCTGCCCTACGAGTACGTTCTCCGGAGTCTGGCGGTCGATTGGTGGTCCCTGCTGAAGAGCGAATGGGTGGACACGGGGAACTTCAAGATCTGATGAGTCGGCGCACGCCGGGCCGGAGGGGGCCGCCAGGAGGGTGGCCCCTTTCGCATAGGTGCCTCGCGTCATCCGGACCAAACGCAAACTCGCAGAAACCGGCGACTCGCCAGAATCGGCGCGACTGGAGCACAAGTTCCTTCGCTCCTTCGCCCTATCCCCGTTTTGTGTGGCGTGGTCCGCCGAAACCTGCGAGTTGAGCGACGAACTGCTGCGGGCCGCCGGCGACGCGATCGTTCTGAATGACATCCACTTGCGCGCTTGAAGCGTCGCGTTTCGGTTCCGGCCCACATCTTGCCGGCACCGCGGCGGCTAGAGCCTCAATCACACTCTGCGGAAAGGCCGCCTCATGCCTCCGGCCGCGATACCGTTCCATCGAGCCGAGAAGTTCGAGCATTTCGCCGTCCCGTCCCGGCAGCGGATCAGCCAGTTCTCACGCCTCCGCCTCTGCCGGGCGGGGCTGGAGCTCTTCCGGCAGGGGGATCCGGCCGAGAGCGTCTTCCTGATCGAGCGCGGATTGGTCAAGCTGATCCGAGCCCACTCGGACGGCCGCGAGGACCGGATCGTAGGCCTCCGAGCCCGGGGCTGGGTGCTCGGAGCGGCCGCCGCCATCACGAACGAGCCCTACGTCGCGACCGCGATCGCCGTCGCCCCGAGCCAGATCTCGAGGCTGGCGGCACCCGAGTTCCTGCGCCTTCTGGAGACCGACCGGGCCCTCTCGCGCAGGATCCATCAGATGCACGCCCGGGAGGTCTGCGGAAGCCTCAGCCAGTTGGGGGACGAGTCGACTTCGGCCAGGACCCGACTGCGGCGGTTCCTCGAGGACCTGGCGTCCGCAAATGGGCCCGTCGCCCATCCGCGCGAGGTCCGGATCGAGATCCCGCTCCGCCAGTGGGAGATCGCTCAGCTGCTCGGCGTCGCCCCTCCCTATCTCAGCGAGCTGATGAAGGAGATGCAGGCCAAGGGAGTGTTCCGGCGCGAGGAGCCCGGGGTCCTCGTACTTCGCCGCTGATCGGACGCCCGCCCGGCCTACGCCTCCACCTGCACGCGCTCCACCTCGCCGCCGAGCGTCACGCGAACGCGTGCGACGAGGATCGTGGCGACCGCGGCCAGTCCCACCACGAAGCCCCACCACAGGCCCACGACGCCGCGGCCGAGGCCGAAGCCGAGCCACAGGCTCACCGGCATGCCGATGAGCCAGAAGCCGAGCACGTTCGCGAGCATCGCGGCCCGCGTGTCGCCGGCACCGCGCAGGACTCCCGCGGCCACCACCTGCAGGCCGTCGAACACCTGGAACAGGCCGGCGATGGGGATGAGCACGGACGCGATCGCCACCACCTCCGGCACCGTCGTGTAGAGCCGGGCGAAGGCCCCGGGAGTCGCGCGCAGCACCACGGCGCTCACCGCCATGAAACCGGCGCCGCACGCCAGGGCGCTCGCGGCCAGGCGCCGCGCGTGCGCGCCGTCGCGCTCGCCGATCGCGTGGCCCACCAGCACCGAGGCGGCGCTGCCGATGCCCATCGGCACCATGAACGTGAGCGAGGCGAGGTTGATCGCCACCTGGTGGCCGCCGATCGCCTCGGCCCCGAACCAGCCGGCGAGCACCGAGATCGAGGCGAAGGTGGTGAACTCGACGCTCGCCTGGATGCCGATCGGCAGCCCGATGCGCAGCGTGCCGAGCAGCGGCTCGCGCCGCAGCGCCTCGCGTCGCCACGGCCTCAGCACGCCCGCCAGCTCGCGCCGCGACAGCGCGAGCAGCAGGGCGAGCATCACCCAGCGCCCGATGGTGCTCGCCAGGGCCGAGCCCGGAGCGCCCATCGCCGGTGCGCCGAGGTGGCCGAACACCAGCACCCAGTTGAGCGCCAGGTTCAAAAGGTTGCCGGCGACGATCGTGATCACGACTGCGCGGGTGTGCTTCAGCGCCTGCAGGCTCTGGCGCAGTGTCGCCCACAGCAGGAGCACGATCATGCTCGGCGCCGACCACCACACGAAGGCCGCCGCCCGCGGCACCACCTCGGCGGGCTGGCGCATCCAGCGGAACACGGGCTCCGCCGGCAGGCACAGCAGCGTGAGCACCGCGCCGAGCGCGACGGCCAGCACCATCCCGCGCTGGACGCCGAGTGCCACGCCCTCGCGATCCCGGGCGCCTGCGGCCTGCGACACGATCGGGTCGATCGCCCACAGGGTGCCGAAGGCGAACACCGCCAGCCCGAACACGTAGAGGTGCCCGAGCGCGGCGGCCGCCAGCTCGCGCGCGGAGACGTGGCCGACCACGATCGTGTCCACGACGCCCATGAGCATGACCCCGACCTGGGCGGACGTGATCGGGATCGCGAGCTTCAGGAGCGCGCGCAGGTCGCCTGAGGTGGGGACGAAGTTCCGGACCATGGCCCGCAACCTACCACGCGCAGCGGGCGGGGTCGGCTTGCCCGCCGGAGCGGCGCCGTGCGCTCGACAAGCGAGCGCGGGAGAGGCATGCTCATTACCCTGGGAGAGGGGAACGCTCTCGCAGTCCCCCAGTGCCGGCCGATGGAGGTTCGCCACGAGCATGCTGCCGACGCCCGGCACGGCCTCCGCGCGCCCCGCCACTCCCGCGGCCGCGTGGCTGGCGGCGCTCACGCTGTGCGGCGCGCTCCTCGCGGCACCGGCTCGCCCCGCCCCGCCCGCCGTGCCCGCGCTCGAGCACGTCATCGTCGTGGTGATGGAGAACAAGAGCGCCGAGCGCGTCCTGAATCCGACCGCCTGTCCCTTCACGGCGAAGCTCGCCGGGGCCTGGACGCGGTTCTCCCGCTCCTACGCGATCACCCATCCCTCGCAGCCCAACTACCTGGCGCTGTGGTCCGGAAGCACGCTCGAGGTGACCAGCAACGCGTGCCCGCCGGAGGGCGCGCCCTTCGAGGTCGAGAATCTGGGTCACGCCCTCGAGGCCGCGGGCAGGACCTGGAGGGCCTACTCGGAGGATCTGCCGCGCCCGGGCTCGCCGGCCTGCGACTCGCGCGGCCGGCTCTACACACGCAAGCACGAGCCGTGGACCCATTTCGGCAACCTGCGCCACGAGAACGAGAGGCCCTACGAGGAGCTCGCGGCCGACATCGCGGGCCGGAGACTGCCCGACCTCGCGTTCGTGATCCCCAACAACTGCCGCAACACCCACGACTGCCCGCTCCAAACCGGGGACTCCTGGCTCGCGAAGGAGCTGCCGGCGATGATCGAGGCGGTCGGCCACCGCGGCCTCGTGGTGCTGACCTGGGACGAGGACGACCACAAGGCGGGCAACAACATCCTCACCGTGTTCGCGGGTGCGGCGGTGAAGGCCGGGTATCTCTCGACCCGCCCGATCACCCACTACACGGTGCTGCGCACGCTGTGCGACGGGCTCAGGATCACGCCGTTCGGCGCGGCGACCGCCGAGTCCCCGATCACCGACGTGTGGGCGCCCGCGGGCCGTCCGGCCGTGGAGTGAGCCGGGCCCGGCTCACGGACGCATCAGGATGCGGTAGCGGTACTCGATCTCGAGCTTCCCCCGTGCCCTGACCGGCAGCTCCCAGGTGAGCACGTTCGAGGGGTTGGCGAAGATCGCCGGGATGGTGCGTGTAGCGGTGCTCGCACGGCACGGTCTCGTCGAACAGCGGAAGCCGCGCTCGCCCTTGGCGAGCCCCGCCCGCCGCGCGAGAACGCCACGCGGCCGGCGCTGGTCTCCATCACCGCGAGCGCGGCGCCCGTGTAGGGCACGATGCGTTCCACGCCCTCGGCCCCCGCGGGCCGCGCGGGTTATCGGCGCGGGCGCGGGAAGGCTGTAGCCACGCCTCCCGCGCCCGCCGGACCTATGCGGCTAGCGCAGCCCGGCCGGAATCGTTCCGCCGGGGTCCGGCACGCCGAGTGCCTTGGCCACGAGGCTCGTGAAACCCTCCGCGGGCAGCGTGCCGCGCCTGAGCCCGCGGACGCGGCCGCCGCGGTCCAGCACGAACCAGGCGGGCGCCGTGGTCTGTCCGCTGGCATCCACGGTGTTGAACTGGGAAGCGATCACGCGCCGCGAGTCGGGGATCACGAGGTACCGCAGCCCGAGCTTCCTCGCCTGCGCCCAGGCGGTGCGGCCGCGCATGTCCACCACCGCCACCGGGTTCGCCCCGAGCCGCAGGATCGCGTCCCGCTCGCGCTCGAGCGCGACCAGGGTGGGCGGAGTGGCGCCGAAGATCAGCACCACGGGTCCCTGAGCGAGCAGGTCGTGGAGGCGACGCCAGCGATTGTCGTCGCCCTGATACGCGAAGTCGGGTGCCAGGTCGCCCGGCTCGACTTCGGAGCTCGGAGGCTCGGGCGGTTTGGGGCGCAGACTTGTTTTTGCCCCGTCCGTGGGTGGAGGGGTCGGATCCATGACCTCTCCCGGTCCGATCACGAAGAGTGCAGCGAGCAAAGTAACGAGCAGGACGGTCGAGATCTTCACCAGTGCCTCCGAGTCTTGGGAGTCGGCCAGAGACTTGTGGACATGGCGAGAAACGGCCCCGCGGTTATCGTCCGCGCGCGATCGGGACTTGAGGGCGATCGGAGGCGCTCGGGACGCGGCGGGACGCGCTGCGCGTCGGGCGCGAAGCAAGAACGCCCGCCGCGCGAGCTCGCGGCGGGCGCCGGGGGCGGAGCCGGGCTCGCTAGAGCCCGGTCACGGCGAAGCGCACCAGCGCGGCGATCTGATCGGGAGGAAGGTTCTGGCCGAACAGCGCCATGCGCACGATGCCGTCGCGATCCACGAGCAGGAACCCGGGGCTGATCATCGAGCGCTCGCCGTCGAAGAGTCCGTAGAGGGAGGCGATCTCTCCGGTCCAGTCGGCTCCGAGCACGAACGGCAGGCGGTTGCGGGTCGCATACGTCTGGAGATTGTGAGCCTTCTCCCGGCACACGGCGAGCACCCGCACTCCAAGCCCTTTCAGCTCATCGTGGACGGAGGCGAGCGGCCCGAGCTTCTCCTTGCGGTCGGCGAACACCAGCACCAGCCAGTCGCCGCGGAAGCGCGAGAGGCGGATGACCTTTCCGTCCGAGGAGTCGAGCGTGAACTCCGGTGCCCGCTCGCCGATGTAGACCTGTCCATAGATGTGCACGCGGGCCTGGGGTGTGGGAGCGCCGGGGGTCGTCCGCGGCGTCGCAGGCGGCGCCGACTTCGAGTCCGGGGGCTGGGCGAGGGTGGGCGACGCGAGCACCGTGACGGCGGCGAGAACGAGCGCGGCGAATCTCAACGCGGCACCTCCGGGTCGGCGGCGGACGGCGCTCACGACGGCCGCTCCGCGGGCAGTGGAGCGTTCTCCGCGGCCCGGCGCAGAGCATGGAGCACCGCGGCCGACGTGGTCGGGGGGATCGAGCAACCGGGGGCTGCGAGCCAGCGGCGCCCGCCGGTGGCTTCGAGCGCGCGCCGGAACTCCTCGAGGGCACGGCGCGGCTCGGCATCGAGCAGCGCGCCTTCGTGCGAGATGCCGCCCATCGCGGCCCCGCGGAAGCGCGCGAGCCCGTCCGCGAGCGACGGGTTGGTGTCGTCGGTCGCGGCCCACGAGAACGCACGCACCGGATAGTCGGCCAGCTCGAGGAGCAGGTTGCGGCTCTTGCAGACGTGCAGCGCGTTGAACGGCGCCCCCGCCGCGGCGGCGAGCAGGCGCAGGTCGTAGGGACGGGCGCACTCGCGGTACTCGGCCGGGGAGAGCCGGTCGCGCGTCGCCCAGTCCACGGTCGCGAGGTAGATGCCGTCGGCGCCGGCGCGCAGCACCTCGCGCACGAAGGGCTCGAAGGTCGCGGTCACCGCCTCGAGCGCCTGGCGCACCGGCTTGGGGTGGGTGCGCATCGCGCGCGCGAGATCGTCCGGGCCCGGCACCATCTCGCGCAGGATCGCGAGCGGCGTGAACACCGTCTCCAGCATGGGCACGTCGGCCGGCAGGCCCTTGCGCAGCGCGCGCACCGCCTCGATCTGCTCGCCGAGCGCGCCCTGGTCGTGCGGGCGCGGGCCGATCGACGACCAGTCCTCGGGGGTCGCGATCGGCCAGGCTTCGAGCACGGGCTTCTCGACCGGGCTCCCGCTGTAGCGATGGCGCACGCCCCAGGGCTCGGCGTGGTACTGCCGCCGGGGGTTGAGCTTCACCCAGTCCCAGCCGTACGTGTCCCGGAACTCGAGCGTGGCCTGGACCAGGTCACGGGCCGAGCTCTCGCGGTCGTAGAAGTGCCCCCAGAAGGAGATCGGAGGCCGGTCCACGCGCTCGCCCGCGAGCGCAGCCCACACCCGCTCGCGCGGCGTCACGCGCCACGCTCCGGAGAGCGCCACGCCTGCGGCGCGCGCGGCGACGGCGTGGCACCCTCGCCCGCCCGGTCATCGAGGAGGTTCATGAGTCGCATCCCATGCGAAAATCTAGCCTCGCGGGCGCGGCCGGCACAAGCGGGCGATGCGCGGCGGGGTGGCCTGCCCGGCTGCCGCGCGCGGGGCGGCGGCCTGCCCGGCGCCCCCGCGGCGGGGCGGCTTGGCTCGCTGCGGTGCGCGGGGCGGCCGCCTGCCCGGCGCCCCCGCGGCGCGCAGCCTGGGTTGCCGCACCTGCTCCGGCGGGGCTAGCGTGCGGGTGTGCTTCGCTCACGCCTTGTGCGCTGCGCCGTGGCGCTTGCAGCTGCCGCGCAGGTTGCGGGCTGCGGGCGCAGCGCGCCCCGGCGGGCGTCCCCCGCAGCGCTCGCGGTCGAGGTGTGGAGCGACACCTCGCGCGCCGTCTCCTTCCGCGTGACGCCGCCGCCCGCGGCCCGGCTGTGGCTCACGAGCGTGAGCCCGAGCCCCCCCGCCGGGATCGAGACGCCGCTTCCGGCCGCGGCCGCCGCGAGCCCGCCGCCCGAGTCGCTCGCGCCCCCCGGGCTCGAGATCGATCCGGGCTTGAAGCCGCCGATCCTGCGCGCTCCGGCCCGGCTCGTCCTCCCGGCGGCGCGCGCCAGGGGATCGGTCGAGCTCGACGTGTGCGTGAGCGAGACGGGTGCGGTGACCGACGCGCGCCGCGCGGGCGGGAGCGCAGACCCTTCGCTGGTCGCGGCCGCGATCGCGTGTGCGCGCTCGATGAGCTTCTATCCCGCGCTCAGGGCCGGCCGGCCGGTGGCGGTGTGGTGCCGGCAGCGCTTCGACTTTCCGCAGCGCTGACGGCGGCCGGGGCCTCTCCGGGAACGATCGCCCACAGGTCGCGCGTGCGGGTCACCGCGAAGCCCTCGGAGCGATAGAGCGCGAGCGCAGTCTCGTTCTCGCCGTCCACCCGCAGCGTCACGCGCTCCTCGCCGCGCGCGCGGAAGTAGCCGACGCCCCAGCGCAGCAGGGCGCGCCCGAGCCCGATCCCGCGCGCCTCGGGGACCACGCCGAGCACGCCGATCTCGGGTTCCTTCCCGACCCGCTCGTTGTGGCAGAAACCGACGCAGCGCCCCGCGCGGTACGCGAGCGCGTGGCCGTCGCCGATGAAGAGCGGAGCCTCGGTGATGTGCCGGACCATGTCGAGGGTGGCCGGGACGAAGTGATAGTGCTGGGCGAAGGAGGAGTTGTAGGCGTCGGTCCAGTCGGCGAGCGCGCTCTCGCTGCCGTCGAAGACCCGGACCGTGACGCCCGGCGGCCACTCGTGCTCGGGGCGTTCGGCCGCGCACTCCATTTTCCACAGGCCGCGCACGTGCTGGAACCCGTGCCGGGCGGCGAACGCGGCCGCGGGCTCGTTCGGCCGCCACGCGCTCATCACGATCTCGTGGAGGCCGCCCGCGATCGCGCGGTGCTCGAGGTCGCCGCGCGCCGCGGCGAGCAGCGCGCTCGCCACCCCGCGCCGCCGGAAGCGCCCCGCGACGCCGATGCGGAACGCGGCCCACGACCCGCCGTCCGCGCGCGGCAGCAGGAACGCGAAGCAGAAGCCCGCGGGCTCGCCGTCCGAGCGCGCGATCAGCGTGGCGTCGCGGTCGCGCAACGCGTCGGCGAGCTTGTGGTCGAGGTAGGCCGGCTCGGCGAACGTGTCGAACTCGGTCACGAGCGCCGGATCCCGGACCAGCGAGCGCAGGGTGGCGAGGTCGTCCGCGCGATAGGGAGCGATTTGGAGCGCCATGGGCGCACGCTAGGAGGCGGCGCGCGCCCGCGTCAAGCGCGGCGGGGACGCATGCGGGGGCGCCGCGCCCGCAGCATCCGGGCGTTGACCCTGCTCGCGCGCCCGGTGTAGCGTCGCCGCACCGATGCCCGCCACATCGACCCTGTTCGATCTCTCCGCCCTGCGCCAGACCGTGAGCCGCTTCGCCGGACGCAGGATCGCGGTGCTCGGCGACCTGATGCTCGACCGCTACGTCTGGGGCCGGGTGGAGCGCATCTCGCCCGAGGCCCCGGTGCCGGTGGTGGAGATCGACCGCGAGACGATCGCGCTCGGCGGCGCGGGGAACGTGGCCGCCAACCTGCGCGCGCTCGGCGCCGAGCCGGTGCTGATCGCCGCGGTCGGCGACGACGCCGGCGGCGAGGAGCTGCGAAGCGCGCTCGCGGCGCGCGGCGTCGACCCGCGCCGGATCGAGATCGACCGCGCGCGCCCCACCACGGTCAAGACCCGCATCATCGCCCACTCGCAGCAGGTGGTGCGCACCGACCGCGAGTCGCGCGCCGACCTCGCGGGCGCGCCGCTCGATCGCCTGCTCGAGTCGCTCGCCGTCGAGCTGCCGGAGTGCGCGGGGCTGGTGGTGAGCGACTACGGCAAGGGGGTGATCCACGAGGGGCCGCTCGATCGCGCCCTCTCGCTGGCGCGCGGGGCGCGCATCCCGGTGTGCGTGGATCCCAAGGAGAGCCAAATCGACCGCTACCGCGGGGTGAGCATCCTGACGCCCAACCAGCACGAGGCGGGCTACGTGCAGGGCCGGCGGGTGGTGGACGAGGCCAGCCTGCTCGAGGTGGGCTGGGGGCTGCAGCGGCGCCTCGACGCCGAGGCCGTGCTGGTGACGCGGGGTGCGGCGGGCATGAGCCTGTTCGAGCGCGGCGGCCGCCTCACGCACCTGCCGACCGTGGCGCGCGAGGTCTACGACGTGACCGGCGCGGGCGACACCGTGGTGAGCGTGGTGGCGCTCGGGCTCGCCGCGGGCGCGGACTTCCCCCACGCCTGCTACCTCTCGAACCACGCCGCCGGGCTCGTGATCCGCGAGGTCGGCACCGCCTCCTGCACCCGCGAGCAGCTCCTCGCCTCCCTGGCCGCGGCCCCGGCGTGATCGGCCCCGCGATCCCCGCGCCCGATCGCGAGCGGCTCGAGACCTGGCGCTCGGCTGGCGAGCGGATCGTCTTCACCAACGGCGTGTTCGACCTGCTCCACCGCGGGCACGTCGAGTATCTCGAGGAGGCGCGGGCCCTCGGCGACCGGCTCGTGATCGGGGTCAACTCGGACGACTCGGTGCGCCGGATCAAGGGTCCCGAGCGCCCGCTGGTGCCGGCCGCCGAGCGCGCCGAGCTGCTCGCCGCGCTCGCGTGCGTGGACATGGCGATCGTCTTCGACGAGGACACGCCCGAGCGCCTGATCCGCGCCGTGCGCCCCCAGGTGCTGGTCAAGGGCGGCGACTGGACCCCCGACCGCATCGTGGGCCGCGAGTTCGTCGAGTCGCTGGGCGGCCGGGTGGTGAGCGTCCCGCTGCGCGAGGGCCTGAGCACCACCGCGCTCATCGAGCGCATCCTGGCCGGCAAGAGCGCGCTCGATCCGTAGGGTCCCCTGCGCGTCACTCGCTCCGGAGCGAGTGGTCTTGCAGGCGCGAGCGAACACTCGCACTCCGCTTGCTTCGCGCGCCGCGCGCGCGTACCTTATCGCGTCCTTTTCACTGGGCTCATCCTCGGCGCCGCACGCGGACCCCATCGATGCCGGGCACGGTCCGTACGCCCGGTCTCGGGAGAAAACCGCAATGCCTGACACGTTCCTGAACCTGATCGGCGGGCGCCGCGTGCCCGCCCGTTCGGGCCGCACCTTCTGCAACCACAATCCCGCGACCGGCGAGGTGCTGGGCACCTTCCCGGCGTCCGGTCCCGAGGACGTGGACGACGCCGTCCAGGCCGCGCGCGCCGCCTATCGCGGCTGGCGGCTCACGCCCGCGCCCAAGCGCGCCGAGATCGTGTTCCGCGCCGGCGAGCTGATCCGCGAGCGCAAGGAGGACCTGGCTCGCAGCATGACCCGCGAGATGGGCAAGGTCCTGGCCGAGACGCGCGGCGACGTGCAGGAAGGGATCGACATGGCCTACCTCGCGGCCGGCGAGGGGCGGCGCATGTACGGCGTGACCACCCCGAGCGAGATGCCCAACAAGTGGGCGATGTCGGTGCGCTCGCCGGTGGGGGTGGTGGGCGTGATCACGCCCTGGAACTTCCCGTTCGCGATCCCCTCGTGGAAGCTGATGCCGGCGCTGGTCGCCGGCAACACCGCGGTGTTCAAGCCCGCAGGCGACACACCCGAGACCGCATACCGCTTCACCGAGATCTTCGAGGCCGCGGGGCTGCCGCCCGGCGTGCTCAACCTGGTGTTCGGGAGCGGGTCGCAGGTCGGGAACCCGCTGGTCGAGCACGCGGACGTGGCGGTGATCTCGTTCACCGGCTCGACCGAGGTGGGGCTCGAGATCGCGGCCAAGGGCGGCGGGCGGGGCAAGCGCATCTCGCTCGAGATGGGCGGCAAGAACGCGGTGATCGTCATGGACGACGCCGACCTCGCGCTCGCCACCGACGCGATCCTGTGGAGCGCCTTCGGCACCACCGGCCAGCGCTGCACGGCGTGCAGCCGGGTGCTGGTGCACGAGCGGGTGCACGACGAGCTGGTCGAGCGCGTCGCCGCGCGCGCCCGCACGCTCCGGCTCGGCGACGGGCTCGATCCCGCGACCGAGGTCGGCCCGCTCATCAACCGCGGCCAGCTCGAGCGCGTCACCGAGTACGTGAAGGTGGGCGTGAGCGAGGGCGGGCGCCTCGAGGCCGGCGGCGAGCCGGCCGCGGAGGGCGCGCTCGCGCGCGGCAGCTTCTACAAGCCCACGGTGTTCTCCGGCGTGCCGGCGGGCGCGCGCATCGCGGTCGAGGAGATCTTCGGGCCGGTGCTGGCGATGGTGCGGATCAAGAGCCTCGAGGAGGCGATCGAGGTCAACAACGCCTCGCGCTACGGGCTCTCGTCCTCGATCTTCACCCGCGACGTGAACCGCGCCTTCGCGGCGATCCGCGACCTCGACACCGGGATCGTCTACGTGAACCACGGCACCACCGGGGCCGAGACCCACCTGCCTTTCGGGGGCACGCGCGGCACCGGCAACGGTCACCGCGAGGCGGGCCACACCATGCTCGACCCGTTCACCGAGTGGAAGAGCGTGTACGTGGACTTCAGCGGCCGGCTGCAGCGCGCCCAGATCGACAACGCGACGAGCTGAGGGAGGGGCAGGCAGGTGAACCTTCGCGAGTACCAGGCCAAGGAGCTGTTTGCGCGCTTCGGCCTGCCGGTGCTGCCCGGCCAGCTCGCCGGCACGCCCGAGGAGGCGCGCGACATCGCGGCCTCGATCGGCGGCCCGGTGGTGGTCAAGGCGCAGGTGCTGGTGGGCGGGCGCGGCAAGGCGGGCGGCATCAAGCTGGCGCGCGACCCCGAGGAGGCGTTCGCGCGCGCCCGGGACATCCTGGCGCTCACGATCAAGGGCCTGCCGGTGCGCAGCGTGCTCGTGACCCAGGCCGCCGAGATCGAGCGCGAGCTCTACCTCTCGATCGTGCTCGACCGCAGCCGCAAGCTGCCGCTCGTCATGTTCTCGTCCGAGGGCGGCGTGGACATCGAGGAGGTGGCGCGGGTCTCGCCCGAAAAGATCGTGCGCCTGCCGGTCCCGCTCGAGGGGCTCAAGGGCTATCAGGCGCGCGCGTTGTTCCAGGGGGCACTCCCGCGCGGCCCGCTGGTCGCGCAGGCGGCGGACGTGCTGCTCAAGCTGTGGAGGGTGTACAGCGAGGGCGACTGCCAGCTCGCCGAGATCAACCCGCTCGCGGTCAGCCGCGAGGGGCGGATCCTCGCGCTCGATGCCAAGGTGATCCTCGACGACAACGCCGAGTTCCGGCACCGCGACTGGGAGCTGTGGCGGACCCGCGAGGAGGAGACGCCCGGCGAGCGGCTGGCGCGCGAGAAGGGCCTGTCCTACGTCAAGCTCGACGGCGACATCGGCTGCGTCGTGAACGGCGCGGGGCTCGCGATGGCGACCATGGACCTGGTCAAGCACTACGGCGGCGAGCCCGCCAACTTCCTCGACATCGGCGGCTCCTCGAACCCCGAGAAGGTCACCGCCGCGCTCAGGATCATCACCAGCGACGGGCGCGACCGCACCGGCGGATCGCGGGTGCGCGCCATCCTGTTCAACATCTTCGGCGGCATCACGCGCTGCGACGACGTCGCGAACGGGATCGTGAAGTCGCTGGCCGAGTCGCCGCTCTCGGTGCCGCTCGTGATCCGCCTCACCGGCACCAACGAGGAGCTGGCGCGCAAGATCCTCGCCGACCACGGGCTCACCGCGACCACCGACATGGACGAGGGCGTGCGCGAGGTGATCGCCAAGGCCCAGGAGGTGACGGTGTGAGCATCCTGATCGACAAGGCGACGCGGCTCGTCGTCCAGGGCATCACCGGGCGCGACGGGGCGTTCCACACCCGGCAGATGCTGGACTACGGCACGCGCGTGGTCGCGGGCGTCACCCCCGGCAAGGGCGGCGAGCAGGTCCACGGCGTCCCGGTCTTCGACAGCGTGGCCGAGGCGGTGGCGGCGACCAAGGCCAACACCTCGGTGATCTACGTGCCCGCGCCCTTCGCCGCCGACGCCATCGACGAGTCCGCCGACGCCGGCATCGCATTGATCGTGTGCATCACCGAGGGCCTGCCGGTGCGCGACACGCTCGCCGCCTACCACGCGATCGCGCGGCGGCGCGAGAAGAACGGGAACGGCAAGCCGCGCCTGATCGGGCCCAACTGCCCCGGCCTGCTCGCCCCGGGGCTCGCCAAGGTCGGCATCCTGCCCGGCCACATCGCGAAGCCTGGTCCGGTGGGCGTGGTGTCGCGCAGCGGCACCCTCACCTACGAGGTGGTCCACCAGCTCACGCGCGCCGGGCTCGGACAGTCGACCTGTCTCGGGATCGGTGGCGACCCGATCATCGGCACCAGCTTCATCGACGCGCTCACGCTGTTCGAGGCCGACCCGCACACCGAGGCCATCGTCCTGATCGGGGAGATCGGCGGGAGCGACGAGGAGGAGGCCGCCCAGTTCGTGCGCCGCCACGTGCGGAAGCCGGTGGTGGCGTTCGTGGCCGGGCAGACCGCCCCGGCCGGGAAGCGCATGGGGCACGCGGGCGCCATCATCTCGGGCGGCAGCGGCACGGCGGCCGAGAAGATGGCGGCCTTCGAGGCCGCCGGGATCCCGGTGGCGCGCATCCCTTCGGAGATCCCCGGGCTGGTGGCCGCGGCCCTCGACCGGCGCCGCACGCGCGCGCGACGCGGGAACGCCGCGGCCGCGCCGCGGGCTTCGGGCGCCGCGAGCCGGCGCACCGGCTCGGCGCGCACCGGCGCCGGCGCCGCGCGCACCGGCGCCCGCGCCGCGCGGGCCTCGCGCTCGCGGCCGGCGCGGCGCGCGTGACGGATCGCGTTCACCCCCAACACACCTTCCAAGGAGGAGTCGTGGCGACCGAGCGAACGCTGCTGATCGTCAAGCCGGACGCGGTGGAGCGGAACCTGATCGGGCGGATCCTGGCCCACGTCGAGGAGCGCGGGTTCCGGATCGTCGAGGCGCGCACGGCACGCCTCGAGCGCGAGCAGTGCCAGGAGTTCTACGCCGAGCACAAGGCAAGGCCGTTCTTCGGCGACCTGGTGGAGTACATGACCTCGGGGCCGGTGATGCTCGCCTGCCTCGAGCGCGCCAACGCGATCGCGATGCTGCGCGAGGTGGTGGGGGCGACCGATCCCGCCCAGGCCGCCGCCGGGACCGTGCGCAAGCTCTACGGCGAGAGCAAGCAGCGGAACTCGGTGCACGCCTCCGACAGCCCGGCGAGCAGCGAGCGCGAGCTCAAGCTGTTCTTCGGGGCCGCCGCGCTGGCGCGCTGAGACGCGCCGCTGCGAACGGAAGCCCGAAGCGCTGCGGTACAAGTGACGTCAGCCGCCGGCGGATCGACTCGCTCCGGACCGAGCTGGCCCCCGGGCACCGCGGCAGGAGCCCAATCTTACTTATGAGCAGGTGCATTCGGGATAGTTGCCTCGACTCGCTCCGGAGCGAGTCGGCCCACCCAGCCCACCCAAGCCGTCTAGACGCCCGGCTACCGCTATGTTAGCTTCCCCCGATTCGGGTCCCGCGGGGGGCTCGTTTTGCATGTCGGGCTTCTCCATTGATCTCGCTTCGCTTTCAGCCGGGTCCCATCGGCTCGGACTGACCTGCGACGCAGCCGAACTCGGCCTTCCCCAAGCGGATTGGCCGGGGCCGGTTCGCGGCGACTTCGATGTCGAGAGGAGCGGCGACCAGGTCCGGGTGCGGGGCCGGCTCGAGTCCGTGGCGCTGCTCGAATGCGTGCGCTGTCTCAAGACGTTCGAGCTGCCGATAACCCCGCCGTTCGATCTCTACGCCGAGCGGGCCGGAACCGGACGGCGGCCCGACGAGGAAGCGCTCGAGCGCGACGAGTACATGAAGTTCCACGACGGGCGGAAGCTGGAGCTCGGCGCGGCCGCTCGCGAGGCGTTGCTGCTCGAGATTCCGATGGCGCCCCACTGCCGGGACGACTGCCGGGGGCTGTGCCCGGTGTGCGGCGCCGACCGAAACGAGCTGCCCTGCCCACACTCCTGAGCGCCGAGCCGGGCGGGCGGGGAAGAGGAGGAGATCCATGGCGGTACCCAAGCGGCGGCACTCGAGCACCCGGGGCAAGAAGCGGCGCACCCACTGGAAGCTGAGACAGCCGGGCATCAACACCTGCAGCCACTGCAGCAGTCCCAAGCAGCCGCACCGCGTCTGCCCCAACTGCGGCTGGTACGACGGCGAAGAGATCGTTCCGCCGCGCGAAGAGTAAGGCGGTCTCCGCACTTGGCCAGCATCCCGCACATCGGGATCGATGCGATGGGAGGGGACTTCGGCCCCCAGGCGGTGGCGGAGGGCACGGCGCTCGCGCTGCGCGAGAGGCCGGGGCGGTTCCGCATCACGCTCGTGGGCGATGAGGGCGAGATCCGCCACGCCCTGCGCAAGGCCCACACCCCCGGGCCCGAGATCGAGGTGGCCCACGCCCCCGACCGCATCGAGATGGACGAGAAGGCGGTGCTCGCCGCGCGCCGCCGCGGCAAGAGCTCGCTCGGGGTGCTGAGCCAGCTCCACAAGGACGGCGCGGTGGACGCCATCTTCAGCGCCGGCAACACCGGCGCGGTGGTGGCCACCGCCCTGCTCTCGCTCGGGCGCCTCGAATCGGTGTCGCGCCCCGCGCTCGCCGCCTTCATGCCCAATCCCGGCGGCGGCACGGTGGTGCTCGACGTGGGCGCCAACGCCGAGTGCAAGCCCTCCTACCTGGTCCAGTTCGCGCACATGGGCGCGGTCTACGCGCGCTACCTGCTGGGGCGCGACAATCCGCGGGTCGGGCTGCTCTCGATCGGCGAGGAGGACTCCAAGGGCAACACCCTGGTCCAGGAGACCCTGCCGCTGCTGCGGCGCGCGCAGCACCTCAACTTCATCGGCAACGTGGAGGGGCGCGACGTCTTCAAGGGAACCTGCGACGTGGTGGTGACCGACGGGTTCACCGGCAACGTCGTGCTCAAGACCGCCGAGAGCGTCGCCGAGCTGCTCACCCATCTGGTGCGCGAGGAGGTGAAGCACGATCTCCTCGCCAGGACCGGCGCGCTGCTCATGCTCCCCGCCCTGCGGAGGCTCCGCGCCCGGATCGACTGGGAGGAGTTCGGCGCCGCGCCGCTCCTGGGCGTGAACGGGGTGTGCTTCATCGGCCACGGCGCCAGCGGGCCGCGCGCGATCCGCAGCGCCATTCTCACCATGGCGCGCTTCGTGGAGCAGCGCGTGAACGAGCACATCCGCGAGGAGATCGAGGCGGACCATGACACGGCGGCCTGACGAGCTGCGCGGCGCCACGCTCACCGGCACCGGGATGTACGTGCCGGACCGGGTGCTCGACAACCACAACCTCGAGCGCATGGTCGAGACCTCGGACGAGTGGATCCGCGAGCGCACCGGGATCCGCGAGCGCCGCATCGCGGCACCCGACCAGGCGTCGAGCGACCTCGCGGTGATCGCGGCGCAGCGCGCGCTCGAGAGCGCCGGGCTCGCCGCGCGGGACGTGGACCAGATCATCGTCGCCACCACCACGCCCGACCGCATCCTGCCCTCGTGCGCGTGCACCGTGCAGGCCAAGCTCGGCGCCACGCGCGCCGCGGCCTACGACGTGTTCGCGGCGTGCACCGGTTTCATCTACGGCCTCGGGATCGCGCGCGGGGCGATCGGATCGGGCCTGGCGGACAACGTGCTCCTGATCGGGGTCGAGACCCTGTCGCGCATCGTGGACTACACCGACCGCAACACCTGCGTGCTGTTCGGCGACGGCGCCGGCGCGGCGGTGCTGCAGCCGTGCCCGAGCGGGGAGGGGATCCGCGCCATCTCGATGCAGAGCGACGGCGCGCTCGGCGACGTGCTCGAGGTTCCGGCCGGAGGCTCGCGGCTGCCGGCCTCGGCGGAAACCGTCGAGGCCCGCGGCCACTTCATCAAGATGCGGGGCCGCGAGCTGTTCAAGATCGCGGTGCGCGCCATGGAGGAGAGCGTGCAGCGCGCGCTCGAGACCTCGGGGCTGGCCGCTGCGGACATCGACCTCCTGATCCCGCACCAGGCCAACCTGCGCATCATCGACGCCGTGCAGCAGCGGCTCGGCCTGCCGGCCGGGCGCGTGATCGTGAACATCGAGCGCTACGGCAACACCTCCTCGGCCTCGATCCCCATCAGCCTCGACGAGGTGGTGCGGGAGGGGAGGCTCAAGCCCGGCGACCACGTGTGCTTCGTGGCGTTCGGCGGCGGGGCCACCTGGGGCGCCTCGATGGTGCGCTGGACCAAGCCCGCGCCGATCCAGCACGAGCTCGCGGTCCCGGCGGTGGCGCGGAGGGCGCACTCGTGAAGCTCGCGTTCCTGTTCCCCGGCCAGGGGTCGCAGGCGGTCGGCATGGGCCGGGCGCTGGCCGAGCGCTTCCCGGCCGCGCGCGCGGTGTTCGAGACCGCGGACCGCGTGCTCGGCTACCCGCTCTCCGAGGTGTGCTGGAACGGGCCCGAGGACCAGCTCAAGCGCACCGCGAACGCCCAGCCCGCGCTCCTCACCCACAGCGTGGCGGCGCTCTCGCTGGTCGGCTCCGCGGGGCTCTCGCCCGCGGCGGTCGCGGGTCACAGCCTGGGCGAGTACTCGGCGTGCGTGGCGGCGGGATCGCTCGCGTTCGAGGACGCGCTCGCCCTGGTGCGCCGGCGCGGCGAGCTGATGGAGCGCGCCGGGATCGAGCGCCCCGGGACCATGGCCGCCCTGCTGGGCCTGGCACCGGAGGCGGTCGAGGAGGTGTGCCGCGCGGCCGGCGAGGCCGGCGTGGTTCAGCCCGCGAACTGGAACGCTCCGGGCCAGGTGGTGATCTCGGGCGACATCCCGGCGGTCGAGCGCGCCTGCGAGCTGGCCAAGGCGAAGGGTGCCAAACGCGCGATCCGGCTCGAGGTGAGCGGCGCGTTCCACTCGCCGCTCATGGCCTCGGCGGGAGACGGGCTGGTCGAGGCGCTGCGCACGACCGAGTTCCGCGACGCCCGCTGCCCGGTGCTCTCGAACGTCGACGCGGTCGCGCGCACCCGCGGGGCCGAGATCCGCGAGGCGCTCGAGCGCCAGCTCCTGGGCGCCGTACGCTGGGAGGATTCCATGCGACGGCTGGGCGAGCGCGGCATCGAAGCGTACGTCGAGATCGGCCCGGGCCGCGTGCTGCGCGGGCTGCTGCGCAGCCTGGGTCGCGAGGTGCGGACCCTGAACGTCGAGGATCCGGACTCGCTCGCCGCCACGCTCGGCGCGTTCTCGGCGCCGCTCCCCCTGGGCGGGGAGGCGTGATGGCGGAGACCCTGGGCATGCCGCTCGGCGTCGACAAGGCGGAGCTCGCGGGGCAGGTGGCGTTCGTGACCGGAGGCGCCACCGGCATCGGGCTCGCGGTGGTGAAGGCGCTCGCCGCCCGCGGCGCCACGGTCGCGATCTTCAGTCGCGGCGTCGAACGCTCCAAGGCCGCGGTCGAGAGCCTGCGGACCGAGGGGCTGGCGGGGCACGCCTACGCCGCGGACGTGGCGGACGGGGCCTCGGTCGAGGCCGCGTTCGAGGCCGCGCTCGCGGAGCTCAAGCGGGTGGACGTGCTGGTGAACAACGCCGGCATCACGCGGGACGGGGCGTTCGCGCGCATGAGCGACGCCCAGTGGGACGAGGTGCTCGAGACCGACCTCTCCGGCGCGTTCCGGTGTTGCCGGGCGGTGGTGCGGCCGATGATGAAGGCGCGCTACGGGCGCATCGTCAACATCTCGTCCGTGGTGGGCCTGACCGGCAACCCGGGTCAGGCCAACTACGCCGCGGCCAAGGCCGGCCTCCTGGGTCTCACCAAGTCGCTGGCCCGCGAGCTCGCCGGGCGCTCGATCACGGTGAACGCGGTCTGCCCCGGCTTCATCGAAACCGGCATGACCGCGGTCCTGCCGGAGGCCGCGCGCACCCAGCTCCTCTCGCGGATCGCGCTCGGCCGCCTCGGCCGTCCCGAGGAGGTGGCCGAGGTGATCGCGTTCCTGGCCAGCCCGCGGGCCGGCTACGTGACCGGGCAGACCTGGACGGTGGACGGCGGGATGGTGATGGAGTAGTTAGTTGGGAAACCACAGCAGGGAGGCTTCTTCAAACCCCGGCAGGAGGTGCAATTCGTGGCGACGTACAGTGAAGACCGCGTGAAGGAGATCATCGCCAAGGAGCTCGAGGTGGAGTCCAAGCAGTTGATGCCGGACGCCAAGTTCATCGAGGACCTGGGCGCCGACTCGCTCGACATCGTCGAGCTGGTGATGGCGCTCGAGGAGGAGTTCGGCATCGACATCCCCGACGAGGACGCCGACAAGCTGAAGACCGTGGGCGACGCGATGAACTATCTGCGCCAGCACGCCACCGCCCAGTCCTAGCGCGGTGGCCCGGCGCCCCGCGGCGTCGCGGCGGCCGGGGACGTGGAGAGTCCCGGCGGCACGACGCACAGGGGCGCGCCCCTTCGAGAACACGGAGCAGGAATCGACATGCCGACACGTGAACGCCGGGTGGTCGTGACCGGGACGGGCGTGGTCTCGCCCCTCGGCAACGACACCGAGCGGTTCTGGAGCAATCTGGTGGCCGGGGTCTCGGGCGCTGGGCCCATCACCCGGTTCGACGTGTCGGCCTACGAGACCCGCTTCGGCTGCGAGGTGAAGGACTTCAGCACCGAGGGCCGGATCGACCGCAAGGACGCGAAGCGGATGGATCGCTTCGTCCAGTTCGCCGTGGTCGCCAGCGGGGAAGCGATCCGCAGCGCCGGGCTCGATGTCGAGCGCGTCCCTCCCGAGCGGGTGGGCGTGATCCTCGGCTCGGGGATCGGCGGCATGGAGACCTTCGAGCAGCAGCACCGCATCCTGGTCGAGCGTGGCCCGGGACGGGTGAGCCCGTTCTTCATTCCGATGATGATCTCGGACATGGCCGCCGGGCAGGTCTCGATCCAGTACGGGCTCAAGGGGCCGAACTTCTGCACCGTCTCGGCGTGCGCCTCGGGGGCGCACGCGATCGGCGAGGCGCTCCGATTGATCCGGGCAGGCGACGCGGACGTGATGCTCGCCGGGGGAAGCGAGGCCACGATCACACCCATGGCCCTGTCCGGCTTCGGAAACGCACGCACCCTCTCCACACGAAACGACGACCCGCAGCGAGCCAGCCGCCCGTTCGACCAGGACCGGGACGGCTTCGTGATCGGCGAAGGCGCGGGCGTGATCGTCCTCGAATCCGAGGACCACGCCCGAGGCCGAGGCGCCACGCTTCTCTGCGAGCTCAACGGCTACGGGGCGTCCGCGGATGCCTACCACATGACAGCGCCGTCCACCGACGGCGACGGCGCGGCGCGCGCGATGAAGCGCGCGCTCGACGATGGTGGTCTGGCCCCGGACGACGTGCTGTACATCAACGCCCACGGCACCTCGACTCCCACCGGCGACCCGATCGAGGTCACGGCGGTCAAGCGGGTGTTCGGCGAGCACGCCCGAAAGCTGATGATGAGCTCCACCAAGTCCATGACCGGCCACCTCCTGGGTGCCGCCGGCGGACTCGAAGCGGTGGTGCTGGCGCTGACCCTGGCGCGCGGGATCGTCCCACCCACGATCAACCTGGAAAAAACGGATCCTCAATGCGACCTCGATTTCGTTCCGAATCAGGCCCGCGCTCAACGCGTGAAGGCCGCCCTCTCGAACTCGTTCGGGTTCGGGGGTCACAACGCAACTCTGGCAATGACAGCCGCGACCTGAACGCGCGCCGTCGGCGCCGCGGCGGCCGGCGCCGGTCCCGTGGACCGCAGCCGCCCGTTCCTCCCGCGCCTCCGGCGAAGGGCTTCTCGCTCTCGCGCTGGCTGTCGTCCCTGTTCGCGCGCCCGCCCGCGGCGCGGCCCCCGGCGCCCAGCGTCAGCGAGCTGGAGGCGCGCGTCCTGCGCGAGTTCTCCGAGCACTACGGGCTGACCTTCAAGCGTCCCGACCTGCTCAAGCTGGCGCTCACCCACCGCTCGTATCTGAGCCTGGCGGGAGGCCCGGCGCACGAGTCGAACGAGCGCCTCGAGTTCCTGGGCGACTCGGTGCTGGGGCTCGTGACCAGCGAGCACCTGTTCCGCACCCATCCCACCGAGCACGAGGGCCAGCTCACCAAGACCAAGTCGCTCCTGGTCTCGAAGGCGATCCTGTCGCGGCGCGCGCTCGCCATGGGGCTCGGGCGCTTCGTGCTGATGAGCCACTCCGAGATCGAGTCGGGCGGCCGCCAGCGGCTCTCGATCCTGGCCGACGCCTTCGAGTCGGTGATCGGAGCGGTGTACCTGGACCAGGGCTTCGAGGCGTCGCGGGCCTTCATCGACCGCTGGCTCCTCAAGGGCGCCAAGGAGATCGTGGCCGACAAGCGCCACGTGAACTACAAGAGCCACCTGCAGGAGTACGTGCAGAGCACCTTCCGCACCCACCCGGTCTACCGCATCCGCAGCGAGATGGGCCCGGACCACTCGAAGCACTTCATGGTGGAGGTGGTGGTCGGCCGCCGCCAGCTCGGCGAGGGCAAGGGGAGGAACAAGAAGGAGGCGGAGCAGGCGGCCGCGCGCGACGCGCTCGATCGCGTGAGCGAGTCGCGCTCGGGCGAGGCCCAGCGTCGCGAGCCGGGCGGGCGCGAGCCGCAGGCGCGCGAGGCGTCCCGGCGCGAACCGCACGAGCACGAGCCGAGGCCGGGGCGCGAACCGCGCGAGCGGGGCAGCCGCGAGGAGCCGGTCCGCGAAGGGCCGCCCGCCGCGGTCCATCCGCCCCAGATCGCAGAGGGCGTGGAGCCCGAGACCGAGACCGAGGAGAGCATGCACCGCCGCCGCCGGCGCGGGCGCCGCGGCGGACGCGGGCGGAGGAGACCGGAGCGGGAGGGAGCGCCCGAGAGCGCAGGCCGCCCCACGGGCGCCCCGGAGCAGGCTCGCGGGACGCAGACGGAGCCCTCGGGCGGGGAGGCGACGCGCGACCTGCCCGCGCGGCCGCTGGCGCGCGAGGTGCGCGAGCCGCGCGAGGCACGCGAGCCGCGGGAGGTGCGCGAGCCGCGGGAGCCGCGCGAGCCGCGGGAGGTGCGCGAGCCGCGCGAGATGCGCGAGCCGCGGGGGCCGCGCGAGGCACGCGAGGTGCACGCGCCCAGGCCGCGCGAGATCGAGCCGCTGCCGCCCGCGGCGGCGGAGGACGAGGTCGACGAGGTGGGCCGCCCCGAGGGGCCGCTCGGCGAGCACATGGTGGATCCGTTCGAGGCGGGCTTCCCCGAGCCGCCGGCCGCGGCGGCCTCGACGCCGTTCGAGCGCCCGCCGGCCGTCGAGACTCGGGAACCCGCGCCGCCGCGCGGATTCGAGAGTGAGATCGAAGACGAGGCGGATGCCGGCGACGAGAGCCAGGCCGCGGGCCGCGCCGAGGAGCCGCCCGCGACCGGCGGCCGGCCCGGCGAATCGGCAGGCGCCGAGCGGGACGAGGCGTGGCGCTATGGCAGGCGGCAGGGGCGCGGGAAGCGAAATCCGTCACGGCCGTGAGGCGGCGGCGCATCAGGCGCGACACCGTGGCGCGATGCGGCGGCCCGGCAGGGCCGCCGCTCCGCTCCGCAGCGCCGGAGCGGCCCGCGCGCACGCGGCTGTGGCTGGTGCTCGAAGCCGCGTGATACTCTTGAGGTCCATGGTGGTTGTCGCGTTGAGCCTGTTGATCGCCGCCGCCGCGTCCTCGGCACCCCGGTCCGGCCCGCTGCAGGCTCCGGACGGCCAGTTCCCGAGCGAGGAGGCACTGCGGCGCTATGCCCAGGGCCGCCTGCTCGAGGAGCTCGGGCAGCCGCGCGATGCCCTGAGCGAGTACTACCGCGCCCTGCTCCTGGACACCCGGTCCCTGGCGACCGCGCGGCGGCTGAGCGAGGTAGAAGCGCGCGTCGGCGACGCCAACCAGTCGCTGGAGTTCGCCGAGCGCGCCCTGGCGATCGACGCCGGCGACGCGCGCTCCCTCTGGCTCAAGGGCACGGCGCTCTTCAACCTGTCGCGCGGGCCGGAGGCGCTGAAAGTCCTCGAGGCCGCCGTCGCCGCCGACTCCGGGCGCACCGAGTACCTGGTCGCGCTCGCGCGCGTCGGCGAGGAGCTCGACCGCTACGACGTGGTGGCGCGCGCCTACCGCCGGGTGGTGGACCTGGACGACGAGGACGGCGAGGCTTGGTTCCAGCTCGCGGCCGCGGAGGCGCGCATGGGTCACTTCGAGGTCGCCAAGCACGCGCTGGGCGAGGCGGTGGCGGCGAACCCCGAGCGGCCGGGGGCGCTCTTCCTCGAGGGCTGGATCGAGGAGGGCCTGGGGGACGACCGCCGGGCCATCGATCTCTACCGCGAGCACCTGAAGATCAACCAGCGCGACCTCACCACCCGCCGCCGGCTGATCCGTCTCCTGGCCGACGCCAAGCGCTATCCCGAGGCGTATCGCGAGTCGCAGGTGGTGAGCAAGGCCCGCCCGGCCGACGCGGACGCGCTCGCCGCCGAGGCCGACCTGGCCTTCAAGGCGGGGCACGCGGCCGAGGCCGGCAAGACGCTCGAGCGGCTCGCCAGCCTGGCGCCTGACGATCCCGAAAACGTCCGGGAGCGGGTGGAGGTGCTGGCGCGCAACAAGCGCATCCGCGACGCGGTCGCGCTCGCCGACTCCTGGGAGAGCCGGCACGGCGGCGACTACCGTGGACCGATGCTCGCCGCGCGCGCCCACTTCCTCGCCGAGGAGCGCGACAAGGCGGTGGAGGAGGCGCGCCGCGCGGTGGCGCTCGCCCCCGACTCGCTGGCTCCGCAGATCATGCTGGGCCGGCTCCACCAGCTCGCCAAGCACTGGGACGAGGCCTCGGAGGTCTGGTCCGGGATCCACCGCGCCCATCCCGCGCTGCTCCCGGTCACCCTCGACCTGGCCTACTGCCGCGAGCAGGCCGGGGACCTGGTGGGAGCCGAGAAGGTCGCCCGCGAGGCGCTCGACTCCCAGCCCCAGAACGCCAGCGCCCTCAATTTCCTGGGCTACCTGCTCGCCGACCACAACGTGAAGCTTGAGGAGGCCCGCGGGCTGATCCAGAAGGCGGTCGACCAGGAGCCGGACAACGGGGCGTTCGTGGACTCCATGGGCTGGGTCTACTACCGCCTCGGCCTGCTGGCCGACGCCCGCCAGCAGCTCGAGCGGGCGGTCCAGCTCACCGGCGGGGACGCGGTCGTCTGCGAGCACCTGGGCGACGTCTACAAGGACATGCGGCTCATCGAGTTGGCGCGGCAGCAGTACCGCCGGAGCCTGGCCGGCGACGGCTCCAACGTCCGGGTGCGCTCCAAGCTCGATGAGCTCCGCTGAGGCCCTGGAACCCCGCGCCCCAGGCCGGGGTAGCACAATCGGGTGAGTGAGCCCGTGGCGCCCGATCGCGACCCCGCTTCGCCCCCGGTCCTGAGCCTCTCGGACGAGGATCTCATGGCCCGGGTCGCGGAGGATGACGAGCGCGCGTTCGCGGAGCTCGTGCGGCGCTTCCAGGGGCGGGTGATGAACCTGGTGAGCCGCGTGCTGAACGACCGGGAGTGCGGCGATGATCTCACGCAGGAAGTGTTCGTGCGGGTGTTCGTGCACCGCAGGAACTATCGCCGCGGCTCCAAGTTCTCGACCTGGCTGTTCACGATCGCCGCGAACCTGGCGAAGAACGAGATCCGCCGCCGGGTGCGCAGGCGAAACTGGTTCAGCCTCGATGCGCTTCAGGAGGTCCTGAAGGACAGCGCGATCCAGCTCGCCGATCCCACCGAGGGCAGGGAGAGCCGGATGGAGCGGGAGCAGCTCCAAGAGGCTCTGGGTCGCACGATCGCGACCGTGCCCGAGAAGTATCGGCTGGCGCTCGTGCTGCGCGACATCGACGGCCTGACGTACGAGGAGATCGCACAGGTTCTCGGCGTTCCGGGCGGCACGGTGCGCTCGCGCATCAACCGCGCCCGGAGTATGCTGAAACGCAAGCTGATTCCGCTGCTCAAACGGGAAGGGATGTCATGAACTGCGCGCGGGTGGTCCGGCTGTTCGGCCGCTACTGGGACGACGAGACGACGCAGGCCGAGCGCGAGTGGGTGGAGGCCCACCTCGCCTCGTGCGCCACGTGCCGGCAGGAGTACGAGGCGTTCGCCCGCTCGCTCGAGCTGGTGGGCTCGCTGCCGCGCATCGAGCCCGCCCCGGACCTGGTCGAGCGCGTGCTGGCGCGCGCGCGCCGTGCCGCGCCGGCCCGGGACCTGGTCCCGGCGGCCGGCCGTCCCTGGGTCCCGGTCACGGCGTCCCTGGCGCTGCTCGTGATCGCCGGCACCCTGGCGGCGCCGTGGCTCGTGCTCCGGACCGAGCCGCGCCGTCCCGCGAGCGGCCCGGGCGCGGTGAGCGAGCCGGTGCGGATCGCGCCCGGCGCGCCCGTCGCCGCGCGACCGGACGCAGCACGGCCCACCGCCGCGCAGGACCTGGTGGCGCAGGCCGAGGTGGGCGCTGCGCCCGACACGTTGTTCGACCACAACGAGGACGTCGAGTTCATCCTCGATCCGGTCAAGCTCCATCGCGGCCGGGCCACGGTGACGCGCCAGCCCGGGCAGGTTCAGGGCGAGAAGGCGGTCATCTCGTTCTAGGCACGAGCCCAGCCCGATGGCGACCGCGATGACGCACCGAGGGAGCGCGCTCCGGGCCGTAGGCTCGGTGATGCTCGCCGGGGCTCTCCTGGCGTCCGGCCACGATGCGCACGCGCAGGGTGCGCTTTCCGCCCTCCAGACCGACGTCAACGCCGTGACGCAGAAGGCGCGCGCCTCGGTGGTGACGGTCTTCGCCCAGCGCACCGTCTCCTCGCTCGGCGCGCGCGACGGCAAGACCCGGAGCAGGCTCCACACCCGCGTGGGCTCGGGCGTGGCGGTCGAAGAGAACGTGATCCTCACCACCGCGAGCGTGGTGCTGGGCGCCGAGCGCCTGCAGGTGCGCACCGCGAACGGCCTCCAGGTCGACGCGAGCCTGGTCGGCCTCGACCCGGTCTTCAACCTAGCGCTGCTGCGCGTCCCCGAGATCCGGCTGCCGCCCATCGCCTTCGCCGCCGGCCGCCCGCCCCAGGTCGGGGACTGGATCATCGCGCTCGGCACCTCGTACCGCGCCCAGCCCACCCAGTCGGTCGGCTACGTCGCGGTGCGCTACGACGAGCCCCGCATCCCGCTGCTCCAGCTCACCAACACCGTCTATCCCGGCAACAGCGGCGGCGCGGCGCTCAACCCGCGCGGCGAGCTGGTCGGCATCGTCCAGGGCGAGCTGGCCGCGCCCGACGCCTCGGCGAGCGGCGCCGGGGGCGAGCGGCGTCCGGGCGGCATGAGCTTCGTGCTGCCGGTCGAGACCGTGCGCCCCGTGTACCAGGGCCTGCGCCGCGAGGGGCGGGTTCGGCACGGCTATCTCGGCGTGACCACGACCGCCGCGAGCGTGACGAGCGACACCGAGCTCGGGCTCGAGGTCCCGATCGGGGCGCGGATCGAGAGCGTGGCCGCAGGGAGCCCGGCCGCGGGCCTGGGGCTCAAGCCGGGCGACCTGGTGGTGGGCTTCGACCGCGAGCGCGTCGAGTACCCGACCCAGCTCGCGCGCTGGGTGGCGGCCACCTCCCCCGGGAGCGAGGTCGAGTTCGTGTGGGTGCGCGACGAGGTCCAGCACGTGGGCCGCATCGCGCTCTCCGAGTCGCGGCAGACCCAGCCCTCGTGGGCCGCGGAAGCCGCCCCGGAGTCCCCGGGTCCCGACGCCGACCGGATCGCGGAGATCGAGCGCCAGGTCGAGCGGCTGAACCGCGAGCTCAAGGTGCTGCGCAACAAGTCGGGCGCGCCCGCGCGCCCCTAGCGCCCTCGCGGCCGCGCGGCGCCCGTCCCCCACGAGCCTGAGGGCCCGCGCGCCCGCTGTGGCCCGGCGCCCCTCCCAGAGCCTATAGTCGGGGCGTGAGCCCCGACTTCACGATCCGCACGCGCGGTGCGCTTCGCGACTGCCGGGTCCTCATCCAGCCGGGCAGCCTCGCCCGCGCCGGCCCGTTCGCGCGCTCGCTCTCCCGCGGAAGCCGCGCCGCGGTGGTGAGCGACACCCGCGTCGCCGCGCTCTACGCCCGCGACCTGCTGCGCTCGCTCGCGCGGGCCGGTTTCCGCCCGAGCCTCGTCGCGCTCCCGCGCGGCGAGCGCGCCAAGCGGCCGGCGATGCTCTTCCGCCTGTGGGAGCGCTTCGCCGCGCTCGGCCTCGCGCGCGGCGACCTGGTGGTGGCGCTCGGGGGCGGGGTGATCGGCGACCTCGCGGGGTTCGCGGCCGCCACCTGGCTCCGGGGCGTCGGCTGGATGGGCGTGCCGACCACGCTGCTCGCCCAGGTGGACAGCAGCGTGGGCGGCAAGACCGCGATCGATCTCAGGGCAGGGAAGAACCTGGCAGGCGCCTTCCACCCGCCCGCGGGCGTGCTGGTGGATCCGCTCACGCTGCGCTCGCTGCCCGCGCGCGAGCGGCGCGCGGGGCTCGCGGAGGTGGTGAAGACCGGGATGGCGGTGGACGCCGCGCTCTTCCGGTGGGTGGAGCGCGAGGCCTGGGGGCTGGCCGCCGGCGATCCCGAAGCGCTCGCGGGCGCGGTCGCGCGCACCCTGGCCGCCAAGGCGCGGATCGTGCGGCGCGACGAGCGCGACCGCGGGCCGCGCCTGGCGCTCAACTACGGCCACACGCTCGCCCACGCGCTCGAGGCCGCGGGCGGCTACCGCGGGCTCCTGCACGGCGAGGCGGTGGCGATCGGGATGCGCGTGGCGGCCGCGCTCTCGGTGCGGGCGGCGGGGCTCCCCGAGGCGGCGCGCGCGCGCCAGGACGCGCTGCTCGACCGCTTCGGGCTCACGCACCGCGTGCCCGGCACGCGGCTCGCGCGGCTCTTCGACGGCATGGCGCGCGACAAGAAGCGCAGCGACGCCGGGGTGCGCTGGGTTTTGACCCCCCGGGTGGGCCATGCTAGCCTGCCGCGCTTGATCTCGCGCCGCCTCGTGCAGGCGGCGATGCTCGAAGCCGGAGCCCGCGAATGAGGCAGGCGGGCAACCCGCGAGGCTCGATGTCCCGCATCCTCGTCCTGCACGGCCCCAACCTCGGAGCTCTGGGAACGCGGGAGCCGGACGTGTACGGACGGGTCACGCTCGACACGATCGATCGCGGCCTCCGGAGCCTCGCCGCGGAGCTGGGCTGCGAAGTGGAATGCCGCCAGACCAATCACGAAGGCGTGCTGATCGACGCGCTCCACACCGCGCGCGCCGCGGCCGAGGGCGTCCTCCTCAACCCCGGCGGGCTCACCCACACCAGCGTTGCGCTGCGGGACGCGGTGGCTTCGGCCGGCCTCCCGGTGGTCGAGGTGCACGTGTCGAACCCGGCCTCGCGCGAGCCGTTCCGCCACCACTCGCTGATCTCCGGCGCCGCCCTGGGCGTGGTCCAGGGATTCGGGGCCGAGAGCTACGGGCTCGCGCTGCGGGCCCTGGTCGGAGTCCTCGCGCGTGACCCGAACGCGTAAGCGCGCGCGCGGGACCGATCCCCCGCCCAAGGGAAGGCCCGTCAAGTCCGCTCGCGGCGCGGACGATAACGCCGGAAGCGCCGTGCTCGGCGGGTTCGAAGTGGGCGAGCTGCGGCGCCTGATCCGCCTCGTCCAGCGCACCGGCATCGGAGAGCTCGAGCTGAGCGCCGGCGGCCGCGCGGTGCGGATCAGCGCCGCGCCCGGTGCGCCGCACGGGGCGAGCGCGCCGGCCGCGGCCCGGAACCCGGCCGCGGAGCCGGCAGGCAAGGCGGGCGCGGGCGGGAGCCCGGCGCCCGAGAAGACCGACCGCTTCGTCGCCGTCACCTCGCCGATGGTGGGGACGTTCTACCGGGCGCCGGCGCCGGACGCGGATCCGTACGTCGAGGTGGGCTCGACGGTGGAGATCGGGCAGACGGTCTGCATCATCGAGGCCATGAAGCTCATGAACGAGATCGAGTCGGAGGTCCGCGGCCGGGTGGCGCAGATCCTGGTCGAGAACCAGCAGCCGGTCGAGTTCGGCCAGAAGCTGTTCCTGGTCGATCCGGCCTGATCGGGCAGGGGGCCGCGACCGGCCCGCGCGTGGAGACAGGGATGAACATTCGCGCCATTCTCGAGAAGATGATCGCGGCGCACGCCAGCGACCTGCACCTCAAGGCCGGCTCGCCCCCGGTGGTGCGGGTGGACGGCGTGCTCTACACGCTCGACGAGCCGCCGCCCTCCGCGGCCGACCTCAACACGGTCGCGGGTCAGCTCCTGAACGAGGAGCAGCGCCAGCACTTCGCGACCCATCACGAGATCGACTTCGCCTTCGGCGTGGCCGGGGTGGCGCGCTTCCGCGCCAACGTCTTCATGCAGCGCGGCACCACCGCGCTGGCGCTGCGCCACGTCCCGGTCGAGGTCCCGACCATCGAGGACCTGCACCTGCCGCCGCTGGTGCGCGAGCTGGCGTTCTCGCCGCGCGGGCTCATCCTGGTGACCGGCCGCACCGGCTCGGGCAAGTCCACGACCCTGGCCGCCATCATCGACGCGATCAACAAGGTGACGAGCCGCAACGTCATGACCGTCGAGGACCCGATCGAGTTCCTGCACATCGACCGCATGTCGTTCGTGCACCAGCGCGAGGTCGGGCTCGACACCCACTCGTTCAAGGACGGGCTGCGCTACGTCCTGCGCCAGGACCCGGACATCATCCTGGTGGGCGAGATCCGCGACCTCGAGACCATGAACACCGCGCTCACCGCCGCCGACACCGGCCACCTCGTGATGTCCACGCTGCACACCACCGACGTGATGCAGACCCTGCAGCGCATCCTCTCGTTCTACCCGCCGCACCAGCACGAGGAGGTGCGGCTCTCGATGTCGACCAACCTCAAGGCGGTGGTGTGCCAGCGCCTGATCCCGCGCGCGGACGGCGCGGGCCGGGTCCCGGCGGTCGAGATCATGGTGAACACGCCCACGATCCGCGAGTACATCATGAACCCGGAGAAGATGCCCCTGATCGGCAGCATCGTGGCCGAGGGCGCCACCCAGTACGGCATGCAGACCTTCGACCAGAGCGTGCTGCACCTGCTGCGCGACGGCACGATCACCGAGGAGGAGGCGCTCCGGAACTGCACGAACCCGAACGAGCTGGCGCTCAAGCTCAAGGGGATCTCGGGCACCTCCGACCGCCAGTGGCAGCCGGTGGACGCCGCGACCGGCGAGGAGGCCGAGGCCCTGCCCGGCGTCCCGCACGCGGCGCCGGCCCGGCCCCCGGCGCCCGGCCGATCGAAGCGCGCGGCCTAGACGCGGCCTGCCGGCTCTGAATGTTCCGCAAGGTCCTGATCGCCAACCGCGGCGAGATCGCGCTCCGCGTGATCCGGGCCTGCCGCGAGCTCAAGATCTCCACGGTCGCGGTGTTCAGCGAGGCCGACCGCGACAGCCTGCACGTGCGGCTCGCCGACGAGTCGGTGTGCATCGGCCCGCCCCCGCCCGCCCAGTCCTACAACCACATCGCGCGCCTGATCTCGGCCGCCGAGGTCACGGGCGCCGACGCCATCCACCCCGGCTACGGGTTCCTGTCCGAGAACGCGCACTTCGCGGAGGTGTGTGGCTCGTGCGGGTTCACCTTCATCGGCCCGGACGCGGAGATGATCCGCAAGATGGGCGACAAGGCCGTGGCGCGGCGCACCATGGCCGCGGCCGGGCTGCCGGTGGTGCCGGGGAGCGAGGACGTGATCGCGGGCGTGGACGAGGCGCTCGCGCTCGCCGGCTCGATCGGCTACCCGGTGATCATCAAGGCCGCGGCCGGCGGCGGCGGCCGCGGGATGCGGGTGGCCTTCGACGAGAAGCAGCTCCGCGCCGGGCTCGGCATCGCGCGCGCCGAGGCGGGCGCCGCGTTCGGCAACGACGCGGTCTACCTCGAGAAGTTCATCGTCAAGCCGCGGCACATCGAGTTCCAGATCTTCGGCGACTCGCACGGTAACCTGATCCACCTCGGCGAGCGCGAGTGCAGCGTGCAGCGCAACCACCAGAAGCTGATCGAGGAGGCCCCGAGCCCGTTCCTCACCCCGGAGAAGCGCCGCGAGGTGGGAACGATCGCGGCCAAGGGCGCGAGCGCGATCGGCTACCGCAACGCCGGCACCATGGAGTTCCTGTTCGACCAGAGCGGCGCCTTCTACTTCATGGAGATGAACACGCGCATCCAGGTCGAGCACCCGGTGACCGAGGAGGTCACGGGACTCGACCTGGTGAAGGAGCAGATCCGGGTGGCGGCGGGGGAGAAGCTGTCGCTCACCCAGGAGGAGGTCGAGTGGCGCGGGCACGCCATCGAGTGCCGCATCAACGCCGAAGACCACGAGCACGGGTTCCGTCCCTCGCCCGGGAAGATCAGCTACTGGTACAAGCCCGGCGGCCCCGGGCTGCGCGTCGACAGCCACGTGTACGCCGGCTACACCGTGCCGCGCTACTACGACTCGATGATCGGCAAGCTCATCGCCTTCGGGAAGGACCGGCCCGAGGCCCTGCGCCGCATGGAGATCGCGCTCGAGGAGATGATCGTGGAGGGGGTGAAGACCACGATCCCCTTCCATCTGCTCGCCCTGCGCCACCCACGTTTCCGGGCGGGCGACCTCGACACCGGCTTCGTGAGCGCGCTGCTCGCGCCCGAGCCCGCCGCCGCCGCCCGCTGACCGGCGCCGTGCGCGTGCGGGTCGAGCTGGTTGCCGGCCGCGACGCCGACCCCGACCGCACACCGCGCGGCTGGCCGCGCGACGCCCGCCGCCTCGCCGCGGTGGTGATCGACGTGCTGCGCGCCACCACCACGCTCACGGTCGCGTTCACGAACGGCGCGCGGCGCGTGGTGCCCGTTGCCGATCCCGAGCAGGCGTTCGCGCTCAAGCAGCGCGAGCCCCAGGCGCTGCTCTGCGGGGAGCGCGGCGGGCTCAAGATCCCGGGCTTCGACCTCGGCAACTCGCCCGAGGAGTACCGCGCCGACGTCGTCGGCGGGCGCACGCTGGTGTTCGCCTCCACCAACGGCTCGCTCGCGATGCTGGCCTGCGCCGGCTGCGGCGTGCGGCGCCTGGCGGCGTTCGTGAACGCGAAGGCGGTGGTGGAGTCGCTCGCGGGCGCGCGCTTCGTGCTCATTGCCTGCGCCGGCGGTGAAGGGCGCTTCGACCTCGAGGACGCGGCGTGTGCGGGCTGGATCGCCCGCGCGCTCGAGGCGCGCGGCGCGCGGCTCGAGGGCGGCGCGGCGCGGCTTGCGCGCGCGCTGGCGCCCGCGGACGCCGCCGGGGTCCGAGCGCTGCTCCAGGGCTCCTTCCACGGCCGGGCGCTGCGCGCGCTCGGGCCGGCCTTCGCGCGCGACGTGGAGTTCTGCGCCCAGCTCGACCGCTACGACCGGGCGTTCGGGTACTAGCCTTGATTATTCATCAGGACCAGCGAAAGGTAGTAGATCGGCCTTTCGGCGAACGGTTCGTGGGATCCGATGTCGGCTGAAGCTGCGCGAGGGACCGTGCCGGGTGGTCGCAGGTGCGGGCGGGGCCCGAGGGAGGC
>DASXQT010000079.1:0-52082 GCA_036507005.1 Candidatus Eiseniibacteriota bacterium
CACCTCGGCGACCAGGAGCTGCTCCGTTCCCTGGCGGCGGTCGTTGCCAACGAGCGCGCCTCGAGCCTGCCCGTCCTGGAACACATCGCAGAGGTCGATGCCCGGCGCCTCTACGCCCCGGCCGGCTACGACTCGATGTACGCGTACTGTGTCCACGTGCTCCACATGTCCGACGACTCGGCGCTGAAGCGCATCCGGGCGGCGCGGGCGGCGCGCGAGTTCCCGGGGATCTTCGCCATGGTGGCCGACGGCCGCCTGCACCTGAGCGGGCTGGCGCTGTTGGCGAAGCACCTGACCCCGGAGAACGCGGACGAGCTGCTGGCCGCGGCCGCGCACAAGACGTGCTTCGCCATCAGGCTGCTGATCGCGCACCGCTTCCCCAAGGCCGACGTGCCCGCGCGAATGGAGGCGCTTCCGCCCCGCCAGACTCAGGTGGCCGCGCGGCCAGTCGACGCGGCAGGCAATCCCTCAAGTTGTGCGGTAAGCCGGGTGGCCACGTGGCCAGTTGATTCGTCGGCGCCGCACGTCACGGTAGCGCCGATCTCGCCGGGCAGGTTCAAGGTGCAGGGGACGATCACCGAGGACACCCACGAAAGGATCCAGTACGCGAGAGCCCTGCTCGGCCACGCGTGCTCGGGAGAGTTCCCCGACCTGGTGGACCGGGCGTTCGATGCGCTGATCCTTCAGCTCGAGAAGCAGAAGTTCGCTGCCACGACCCGGCCCGGCCCGCAGCGCTCGTCCGCGAACCCGCGGCACATCCCTGCGGCCGTCAAGCGCGCGGTCTGGGAGCGCGACGGCGGCCAGTGCACATTCGTGAGCGAGGGCGGTCACCGTTGCGGGTCCCGCAACCGCTTGGAGTTTGACCACGTGGATCCGGTCGCGCGCGGGGGCGAGGCGACGGTGGAGGGGATTCGCTTGCGCTGTCGGGCCCACAACCAGTACGAGGCAGAGTGCATCTTCGGGGCGGGGTTCATGGCGAGCAACCGCGCGGCGGCGCGGCAGGCACGGGAGGAGGCGAAGGCGCGGGCGGCGGTGGAGAACGATCCGGAGCGCAGCGTGATTCCCTGGCTGCGGAAGCTGGGCTTCACGCTCCAGGACGCCCGCGAGGGGGCGAACTGCTGCGAGCGCATGCCGGATGCCCCGATGGAGGAGAAGATCCGCGCCGCGCTGCGCTACCTCCCGTCGCGGAGCGGCTCATCAGGCCGCGTCGCCTAGAGCCGCGCAGGTCGGCGGCGGTGCGACATTCTCGGCCAGTGCCTAGCCGGCCAGCGCGCGCCGGATCGCGGCCGCCGCGAGCGCGCCGTGGCCGATCGCGACCGCGATCGCGGGCAGCCGCGGCCGCGTCACGTCGCCCGCGGCCCAAACGCGGGGCTGCGACGCGGCGAAGCCCGCGTCCACGGCGAGGAACCCGTCCGCGTCGTGGGCCAGCGTGTCGCGGCACCACTCGGTGTTGGGGATCACCCCCACCTTGATGACGAGACCCGCCGCCTCGCGCTCCTCCTCGCCCGCCGGGCCCGAGAGCCGCACGGCCCGGAGGCGGGCCTCCCCCACGGCCGCCGTGATCCGGGTGCGCTCGCGCACCTCGATGAGCGGCTCCGCGGCCGCGCGTGCCCGGAACTCGGCGCGCGCTCGCGGCGCGCCGCGCACCGCGAGCGTCACCTTGCATCCCACCGCGGCGAGCAGCAGCGCGTTCTCGAACGCCGCGTCCCCGCCGCCCGCGACCACGACCGGCTCCCCGGCGAACATCGCGCGGTCGCGGGTCGCCGAGTAGGAGACGCCGCGGCCCTCCAGCTCGCGCTCGCCGGGGATCTCGAGGCGGCGGCGGCGCACGCCGGTCGCGATCAGCACGGCTTCCGCCTCGATGCGCTCGCCGCCCGCGAGCCGCACCGCGGGGCGCGAGGCGGCGTCGCGCGCGGGCTCGAGCGCGGCCGCGGCCGCGTCGCAGCGCAGCGCGATCCGCGCCGCCTCGAGCTGGCGGGCCATCGCGGCGGCGATGACGGGTCCGTCGCCCGCCTCGACCGCGGCCAGGTCGGCGGGGTGGAAGTGGATGAGGTGGAGCTGCCCGCCCGCCACCGGCCCGGCCTCGAGCAGCAGGGGCTCGAGACCGAGCGAGCGCGCCCACAGCGCGGCCGAGACGCCGGCCGGCCCGGCGCCCGCGATCAGGACCGCGACGGCCATCGACGCACGCTTCGGACCGGGCGATGGGTCACGCGCGACCCTCCGCGGCAGCCACGATCTCCGCCACCTCCCAGAACGTCCGCGGCTCGATCGGCGGCAGGCCGTGGCGGGCGGCGAGCCGCTTCAGGCAGTCGATCCGCCCGAGACCGAAGTCGGCCGAGGCGTTCCCGCCCTCGCGCATCCGGATCTCGACGCTCACCCCCTTCGCCCGGCGCGGCGTGGTGAGGAGGGCGGCACGCATCAGGAAGTCCCAGTCCTCGGAGAAGCGGAAGGACTCGTCGAAGCCGCCCAGGCGCTCGAACAGGGAGCGACGCACCAGCCACGTGCTGGGCGGCAGGTAGTCATCGTGGCGCATGAACGCGGGGTCCCAGTCGCGCGCGATCACCCGGCGCTCGAGCTCGACGCGCTCGCCCGAAGCGGCCACGCGCTCGCGCACCACGGCGCTGTCGGAGTAGGCGAGCGCAACCGCGGGATCGGCGAGCGCATCGGCGAGGTGGGCGAGATGATCCGGAAGCCAGCGATCGTCGTCGTCGAGAAACGCCAGCACCTCCCCGCGCGCGCCGCGCGCCGCGAGGTTGCGCGCCGCGGCCGCCCAGCGGTCGCGGGCCGGCACGGTCGTGATCTCGAGCCCGCCCTGCGCCGCGACCGCCACCTCCGAGCCGCCGGCGTTCGCGACCTGCACCTCGAGCGGAGCCAGGCTCTGGGCCGCCACGCTCGCGAGCGCGTCGGCGAAGAGGCGCGGGCGGTCGCGCGTGACCACCACCGCGGTCACGGCCGGCCGCCCGGCTCTGGCCCGCACCGCGCTCAGCCGCGGCGAGAGAGCCGCAGCGCCCCGGCCCAGCGCGCCTCGGCGAGCTCGCCGCGCACCACGCGCGTCTCCACCATCGCCCGCCGCCGGATCCCGCGCATCTCCATGCACAGGTGGCGGGCCTCGAGCACCACGGCGATGCCGCGCGGCTTCACCAGGCGCTCGAGGTGATCCGCGATCTGCACCCCCATCCGCTCCTGGAGCTGCAGGCGGCGGGAGTAGAAGTCCACGAGCCGCGCCGGCGCGCTGATCCCGACGATGGAAGCCTCGGGCAGGTAGGCGACCAGGGCCCGGCCGAAGAACGGGACGAGGTGGTGGACGCACAGCGAGTGGAAGGCGATGCCGCGCACCGCGACCAGCTCCCCGCCCTGCGCTCGATGGGGGAACGTCACGAGATCGGGCTCGGCTTCGGGAGCGAGGCCGCCGAGGATCTCGGCGTACATCCGCGCCACGCGCCCGGGAGTCTCCCGCAGCTCGGGCTCCGCCGCGGGATCGAGGCCGAGAGCGCCGATCAGCTCGGCCACGGCGCGCTCGACGGCGGCGCTGTCGGCTGACCCCCGGCTCACGAAGCCTCCGCGGAAGGAAAAAGGGGCCGACCGCCGGCCGGCCCCGCAGGATGGAGCGGAAGACGGGATTTGAACCCGCGACATCCACCTTGGCAAGGTGGCGCTCTACCGGTCTGAGCTACTTCCGCATGGTAAAGAAGCGCGCGGGACTATACCGACGCCCTTCGCGGAGCGTCAAGCATTCGGCCGGTTTCCGGCCGACTTCGGCTTCGAATCGATTGGTGCGGGCCGCGCCGGCAGGGTAGAGTTTCGCGCTCGATGCCAGGACTCGACGCGACGCGAGGGCTTTGGCAACTGGATGCCATTTGCGGGCCGCCCCCGGCCGTTCGGTCGCGACATCGCTTGCCGATCCACCCTCTTCACCCCTCGGAGGTGCCCGCATGCCGAAGTCGAATTCGAAGGCCCGTCGCTACACCGCGGAGCAGAAACGCAAGATCCTCGAGACCGCCCGCAAGGAGAACCTGACCGGAGCCCAGGTGAAGAAGCGCTTCGGCGTCTCGACGCTCAGCTTCTACCGCTGGCGCGGGCCGGCAAAGAAGCGGCGGGCACGGGGCCGCCGGGCGACGCGCATCGGGATGCCGGCCATGGATCGCGGCTCGATTCGCACGCAGGTGCGCTCCGCGGTGAGCCGGATCCTGCCGCAGGTGATCCGCGAGGAGCTGGCGTCGGCTCTGTCCGGGCTGGCGCGGCGCGGCCGCTAGCCACGCGCCGGCCCCGCGTGCCGCGCGCTACGCAAGGGTGCGGACCGGGCAGGAAAAGTCCGTGCACGCCGGCGCCCGAGACCCTATAACTCCCGCGTGAGCCTGCTGGTCCAGAAGTACGGCGGCACCTCGGTGGACGGGCCGGAGCGCATCCGCGCGGTGGCGAAGCGGGTGGCCGAGGCGAGGGCGGCGGGGCACGACACCGTGGTCGTGGTCTCGGCCATGGGCGAGTCGACCGACGAGCTGATCGCGCTCGCGCACCAGGTGTCGCAGGAGCCCAACCGCCGCGAGCTGGACATGCTGCTCACCACCGGGGAACGCGTGGCCATGGCGCTGCTCGCCATGGCCCTCCACGACCTGGGCGTCGAGGCGATCTCGTTCACGGGCTCGCAGAGCGGCATCCTCACCGACGGAGCGCACAGCGCGGCGCGCATCGTGGAGGTGAAGCCGGAGCGCCTCCGCGCCGAGCTCGCGCGCGGGCGGGTGGTGATCGTGGCCGGCTTCCAGGGCGTGGCGCCCGGGACGCGCGAGATCACCACGCTCGGGCGCGGCGGCTCCGACACCACGGCGGTGGCGCTCGCGGCCGCGCTCGGCCCGGGGCGCTGCGAGATCTACACCGACGTGGCCGGCGTGTTCACGGCCGATCCGCGCGTGGTCGCGGGCGCGCGCGCGATCCCGAGGCTCTCCTACCGCGCGTGCTCGGCGCTCGCCCATCTCGGGGGCCGGGTGCTGCACGCGCGCTGCGTGGACCTGGCGGCGGCCTACCGCGTGCCGCTTGCGGTGCGCTCGTCGTTCGACGGGTCGCCCGGCACCGAGATCGTGGAGGACGAGATGGAACGGGCACGAGTCGAGGCGGTGACCCACCGCGCGGACTGCTCGATCGCGATCGCCGAGGGCAACGCGGGCGGGCGCGGCGAGGGGCGAGCGATCATCGAGGCGGTCGGCGACCGGCTGCCCGACCTCGACCTCCTGGCGCACGAGCAGGCGGGCGACGCCCACGGCGTGATCGTGTGGATCGGGAGCCGCGCGGACGCGGAGAAGCTCGAGGGCGAGTTCCGCACCCTGCGCGGGCCGGGGGGCGAGTGGAAGCTCGCGGTCGAGCACGGCGCCGCGTTCGTCTCGGTGGTGGGGCTCGGGCTCGGCGGCCGCGAGGTGGTGCGGGCCGAGCGCGCGCTCGAGCGCGCGCAGGTGCCGCTGGTGGCGCTCCGGGTCACGCCCGTGGCGCTGGTGTTCCGCGTGCCGGGCGGGCGCTGCGAGGACGCGGTGCGCGCGCTCCACGCCGAGTTCCTCGAGCCGCGCGCGTAGCGCGCGGGCGTGCTGGCGGACGCGGCGCCGGTGGACCGCCCGCGCGCCGGCTCGTGAGGCCCGGGGACGGACGGCCCCACCCGCGCCGTGGCGAGGGACGCGCCGCGGGTCAGTCGCCTCCGCGCGGCCCTGCAGGATCGGGCGCCGCGGAGCCCGGGACACCGCCCGCGAGCGTGCCCGCGGGCGCGGCGCCCGCGCGGGTCGCCCCCACCCGCCCGTCGCCCCGCGCCGCCTCCCCGCGACGCGCCGCGCGCTCCATCGCCTCCTCGTAGGCGCGGTCGTAGCCGTCGGCGCTCACGCGCCACGAGAAGTCGCGGCTCATCCCGTTCCGCTGCAGCGTGCGCCACAGCGTGGGCTGGCGGTGGATCGCGAGCGCGCGCCGGAGCGCCGCCACCATCTCGTCGGCGTGGTAGCGCTGGAACAGGAACCCGGAGCCCTGGCCGGAGCGCGGGTCGAACTCCTCGACCGTGTCGGCGAGCCCGCCGACCGCTCTCACCACCGGCACGGTGCCGTAGCGCAGGCTGTACATCTGGTTGAGCCCGCAGGGCTCGTAGCGCGAGGGCATGAGGAACAGGTCGGCACCCGCCTCGATCAGGTGGGCGAAGCGCTCGTCGTGGCCGGAGCGGTAGTAGACGCGGTCGGGGCGCCGGTGCGCGATGCGGCGCAGGCGCTCCTGGTAGTTGACGGGCCCCGAGCCCAGCACCACGAGGCGCGCGTCGAGCTTGAGCCACTCGGGCTCGGCCTGGAGCACGAGGTCGATGCCCTTCTGCTCGACCAGGCGCGACACCATGCCCACCAGCGCGGCCTCGGGCTCGCGCGGGAACCCGCACTCGGCGATCAGCGCGTCGCGGTTCCCGCGCTTGGCGTCGAGGCGGTCGGGGTCGTAGTGCGCGGGGATGTGCGGGTCGTGCGCCGGGGTCCACTCCTCGTCGTCGATGCCGTTCAGGATCCCGCGCAGGTCGGCGCTGCGCCTGGAGAGCACGCCCTCGAGCCCGCAGCCGAACTCCGCGCTCCCCTGGATCTCCTGGGCGTAGCGCGGGCTCACGGTGGTGAGCAGGTCGGCGAACGCGAGCCCGACCTTCATGTCGTTCACGCGGCCCCAGTACTCGAAGGGGCCCTGAGGCTGGAACTGGTCCATGCCGATCCCGGCGAGCGCCAGCACCCACGGGTCGTGGATCCCCTGGTAGCCGAGGTTGTGGATGGTGAAGACGGTGGCGGTGGAGGCGAACTCGGGCGAGCCGCGCTCGTGGGTGCGCACGAAGCACACCGCCCAGGCCCCCTGGTGATCGTGGGCGTGGAGCACGTCGACTCCGCCGCCCAGCGCCTTCAGGCCCTCGATCGCGGCGCGGGAGAAGAACAGGAAGCGCTCGGCGTTGTCGCGGTAGCCCTCGCCGGTGCGCGGATCGTCGTAGACGCCCTCGCGGTCGAAGAAGCCGCGCTCGCCCTCGTGCCCCACCAACAGTACGCGCGGCCCGACGCCCGGCGGCTCGGCGAGGTCGAAGTGCGCGGGCTCGCGCGACATCCCCCACGGCACCTCGATGCCGCGGAACGCGCGCCGCGTCCAGCCGTCGGGGATGGCGAGCGCTTGGTAGGCGGGCAGCACGACGGTGACGCGGTGTCCGCGGCGCGCCTGCTCGAAGGCCAGCGACCCGACGACGTCGGCCAGCCCGCCGACCTTGATCAGCGGGCCCATCTCGCTCGCCACGTGGGCGATGGCGAGGCTCCGCGCGGTCATGGGCGGGTCACCCCGACCTCCTCACGCCTCGACCGCCACCTCGCGCAGGTACTGGGCCGCATCCTCGGGGGGCGTGGGGTTGATGTGGAAGCCGGAGCCGATCTCGAACCCGGCCACGCGGGTGAGGGTGGGCGTGATCTCGAGGTGCCAGTGGTAGTACTCGACCTCGCCCTCGCTCACCGGCGCGGTGTGGATCACGAAGTTGAAGGGCGGGCGGTCGAGGGCGCGGTTCAGGCGCTGGAGCGTGTCCTTGAGCGTGGCCGCGAGGTCGCGCAGCTCGCCGATGTCGCTCAGCACCGGGAAGGACGCGTCGTGCTGGCGCGGCAGGATCCAGGTCTCGAACGGGAAGCGCGGCGCGAACGGCTCGACCACCAGGAAGCGCTCGCTCACGCTCACCACCCGGCGGCCGTCGTTCTCCGCGGTCTCCTGCTGGATGATGTCGCAGAACACGCAGCGCTCCTTGAGCTCGAAGTAGCGCCGCCCCCCGTCCAGCTCCTCCTGCAGGATCCTGGGCACGATCGGCGTGGCGATGAGCTGGGTATGGGCGTGCTCGAGCGTGGCGCCGGCGCGGGCGCCGTGGTTCTTGAAGATCAGCACGTAGCGCAGGCGCTTGTCGCGGTGCAGGTCGAGCGCCCGCTCGCGGTAGGCGTTCAGGATCTGCTCGATGTGCTCGACCGGGAGGTCGGCGAACTCCATGTCGTGGTCCGGAGTCTCGATCACGACCTCGTGGGCGCCCACCCCGTTCATCTTGTCGTACAGTCCCTCGCCGCGCCGGTCGAGCGTGCCCTCGATCTGGAGCGCGGGGAACTTGTTGGGCACGACGCGCACCGTCCAGCCCGGACCGTTGGGGGACCCTCCTCCGGGCCGTACGGCGAAGATCTCGTTCGGCGTCTTCTCCTCGTTCCCGGGGCAGAACGGGCAGAAGTGGGAGACCTTTTCGTGGGTGACGGGGACGAAGCTGGTCGGCCGGCGGCTGCGCTCGGTGGAGATGATCACCCAGCGGCCGACGACCGGGTCCTTGCGCAGCTCGGGCATCGGGCTCCTCGTGAGCGGTTCGACGGGCGGCCCCCGCGCCGCGGAGAGGCCGCGCAGGGCGGGAAAAAGCGAGGAAGCTTACGTAGCGCGCGGCGTGGGAGTCAAGGCGCGCGCTCGACGGGCGCGGCCCCGGCGGCCGCCGCCGCGGCACCGGGCGCCGCAGCGGCGCCGCGCTCGCCCGCGGTCGCCGCGAACAGCGCGCGCAGCGCCTCCTCGTCCTCGGACGTCAGCTCGCGGCCGCGCCGCCCCATCGCGATGCGCGCGGTGGCCAGGAACGCCTCGATCCGGTGCTCCGCCATGCGCTCGCCGTCCCACCAGCCGAAGGCCGGGACGTGCCTGGGGGCGAAGCGCCCGCCGCCGAACAGGTTCGCGCCCACCCCCACCGCGGCTCCGGTCGGGAGCAGGGTGCCGATGCCGGTCTTGACGTGGGCGCCGATCAGCGAGCCGAGCTTGGTGACGCCGCTCTCCTCCTCGCGCCCGTCCACCAAGACGCGCACCCGGCCGTAGTTGTTCTTGAGGTCGCTGGTGGTGGTGAGTGCCCCCAGGTTCACCCACTCGCCGATCACGCTGTGGCCCACGAAGCCGTGGTGGCGCTTGTTGGAGTAGCCCTGCCAGATGCACTCCTCGACCTCGCCCGCGATCCGGCACTCGGGGCCGAGGGTCGAGCGCCCGACCGCGCCGCCCAGGAGCTGCGTGCCGGCGCCGACCACGCACGGCCCGCTGACCACGGTGTGGGGACCGACCACCGCCTGCGGGCCGATGCGGATCGGCCCGCCGCGCGCGTCCAGCACCGCGAACGGGTCGATGCGGGCCCCGGCCTCGATGCTGACGCGGTCGGGGTGCAGCACGACCGCGAACGGATGGCGCTCGCCCGCCAGGGTGGCGGGGCGCCCGCCGAGATCCTGCTCGATCGCGGCGGCGTTCCACTCGACGAAGTGCCACGGCCGCTCGATCCGGCGCGCCTCGACCTCGACCGGCGGAAGCGCCAGGCCCTCGAGGAAGCGCTCGAATCCCTCGCCGCGCCCGAGGCCGCCCGACACGGTCTCGTAGTCGAGCCGCGCGGCGACGAACCTGCCGCGCGCGCGGAAGATCGCCGGCGACTTCGAAGCACTCTTCTCCTCCAGCCACGGGCCGGGAAGGGCCGCGGCGTTCACCACCAGCACCGGGTCGCGCGCCGAGAGCCGCACGGCGTCGGGCGCCGGGGCGTCGTGCCAGGCGCGCATCGCCGCGGCGCGCGCCTCGATCGCGAGCAGCGGGACTCCGGCGGCGCGTCGCCAGCGCTCCCACAGGGTCGAGGCGCCGAAGGCGAGCGCGGGCACGGGCAGGAGGTCGGTGAGCGGGCGCAGGTCGCGGTGGCCCGCGTCCTCGACGATCACGAGCGCGCGGCTCACGGGCGGATCCCCGAGCAGGCGGTCACGGCTTCACCTCGACCAGGGTGAACGCCCCTTTGAACCCCGAGGCGACGGCGCGCTTGCGCAGCTCCCGCGCGGCTTCGCGGCTCAGGCAGTCGTGGGTGCGTAGCTTGTAGCGCACCTTCTGCTTCTCGACGTCGATCTTCACCAGCAGCACCGACTCCGCGGCCTGGCGGGTGAGGTCGGCCTGCTTCTTCGCGGAGGGCGCGGCGACCTGGACCCGCCAGCAGCTGTCGGGGCGCGCCGGAGGGGGCGGCGCCGCCGGGGGCGCCACGCTCTGCGTGTCGGCGAGCGCGCGGGCGAGCGAGCCCGGACGGTCGCCGAGCGGCTCGGTCGGCGCCGGCACCGGGACCTGCGCGGTGTCCGCGCCCGGAGCCGCAGGCGCGCCCGCCGATGCGCTGTCGCGGGCAACGGCTCCCGAATCGCCCGCGGCCGGACGCGCCGATGTCGTGTCGCCCGCCGCCGGGCGCGCGGCCGCCGTATCGCTCGCCGCCGTTCGCACCGCCGCGGCCGCAGGTGCCGGCCTCGCGATCGCCACCGACTCGGCCCGCCTGAGCGGAACGCGCTCGCCGGGCGTCAGGGGCTCGGGAATGGTCGCCAGCACGGCCATGGCATCGGCCGAAGGACCGCTGTCCACGACCGCCGGGTGCTCGTCGTTGGAGAGGATCGCGCCGCCCGAAGCGGTGTTGCCCACCGCGACGCTGCCCCGCGGCGGCGGCGGCTCCGCCGCCTTCGGCGGAGTCTGCCGGGCGGCCGGCGGCGCCGCGGGCGGAGGGGACGGGGGCGCGACGGCGGCGCAGCCCGTCAGCGCGAGGAGCACGAGCGCCAGGCCCGGAGCGACGAGCCCGCGCCTCACCGCACGTTCCTCTCGCGCACCGCCGCGCTCACCCGGCGCACGCTCTCGCTCTGCGCGAGCGGGCAGGTGAGCGTGGCGCCGTTCACGTGCACCACCACCATGCCGCTCAGGCCCATCGCCGCCGCGGTTCCCCCCTCGCCCACCACCACGCACCCGTCGCAGTCCACGATCACCGCGTCGCCGAACGCCACGTTGCCGCGCGCGTCGCGCGGCTGCCGCCGCGCCCAGGCGCCCCACGAGCCGAGATCGTCCCAGTCGAACGAGGCCTCGACCACGAGCACGTTGGGCGACTTCTCGAGCACCGCGTAGTCCACCGAGATGCTCTCGAGCCCAGGGAACACCGCGCCCATCCGCTCCTCGAAGTCCGCCTCCGAGGCCGGAGCCCCGAAGTCGCGAAGCGCGCGCGCCAGGGCCGGCCGCCCGGCCTCGAGCGCCTGGAGAAAGACCGTGCGCCGCCACACGAAGATGCCGCAGTTCCACAGGTACTCGCCGCTCTCGACGAAGGCCCGCGCTCGCGCGGCGTCGGGCTTCTCGGTGAACTGGGCGACGCGGGAGAGGCGCTCGCCGAGCGGCGCGCCGCGGCGGATGTAGCCCAGCGCGGTCTCCGGCCCCGTGGGCCGGACGCCGAAGGTCACGAGCACCTTCTCGCGCTCGGCGGCCTCGAAGGCGCGCCCCGAGTCGCGCACGAACGCGTCGAGGTCGTCGATCGCGTGGTCCGCGGGCAGCACCGCGAAGGCCGAGTCGTCCGGGACCAGCGCCGCGGCCGCGGCGATCGCGGGCGCGGTGTTGCGGCCCACCGGCTCGCCGAGCACGCGCGCCCCGGGGCACTCGCTCTGTACTGCATCCTTGAGGTCGAGCGCGGTCATGACGAGCACGTGGTCCGCAGCCGCGACCAGCCTCAGCGCCCGCTCGAAGGTGGCCGCGAGCAGCGAGCGTCCGCCGCGGGCGAGCGGCAGGAGCTGCTTGGGGCGCGCGGGCCGGCTCCAGGGCCAGAAGCGCTCGCCACGGCCGCCGGCGAGAATCAGCACGAAGCGCTCAGGCATGGACGGTGCGTTCCCCGCCCCCGACGCCGAGGCTCATCACCATCGCGATCCGCACGCGCCCATCATGGGGCGAGGCGGCCGCGCTTGTCCACCCGCGGCGCCGCGCGCGGCGCCGCGTTGCCGCTGCCTGCGCCCGCCCCCGCACGCGCTGCTTCCTCGGCGCGCTCCGCCGCGCGCATCGCCCCGGCGGGCGCGCGTCACTTCCCGCGCATCTCGCGATAGACCTGCTCGGTCTGCTCGGCCACCGTGTCCCACGAGTAGTGCTTCTGGATGTGGTCGCGCGCCCGCGCCTCGTACTCGCGCACGCGCTCGGGGGCGCGGATCAGCTCCTCCAGCTTGGCGCGCAGGTCGGCGACGTCGCGGCTCCGGAACGACACCGCGACCTGGTCCGCCACCTCGCGGTTCTCGGGGATGTCCGAGAACAGCACGCAGCGGCCGTAGGACAGCGCCTCGAGCAACGCGATCGAAAGCCCCTCCATGGTGGAGGGCAGCACGACCAGGTAGGCGTTGCTCCACAGCTCCTCGAGCCCCTCGCCGTAGACGTAGTCGAGCAGCCGGATGCGGTCGCTCTCGTAGCGCTTGAGCTCTCGCACGTAGTCCTCCGAGAAGGACAGGCCGCCCACCACCGCGAGCTTCATGTCGGTCTCGATGCCGCGGAACGCCTCGCACAGGAAGTGCGCGCCCTTCTCGGGCACCAGCCGCCCCACGAACAGCACGTATCGTCCGGGCGAGAGGCCGAAGGACAGGATCTTCTGCGCCCTGCGCGGCTCGGGCAGGTGCGTGCCGTTCGGGATGAACGTGGTCTCGCGCCCGTGGTGGTCGCGGAAGTAGTCGCGCAGGGTGCGCGACACCACGATCGTCCGGTTGGGGAAGCGCACCGCCGGGCCCTCGCACCGCTTGAGGATCGCGGAGGCCACCTTTCCCCATTTCTGGCGCTGCCAGTCGAGGCCATGGACCGTGACCGCGGTGCGCACGCCCGTGAGGCGCGGAAAGGCCGAGAACAGCGACGGGCCGAGGGCGTGGAAGTGGACCACGTCGAAGCGCCACGCCATGGCCTCGAGCGTGCATAGCGCGACGTGGCTCGCGGCGTCGAGGTGCTTGGTGCGGATGCTGACGCGACGCAGCAGGCGCACCCCCGGCACCTCGGAGTAGGGCGGCGTGTAGTGGAGCCGGCAGAAGACGCTCACGTCGTGCCCGCGCTCGGCGAGGCGGCGCGCGATCTCGTCCACGTGCTTCTCGATCCCTCCGTAGGTGGCGGGGATCCCCTTCTGCCCGATCATGGCGATCCTCACGCTGGCGGTCCCGTCCCGCGCGGCGGTGGGGCCTGCCCCGCACGGGCGCCGAGCCGCTGCGCGAGGAACTCGCCGAGCCGCTCGCCGAGCGCGCCCCACGCGTAGGCCGCGAGAACCGGCGGCATCGACTCGCCGCGCGCGCTCCAGCCGCGGGGCCGGGCGCGCAGGGCCTCGGGCATCCCGGCGATCTCGGCCACGGTCACCAGCGGCTCGAGCGCGGCATAGCCGCGCAGGCCGAACCGCGTGGTCACGGTCGCGAGCCCGGCCGCGAGGTAGCCCGCCAGCTTCACGTTGCTGCCCGCCCCGTGGGTCATGGGGTTCAGGCCGGCGTCGGCGGCGTGGAGCCAGGGATTGAGATCGTCGACCTCGGGGTGGGCGATCAGCCAGGGCTCCCGGCGGCGCGGGAGCGCGCGCGTGACCGAGCCCACCACCAGCAGCTTGAACCCCTCGCGGGCGAGCGGCGGCATGACCTGCTCCAGGGTCACGGCGAGCGCGGTGCGGTTGTGGGGAATGTCGGAACCGACGAACAGGCAGGCGTAGTCGCCCGCGCCGAGACCGAGGGCCTCGCGCGCGCGGCGGCGGTCCTCGGGCGCGGGCGGGCGGACCGCCGTCTCGTCGAAGCCGTTCGGGATCACGACCAGCGCCCCGGGATCGACGCGGTAGAGCGAGCGGAACCGCGCGGCGTCCTCGTCGCTCGCGGCCACCACCACGGCGGCGCTGCGGGCCGCCTGCTGCTCGATCGCGCGCAGGCGCGCCGCCCAGAAGCCGCGCGCGACCAGCGCCGGCCCCGCCCCGCGGAAGCGGTCGTACTCGACGTTGTGCGCGTGCAGCACGCGCAGGCGCGCGGGCGCCTGGTCGAGCACGCCCGCGACCCAGAGGTCCGACATGCACACGTCCGCGTCCCCGGGCAGGGCGGCGCGCCACTCGCGCGCGCGCGCCCGGTGCCCGAGCGTGGCGAGGAAGAGCGGCGCGAGCCCGGCGCGCTCGAGCCGCCACGCCGCGCTCGTGTACCAGGCGCGGCGGCGGATCAGGGCGACGCCGTCGATCTTCTCCTCGGGCGGCTTCCGGGTGCGGTTGGGGACGACGCACAGCACCCGCACGTCGTGCCGACGCGCGAGCCCGCGGAACAGACCGAAGCTCCGCTGCGTGCCGCCGAAGCGGGGCGGATGGATGTCGTTGTCGGTGGCGCCGTGGATCAGCACGCCGCCTCCCGCGACGCGCGGGGCGCGCTCCCGGGGCCGAGCGCCAGGCCGGCGACGAGGCCCAGGCCGTGCATCGTCCAGGCGAGCACCGAGAGCGTCCCGAGCCGCACGCTCCGCTTGCGCGCGCTCATCGCCACGAGCACCGCGAGCAGCAGCGCCGCCCACGCCGCGAAGGCCCGCGGGTCGCCGGAGGCCGGCCACGCGAGGAGCGCGAGCACACCCAGCAGCCACAGCCACAGGGTGGCGAGATAGAGCCCCTGCCGGCGCAGCACCTCACCGAATCCGCGCCGCCCGAAGTAGAGCCGCAGCACCTGGCCCTGCCCGAGGAAGAGTCCGGTGCGCCAGCGGCGCACGAGCTCGCCCAGGCTCGGCCGCGGCGCGCTCCAGTGCCGCGCCGCGCGCTGGCCGAGGCAGCGCAGCCTGAGCCCCCGCGCGCGGAGTCTCAGGCCGAGCTCGAAGTCCTCGTCGGAGTTGAGCCCCGGGTCGTAGCCGCCGGCCTCGATCAGCGCCGCGCGCGGGTAGAAGGCGAGGTTGGCGAGGAAGTCCACGTCGCGATCGCGGTCGCCCACGCCGTACATGTCGCGCTTGCCGGGCCGCTCGGTCGCGCCGTCCACGAACCACTCCTCGATCCGCCCCCACAGGCCGCCGAGCCCGGGCTCGCGCGCCGCGGCCGCGAGCGCGGCGTCCATCCACGGCGCGTCGAGCTCGACGTCGGAGTCGAGGAACAGCACCCAGTCGCCTTCGCACGCGGCGAGCCCCGCCATGCGCCCCGCCCCCGGCGTGAGCGCGCGCCGCGGCTGCCCGGTCCCTCGGTCGTAGCTCGCGACCACGCGCCAGCGGCTCGAGTGCGGGGGCAGCGGCTGATCCGAGGGGGCCGCGAACTCGAGCACGCCGCTCCAGTCCCGGCCCGCGAGCGTGCGCTCGGCCGCCGCCACGGTGCGCGCCAGGAAGCCCTCCTGCCGGTAGCAGGACACCACCACGCCGAGCTTCACCGCGCCGCCCTTCGCGAGTCGCCGCGCGGCTCACTCCGCTCGCGCTCGCGGCCCGGCGCCTTCGGCGCGAAGCTCGCGAGCCCCAGCACCTCGTCGTAGACCTCTTCGAACGAGCGCACCACCCGATCCCAGGTGTAGCTCTCGCGCACGCGCGCCGCGCCCTCGCGCCCCAGTGCGGCGGCCAGGTCGGCGCGGCGGTGCAGCCACTCGAGGGCGTCCGCGAGCGCCGGGACGTCGCCGGGCGGGACGAGGCGGCCCGAGACGCGGTCCTCGATCAGCTCGGGGATCCCGCCCACCGCGCTCGCGACGACGGGTCGGGCCCGCGCCATGGCCTCGAGCAGGGTGAGCGGCAGCCCCTCCCAGCGCGACGGCATCACCACCGCGTCCGCGGCGGCCAGCAGCGGGCCGATCTCCGGCACGGTGCCGAGGAAGCGCACGTGCTCGCCGAGCGAGAGCTCGGCCACGCGCCGCTCGAGGGGCGCGCGCCGCGAGCCCTCGCCCGCGAGCGCCACCAGGAAGTCGAGGCCGCGCCGGCGCACCTCGGCCAGGGCCTCGATGAGCACGTCGTGGCCCTTCTGCTCTTCGAGCCGGGCCGCGCACACCCACAGGGGCTTGAACGCCGAGGCCCCGAGGCCGACGCGCAGGCGCCGCGTGGCGTCGCGCTCCGCGACGTCGTCGGGCGGATCGGCGCCGTTCGGGACCACGCGCACCCGCTCGCGCGGCACGCCGTAGTCGCGCACCAGCGAGTCCGCCACCGCGCCGCACACCGCGGTCACCGCGTCGGCCCGCGCCAGCTCGCGGCGCTTGAGCATCTTCTGGCCCGCGGAGTGGGGCTGGCCGACGATGTGCTCGGTGAGCACCAGGTGCGGCACGCCCGCGGCCTCGGCGAGCGTGGTGAGGTAGCGGTCGGCCGCGGGCCACACGTGGTGGAGGTGGAGCAGCGCGGGCCGCAGCTTCCGCAGCCGCCGCCAGGTGAGGAACATGCCCCTCCAGTCCCAGCGCGAGTCCACCTCGGAGACGCGCTCGACCGGGAGGTCGCGCGCGGCGAGCGAGGCCGCGAACTCGTCCATGCCCGGCGCATCGGGCAGCCACACGGTGACGTCGTAGCGCTCCGGGGGCAGCCGCGTGGCCAGCTCCCACACCACGCGCTCCGTGCCCCCCCAGGTGCGCCCGCTCTCGGCGAGCAGCACGCTCACGCGCCGCGCTTCGGTCCGCACAGCCGCTCGTACGCGCGCAGCAGCTCGCCCGCGCTGTACTCCCAGGCCATCCGCTCGAGGAAGCGCCGCCGGTTGTACTCGCCCATGCTCCGGCGGCGCGCGGGATCGTCGAGCAGGACGGCGATCTTGTCCGCCAGGTCCTCCTCGCGGTTGGGCTCGGCGTAGAGCGCCCCGTCGCCCGCCGAGTAGCGGTGCTCGCGCAGGTCGTAGGCCACGATCGGCCGCCCGCACGCCATGTACTCGAGCACCTTGTTCATGGTGGAGACGTCGTTCAGCGGGTTGCGCGGGTCGGGCGACACGCACACGTCGGCCGTGGCCAGGATGCGCTCCACGTCCTCGTCGGGGATGCGGCCGGTGAAGCACACGTGCTCGTCGAGCCCAAGCTGGTGCGAAAGCGCCTTCAGGTCGTCGAACGAGTCGCCCGAGCCGATGAGCGTGAAGGCGACGTCGCCGCGCCCGCGCGCGCGGACCAGGTGGTGCGCCGCGCGCAGCAGGTGGTCCACGCCGTCCTGCGGGGCCATCACCCCGAGGTAGGCCACGAGGTACGCGCGCCCGCGCTTCAGGCTCGTGTCCACCGGGCGCACGGTCGCGAAGCGCTCGCGGCTCGGGCCGCTGCGCACCACCACCACGCGCGAGGGCTCCACGCGGCCGCGGGTGATCGCGACCTGTCGGTAGGACTCGTTGGTTGAGATCACCAGGTCCGCGGTGCGGAACTGCGCGCGCTCGAGCAGGAACAGCATGCGGTGGAGCAGGTTCCCTTCCACCTGCGGGCCGAAGCGCGCCACGTACAGCTCGGGGCACAGGTCGTGGTGGTCGAAGACGAAGCGCTTGCCGAACAGCTTGTAGAACAGCCCGATGGTCCAGAAGGTGTCGGGAGGGTTGGCGGAGTGGATCACGTCGAAGCCGCGGCGCGCGAGCGCCACGACCGAGAGGCGCGCGGTCTGGATCCAGCAGTAGAAGAACTCCCAGATGTAGGAGAGCGCCCCGCGGGTCGGGGGCGGCGGCGGGTAGCGCCAGATCGCGATCCCGTCGATCTCCTCGTAGGGGCGGTTCCAGCGGTCGCCCATCGGGGCGATCGCCGAGACCCGGTGCCCGCGGTCGCGCAGCGCCGAGAGCTCCATCCACACGCGGCGGTCGAACGGCAACGGCAGGTTCTCCGAGAGGTGGAGAACCCGGGCCGGCCTAGCCGGCGAGGCCATGGTATTCCCCGTGCTCGAGGGTGCTGCGGTCCACGGCGTGGGCCAGGTCCACGAGCACCTGCCCGGGCGCGAGCAGCCGGCCCACGTCGCGGTACTCGCGCGCGTGGTTGGCGACCACGATCACCTCGCTCCCCTCCACCACCTCGCGCACCGTGGGACGCAGGCGCTCGGGGAGGTAGGGTACCTCCGCCTCGAGGAAGCGCCGGTTGGCGCCGAGCACGCGCTCCATGTCGAGGTTGGGGTCGTGGAGCAGGACCGAGTAGCCCTTGCCCACCAGCGTGCCCACCACGCGCAGGATCGGGCTCTCGCGCAGGTCGTCGGTCTCGGCCTTGAAGGAGAGCCCGAGCACCCCCACGCGGCGGCGGTGCAGGCGCTCGATGAGGCGGATGGCCTCCTCGACGTGACAGTCGTTGGAGGGCACGATGGCGCCCAGCACGGGCAGCTCGAGGGCGTGGTGGCGGGCGCGCTGGTTCAGGGCGCGCAGGTCCTTGGGCAGACACGAGCCGCCGAAGGCGAACCCGGGCTTCAGGTAGCTCGCGCCCAGGTTGAGGCGGGAGTCGCGGCAGAAGAGGTTCATGACCTCGTGGCTGTCCACGCCCTCGCGGCGCGCCCAGCGTCCCACCTCGTTCGCGAACGAGACCTTGAGCGCGTGGAACGCGTTGTTCACGTACTTGAGCATCTCGGCGGTGCGCAGCGCGGTGACCACGACCTCGCCGCTGGCGCCGTCGTAGAGGGCGCGCACGGCCGCGGCGCTCCGCTCGTCGCGGGCCCCGATCACGGTGAGCTCGGCGCCGAAGAAGTCCGCCACCGCGGTGCCCTCGCGCAGGAACTCCGGGTTGGAGGCGATGCCGAAATCCCGGCCCGCGACCAGGCCCGAGGTCTTCTCCAGCACCGGCAGGATCTCGTTCTCCACGCTGCCGGGAAGCATGGTGCTGCGCAGCACCACCGTGGTGAAGGTCCCGGACCGGGAGATCGCCTCGCCGACCTCGGCCGCGGCGCGGCGCGCGTGATCGAGGTCGAGGCTCCCGTCCTCGCGGCTCGGCGTGCCGACGCACAGCAGCACGACATCGGCTCCGGGCATGGCGTCGGCGATGCGCGTGGTGGCGGTAAGCCTTCCGGCGCTGCGCCCCTCCGCGATCAGCTCGGCCAGGCCCGCCTCCACGATCGGGCTCCGGCCGGCCTGGATCGAGGAGACCTTGAACTCGCTGACGTCGACGCCGATCACCGAGTGCCCGCGGCGGGCGAGACAGGCCGAGCACACCGAGCCCACGTACCCCAGGCCGACCACCACCACGCGCATCACGACCTCCGGATGTGCCACACCCGCACGCCCTCGAACGCGAAGCGCTCGGCGTCCGGGAAGCGCAGGTCGAGGGTGCGGGCGAAGACGCCCCGGGGATCGAGATCCTCGGGGCGGCTCAGGACCACCCACGCGCCGCGCGCGCCCTGGAGGGCCTCGCCGAGCTTCTGCTCGAGCCGCTGCGGGCGGTCGACGAAGCCGAGCCACAAGCGGTCGTGCGGCAGCGGCCCACGATAGTAATAGTACATCGGATCCTCGGAGTTCACGGCGATCAGCTTCTCCCCGGCCTCGCCGCGGGCCCGGATCAGCGCCCCGGCGCCCCGGTAGTCCTCCTTGCCGTAGCGCGGATCGAAGTAGAGATGGAAGAGCGAGACCAGCCACAGCGCGCCGACCGCTGCGCCCAGGAACCACCTCGCCCGGCGCCCGAGCCCCGCGAGCCCCGCCGCCAGCACCAGCAGGAATCCCGGGAGCGCGACCGAGAGATAGCGCGGATGGAATACCTTGAAATTGTGCAGGGCAAAGTAGCTCACGAGGAGCGCGGGGGCGAGCAGCCAGAGCGCGGCCTCGCCGAGCCGGCCCCGCCTGCGGAGGGCGAGGAGGCCGAGCCCGCCGAGCGCCCCGAACACCAGCGTCACCGCCGCGATCCCGGGCGCGTGGCGCGCGAGCGTGCGCAGCGAGGGGTCGACGCGCAGCTCGTGCAGCGACGGGCCGAGGGTGTAGCCCACGGCGAAGGCGTGGAGCGCGAACGGGATCGCCCCCGGGTGGAACGTGGTGTCGCCGCGCAGCGGCGGGCCCTGGACGCCGGCGTCGCTCGCGGGGCGGAGCCGCCGCAAGTCCCAGGTGCTCATCACGGCGGGGACCCAGGGCAGCGCGAGGAGCGCGAGAGCCAGCGAGGTCAGGCCCAGCATGCGCAGCCGCCGGCCCCGGCCTTCGGTGCCGGCCAGCCACCCGTGCAGGTGGAGCGGGGCGATCAGCGCGAAGGCGAAGCCCGAGAGCAGGCCCGCCCCGGTCGCGGCCGCGTAGCCCACCGCGGCGCGCACGGTGGGATCCCTCCGGATCGAGAGCAACGCGCGGGTCGAGAGCACCGCGAGCAGCATGAGCTGCGAGTACGTGCGGGCCTCCTGCGAGTACCAGATCAGGTACGGGGAGCCCGCCGCGAGCCAGGCCGCGGGGGCCATCGCCTCGCGGCCGATCCAGTCCCGCGCGAGCCAGGCCAGGGCGGGCACGGTGAGCACGCCGGCGACCAGCGAGGGCGTCCGCAGCGCCCATTCCGAGTCGCCGGCCATCCCGCACCACAGGTGCACGATCAGCCCGTAGAGCGCGCCGTGGATGTTCTCCAGCACGTCCGCGAGCGCGAAGGGCGACCCGAGCCCGGCGCTGTTCCAGGTGAACACCTCGTCGATCCACAAGCTCTGGTGTCCGAGGTGGAAGATCCTGAGCAGCGCCGCCACCAGCGTGGCGGCCACCACGTTCCAGACGGCCGGATCGGCGGGCGAGGATGAGCGTGAGGCGAAATCGAGCCGGGAGCGGAAGCGCCTGGTCGAAGGCGGTTGGGCTTCCGTCAGTAGGCACCCTCCCGGGACAGCACGGCAGGAATGGTGCGCAGGAGGATCTTGAGGTCGAGCGCCAGGGACCGGCGGCGGATGTACTCGAGGTCGAGGCGCATCCACTCCTGGAAGCCGATGCGACTGCGGCCGCTGATCTGCCACAGGCAGGTGATCCCGGGCCGCACGTCGAGCCGGTGGAGCTGCCAGGGCTCGTACTGCGCGACCTCCTCCGGGAGCGGCGGCCGCGGGCCCACCAGGCTCATGTCGCCGCGCAGCACGTTCACGAACTGCGGGATCTCGTCGATGCTCGTCACCCGCAGGATGCGGCCCACCCGCGTCATGCGCGGGTCGCGGCTGATCTTGAACACCGGCCCGTCGCACTCGTTGAGGTGCGAGAGGCGGTGACGATGGCGGTCCGCGCCATGCACCATCGAGCGCAGCTTGAGGAACGTGAACGGCCGCCCGCCGCGGCCGATGCGGGTCGAGCGGTAGAGCACCGGGCCGCGCGACTCGAGCCGGATCGCGATCGCGGCGAGCAGCATGATGGGCGCCGTGACCACGAGCGCGGCCGAAGCCAGGATCACGTCGAGCGCGCGCTTGCCCATGCGCAGGTAGGCGCCGCGCGCCGCCTGCGCGTCGAGCTCGGCGAGCAGCGAGGCCGGGATCTGCACCTTCGCGGCCGCCGGCGCGCGCAGCGCGGGGGCCGCGGCCAGCGAGAGCTGGGCGAGCGCCGCCCCGTGCCCGTTCAGGGTCGAGGCGCCGTTGCCACCGTTGCCGCCGTTGCCGCCGTAGGCGGGCCGGGCGGGGGCGGGCGGGACCGCCGGCGCCGGAGCGCCGTCGGCAAGCGAGTGATCCTTGATCAGATCCTCTTCAGGAGCGGGCCAGGCGGCTCCGGCCTCGTGGTTCTTGGGCGTGGCGAGGATTTCGGGCTCCATGGATGCGACTCTCTGGTGATGTTGCCCGCAAAAATGCCGAGAGGAGGTGCTCCCCTCGGCTCAGAGTTCCCGCGTGGAAAAGGCCAACCGGGTCGAGGACTCATTGAGCGCGAGCAACGGCACAGACTCCAAGATGTCTACCCTCGAAGCACCCCGCTCGCAGGCAGGGGAACCCCGATCGCTTCAGGCGACCGGATGAAGCTGGCTCGTTCTTCTCTACTCAACGCACCCAGTTAGCAAGTGGCTTCTTGGCGGTGCCTCCTCGGTTCCCGATCGTGCCGAACTGACAAAACGAGATTATCAAGGCCATGACAGCGAATCAAGTCCTGGTTTAGGGTGCCTCGACATGGCCTGTCCACCCGGGACGCCCGCCCCCAGGACGCCGAAACCGGACCCCGCCCAGTGACCCGCTTCTGGATCGTGCTTCCCGCCTACGACGAGGAGCGCGCGCTCCCCGCGCTGCTCGAGCGCTACGTCGCGTTGGGTGCCGAGCTCGGGCGGCGCGGCGCCGAAATACGCGTGATCGTGGTCGACGACGGGAGCCGCGACGGCACCGCGGCGGAGGCCCGGCGCTACGCCGATCGCCTCGCGCTCGAGGTCGTCCCGCACGGCGTGAACCGCGGCCTCGGTGCGGCGCTCCGCACCGGATTCGCCGCCGCGCTGTCGGGCGCGGGCGAAGCCGACCTCGTCGGCACCATGGACGCGGACAACACCCACGACCCCGCGCTCTTCGCCGCGATGTGGGAGCGGATGGAGCGCGAGGGCGCCGGCCTCGTGATCGCGTCGCGCTACGCGCCGGGCGGGCGCGAGATCGGGCTCTCGGCGCTGCGCCGCCTGCTGTCGCGCGGCGCGAGCCTGCTGCTCACGCTCGCCGCCCCGGTCCGCGGCGCGCGCGACTACACCTGCGGTTTCCGGCTCTACCGCGCCTCCCTCCTGCGCCGCGCGGCCGCGGCGTGGGGCGACCGCCTGATCGAGGAGGCGGGCTTCACGTGCATGGCCGAGCTGCTGCTCAAGCTGGGGCGGGGCGGGGCGAAGGTCGCGGAGTCTCCGCTGGTGCTGCGCTATGACTGGAAGCAGGGCGAGAGCAAGATGAAGCGCGCGCGCACCATCGCCCGCTACTTCGCCCTCGCCCGGCGCATCCGCGGCGCGCGCGTGCCGCGGCTCGAGGCGCCGGCCGCGGGCTGAGCGGCGGGCGGACGCGAGCCGGCCTTGGCCGCCTCGGCCGCGGGCTTCGGCGGGCGCGCCGCCTCGGCGCGCTGCCACTCGACCGTGCGCCGCAGGCCCTCCTCGAGCGTCACCTCCGGCACCCAGCGCAGCGTGCGGCGCGTCTTCTCGATGTTGACCACGCGGCGGCGGATGTTGTCGATGTCGCGGCGATCGGTGTGCGCCGCCGCGACGCGGGCGCCGGTGAGCCGGATCAGCAGATCCGCCACCTCGTTCACGCGGGTCTCGACGCCGGTGCCGACGTTGAACACCTCCCCCACCGCGCGGTCCGAGGTCGCGGCGAGCAGCGTGGCCTCCACGGCGTCGTCGATGTAGGTGAAATCGCGGCTCTGGTTGCCGTCCCCGTGGATCACGGGCGGCCGCCCGGCGAACAGCGCCTCGACGAACTTGGCCACCACGCCGCAGTAGGGGTTCGAGGGGTCCTGCCCCGGCCCGTAGATGTTCGAGTAGCGCACCGCGGTGGTCGGGAGCCCGTAGGATTCGAAGAAGGCCAGGGCGTAGTTCTCGCCCGCGAGCTTCGACACCGCGTAGGGCGTGAGCAGCGAGAGGCGGTCGTCCTCGTTGATGGGCAGGTAGCGCGGGTTGCCGTAGACCGAGGTGGACGAGGTGTAGACCACGCGCGGGCTCCCGGCGGCGCGGGCGGCGAGCAGCACGTTGAGCGTCCCGCCGATGTTGGTTTCGTAGTCCTCGCGCGGATTGCGGGTCGAGACCACGATGTTGCGCGCCGCGCAGTGGAACACGACCTCGTTGCGCGCCACCTCGCGCTCGACGGTGGCCGGGTCGCACACCGAGCCGTGCACGAACTCGAGCCCGTCCGCGGGCAGGTTCTCGCGGCGCCCGGTGAACAGGTCGTCGAGCACGGTGACGCGCGCCTGCTCGCGCATCAGGCGCTTCGTGAGCGCGCTGCCCACGAACCCGGCGCCGCCGGTCACGAGCACTCGTCTTCCACCCAGCGTCACGCATCGCCTCCGGGAAGGTCAGCGCTTGAGGCCGAGGCGCAGCTCGAGGAGCGGGCGGAGCAGGCGCCAGCCGTCGCGCAGGAGCCTCATCTTCGTGGTGCCGCGCGCATGATAGCGAACGGTGACCGGGGCTTCACGCACCCGGTAGCCGCAGCGCACCGCCTGGAACAGGAGGTAGGGCTCGAGCTCGTAGCGGTCGAGCCACTCCTGCTCGAGCCGGATGCGGGGGTCGTCGAGCAGGGAGAGCCGGAGCGCGCGGAACCCGTTGGTGCCGTCGGTCGAGGGATAGCCGCTGGCGATCCGGAACAGCCACGGGTAGAGGCGGGTGAGCCAGCGCCGATCGGGAGGGATGCCGGGCGTGGCGCCGCCCGGGAGCCAGCGCGAGCCCTGCACCAGGTCCGCCGAGCCGTCGAACAGGGGCTCGAGCACGCGCGGCAGCTCGTCGGGCTCGTGCTGGTCGTCTCCCGAGAGCACCGCGGCGAGCTCGAGGCCCGCGCCCTTTGCGTCGAGCAGGCCGGTGCGGATCGCGGCGCCCACGCCCCGGTTCGCCGCGTGGGTGAGCACGACGTCGGCGCCGGCCGCCCGGGCCTCGGCGGCGGTGCCGTCGCTCGAGGCGTCGTCCACCACGATCACGCGGCCGGCGAAGCGGCGCGGCACCTTGCGCACCACGGCGCCGATCTTGCCGGCTTCGTTGTAGGCGGGGATGACGACGGCGACGCGCGCGGGGTCGATGCTCATGGGAGTGCGCTCCGCACGCTATCACGCCGCGGCGGCAGGCGCCGAGCAGCGCGCGGGGGGCGGGCGCTGGGGCCGTTGCGCGGCGCCCGCTCGGCTCCGCCATCCATGGCTCCGCCTCGCTCCTGGCGACGCGCTTCGGCTCCTGCCTCTCGCGCGTCGCCAGAGCGCCGCGCAACGGCCCCAGCGCCCGCCCCCCACGCGCCACCGCTTTCCGCTGGCGATCCGGCGACGGGTCGGGATAGACTCACGTCGTCCTGTGCCGCCTCCCTTCCTCTCTCCCACCCCCACTCCCACACTCGACGGCCCCGCATGCATCGCGAGCTGAAGATCAGCGTCGTGATCCCCTGCTACAACGAGGAGCACGGCGTGCGCGAGGTGATCGGCCGCATGCCGCCCGTGGTGGACGAGGTCGTGGTGGTGGACAACAACTGCACCGACCGCACCGCGGAGGTGGCGCGCTCGCTGGGCGCACGGGTGGTGCCGGAGTCCACGCCCGGATACGGCGCCGCCTACAAGGCGGGGCTCAGGGCCGCGACCGGGGACATCGTGACCACCCTCGACGGCGACGGCACCTATCCGCCCGAGGAGATCCCGCGTCTGGTGGATACCCTGGTCGCGAAGCGCTGGGACTTCCTCTCCGCCAGCCGGTTCCCGCTCAGCGACCCCAGGGCCATGGGGCTCAGCAACCGGATCGGCAACTGGGTGCTCACGGCCGCGGCCGCGGTGCTGTTCTTCAAGCCTATTCGCGACAGCCAGTCGGGGATGTGGGTGTTCCGCCGCGCTCTGCTCGATCGTCTGAGGCTCACCTCGGACGGCATGGCCTTCAGCGAGGAGATCAAGCTCGAGGCCCTGCTGCGCGGTTTCCGGTTCGGCGAGGCACACATCCCCTACGGCGTGCGTGTGGGCGAGGTCAAGCTGCAGAAATGGCGCGACGGGATGGCGAACCTCTGGTTCCTGGTGCGGAAGCGCTTCGCCGGGGCGTGAGTGCGGTGTGGCCGCCGGCGAGCTGAGCCCGCGGCCGGGGCCGGCCCACACTCACCCGCGCGTGTCGCGGGTCGCATGGCTCCTGCTCGCCGGCTTCGTCCTGTCGCGCGCTCCGCTCCTCGGCGGCGGATTCGGATCGGACGACGATTCCTGGCGCAACGCGGTCGCGGCGCTCCGCATGCGGGAGATCGGCCACTACATCCCGTCCCGGGTCCCGGGCTTTCCGCTCTTCGAGGGACTCATGGCGGGGCTGATCCGGGGCGGCCCGAACGCAACCAACGGCGCCGCCGCCCTGGCCGGCCTCGCCGCGACGATCCTGTTCTGGCGCCTGCTGCGCGCCCGGGGGGTGCGCGAGCCCATCTGGCCGCTCCTGGCCTTCGCCTTCGGCGCCCCGCTCTGGATCCGTTGCACGCAGAGCATGGACTACGCCTTCGGTCTCGCGTTCTTCCTGGCCGCGTGGCTGGCGGCGCTCTCCCGGCGCTACGGGCCGGCCGGGATCCTCGTGGCGCTCGCGACCGGCTGTCGGCCGAGCTACGCGCTCGCCAGTCTGCCCATGCTCGTGCTGATGCAGGCCCGCAGGGAGCCGCCGCGCCGGTTCCTCGCCTACGGGCTCGGGCTGGCCCCGCTCACCGCCGCACTCTTCACCCCCGTTCTGCTCTCCCCGGAGGCGGAGCACCTGGAGCGGCACATCGCGCACCATGCCGCCCGCGCCCACGTCACCGCCGGGAACGCGCTCTGGATGGCCAAGCGAGGGGCGCTGTTCGCGCTCGGAAGACCGGGGCTGCTGGCGGCGGGGCTCGCGATCGCAGCCGCCCTCGCCGCACGGTGGAGGCGGAGGTCCGAGCCACGCCCCGCCCTCCCCGGAGCGGGAGCCGTGCGCGCGTTCGAGGTGAGCCTCGCGCTCTCGATCGGTGGCTTCTGGCTCCTCATTCCCTACGACGAGGCGTACCTGCTCCCGCTCGTCCCGCTGGCGCTGATCGCGCTCGCCCGCTCCCTGCCACGCGCATGGCTCGTTGCCACCATGCTGGCGATCACCGCGGAGCCCCTGGTCTCGATCCGGCTGGACGCGCGGCTGGTCCCCGGCGAGCTGTTCCAGGAGATCGCCGAGCGCCGCCGCCAGCTCGCCGAGGTCCGCGCGCTGCTGGAACGGCGGCCCACCGTGCCCACGGTGTACGTGGTGGGGCGGGCCGCGGTCCTGCGGCTGCTGGTCCTGGACCCGTCGCTGGCGCGCATGGCTCCGGCCTGGTCCCCCTTTCATCAGCCCGGCGTCGCGCTGGTCTCGAGGGACGGCCGCCGCTCCTTCGCCGAGGACCTCGAGCCCGGCCAGGAAGCCGCGCTCGCGAGCGAAGGCCGGGCGGTCGAGCGGGTGCGGTTCTCAGGGCGCTGATGCGGGCTTGGCACCTGCGTCGCGCGGGACCTGCGCCCTCCTGCTTCCTGGGCGCCGTGCCCCCAGGGCGAGCCCCAGGGTCGCGGCGATGAAGGGCGCGGTCGGGACGCTGAAGCGGAACACGGCGAAGATCGGCAGGTAGAGCGTCCAGGTGAGAGCGACGAACGCCAGGCACACCCGCGCATGCCAGCGCACCGACGGATCGCGGAGAGCGACCCACAGCCCGGCCGCGTAGAGCCCGAGCCAGGCCAGGCTCGTCAGCAGCAGCTTGCGCGTCTTCGACATCGACGCCGCGGCCGACCAGAAGTCCACGGCGTTGCGCATCATCTTGTCCAGCAGATAGCCCGGGCTCCGGAACTTCTCGAGCATGATTGCGCGATACCGGTCCTCCTGCGCGAGGTCGGCGCGAGCCTCCAGCGCCGCGGGGTAGACGAATCCCGGCGGAGGTTTCGGCAGCCAGGCCGGGATCCGCGCCGGGTCGACGCTCTGCCAGTCCTCGCCTCCCAGGCCCTGCGAGTCCAGCCACCGACGGGTGCGGTCGAACACGTCGTCGTGGTACGCGTTGTACCAGGTCAGGGTGTGGAACGGCACGAACGCCCCGCTGACCCGCGCGTTCCGGATCCACCACGGGCTCATGGTCAGGACCCAGGCCAGCGCGAGCGCCACGGGAACGCTGCGGGGCAGCGCGCGCCGGGCCGCGAACATCCACGCCGCCGCGATCGCGAGCAGTGCCACCGCCGAGCCCCGGGTCAGGCACGCGAGCCCCAGACAGGCACCGAGAACGGCCGCCGGACGCCACCCCGGGCGCGCCCGGAGGCTCGCGAGCGCGGCGAGGCTCGCCGTCAGAAACAGGGCCAACAGGGTCTCCGACGTGCCCTTCGCCGCGTAGTAGAACGTGGTCGGCCAGAAGGCGAAGATCAGTCCCCCCGCCGCCGCGGCGGGCGTTGGCACCGTTCCCTGAAGGATGGCGGTCAGCAGCGCGGCGGTCAGGGCGAGAATCAGCATGTCGGCGACCGCCACGGCTCTGGTGTTGCGCACGCCGGACGCCTCGAAGACCGCCGCCAGATAGAGAGGGTAGGCCGGGCCCCGCGTCACCGTCGGCCTCTCCCAGTGCTGGAGGTCCGCGCCGAAGCGGCCGTGCTCGACCAGGTTGATCGCGATCTCGTCGTACTCATCGCTCAGGCCGTCGCCCAGCGCCTGCCGGAAGTAGGGCTGCGCCGCGGCCCCCGCGATCAGACCCACCGCCGCGACCAGCACGCCGACGGTGATCGGGGCGAGCGCCTTCGGCCCGGGAGCGGTCCTCAAATGCCGGCGGCCCCGGGCGCGGGATGCGTGCGTGGATGCGGGGCGCGGACCCCTCGGGCTCGCTGCCCAACCGTCGTCATGTGCTCCTCCCCCCGACTCCGAGGTTCCCCAAGACCGGACCGCGGCGTGATGCGTGAAGCGAAAGTACACCCGCCGGCCGCCGGGCCGGAATGGAGGGCGCCGACCGGCGCGGGAAGGGGCCGGGAGGCGGCCCATCGCGCGCAACGTGATCGGCGAAAGGGGCTTGTCGGCCCTTACGCACCCGCGTATAATTTAGTCTCTTGAAGACCCCCGTCGTTTTCTTACCCTACACTCCGTCGATCGCGACCACGAAGCCCCAACGGAATCCATGAGCCTGCCCCCCCAGGCCCGAATCACGCCCCTCGGAACACCGCCGCCCGTCTCGACGCGGGAGCACTCCGCCGGCGGCTGCGCATCCTGCACCGGCTCGGCCGATGAATAGGCCCGCGATGGAGACCTTCTCGCCGTCGGAGACCGTCGCCCCCCGCCGGCCGGGCGCCGGCTGGCTCGAAGCCCTGCGCGCGGGCTTGGACCCTGTCGCGGGCTGGCTCGGCCGGACCGCGACCGCGGCCGCCGTCGCGGCGATCGGGATCTTGCTCGGGGTCCAGTACGTCCATCCCAACAAGCGGGTGATCGCGGTGCTGTCCGCGATCGCCGTCGCGGGCACCGCCTGGCGCCTGGACCTGGTCTGGGGTGTGGGTTTGCTCGTGCTCGCCGTGCCCTTTCCGCGGGGGACGGTTTTCGGGAACAGCAACCTCGCCCTGGTTCTGATCCTGCTGGTGCTGTGGCTGCTCCGGGTCACGCTGCGGATGATGGCGCCCCCCCGGCGCACGCCGCTCGACCTCCCGGTGGTCGGGCTGCTCATCGCGTTCATCGTGTCCTTCAACAACCTCGAGAAGGCCGAGTATCTCGAGCCCGCGATGCAGAACATTCAGTTGCTGCTCGCCTGCGTGCTCATGTTCTACCTCATCGTCAGCACGATCCGGACCGAGCGGGACCTGCGCCGCTTCCACGTCTTCCAGGCCGTGTCGTTGTTCTCGATCTGCCTGGTCGCGCTCTACGAGCTCGGTCATCCGGGGCAGAGCTTCATCCCGGGCTGGATCAACTTCCCCGAGATCCACGGCGAGACGTTGAACCTCAAGAACTATCGCGTCGGCGGCCCCTTCCTCGACTTCGAGCTCCTGGCCGAGTTCTGCGCCATGAACCTGCTGCTCCTCGTCTTCCTCTTCGCCCGCGCCGGGTCGAAGCTGCAGCTCGCGCTCTTCGGCGCGCTCTTCCTGTTCTGCACGTTCGTCCTGTTCGCAACGGTGACGCGCGGCGCCTTCCTCTCGCTGGGGACCGCCGTGACCTACCTGCTCTGGACCGTGCGCCGCAAGGTGCGGTTCGTTCCCCTGGTCGCCGGCCTGATGGTGGGCGCCGGAGTGTTCCTCGCGATGAACTTCTACGTGGCCAACTTCACGTCCTCGGGCGACACCATCGAGCGCCTCTCGAAGACGTACTTCGTTGGGCTGGTGCCCGACGACCGGGTGCAGGCATGGGGCGGCGCCTGGGAGCGCTTCCTCGAGCACCCGATCATCGGGCACGGGCCGTTCTACTCCCAGTACTCGGGAACACGTCTCTACTTCTGGCCCCACAACGGGTACCTCCTGGTCGCCAACATCGCCGGCGCGGTGGGCCTCGGGTTCTTCCTCTGGATCCTGGGGAGGCTGTGGTGGATTTCGAGACCGCTCGTGGACACCCTGCGCCATCCGAGCTACGCCGCCTCGTTCCTGATCGTGGCGCACGCGCAGCTCGTGCTCTTCCTCGTGGACCAGATGAAGATCGACTTCCTGCGGAACCAGATCTACGTCTTCGAGGTCTGGATCCTGTTCGCTTCGATCACGGCCGCTCATCTCATCGCGTCCGACCAGCGCCGGGCCGGGCAATTCTCCACTCCCCGCCCCTGACCGGGCCCGTCCGGAAGGGCTCTGCGGCTCATGTGCGGATTCGCCGCCTACTACGATCCTGAAGGCCGGACGCCGGAGGCCGCGTGGCTCAACGGCGCCTCGGACGCCCTCGCCCACCGCGGACCCGACGACGCCGGCTGTCACGTCGAGCCCGGCCTGGGGCTGGCGTTCCGCAGGCTCTCGATCGTGGACGTGCGCACCGGCGCCCAGCCGCTCGCCAACGAGGACGGCTCGGTGTGGATCGTGTACAACGGCGAGGTCTACAACCACCCCGACCTGCGCCGCGAGCTCGAGTCGCTCGGACACCGGTTCCGCACCCGGAGCGACACCGAGGCGATCGTCCACGGCTACGAGCAATGGGGCCCGGCGTGCTTGGACCGGCTGCGCGGGATGTTCGCGTTCGCGATCTGGGACCGCCCGCGGCGCCAGCTCTTCCTCGCCCGCGACCGTGTGGGAATCAAACCGCTCTACCTGGCGCGCGCCGGCCGGGCGTTCGTGTGCGCCTCGGAGATCAAGGCGCTGTTCGCGTTCCCCGGCGTGCCGCGGACGGTGAGACCGGAGGCGGTCGCCGAGCACCTGCTGCTGCGCTACGTCGCCAGCCCCGGCACCATGCTCGAAGGCGTGGAGAAGCTCCCGCCCGCGCACTACGCGGTGGTCGGGCCGGCGGGGGAGCGTCGCACCCGCTACTGGCGGCCGGAGTTCGAGCCCAAGCGCGCGATCTCGGAGCCCGAGGCGGAAGCGGAGCTGGAGCGAAGGCTCGAGGAGTCGGTGCGGCTGCGCCTGATGAGCGAGGTCCCGCTCGGCGCGCTGCTCTCGGGAGGCGTGGACTCGAGCGTGGTCGTGGCCCTGATGAGCCGCCTGCTCGACCGTCCGGTGCAGACGTTCTCGGTCGGCTTCGACGCACCCGGCCCCTACAGCGAGCTGCCCTTCGCGCGCCGGGTCGCCGAGCACCTGCGCACCGAGCACCGCGAGATCCTGGTGGGCGCCGAGCACGTGGCGCACGAGCTCCCGCGGCTGGTGTGGCACCAGGACGAGCCGGTGTCCGAGCCGGCGGCGATCCCCACCTACCTGGTGTGCCGGCTCGCGCGCGAGACCGTGACCGTGGTGCTCACCGGCGAGGGCGGCGATGAGCTCTTCGCCGGCTACCCCAAGTACGCGGTGGAACCGCTCGCCCGCCGGCTGTCGCGCCTGCCGCGCCCGCTGCTCGCAGGGCTGCTCGAGCCGGGCGCGCGCCTCCTGCCGGCCCGCTTCCGCAGGCTCCAGGTCGCCGCGCGCAGCGCGCAGTTCCGCGACGAGCCCGCGCGGCTCGCCTCCTGGTTCGCGGCCTTCGCGGGCGGCGAGCTGGAGCGCCTGCTCTCGCCCGACCTCCGCGCCCGCGCGGCCGAAGCCGCGCGCCCCTTCCGCGAGGCGCTGGCCGCGAGCACGGCGCGCACGCCGCTCGACCGCATGCTGGACGTGGACCTGCGCGTGTGGCTGCCCGACGACCTGCTCATGAAGATGGACAAGATGAGCATGGCGGCCTCGGTCGAGGCCCGCGTCCCCCTGCTCGATCACCCGCTGGTCGAGTGGGCGGCCAGCCTCCCGTCGCACCTCAAGGTCCGCGGCCTCGGGGGCAAGTGGCTGCTCAAGCGCCTGGCGCGGCGCCTGGTGCCGCGCGAGGTCGTGGACCGGCGCAAGGTGGGCTTCACCGTGCCGCTCGCGCCCTGGTTCCGGGGCCCGCTGCGCGAGCTGCTCGCGGACACCCTGCTCTCCGGGGCCGCGGCCGGGCGCGGATACTTCGACCGGGACGCGGTGCGGAGCCTGGTGGACGAGCACGTCGCCGGGCGCAGGGACCGGGCCCGCGAGCTGTGGACGCTGCTCACCCTCGAGCTCTGGCACCAGGCCTTCGTCGACCGGGCGCCGCGGCCCACCGTGTCCTATCAGGCTCCGGCCCGCGCCGCATCCGGCCCCCTCCTGCGCGCGGCCGGGCCGTGAAGCTCGTCATCCAGATCCCCTGCCTCGACGAGGAGGCCACGCTGCCCGCGGGGGGCGCGAGCGCGGCTCCGCCGTCCCCGGGGCGCGGATGACGGAAGTCCGGCCCTTCCAGGAATCGGACGCGGAGCGCTGGGACGCCTACGTGCGCGCGGCGCCGGACTCGCACTTCGGCCAGCTCGTGGCGTGGATGCGACTGGTGGAGCGCCAGTACCCCTGCCGCGCGACCTACTCGCTCGCGCTCCGCCACGGAAGGGTGAGCGGGATCCTGCCCCTGTTCCTCCACCGCGGCGCGCCGGGCGGAGGCATCCTGTTCTCGGCGCCGGGCGGGCTCCTGGCCGACGACGAGGAGTCGGCGCGGGCGCTGATCGCCGCCGCCTCGGGCCGCGTGCGCGAGGAGGGGCTGCGCTACCTGGAGCTGCGCGATCAGCGCCGCCGCTGGGACGGGCTCGTGACCGTTGAGGAGCACGCCACGCTCGAGCTCACGCTGGCGGCCGGCGAGGAGGAGCAGTGGCGGGGCTTCGACGCCAAGCTTCGCAACCAGATCCGCAAGGGGCAACGCTCCGGCTTCGAGGCGCGCTGGGGCGCGGACGGCCTGGCCGCCTTCCACCGCGTCCTGCTCGAGAACATGCGCGACCTCGGCACCCCGATCCGCGCCCGGGGCTACTTCCGCGACGCGCTCGAGCGCATGGGCTCCGCCGCCACCGTGCTCGTCCTCTACTCCGGGCGCGAGCCGGCGGGAGCGATGTTCCTGGTCGAGCACCGCGACGGCATCGCGGATCCCTGGGCCTCCTCGCTGCGCCGGTTCTTCGACCGCTGCCCCAACCAGGTGCTCTACTGGGAGGCGATCCGGTACGCGATCGGGCGCGGTCTCAAGCGATTCGACTTCGGGCGCAGCCAGTGGGACTCTCCGACGTTTCGCTTCAAGGCCCAGTGGGGGGCGCGGCCGGTGCCGCTTCACTACCAGTACGTGCTGGGGCGCGCCGGCTCGGCGCCCACGCTCGAGGCTCAGAAGCACGGGCTCGGCTGGGCGACCGCAGCATGGCGGAGGCTCCCGCTGCCGGTCGCGCGCGCGCTCGGCGAGCCGCTGCGGCGGCTGTTCCCTGAGGCGCTATGACCCGACCCGCATGCGAACGACATCCATGAAGCCCCCCCTCATCGAACGGCGCACCGACCGGCGCGAGTACGAGCGCGCGATCGCCCCGCGTGGTCTGCTGCGGATCTTCGCGCAGAAGCAGCTCCACCTCCTCGCGCGCTCCTGCATCCACGGCGGCCTCCGCGTCCGGCTCTACCGGAGCATGGGGATTTCCATCGGCCGGCACGTGTTCATCGGGCTCGACAGCTACCTGGACGACCAGTTCCCGGAGCTGATCCGGATCGAGGACGACGTGGTGATCTCCTTCCGCGTCACCATCGCGGTTCACGACGACGCGCGGCGCATGGATCGGGTGGAGCCGGGCCAGCTCGAGGGGACGGTCGCCCCGGTGATCCTGCGGCGCGGCTGCTACCTCGGAGCCGGGTGCCTCGTGCTGCCGGGGGTGACCGTGGGCGAGCGCGCGGTGGTGGGCGCGGGCGCGGTGGTGACGCGCGACGTACCCCCCCGGACGCTGGTCGTCGGAGTCCCGGCGCGCGTGGTCCGGGAGATCGAGTGAGGCGTCCGGGCCTGGCGCGCCCCCTGCCTCTGCTCGCCGCCGTGGGGCTCCTGATCGCCGCGGCGATCCCCGGCCCGGCCGGCGCCATCGCGCTCTATCCCGCGCTCGGCCTGCTTCCCGGGCTCGCGATCGCCGCCGACCTGGCCCCCGAGCGTGGAAGGCTCGCGACCGCGGCGATCGCGATCGCGATCGCGCCGCTCGCGGCTTCGGTGCCGGGATGGATCCTGATCGCGCTCGGCGCGCCGGTGCGGACGGCGGCGATCGTGGTCGCCGCGAGCGCCTGGCTGGCGTGGAGCCTGCGGCGCGGAGCGGGCCCGCCAGACGAGGCGCGGCCGGACGGGGACCCCGAGGAGCGGCGCGCGGCGTGGATCGCCGCCGCCGGCGCCCTGGTCGTGATCGCGCCGATGATGCTGAACTCCTACCTGCGGATCCGCAGCGACGCCTGGGTCCACGGCGCGCTGGTCCAGGAGATCCTCGCGCGCGGCGTGCCGCCCGAGGACCCGCGGTTCGCGGGGCTGCCGCTCAACTACGTCTGGTTCTTCAACCTGTTCATCGCGATGGCCTCCTCGCTGCGGGGGCACGACATGTTCGTGCTCATGGCGCTCTTCAACGGCGCCAACCTGGCGGCGACGCTGCTCGTCGCCTGGTGCGCGGGGCGCCGGCTCGCGGGGAGTCGCGCGGGCACCGGCGCCGCGCTGCTCGTCGGGCTGGGCTTCAACGCCGGCGTGTGGCTGCTCGGGCCGCTGCGGCTGGTCCGCATGGTCGTCGGACGCGACCGCGGCCTCCCCGAGCTCGGCTTCGAGCTGCAGCGACTCCGGTTCCTGGGCAACGCCGACGTGCTCTACCTCCTCACCGCGCCGTTTGCCTACATGGCGAGCTTCCTCGACAAGTTCCTGATCGGGACCGCGCTCAACTACGCCTACCTGCTGCTGGCGCTCTTCCTGTGGTCGATGGTCGCGTGGTTCGGGGGCTCGGGCCCGCGCGCGCTCGCGCTCGCGGCCGCGGCCGCGGCCGGCATGCTGCTGTTCCACGGTGTGGTGGGACTTTCCGCGCTGCCCGTCGCCCTGGCCGTGATCGGGATCGCGCTCGTGATGCGCCTGCGCTGGAGATGGCTGCCGTCCGCGGGCCGGCTCGCGCTCTTCGGGGGGGCCACCCTGGCGGGATGCGCGGCTGCCGGGCCCTACACCTGGTCGATCGCGCGGGGCTGGCCGGCGGAGAGGTCGGGGCTCCACTTCTCCTACCTGGGCCTCGACCCGTGGATGACCTGGACGCTCGTGACCGCGGTCGCGGTCGCCGCCTGGATCGCCACGCGGCCGCTGCGGCGCGCGCTCGTCGAGCGCCGCCCGGACGCCGCCCTGCTGGGGCTCTGGGCCGCAGGCATGGCGGGCTTCGCCCTGGTTGTCCGGCTCCCGAGCATGAACCACGTCAAGTTCATCTACCAGACCTTCCTCCCCCTGGCCCTGATCGGAGGGTCGGGCTGGCACGAGGCGCTGCGGGCGATGCGCTCGCGGCTCGGGCGGCCGCTCGCGGCGCTGGCGTTCGCCGCGGCGTTCCTTGCGCCGCCCGCGCTCACGCTCACGGGCTATCTGCTGGACCCGGGCGGGCGCACGTCCCCGGCCCTTCACCCGAGCGAGGCCGACCGCCGCCTTCACCGCTGGGCCCGCGAGCAGACGCCGGCGCGCTCGGTGTTCCTGGACCGCGACTACCGCTCCGATCTCATGGTGTTCGCGGGGCGGCAGCTCTACCTCGCGGCCCGGCAGGGCCCGGAGCTCGCCGCCTTCCCGCTCGACCAGCTGCGGGAGCGGCGGAAGGTGGTGGACGACCTCTACGGCCCGCTGGACTCCCTCGGCCAGGACACGAACGCGCTCCGGCGCCTGGGGCGGCCGATCTACGTGCTCTACCGGCGCGACGACCCGCTGCCCGACGGACTGCTCGAGCGCGTCGCCGCGCGGCCCGGGCCGTTCGGGCGCGTCTACGACCGCGACGGCCTCGTGGTCTATCATCTCCAGCCTGCACCCACGCCGTGAACCTCCACCTCATGACCGAACCCCTGACCCCGACCGCATTCCCCGCTCCCCCGGCGCCCGCGCGCCCGGCTCGCCTGCTGGTGGTGATGCCGGCCCGCAACGAGGCCGACAGCATCGGCGCCACCCTGGCGGGCGTGCGGGCCGCGATCCCGGAAGCCGACCTCCTGGTGGTGAACGACTACTCGAGCGACGCGACCACCGAGGTGGCGGAGCGCGCCGGGGCCCGCGTGGTCGAGCTGCCCTGCAACCTGGGCTACGGAGGCGCGGTCCAGGCGGGATTCAAATTCGCGCTGGCCCACGGTTACGACGTCGTGATCCAGATGGACGCCGACGGCCAGCACGACCCGGGCTCGGCCCGCGACCTGATCTCCCCGGTGCTGAGGGGCGAGGCCGACGTCGCGATCGGCTCGCGCTTCCTGGGCACCGCGAGCTATCGCGTCCCCGCGCTGCGCCGGATCGGCATGCGGGTGTTCGGGCGCATCGTGACCTTCGTGACGCGCCGTCGTTTCTCGGACCCCACGTCGGGCTACCAGGCGCTGAACCGCAGCGTGATCGCCTTCTTCGCCCGCGACAACTACCCGAGCGACTTCCCCGACGCCGACACGATCATCCTGCTGGTCCTGGCAGGATTCCGCGTGCAGGAGATCCCGGTCGCGATGCGGGCGCGGGTGGCCGGATCCTCGATGCATTCGAACCTCAAGTCCTTCTACTACGTGTCGAAGATGCTGCTGGCCATCTTCATGGTCCTGCTGCGGCGGAGGAAGCTCCGCGCCAGCCGCTGAGCGCCCGTGGCGGAACATCCGGTTTGCGTCGGCTTCGACGTCGAGGACTGGTTCCACCCCGAGCTGGTGCGCGACCGTGTCTCCCCGGACGAGACGCGCTCGATCGTGAGCGAGGGCACCGGCGCGATCCTCGACCTGCTGTGCCGCCGCGGCGCGCGCGCGACGTTCTTCGTGCTCGGCGACGTCGCGGCGCGCCACCCGGACCTGGTGCGACGGATCGCGGGCGAAGGGCACGAGATCGCCTGCCACGGCATGACCCACCGTCCGCTGTGGCGGCTCACGCCGGAGAGCTTCCGGCGGGAGCTGCGCGATTCCCGCGCCGCGCTCCGCGCCGCGCTCGGCCACGACTCCGCGGTCGGCTTCCGCGCGCCCACCTTCAGCCTCGACCGCACGACCGCCTGGGCGCTCGGCGTGCTCGCGGAGGAGGGCTTCCTCTACGATTCGAGCATCTTCCCGGTGCGCGTGCGGCTCTACGGCGTCGCCGGGGCCCCGCTCGGGATCTACCGCCCGGCGCCCGGGGACCCCGCGCGCCACGACCCGTCGGGGCCGATGCTCGAGTTTCCGGTCGCGGTGCATCCGCTCGGCCCCCTGCGGCTGCCGGTGGCGGGAGGGTTCTACCTGCGCGCCCTCCCGCGCGGCCTGCTGTACGCCGCGCTCGGGCGGATCCGGCGCGAACGGCCGGTCGCGCTCTACCTTCATCCGTGGGAGTGCGTGCCGTCGGTGCCGCGACTCGATCTGCCTCCCGCGGACCGCCTCATCACCTACCTCAACCTTCGGACCGTCCTGCCCAAGCTCGAGGGCATCGTGGAGCGTTTCGGCTCGATCCCGATGCGCGAAGCCCTCGAGCGCGCGGGGCACCTCGAGCCCGCGGGCCGGGCCTGAAAGGAGTCGTCATGCAACCCTTCTACACCGGCATCCAGTTCCGGACCCAGATGTTCGTCGTTCTGCTCGGGCTCGCGATGCTGCTCTTCGTGCTGAACCTGGTGCGGCGCAAGCAGCTCCGCGAGCAGTACTCGCTGCTGTGGATCGCCTCGGCGGTCGTGCTGGTCCTGAGCGCCGTGTTCATCGGACAGGTGGACCGCATCGCGCACGGGATTGGGATCTACTATCCACCCGCGTTCCTGTTCCTGGTCGCGATCCTGCTCGTGCTCGTCCTCCAGTTCCACTTCTCGACGGTCATCTCCAGCCTGCGCGAGCAGAACAAGAGCCTGACGCAGGACCTCGGCATCCTGGCCGCCGAGGTGCGCGAACTGCGCCGGCGCGTTGGATCGAAGGGGGCGGGCGAAGCCGGGGCCTGAGCCCGCGGCGGGCACCGCCGACCCGCGCGCCCCCGTCGCCCGGCCGCGCTCGTTTTGACGCGGGCGCCCCGTGCATGGAATAATTACGGTGCTTTGCCTCTCGCCCCCACCCCCGAGCCTTGCATGAAGGCGTATCTCGAATCCTACCAACAGAAGACAGTCCTGGTGACCGGCGGCGCAGGCGCCATCGGGTCCAACCTGGTGCGCGCGCTCGCGGAGCACGGGGCACGCGTGCTCCTGCTCGACGACCTGTCCTCGGCGGAGCGCTGGAACATCCCCTCGCTCGCCAACGTGATGTTCATCGAGGGCGACATCCTCGACGAGGTGAAGCTCAAGCGCGTGTTCTTCGAGCGGCCCCAGGTGGTCTTCCATCTCGCGGCCTTCTTCGCGAACCAGAACTCGGTCGACCACCCCGAGCGCGACCTGATGGTGAACGGCATGGGTACGCTCCGGATGATGGAGTACTCGGTGCTCACCGGCGTGGACCGGCTGGTCTACGCCTCCTCGGGGTGCTCGATCTACGGCAGCGAGGCGCCGCTGCCGCTCAAGGAAGAGTTCATGTCGATGCACCTGACCACGCCCTACCAGATCACCAAGATGCTGGGCGAGCTGTACGGGAACTTCTTCCACCACCACTATGGGCTCAAGGTGGTGAAAACCCGGTTCTTCAACTCCTACGGTCCCGGCGAGGTGCCGGGCCAGTATCGCAACGTGATTCCGAACTTCATCTATTGGGCCATGAAGGGCCAGCCGCTCCCCATCACCGGCTCGGGTGAGGAGACGCGCGACTTCACGTTCGTCGGCGACATCGTCGACGGGCTGCTGCGCGCGGGCTGCATGGAGGCCGCGGTCGGCGAGGAATTCAACCTGGCGTCCGGGACGGAGACCCGCATCGTCGACCTGGCGCGCATGGTGAACGCCGCGGTCGGCAGCAGCGCCGGCGTCCGTCACGTCGAGCGCCGCCGCTGGGACACCAAGCTGCGCCTGCTCGCGTCGGTGGAGAAGGCGAAGCACCTGATCGGCTACACACCCTCCACGACGTTCGCCGAAGGGCTGCGGGAGACGGTGGCGTGGTTCCGGGAGAACTGGGAGCGGATCGAAGGCTCGGCGCGCTTCGGCCCGGGCGTCTCGTCGGCCGTCCGCGAGATGACCACGCGGGCGGGATGAGCCGCCCCGGCGCGCCGGAGCCCGACCGGCTCGACTCCGGCAGCGCCGCCGGGAGCCCGCCGTCCGCCTCGGACGACTCCCTCCACCACGGCCGCGAAGTCCACCACCAGCTGCGCCGTGACGTGGTGCGGTATCTCCCCGCGGTCTTCCTGCCTCGCCTGGCGGGGATCATCACCGTGCCCATCTTCACCCGCCTCTTCCCGCCCGACGTCATGGGGACCTACATCCTGGTGCTCGCCAACGTGACCGCGCTGGGATCGGCCTTCCTGAGCGGCTTCGGTGCCGCTCTGCTGCGATTCCTGCCCGAGCGCGAAGGCGATCCCGAGGAGCGCAGCCGGCTCGCCACCACGCTGTTCGCGCTCTCCGCGGCCGCGGTGCTCGCCGTGGTGCTGGTCGGGGGGGCGGTGCTGCTCGTCACCGGCCGGACCGCCAAGCCCTTCGGCCGGCTCATGATCCTGGGCCTGCTCCTCTTCGCCTTCACGGGCGCGCTCCAGCTCGCGCTGATGGCGCTGCGGAGCCAGCGCCAGGTGGGCCGTTACACCACGATCCAGCTCGTGAGCGGATACGGGGGACTGGGGGTCGGCCTGGTGCTGGTCCTGGTCTTCCACACGGGAATCGAGGCCCTGCTCATCGGCTCGATCCTGGCCGCGCTCGCCGGGATCGGACTCGCCTGGCGCCCGGCCATGCAGGGCCGCGCCCTCGGGCCGCGCCACTTCTCGGCCGGGCTGGCCCGCGAGCTCCTCGGGTTCTCGTTCTTCATCTCGGTCGGGAACGCGGCCTACTGGCTGCTGAGCCTCTCGGACCGCTGGCTGCTCCGGATCTTCCGCGGCGCGGGAGACGTCGGCCTCTACGGCGTGAGCTACGACGTCACGAGCAAGACGATCATGCTCTTCGTCACCGCCTTCGGTCTCGCCCTGCAGCCGCTCTCGATCGCCGCCTGGGAGGCCCGCGGGCGGGAGGCCACCGAGGAGTTCCTGGCCTCCTCGACCCGCACCTACCTGCTCATCATGCTGCCCGCCACGGTGGGACTCGGCCTCCTGGCGAACACCCTGGTGGCGCTGCTTGCCGCCCCCGCCTACCGGCCGGGCGCGATCGTCGTGCCCTTCGTCGCGGCGGCGATGTTCCTCTACGGCCTCCTGGACATCGCCGGACGCGGGCTCACCCTGAACAAGAGACCCGACCTCGAGGCCCGGAACTTCCTGATCGCCGGCGGGGTCTCGCTGGGGCTGAACTTCCTCCTCGTGCCGCGCTTCGGGATCCTGGCGGCAGCATTCGTGACCGCGCTCGGGTACCTGACGCTCCTGCTGCTGCACGCCGCCTCCGTGCGGCGCCACGTGCGCTGGAGGTTCCCGTGGCTGACCCTGCTCAAGAGCGGGGCGGCCTGCCTCGCCATGTCGGTCGTCGTCGTGGCGGTGCGCGATGCCCTGGTCCACGCGCCCCGCGGAATCGACGTGGTCGCCGCGGTCGCGAGCGGGGCGGCGACCTACGGCGCGGCGGTGATGGCGCTCGGCGAGCTCTCCCCCACGCGGGCGTGGCATGCCCTGACGTCTGCCCTGCGCCCGACGTGATCGCCGGAGCGCCGGGACGGGGTGCGTGAAGCGGCTGCTCGGTAATCTCGCCCTCCTGCTGGGCAGCACGGTCGCGATGCTGCTCGTCGCGGAGGGGGCGCTGCGCCTGCTCGGCTTCCCGCCGTCGTTCCGCGTCTCGGACGACACCATCGGATACCGGCTGCGCCCGAACGCCCGCTACCGCTGGGCGGACGAAGGCTTCTCCGAGGGCCACATCAACGCCGCCGGATGGCGCGACCGGGACTACCCGGAAGCCCGTTCCGCCGGCACCACCCGCATCCTCTTCTGCGGCGATTCGTACGTGGAGGGCCTTCAGGTCCCTCTGGATTCGACCTTCCACAAGCGGCTCGAGCGCAGGCTGAACGCGGGCGCCGCCGGCCACCGCTTCGAGGTGATGGCGATGGGAGAAGGCGGGGCCGGAACGACCCAGGAGTACCTGATGTACCGGAACTGGGGGGCCCGCTACGACCCCGACATCGTGGCCGTGCTGTTCGTCCTCAACGATCCGGGCGACAACTGGCTCCGGGATGCCGCCGATAGCGGGCGCCCGTACTTCGTGGAAGACGGCGACTCGCTTCGCCTCGACTTCTCCTTCGCGAGCGCGCCCGGCTACCGGCGCCGGAAGGAACACGAGTGGCTGAAGCTCGACTCGAGCCTCCTCACGCTCGCGGCCAAGGTGCGCCTGGACCTGCGGGCACGGTTCCGGCCCACCGCCGCCCAGGCCGGGCTCGTGGCCCCCCACGGATGGTACGCGGCGTGGAACCTCTACGTGCCGCCCGAGGCCGATTCGATCCCGGCGTTCCGGCTCACGGCCCGGATCCTCGGCCGCTTCGCAGTCGACGTGCGGCGCGACGGCCGCCGCTTCGTGGTGTTCTCGGCCGGCATGTCGGAGCAGCAGGACCGCGACGAGCTGGCCCGGCTCCGGGGCACGTCCGGGTTCGACCCGGACAAGACCGATCGCTGGCTCGCCTCGGTCGGCGAACGATATGGCTTCGAAGTCGTGCCACTGACCCCGGCGTTCCGCGCGGCCTGCGCGGCCGGCGGCCCCTCGCTGTGGTTCGGCAGCACCATGCGTCACGGACACTGGAACGCGGCCGGCCACGCCCTGGCGGCCGACGTGATGGGGGACTCCCTGGCCTCGCGGCTGCCGGGTCTTCGCGCCGCGGCATCGTCACCGCCACGCTGAGCCCTGCCCATCGAAGAGTCGGCCGCGATCAGCGCGCCGACGAGTCGGGCCGCAGGACGTGCACGAATTCGGGCCGCGTGATCATGCCGACGCGGGTCAGGAAGACCTTCTCGTCGGAGAAGAATGCCCGCTCCTCTCCGAAGCGCGGGTTCCCGTCGAGAATTCCGCGGTTCTCCCGGTCGAGCACGACCGCCGAGTACCGGCCCTCGAGGAGCGCCTGATCGATCTCCCGCTGAGCCTCGAGCGCGGGGGCTCGATCGCCTCGCTGGCCCCTCGCGCCTGCCAGCGCAAGCGCGTGATAGTGACCCGGCTTGCCGGCCATGCGCGCCAGTTGGCTGTCGAACGGAACGAGCACTTCGCCGGGCTGGTCCGCCAGGAACCGTACGAGCGCGAAGCCGGCCTCCCGATCCGCGCGCGTCGGAATCGCCTTCGCGGGCGGGTAGAGGAGCCCGACGAACTGCAGGATGCACGCGGAGTAGACCAGCCACTCGAGGCGCCGGGTGATCGCGCCCTCGCTTCCCCGCAATCGTCGCAGCACCGCCTCCAGGCCGAGCCCGAAGAGCAGGCAGATGGCCGCGGTCGCAGGCATCCCGATGTTGGGGGCCGAGCCGGAGTAGAGACTCACCCACCAGGAGCTGAAGACCAGACCGCCGCAGAACGCCCCGACGGCCGGGCGCGCGTCGTCGCCGGACTCGTTCGGGAGCAGAAACCACGTTGCGCCCAGGACCGTCGCGATGCCGAGCGGGTCCGCGTACTTCGTCCACAGGTGCGGCAGCCGCATCCACTCGAGGCGGTGCCCGGTGGCGACCTCGAGCGTGTAGAAGGCGTACCAGCCCCCGGTCGCCCACGAGAGCCCGAGGGTGGTTCCTCCCGCGACCAGCGCGAAGACGGCGACCGCCAGCCATCCGAATCCGGGGCGCGCGATCGCGGCGAAGACCAGGAACGGCGCGATGGCCGGGAGGGCCGACTGCTTCGTCAGGTAGGCCAGGCCGAAGGCCAGCCCGGAGAAGATCGCGCTCGAGCTGCGAAACCCGCCCCACACGGTGACGGCCAGGCCGGCGATGAGCAGAGTGACGTAGAGGGAATCGGCCCGAGCCACGTCGAAATAGTCGCCCGTCAGATGAAAGGTCGCGGCGAAGAGAGCAGACGAGAGGAACGCGGACAGGACGCCGCCCGAGAGCTTGCGGACGATCGCGAAGAGCAGCGCCATGGTGCCCAGCGAGGCGAGAAACGACACCAGCCGCAGCGGCAGGAAACCCTCCCCGAGCACCCGCATCACGGGAGCGCAGGCGGCGTAGTAGAGCGGGTTGTAGTTGTAGGGAATGAATTCCCGGCTCGGTGCGACGAACACACCCTGCCCCGCGGCCATGCGCCGCACGGTGTCGAGGCCCCCGCTCTCCATCCACTCGAGGGAGAACGGGTAGGCCATCCGCCCGAGCGCCACCCGGACGTACAGGGCGAGCATCGCGACGGCCGCGAGCAGCAGGGCGGCCGACAGCGACAGGCGAACGACGGCCTCGGGCGGCGCGGGGATTCTCATGCGCCGGGGCGCGTCGTGCTCCGCTGGGACCACCGCTCGCACGTCAGGATCGTCTCCAGGGTTGGGCGGGCCCGCGGGCGGGCATGGGCCTCACGAAGTCGTCCGAGCCTAGCATTTTGGAATGATTGACGCCTTCGAGCGGGGCGTGCGAACATCATCCTGCGCTTTCATCCCGATCCCCTGTGAGCTCCCCCTTCATGCACACCCCGATGCATCCGAACGCCGCCGGCGCGGCTCCCATCGCCGCCAGCGCCCGATGACCGCGCCCGAGCCCGGCCGCACGGGCGGCGAAGGCCCGCCGCGAGCGCTGATCGTGGCGTGCGGCTTTCCGCCGACCTCCGATCCGACCTCCTATCGCTGGCTGCGCTTCGCCGGCGGCCTCGCCCGGCTGGGCTGGGGGGTGGAGGTCCTGACCCCGCGCCCGGCGCCGCGGTTCGAGTTCTTCGATCCCGCCCTGGCGGAGCGCATCTCCGCGGAGGTCGCGGTGCACCGGGCCCATCCCGGGATCTACCAGCCCCGGGTCTGGCGGGCGCGGCTTTCCCGCGCCGTGGCGGTCCCTGACGCCACCGGGAAGCGCGCCGGGCGCGGTTCGGGCGCGCGGGACGTTCCCCGCACCCTGCTTCGCGACCTGGACCAGCGCCTCCATTCCTGGAAGGTCCCGGACCCCACGTTCGAGTGGATCGTGCCGGGCGTGCTGCTGGGCCTCAGGCTTCTGGCCCGGCGCCGCTTCGATTTGATCGTCTCCTCGGCCGCGCCCTTCTCGTCCCACGTGGTGGCCCACCGCCTCCACCGCTGGAGCCGGGTACCATGGGTGGCGGACTTCAGCGATCCCTTCGCCGACAACCCCTTCGTCGCGCGGCCCGGCTGGCGCCGGCGGATGGATCGGGCGCTCGAGGCCTCGTGGTTCCGCGACCTGGAGGCGGCGATCGTTCCGGTCCCCGAGATGAAGGCGCTGTTCCTACGCCAGCACCCGCGGCTGCGGCCGGAATCCATCCACGTCGTCCCCTACGGCTTCGACGAGGAGCTGCTCGCGGCCGCGCGCCCGCACCGGTTCGAGGGCTTCACGATCGTCCACACCGGCAGCTTCTACCCCGCGCTCCGCGATCCCGGCCCCTTCTTCCAGGCGCTGGCCGCCGTGCGCGATCTGCCGATCCGCACCGTGCACGCCGGAGTGCTCGCGCCGGAGATGGCCGAGGCGATGCGGCGGCTCGGGCTCGAGGAGCGCTTCGAGGTGCTGGGCCTGCGCCCCCGCGAGGAGGTCTGCTCGCTCCAGCTCGGCGGCTCCTGCCTGCTCGTGATCGGAAATCGTGGCGGCGTTCAGCTTCCCGGCAAGGTGCTCGACTACCTGGGCGCAGGGCGGCCCATCCTGGCGCTCGAGAACGACGCGCACGACATCGCCGCGCGCATGGTGCGGGAGGCGGGGGCCGGTCCGGTGGTACCCAACGAGCCGCAGGCGATCGAGCGCGCGATCCGCCAGCTCTTCGACTGGTGGCGCGACGGCAGCCTCGATTCGCGTTTCCGCCACGACGGTGCGCGGCGCTACTCGTGGTCGAGCCTCGAGCGCGAGCTCGATCGCGCGTTGCGCGGCGTCCTCGCGGGCGCGAACGCGCCGGCGGAAGCCACGGAGCCGCCGGCGAGCGCTCCCGCCGCCGGCTCGTGACCCCGCTCCGTCGCGCCGAACCGTGATCGCGGGAAGCACCGCCGTCGCCGCTTCCGGGGGGCCCGGGGTGCTCGACCCGTCGCCCGCGGACGCCGACCGGATCGCGCGCCACCTCATCGGCGAGGCGCCGAGCGAGGCGGAAGCGGCGCGCTGGATCGAGGCGGTGCGCCGGCGCGCCGCGCCGCTCGCCACGGCCCGCGACCGGAGGCTGTGGGAGCTGGCCATGCGCCATCCGTGGCGGATCGGGCTCGTGGACGCCGGCCTCGCCCTCGTGGACCCGCACTCGCCGGTGCGCCACCGCCTGTTTCTGATGCTGGCGATCCTCGAAGCTTCGCCCCGCCATTGCGCGCGCTTCCTTCCTGCCTCGCACTCGCGCGCAGCGCTGGCGGCCCTCGCGCTGCGCGGCGTGGCGGCGGCGTTGCGCGGCGCAGCCGGGTGGGCGCTGGTGAGGACCTGCGGGGTCCTGTGGCGGTGACGCACGACGTGATCGTCGTGGGCTCGGGGATGTCGGGGGCCCACGCCGCGCAGACCCTGGTCGAGGCCGGCCGCCGCGTGCTCATGCTGGACGTGGGGACGCGCGAGACCCGCTACGCCGGGCTCGTCCCCGAGCGCGACTTCCTGGCCGTGCGCGAGAGCGACGAGGACCAGCACCGCTACTTCCTGGGCGACGACTTCGAAGGCATCCCCTGGGGGCCGGCCGCCCCCAGCCTCACGCCGCCGCGCCGCTACCTCACCGCCGGCACCGAGCGCTGGTGCCCGGTGCGCGCCGACGGCTTCGCCGCGCTCGAGAGCCTGTGCTACGGAGGGCTCGGGAGCGGCTGGGGCGCGGGCTGCGCGGTCTATCCGCGCGTGGAGCTGGAAGCCATGGGGCTCGTTCCCGGCGCGATCGCCGAGGCCTATCGCGTGGTCGCCGGGCGCATCGGCGTGGTTTCGCGGCGCGACGACGCGACGCCCTACTGCTCGGAGGGGCTCGCGAGCCCTTCGGAGCCGCTACGCATGGACACCAGCATCGGGCTCCTTCACGCCGCGTACAAGAGGAGACGCCCGCGGCTCGCGGCCCGCGGGCTGGTGATGGGCAAGGACCCGATGGCGGTGCTGACCCGGCCGCTGGGCGAGCGCGGCGCCACGCCCTACACCGACATGGAGTTCTGGGCCGATCACGAAGGCGCGGTCTACCGTCCCTGGATGACGGTGGACGCGCTGCGCAGGAGCGACGGGTTCGCCTACGAGCCGGGATGGTTCGCGCTGAGCTTCGGGGAGAGCGCCGACCAGGTGGAGGTGCGCGCGCGGGCCGTGGAGGGCGGCGGCGACCGCGCCTTCTCCGCCCGCCGGCTGGTGCTGGCCTGCGGCGCGCTCGGCACCGCGCGGATCGTGCTGCGCTCGCTTCCCGGCCCGGGCCGGCTTCCGCTGCTCACCAACCCCTACGCCATCGCCGCCTGCCTCCATCCGCGCATGCTCGGCCGGGTGCTGGAGCGCGACCGCACCAGCCTCGGCCAGCTCGAGATGTTCCACGACCCGCGCGGCGACCGCCTGGGCGCGCGCATGGTGTCGCTCTACACCTACCGCTCGCTCCTGCTCTTCAAGCTGGTGAAGGAAGCCCCGCTCGCCCTGTGCGACGCCCTCCCCCTGCTGCGCGCGCTCAGCCCCGCGCTGGTGCTGGCCACGATCAACCACCCCGATGTGCCGGCGGAGGGCAAGTCGTGCGAGCTCGTGCCCGACCCGGACTCGGCGACGGGCGACGCGCTGCGCGTGGCCTGGGCCGCCACGCCCGCCGAGGAGCGCGAGAACGCGGCGAGCGAGCGTGCCATCCTGTGGGGCCTGCGCCAGCTCGGCTGCGTCCCGGTCAAGGTGCAGCACCTCCCGCCCGGCTCCGCCGTGCACTACGCGGGCACGCTGCCGTTCCGCGACGACGAGGCACCGCGCTCGCTGGCCCGCGACGGGCGGCTCGCCGGGACGCGCCGCGTGCACGTGGCGGACGGCTCGGGGTTCCGCTATCTGCCGGCCAACGGGCTCTCGTTCACCCTGATGGCGAACGCGCACCTGGTTGCGCGCGCGCTCGCGGCCGCGGAGCCATGAGCGCCCCGGCGCGCACGGTCGGCGTGACCGGCGCCGCGGGGTTCATCGGCCGCCGGCTGGTGGAGCGCTTCGGCGCGCGCGGCTGGGCGGTGCGCGCCTTCCAGCGCAGCGCCGCGGGCCCGGACTCGGCGGAGGTCTCGTACCGCGCGTTCCGTCTCCCCGATCGCGTGCGCGAGGAGGACGTCGCGGGGCTGGACGCGCTGGTCCACGCCGCGGTCCAGATCTGGGGACCGGGCCACACCGACGCGGACGCCGTCAACCTCGAGGGCACGCGGCGCGTGATCGCGGCCGCGCGCCGGCACGGAGTGCGGCTCGTCTTCCTCTCCACGCTCTCGGCCCACCCGGAGGCGGTGTCCCACTACGGGCGCAACAAGCTCGAGGTGGAAGCCCTGTTCGACCCTGCGCGCGACGCCATCCTCAGGCTGGGCCTGGTGCTCGACCGGCGCGGGGGCCTGTTCGGGGGCATGGTCGAGACCCTGCGCGGCTCGCGCATCGTCCCGCTCGTGGACGGCGGGCGCCAGCCCATCCAGACGCTCGCGATGGACGACCTGCTCACCCTGATCGAGCGGGTGATCGCGAACGGCATCGCCGGGCGCTTCGACGTCGCGACCCCGCGCGTGTACCGGATGCGCGACCTCTACGACGCGATCCTCAGGGCATCGCCGCGCCGCCCGTGGCTGGTGCCGGTGCCGCTCGGAGCCGTTCTCTTCGGCGCCACGCTGCTCGAGCGGCTGCGCATCCCCAGCCCCGTGACGCGCGAGAACGTGCTCGGGCTGCGCTGCCTCAAGGCGTTCGACACCGCCCCCGATCTCGCGCGGCTGGGGGTGACGCTCGAGCCGCTCGAGTCCTGCGCCGCGCGCCTGCTCGCGGAGCCTTGAGGGCGCGAACGCCGCGCGCCGTCGCCTAGGGGGCCCATCGCGCCGGGTAGAACGTCCCGCTCCCGGGCGGGCCCCGCCCCTGCTTTGCATCCTACGCGGCGCGACACGCATACTTGGGAGAGCGCACCCCGGGAAGGCTCATGGCGGGTTCTGTGCCCGTGCCGAGCGACAGCGGGTGCCACCCTGCGCCTGTCCGCCCGCTGCCCGCTTCGTCCAGTCCGGGCTCCTAGAGGTTCCTGATGATTCTGAAGCGTATCGCAGGCGGCATTGCCTCCTACGTGCCCGGGTTCAACGCAATGAAGAGGAAGGGTACGGGCGGCAGCGACTCGGCGCGGTACTGCTATTCCGTCTGGCTTCGCCACCTCCTGCTCGCCTGCGAGGCCGGCATGCCCAGCGTGCCGAAGAGCATCGCCGAGCTGGGCCCAGGCGATTCGCTGGGCGCGGGCCTGGCGGCGCTGCTCTCAGGAGCAAGCCGGTACACCGCGCTGGACCGCACCGTCTACGCATTTCCCGAGCGCAACCTGGCGGTTTTCGAGGAGCTGGTTGCCCTGTTCCGGAACCGCGCCGAGATCCCGGGAGACGCGGAGTTCCCCCTGGTCTGGCCCCCTCTGGCGCAGACAGCCTTCCCCACCAACCTCGTCACGGATGAACGGCTCGTCCGCGCGCCGGCGCCTGCGCGCCTCGAGGCGATCCGCGACGCGATCCGCAACCCCGGCGGGGCGGACGCGTGCCTGCGCTACGTGGCGCCGTGGAACCTGGCGGAGAACATCGTGGGCGATCCGGTGGAGTTCCTCTTCTCGCAGGCCGTGCTTGAACACGTGGACGACGTCCCCGGCACGCACCGCTTTGTGCACACCTGGCTCAAGCCGGGCGGCTTCGCGTCGCACACGATCGATTTTTGTTGCCACGGCCTCGACCCGAGATGGAACGCACATTGGACGTACTCTCCGCTGGTCTGGAAGCTCATCCAGGGCAGGCGCCCCTGGCGGCTCAACCGGCAGCCGTACTCGCTGCACCTGCGGGCGCTCGCAGCTACGGGTTTCGAGGTCGTGTACGAGAAGCGCCGAGCGGTGCCATCCGCGGTCCGCCGCGACCAACTCGCGGGGACCTTCCGTGATCTTCCCGAGTCGGACCTTGAAACCAACTCGGTGACCATGCTGCTACGCAAGAGCTGACCCTCGGCCTTCTCGCCGCGGACGGTGCGCTCACGGAGTCCATCGCGCCAGGTAGAACGTGCTGCTCCCGGGCGGGCCGCGCCCGCTCGGCCGCGCGAGCACGATGTCGCGGGGCCAGACCTCGTACTCGTTGAGGCGGTCGTAGAGCCAGCTGTAGGCGGAGAGCCGGATCGGGGCCGCGCCCTCCGGTCGCATGCCGCTCGGCAGGACGAACGCGACGTGGGTGACGTGATTCGCCCGCAGGTAGCCCTCGAGCCCCCCCTCGCCGTGCGCGCCCGGGGCCAGGAACATCCGCTGGTATTCGTAGTTGTTCGCCACCCCGTCACCGTTGATCCAGGCGCGGTCGCTGAAGAACCCGGCCAGGCCGAACGAGCCGCCGAAGATCACGTCGCCGCGCCCGGTGCGGTCGTGGATCTCGCGCCCGAGCTGAGCATCGTTGGGCGCTCCGTGCGCTCCCCGCCCCTGGTGGCGGACCAGCGTCAGCTGGAGCTTGGCCGCGAAGGCCAGCACGGCCACGAGCGCGAGCGCGCTCCCTCCCAGTGCCGCCAGCCTGCGCTCGCCCGCGAGGCCGGCCGCCTGCCCCCGGCGGGCCAGCGCCCCGAGCGCGGTGACGAAGGCCATGACGATGAACGCCGGGGCGAGGACGAAGTATCCGCCCTGCACGTCGGCCCGGCTGAAGAGCAGCATGTAGCTCAGCCGCCCCACCAGGTAGAGCGCCATCAGCCCGAGCGCGGCGCTCCAGGGCTCGAGCGGGCTGCGGGCGCGGACGGCGCGGGCGACGCGCGGAGCGAGGAGGGCGATCGTCACCCAGGCAAGCGGGTAGGCCACGACGAAGGTCACGTGGTCCGCCGGGCCGAGCGAGGTGCCGCGGATCGTCCGCAGGCTCTGCGCGAGGTCGAGGTGGGGGAACGAGGACTTGATGCGGGCCGAGACCGGCAGCCAGGTCCCGAAGCGCGCCGTGCTGTAGAGCAGGTAGGGGGCGCAGAGCGCCGCCGTCACCGCCACGCGTCCGACGAATGGTCCCCAGGGATTCCGGCGGGCGATCGTCTCGAGCGCCATGAGCACCCAGGCTGCGACCAGGAACGGCAGGCTGTCCACACGCGCGAGGAACAGGAGACCGAGCAGGCATCCGTCGAGCGCGGCCGCCCTCGTGCCCGGGGCGAGCAGGCCGCGCCGGGCCACGCGCGCCAGGTACCACAGGCCGGTGAGCAGGACCAGCGGCGGATCCATTCCGTAGTGGGGCTTGGTCGCGACGAACAAGGCGAAGAAGGCCACCCCCGCGCCGCGCAGGTGGCTCCGCGACTCGGCCGAGAGCTCGCCGCGGGCGAGGAACGCGTCGAGGAGGCGCAGAAACCAGAACAGGGCCAGCACCATGGCGGCGAAGTCCGCGAGCAGGCCCGCGCGATAGCAGGCCATGATCGGCAGGCCCGGCGGCAGGAGCCGGACGAGCGGGATCAGCACCAGCGGATAGAGCGGATTGAAGCCGTTCGTGGGGTGCAGACGGTCGAAGCTCAGGCCGTACCCGAGGCAATAGTTGCGTGCGATCGCCAGGTAGTACCCGGCGTCGTCGCCCACCAGCGGTCCGACGCTCCAGGGGAGCGGCGCGAACGCCAGCACCGCCCCGACGCCCACGAGGGTCAGGACGGCGACCGCGAACCACGCCCGCCCGGCGGGCGTGAGCCAGCTCCACATGCCTCGAAACCCCCGGGACACTGCGATCACGGCGGCGCCGACCGGCCCTGGTCCGCTCGCGGGGCGACCGCGAGCGGCGGGTCAGGGGGCGCTCCGTCCCACGCCGAGCCGATCCTCGAAGTAGCGTGCCATCTCCCCCGCGGCGAGCCCGTGGCCACGCGAGTTCCAGTGGGCGTAACCCGCCTTCGTCACGCACCAGAACGCGCCCGCCTGGCGGGCGCTCGCCGCCCGAAACGCCGGCGTGAGCGTCACGACATCATAGCCGTCCGCGGCGCCGCACGCTTCCAGGAAGCGCTGCGGCCGGTCGGGGTCGTACGCCGGGTTCCGTTCGGCAGCCTCGAGAGAGGCAGGGTCCTCCTGCTGCGCGCCGCCCGCCACGAACAGGACGAATCGCCTTCCCTCGCGACGCACTTCGAGCGCGAAGCGCGCGAGGACCTTTCGCGTGATTCGGAACGCGGCCAGCGAATCCGTGGGGATGCGTCGGTCCAGGTAGAACGGGATGTCGTCGTGTGCGGTGAGCACCGCGAGCCTCTTCGTGGCACGCGCCCGCTGCACCTGGTTCCAGGCCCGGGTGGCCCAGGACACCAGGCTCGATCGGGCCTTGAGCGCATCGAGACGCGCACGCGCGCGGAACCCGGGCGTCGCGAGGAACGTCGTGTCGAGTGCGAGCGAATCACCCCATTCCACGAAATACGGACGGATGTCGTTCGAGGGGTCGAGCGCCTTCGTGTTGTCGGTGAAGTCGTTCATCACGAAAAGCGCGGCGACCACGTCTGGATCGTACGCGGCTCCCCAGCGTTCGTACGTCAGATACTCCTCGGTGGTCCCCATCCCGCTCCGCCCGAGCGCAATGACTTCGCAACGGGGACCCCGCGGGGATCCGGCGTTGAGGCGGCGCTCGAGCGCGGCGGGGAAGGCGTCGTCCTGAGGCACCTGGAAGGCTTCCACGTAGGAATCACCGATGACTTCGATGCGAAGGATCCCCGGCGGCTTGAGAAGCGTGTGGTCGCGGTCCCGCCAGCCGGCGGCATTGATCCGTCCCTGGGAGAAGCCCTCCTCCGAGAAGCGGTAGCGCGCACCCGGACGCAGGCGCCAGCCGATCGTGCGGTCAGGAGTGCCGGGCGACGGATAGACCCGGAGGAGGCGGAGCCCGCCCTCGACGGCCGCGAGGCTCAGGACCAGAGTGAGGCAGAAGACGGCGAAACCGGCAGGCAGGGACCGCACCGGTGCAGGACGTTAACGAAGGGGATGGATGCGGTCAACACGGCTCGCCCGGGCGCCGCGGCATTCGCGGTGACGGAGCGCGCAGCTAACCGCTGCGAGGTCGCTCCGCCCACCACAGCGCGAACATGGCGAGCGCGTAGAGGAGCTGCGAGCGGTCGGCGCGCCCCTCGCGGTGCTCGGCGAAGCGCGCCGCGACCGCGCCCGGGTCGAGGTAGCCGGCGCGATCCGCGCCCGAATCGCGCCACAGCGACTCGGCGGTGCGGCCGAGGTCGCCGCGCACCCAGCGCGACAGCGGCACC
>DASXQT010000080.1:0-81095 GCA_036507005.1 Candidatus Eiseniibacteriota bacterium
TGATCGAGATGAACCCGCGGGTCTCGCGCTCCTCGGCGCTGGCCTCCAAGGCCACCGGGTTCCCGATCGCCAAGATCGCCGCCAAGCTCGCGGTCGGCTACACCCTGGACGAGATCGCGAACGACATCACCCGCAAGACCCCGGCCGCGTTCGAGCCGACGCTGGACTACGTCGTCACCAAGATCCCCAAGTTCGCGTTCGAGAAGTTCCCGGGCGCCGAGGTCACGCTCAACACCCAGATGAAGTCGGTGGGCGAGGTGATGGCGATCGGGCGCACCTTCAAGGAGTCGCTGTTCAAGGCGCTGCGCTCGCTCGAGGCCACGCGCCCGTTCCGGCCCGAGATCAAGAACCGCGACGAGCTGGCGCGCCTGCTCGGCAACCCCAGCGAGAACCGCCTGCACCTGATCGTGCTCGCCCTGGAGCAGGGCTGGACCGTGGCCGAGCTGAACCTCCTCACCCACGTCGACCCGTGGTTCCTGGACCAGGTGCAGCAGTTCGCCGAGGTCCAGCGCCGCATCCACGGGCGGCCGCTCGAGGCGATGAGCGACGGCATGCTGCACACCGCCAAGCGCTACGGGTTCTCCGACCGCCGCCTCGCCTACCTCACCGGCGCCGACGAGGACGCGGTGCGCGCCCGGCGCCACGCCGCCGGGATCCGGCCGGTGTTCAAGCGCGTCGACACCTGCGCCGCCGAGTTCGAATCGTTCACGCCCTACCTCTACTCGACCTACGAGGAGGAGGACGAGAGCGACCCCACGCCGGGGAAGAAGGTGATGATCCTCGGCAGCGGCCCCAACCGCATCGGCCAGGGGATCGAGTTCGACTACTGCTGCTGCCACGCCTCGTTCGCGCTGCGCGACGAGGGCGTGCAGAGCATCATGGTGAACTGCAACCCCGAGACCGTCTCCACCGACTACGACACCAGCGACCGCCTCTACTTCGAGCCGCTCACTCTCGAGGACGTGCTCGAGATCTACGAGCGCGAGCGGCCCGACGGAGTGATCGTCCAGTTCGGCGGGCAGACGCCGCTGAACCTCACCATGCCGCTCCACCGCGCCGGCGTGCCCATTCTCGGCACCCCGCCCGACTCGGTCGACCTGGCCGAGGACCGCGAGCGCTTCGCCGACTTCCTCGACTCGCTCGGGATCGCCCACCCCCAGCACGCGATCGCGCGCAGCCTCGAGGAGGCCGAGACCGCCGCCGACCGCGTCGGGCTGCCGCTCCTGCTGCGGCCCTCGTTCGTGCTCGGCGGCCGCGGCATGGCGATCGTGTACACCCGGGAGGATCTGCGCCACTACATGAGCGAGGCGCTCGAGAAGGCGCCGCGCGGCGCGATCCTGCTCGACAAGTACCTGGAGGACGCCTTCGAGGTCGACGTGGACGCGCTCGCCGACGGTCGCGAGTGCGTGATCGGCGGCATCATGGAGCACATCGAGGAGGCCGGTGTGCACAGCGGCGACTCGTGCTGCGTGCTGCCCACGTACAAGATCGCCGCGCGCCACCTCGACGAGATCCGCGACGCCATGCGCGCCATGGCGAAGGGGCTGGGCGTGGTGGGCCTGATGAACGCCCAGTTCGCGATCGCCGACGGCAAGCTCTACGTGCTCGAGGTGAACCCGCGCGCCTCGCGCACCGTGCCCTACGTCTCGAAGGCCACCGGCGTGCCGCTCGTCAAGATGGCGACGCGCCTCATGCTCGGGAAGACGCTCCAGGAGCTGGGGCTGACCAAGGATCTGACCGTGGACCGCTACTACGTCAAGGCCCCGGTGTTCCCGTTCGTCAAGTTCCCGGGCGTGGACCCCAAGCTCTCGCCCGAGATGCGCTCGACCGGCGAGGTGATGGGCGTGGCGCGCGAGTTCGGCATGGCGTTCTACAAGGCCCAGCTCGCCGCCGGCATGCGGCTGCCCTCCTCCGGCACCGCGTTCATCACCGTGAACGCGCGCGACCGCGAGGGCGTGATCCCCACGGCGCGCCGGCTCGCCGGGCTCGGGTTCAAGCTCGCCGCCACGCGCGGCACCGCGGCGGCCCTGCGCGCGGCCGGGCTCGAGGTGGAGGAGATGCTCAAGGTGAGCGAGGGCCGCCCCAACGGCGTGGACGCGCTCCGAAGCCAGCAGGTGCAGCTCCTGATCAACACGCCGCTCGGCGCCTCGTCATTCAAGGATGGATGGGCGCTGCGAACCGCCGCGGTGCAGCACAACGTCCCGTGCATCACCACGCTGTCCGGCGCCGCGGCCGCCGCCGAGGCGATCGAGGCGCTGGGCAAGGGCAGCGTCGAGGTGATGAGCCTGCAGGAGCTGCACGCCGAGCGCGTGCCGGTGGGGGAGTAGGGAAGGAGAGTCCGAGGCACCGCGCATGCCGCCGCAGCCTTTTTGCCGTGAAAGACTAATCTGAGTTTGCCTTGCGCGTAGAAAGCCGAACTCGGACCGTCGAACCGCCGACGGCAGCGACCGCCCCTCGACACCCAAACGGACCCGGTAAAGCTGGTTCTTTCGCGCCCCAACGCCACGTGCTAGCGTGGCGTGGCTGGAAAGCGAACGCAGTTCGCAATCCCAGGCCAAGTGCGAACAGCCAGGGAGGGCAGCATGGCCCACCAGCACCTCCGAGAACCCCTGACCGGCGAGGAAGCCGACCGGCTTGCCAGCGCCCGTGTCACGCCCGAAGAGAAGCTCGTCGTCTGGACGCTCCTCAACACTGGGCTACGGGTCTCGGAGCTGTGCCCTTCGGCCCGAGAACATCGCCTGGAAGAGCCGCGAACTTCGGGTCAAAGGCAAGGGCGGGCCCCACGGCAAGAAGTCCAAGGAGCGTGCCGTGCCGATGAGCCCCCGGGCCCGGGCCCTCCTTGAACCATACTTCGCCTACAAGAACGAGTGGTTCATTGGCGCACGCCAGGCGCAGAAACTCGTGAAGCGAGTCGCGAATCGGGCGAAGGTCAGCCGCGAGGTGACACCCCACGTCCTTCGCCACACCTTTGCGACGCTCGCGCTACAGAAGGGTATCCCTCGCTGCCGTGAGGAAAATCCTCGGGCATGAGCGTCTCAGCACGACCGCCATCTACGTCAGCCTCACAGACCAGCACGTAGTGAGCGAATTCAAGGTCAAGTGGTAACCGACGGCGCTCAGCCCCCTGAACTCCGCGACGTCTTCGTCTCGCACCGGAGTGTCGACAAGCCATTTGCTCGAAAACTCGCGACCGCAATCGAGCGCGAGAAGGTCGACGGGCGCAGCCTGACTGTTTGGCTGGACGAGGCTGAGATTCGGACGGGCCAGAGTGTGACCGGCATGGTCAATTTGGGGCTTGAACACAGCCGCTTCGTCGCCCTCGTCTTGACACCAGACTACTTCCAAAGCGAATCGGGCTGGACAGATGCTGAGTGGCACGCCGCTCTCTTCGTAGACCCGGACAATCGCCAGGCGCGAATCCTACCCCTTCTCGCGGCGGACTGCCCTTACGTACCTATTCTTCTCCGACACCTCCTATTCGAGGACTTCAGAGGCTCGAACTACAGTCAGGCGTTGGCCCGCCTTCTCCGAGTGCTAAGGAACGAACCCCTCCCGCGCCCCATCACGCATCGCGGTCAGCTTATCAGGCCGAGCACCTACATCGATCGAGTGAGCCTGGTCGCGGAGCGTTCCATCGCAGCAGCCGACCCGGACGCAGCCGAGGAGAACCTCTCGTGTAACCTCCTCCCGGTCGAGCGCATCCCGACCCGCATCTACCGGGCACCCATTGCACCGCGGCTCCGTAGAGCGCGACGCGATGGCTCGCTCGCCTTCCCCACCAAGGAAGAGCTGAAGGACCTTGTGCGGCGGCCGCAATCGGATGCCGGCGTCGAGAAGCCCATCATGCCGGCCTTTCGCATGAACGGGGACCACCTGGTCACCTTCCACGACCTTGAGTCTCCCGAATCCCTCCTCTCGCCCATCGTCATGCAATCTAAGACCGAGGTCCTCGACGCCACGCAATTTGTGCTTGATGGTGAGAACCGGAAGCTCGTGGCCTCACTTCTCAACATGGGCATCGACCGCCACCTTTTCGCGAGAGGTCTCACGGTAGACCGGTCCCGTCCGGGCGCGTCGAGGTTCTTCTATCCACCGGATAACGGCCGGGAGCGCGTCATCGAGTGGCGCCCATTCCAGAACAAGAGCAAGCGGACAGTGGCGAAGCCTTACCACAAGGGGAACGAGGTTCCCTTCTGGATACACCAGGCCGCCTACATCAAGCCCGTCTTTCTAGCGGCGAAGTTCTTCCTCCAAATCACGCCGACCTGGCTCCTGACCGAGGATGGCACGCGCGTGAAAGGTGGACGGGAAGTGGGCCGGGTTGTCATCCAGTGGACTGGCCGCGAACGGAACACGTCCATCCTCTACCACGTGCGCTTTTGGACGTGGGTGCTCGGAAGCCACCCCGGCCCGATAACGGTTCGCCTTGGTGACCAGACCATGGAGGTGTCCCCCGTTCCGGCGTACATCCACCAGACATATGGGATTGACGGTGACCAACGAAACCTTATGGTCGAGCTGGACCGAGACGCTGCCCAGATTGCCCGCGCCGAGAACGCGGCAGAAGTTGAAGAAGCGGACCAGGAAGAAGCCCCGCCCGAGGAGATTGTAAGTGAGGAATCGAGTGAGGGGCCGAGCCCCGAGACAGAAGAGCCAGAAGCGACTCGCTGAGCCGCGGTCGATTTTCCGGCGGAGCCCCTTCTTTGATTCAGGGGTCCTCGCGGAGCCGCTCCTCGCGTTCGGGGGACAACACCGACACCCAGACCAGAAGACGGGCCTTGGACTGTACGGCCCGTACACGCTCCCAGCAGCCACAGAGCCCCCCATCTCAACAGTCACGGTCGGAATCGTCGGCCCCCCGGGGATGATGGCCGACGCCGAACAGTGGCTCGCAGCGTGCCGGGGAATCCTCCGAAATGATGGTTCGGAGCCGTTCTTGTACCCCCACTTCCCAGGGATGAACACGTCGCCACCATTTCAGTGTCAGCTCCAGACCGGAGACACGTGGAGGGAGAGCATCAAGCAATCAGACCTCGCCGCCGCGCTTGGGTCCCCCAACTTCTACGAGCGCATCAAGGCGGTGGTTCGTCTCTACGTGAACGCAATCCGCGTGCTTTGCGAGCGCGACCCCCGCCCCAGCGTCATTCTTTGCTGCATCCCCCAAGACGTTGTCGACGTGTGCACCGTCAAGACGCTTCGGGGAGGTGAGGAGGTCCGACGTCGCCTAACTCCTGCGGAAAAGACTGGCCTCAAGGCAGCACGCGCCGGTCAGGGCTTCCTCTTCCCCGACATGAACCCCACACTCGGGATTGAAGACCAGCAGCAGGGTCATCAGAACCTAAGGCGAGGCATCAAGGCGGAAACGATGCAGCTCGGCATCCCCACTCAACTCGTGTGGCCATTGACGCTCAGTCTCACGGACCAGGAGCCCCTTCCAGGCCAGCGAAGGCCACAAGACATCGCCACACGTGCCTGGAACCTCACCACCGCGCTCTACCACAAAGCGGGCGCGGCTCCATGGCGCCTCGCGGAGATCGAGCCGGGCGTGTGCTTCGTCGGCGTCTCGTTCTATCGCGACCACTCGGGTGCCGCGCCCACGCTCCGCACCAGCATGGCGCAGGCGTTCACGGCCGCCGGCGATGGCTACGTCCTTCGTGGGAACTCGTTCGAGTGGAACGTCGCGAAACAGGGTCCGTCGCCCCACCTGGACGCGAAGAATGCCGCGGCGCTCATGCGTGGCGTCCTTGAACTCTACCAGCGGCAGAACCGGGGGAGTTTCCCGACTCGAATGGTCGTCCACAAGTCCTCGCGTTACTGGGACGACGAGCTCGCGGGGTTCCGGGAATCGTGCGCGCTGGTCCCTCAAACGGATTTCATCGCCCTGGGTTGGAGAGGCATCCAGTTCTACCGCCCGGGCCTCTACCCTCCGCTTCGCGGCACCTACGTTCGATTCAGCGAGACCGACCTCCTTCTCTACACCGTCGGTTACGTCCCCTATCTTCGAACCTATCCCGGCGCTCGTGTCCCGCAACCGCTTGGTATCGTCGAACACCATGGCGACAGCCCGTGGGACCTCGTGCTGAAGGAAATCCTGGCCCTCACGAAAATGAACTGGAACACGGCCGACTTCGCTTGCAGTGAGCCCATCACGCTCGCCTTTTCGAGGCGTGTCGGCCAGATTCTTGCGGAGCTGCCGCCGCACGTGACTCCGCGACCCGAGTACCGGTTCTACATGTGAGCACCAGGCCCGGGGCTGCCGCCTAAAGACGAGTCTCGACGTTGGGTGCTGCGAGTGCCAGCCTGCGATGGCCATGACGAAGCAATGCGGGGAGGCAAGCAGGCCGATGTCCGGCCCCGCTGGGCGCCAACCCCACTTCTCCGCGTTCTTCGAGTCACCGTCCTAAGGCTCAGCGCTTAGACTGCCATAGTCGATTTTGAACTATTCCGATTTCGCCTGTATATCTGAAGCAGCTAGTGAAAAAGACCATCCACTCTCCCGACTACCGTCGGCTCCTGCGCCTCTTGAAGGAGGCCCGCAGCGCCAGGCGGCTGACCCAGGAAGACGTCGCCCGCGAGCTCGGGTGGACGCAATCCTTCGTGAGCAAGTGCGAACGGGGAGAGCGGCGCCTCGACGTCCTGGAGCTGGCGGCACTTGCTCGCGTGTACCGCAGACCTTTGACACACTTCCTGCGTTTCACGTCGAGGGTCCAGTAGCCATGGACCTACGGCAAGCTTTTCGGGACGCCGTCCGCGGGAACAACGTGGATTTCATGGTCCGCGGCATGCTCTCAGCTGACGACCGAGTCTTCCCGCTAGGCACCGACACGAAAGTCCTCTCGACCGTCTTCGAACTCTTCACTCGCCCGCTCATGGAGGAAATCGCTCACACCCACGGATACCACGTAGAGGAGGCCAAGCAAACCATCTACCCCGACTTCACCTTGCTACGCGACGCCGCCGACCGGGCAAAGATAGCTGTGGACGTGAAGACGACCTACCGTCGGCCGGACATAGTATTCACCCTTGGGTCCTACACTTCCTTCCTGCGGAACAATACCAAGAATATCTTGTACCCATATGACCAGTACGGGTCTCACTGGATTATTGGGTTCGTCTACGGCCGCACGCGCGAAGCGCCGACTGACATCTACCCCCTCAATGAGCGAGCGCAAATCGTCGCGCCCTATGAAGAGCTGACGTGGTTCGTGCAGGAAAAGTACAAGATTGCGGGCGAATCACCTGGAAGTGGAAACACGGCGAACATCGGGTCGGTTCGAACGCGTCGCATTGAGGACTTTCACGAAGGGCGCGGTCCGTTCGCCCGCCACGGTGAAGCCGTTTTCCGCGATTACTGGGCGAACTATGGGCGCACACCAGCCACACGCCCCTACAGGAGTGTCGCGGAGTATCTCGCCTGGAAGCGTCGCGCTACTCAGCGATGAGAAGCAGTTCCTTCGTGGGTACTTTCGACAGTACGTACTTGTACGCAGCGTGGTGCGCGGGATACACGCGCTTCTTATGGCGCTTTAGTAGCCCGACGAGTTCCTCTGGCGATGGGATGCCATTGTCCCTGTATGACACCACCAGAATGCTCTCGTGAAACCGGGCGAACACATCATCGAAGGCCCGGCCCAGCAGGGCCTTGTCATACCAGGGCGAGGCTCGTCGTACATAGGGTTTGTGCTTGTAGCGCTCCGTAACCCGGCTCGGCCATTCGCGATATTCGCTCAACCCCTCGAGGAAGTGGTAGAAGTCGAGGTAGTCGACCGCCACACCGCGCCGATTCATGTAGGGGGGGTCGATGTATACGAGGTCGGCACCCAGTGGTGCGCTCGTCGCCTCCGCCTGTAGCGCGACGTTGTCGCGTCCATTGTCGAACACGGCGCGATTCGCTTCCTTGACCGCTCGACGGAAGTGGTCTTCAAACGGTCGGTCCCACGTGGCCTTGTTGCCGAACGACCGCTCGACTTCTGAAGTTCTCATGTAGAGGTTTGCGCGATGAAAGAGGTTGTAAGGACGCTTCCCAATGCACGCCTGAAACAACCCGAAGAATGCTACGGCTTGCTTGTAAGGGTCCCCCAGCCGGTCAATGTTCTGCGCAACGACATCGAGCCATCCATTCTCCTCGTCCAAGAAGAACACGCCCGAATATGTCCGCTCGATGAAGTTGTCGTATGAGAGCCCGGGCCGGCGCTCCACGAGTTGGGACACTTCTTGGTCGGTGAGCGTGGTGCAGCGGTTCTCGACGAGCGCCTTCGCGACGACGGCATTCGACCGGAGGTAATCGCACACTGTCACACGCTTGAGTCTCGTCTTAAAGAGGTACCCCACCGAGGCGGTCCCGCCGAACAAGTCCAAGGCGGTATCGAAGCTCAAGCCCTTGACGTTCGCCCATATCCAATCAAGGAGCTTGAGCTTGCTTCCCTGGTAGCGGGTCGCCGGGAAATGGTGATGGTCTGGGGGCGAATGAAATAGCGCCAAGGTCTCCGAGGGTTCGCCACGGCGCCTCCTGTACCTGACCAGCCCAGACTCCATCGCCTTCGAATCCATTCCTTCTCCGTCCTTAGTCTTCCAAGAAATCGGCCATCTTGTCCCAGTCGTGCTCATCAATGCCGCTTGCGCCGCCCGGCCCGCCGTGACGCGTAGGTGCCCGCGGGGTCCCGCGGCAAACGTAGATGAGACCCTTCATCCCATTCAGCGCCGGCTGCGAGGACTTGTCGTTGAAGAGGACAAGCCCGTCCTTGTCGTGCGCCGTTGCCCGCCTCAGCCCCTTGAGCTTGAACCATACCGCGAGGCCCTCGCCGCGATAGTACTGGGGGATGCGCGAGACATCCTTGGGCTTGTAGCGCCCGTTCCCGCCGCCCCCAAGTACGTCAACGACCTCGCCGCGGAATCGAATTGACCGGTTTGCCGCGAGATACACGTACGTGGGAACCATCGCCTTCACCTGGGCTCTTGCGCGGTCGAGGATGCGGGTCGCAACGCCAACGCCGAACTTTCCCCACCAGACATTCCCGAACTTCTCTTCCAACCGCTTGTGCTCCGCGAACGTATCGACCCCGCGAAGGTTGTCACTGAATCGGAGGATGAAGTGCAGCGCTGGCTCCTGGTTCTTCATTTCTTCCGACCCCGCCCCTTCTCCTGGCCTGTGACCCTTCGAAGCACCGCCTCAAGCTCTGCGCTCCGATAGAGGCGATACCCATTTACGGGGTGACGCACAGCGTCCAGCTTCCCCGCACGGTCCCAGTTTCTAAGCGTGGACGCCGAGACCCCGATCAGACGCGCCGCCTCGCCTACAGTCAGGTAGTCTCGCAGAGTCGGTGTCGCGCTTCGCTTTTCTGGCATCATCAAGCTTTGTCAAACATTGCAACAGGTCTCCTTTCTGGTTCGATCTGAGCTGGACCTTAGCAAACCTTGCAACGTCGGGGAATCGGGCCTCGTTGGATGCCCCAGGAATGAAGAACTCGCGGCCCCCTGACCTAGCCCTCGGCGCCGCGACGAACCTTCAGGAAGTTACGGAGCCGCGCCCGAACCTCGCGCATGTCCCCGCACTCGCACTCCCAGAGTACGAGCACCTCCCACCCCAACCGCCCGATTCCGCGGCCTGTGGCAGATCGCGCCCGGACCTCGTCTCGGCGCCCCCTACGGGCTCGCCCCCGGCGCCGCGGCTCCGCGCTCGCGCGCGGGCTTCGCCACCACCGCGGGGATCTCCTTCTCGCGCACCAGGCGGTTGAAGGCGGCGAGGTCGTCGCCGAGCAGCGACTTGAGCTTGCCGAGCTCCACGTCGATCTTCCCCGCCACGTCGTCGTACACCGCCTGCACCTGCTCGGTGGGCGCCGCGTCGGCGCTCTCGACCACGCCGGTCAGGTTGCTGAGCTTGTTGTTGAGCCGGATCGGGTAGTTGAGCGGGTCCTGGCTGCTCTTGTTCTTGGTCTGGTAGAGCGCCTCCTCGACCGCGGTGAGCTTCTCCGAGAGCTTCCGCCCCGCGACCGCGATCGCGCTGTCCTTGGACGCCACGCCCTTCGCGCGCTCGGCCACCGCCTTCAGCTGATCACGCACGTCGCGCAGCCGGGCGATCGCGTCGTGCGTCTCGGTCAGCTTGTCGCGGATCTTGAGGTGCAGGTCGAAGCGCTTCTGGTAGTCGGCGAGCGGAGTGGAGAGCCGCGGGTCCTTGCGCACCTCGAACGTCCGCGTCTGGGTCTTCCCGCCCGCCGTGAGTCGCACTTGGTAGGAGCCGGGCACCACGCGCGGCCCCTGGAGTCCGCCGCCCCACAGGATCAGCCCCTTGAAGCGGCTGGCGTCGGGGTAGCGCAGGTTCCATGCGAAGCGATTGAGCCCGGCCTGCGCGGGGATCTTGGTCGGGGCCCCCCGGCGCGGCGAGTCGGATTCCTCATCCTCCGGCTCGGCCGCGGCCTCCTCCTCGGGGTCGGGCTTGTTCGAGAACTTGCGGATCAGCTTGCCCGCGGAGTCCAGGAACTCGAGCGTGACCACTTCCTTCTCCTTGGGCTCGGCGGCGAGGCGGTAGTAGACCAGCGCCCCGAACGGCGGGTTGGCGCCGGTGCCGCGCGCGCCCCCGGGCGGGCCGCCGAACAGGTACGCGGGCGCGGGCTCGTAGAGCCACGCGCTCGCGGTCGCGGACTCGGGGGTGATCTGCCGCAGCGGGCCGATGTCGTCCAGGATCCAGAACGCGCGCCCCTGCGTGGCGACTACCAGGTCGTCGTCCTTGATCACCAGGTCGGTGATGGGCACCACGGGGAGCGCGCCGCGCACCTCGCCGTCGGGCTTGTCGAGGTCGGCGATCAGGCCGGGGCGGTTGAGCCTGAGCGGCCGCCAGTGCCCGCCGGCGTCGAGCGACCAGTAGAGCCCGGTCTCGGTGCCGCCGAAGAGCATCTCCTTGCGCACCGGATCCTCGCGCACCACGCGCACGAACGCGTCCGCGGGCAGGTCGCCGGCGATCGAGCGCCAGCTCCGGCCGTAGTCGTGCGTCACGAACGCATAGGGCCGGTAGTCGTCGAGCTTGTAGCGATGGGCGGCGACGTACGCGGTCGCGGCGTCGTGCGGCGAGGGATCGATCTGGTTGATCGTGCTCCACGGCGGGAGCGCGCCGGGCGTCACGTCCTGCCAGCCCTTGCCGGCGTCGCGCGACACGTGCACCCGGCCGTCGTCCGATCCCACCCACAGCACCCCCTTCGCCACGCGCGACTCGGCCACGGCGAAGATGGTGCAGAAGTACTCGACGCTGGTGTTGTCGCGTGTGATGGGTCCGCCCGAGGGCCCGAGCTTCGACTTGTCGTTGCGGGTGAGGTCGGGGCTGATCACCTGCCAGCTCCGGCCCTCGTCGGTCGAGCGGTGGAGCACGTTCGATCCCGCGTAGACCGTGTTGGGGTCATGGGGCGAGATCACGATCGGAAAGGTCCACTGGAAGCGGTACTTCGCCCCTTCGGCGCCCCAGCCCATGGGATTGTCGGGCCAGGGGTTCACGTCGCGCTCCTGGCCGGTGCGATGGTCGAGCCGCGTGAGGTAGCCGTCGTACGAGCCGGCGTAGACGATCTCGGGATCGCCGGGCTTGGGGGCGATGAAGCCGCTCTCGCCGCCGCCCACCGGGTACCAGTCGGTGCGTCCGATGCCGAACCCGCCGGTGCGGCTCGCGATCGCCACGGTGCTGTTGTCCTGCTGCGCGCCGTAGACCTTGTAGGGGAAGCCGTCGTCGGTGATCACGTGATAGAACTGCGCGGTGGGCTGGTTGTCCTGCTGGGTCCACGACTGCCCGCCGTCGAAGCTGACGTTCACGCCGCCGTCGTTGCTCTCGATCATGCGCTGCGGGTCGTCGGGGTCGATCCACAGGTCGTGGTTGTCGCCGTGCGGGACGCCCACGGGCCGGAACGTGCGGCCGCCGTCGCCCGAGCGCATGAACTGCACGTTGAGCACGTAGACCGCGTCGGCGTTGCCGGGATCGGCGTAGACGTGCGTGTAGTACCAGGCGCGCTGGCGCAGGTTGCGGTCCTCGTTCACGCGCTTCCAGGTTCGCCCGGCGTCGTCCGAACGATGGAGGCCGCCGTCGTCGGCCTCGATCATGGCCCACACCCGGTCGGGGTTGGCGGGCGAGACCGCGACGCCGGCGCGGCCCCAGATCCCCTTCGGCAGGCCCTCGCCGGTGAGCCGCTTCCAGGTGTCGCCTCCGTCCACCGATTTCCACAGGCCGCTTCCCGCGCCGCCGCTCTCGAGGCTCCAGGGCGTGCGGTAGACCTGCCAGGTGGTGGCGTAGAGCACCCGGGAATTTCGCGCGTCCATCGCCAGATCCACGGCGCCGGCGCTGTCGCTCACGAACAGCACGCACTTCCAGGTCGCGCCGCCGTCGCGCGAGCGGAACACGCCGCGCTCGTGATTGGGGCCGAACGTGTGGCCGAGGGCCGCGACGTAGACCAGGTCCGGATCGCGCGGATCGATCCGGACGCGCCCGATCTGGCGCGAGTCCCTGAGGCCCACGTTCTTCCAGGTGCGCCCGCCGTCCACCGACTTGTAGACCCCGTCGCCGTGCGAAACGTTGCCGCGGATGCAGCCTTCGCCCATGCCGGCGTAGATCACGTTGGGGTCGGACGGCGCGACGGCGATCGCACCCACCGAGCCGGTGGCGAGCTCGCCGTCCGACAGGTTGGTCCAGTCGACGCCGCTGTTCACGCTCTTCCAGATCCCGCTCCCAGTGCCGCCGAAGTAGTAGACGTTGCGCTGGCCCGGGACGCCGGCGACTGCGGTGACACGGCCGCCGCGGTAGGGGCCGATGCAGCGCCACTGGAGGCCCGCGAGCTGGCTCTGGGCGAAGGGATCGGCGGCGGGCTTGGACGCAGGCTTCGCGGCGGGCTTGGGCGACTTCGCGGCGTGCGCGGCGACGGCGAAGCACAGCGCGGCGATCGCGGCCGCGGCGACTCGGCCGCGAAGCCGGGCGCCGGCGTTCGGAAGCGGCGCCGGACCACTCCGGCGCGCGCGGGTGGAGAACATGGGGGTTCCTCCGGTGTCCGAGTCTCGGGCTGTGGGACTTCGAAGCGTCCTCGTGGGTCGGGATGGGCTCCAACTCCGCGGCGCCCAATGCTGCGCCCGAAAAAGGGCACGGTCAACGGCGGGCGAGCGAACGTTCGATGCAAGCTGGGCCACCGTGGCGGGCGTGGAGGCCCCCCGGTACTATGTCTGATCGAGGAGCACGAGGATGACCGCGCGGCATGGCAGCGCCACTTTCCAGGTTGAGGTCTCGGGAATCTCGCCCCTCGGGATCTGGCTGTTCGTTGGGGACCGCGAACTCTTCTTGCCGTTCCGCGACTTTCCGTGGTTTCGCGATGCCCCCGTAGCTGGCGTCTTGCACGTCGAACGGCCTCAGCCCCACCATCTCTATTGGCCGGACCTCGATATCGACATTGCGGTCGATTCGATCCTGAATCCAGGACAGTATCCGTTGGTTAGCCGTGAGCGACCCGCCAAGGGACGGGGAGCTGGATCCACAAGGCCGCGGCCGGCGACGAAGCGCCGCCGCCGCTGAATCACCGCCATGATCACCGGAGCGCATTCGATCATCTACAGCGCGAAGCCGGAGGCGGACCGCGCCTTCTTCCGCGACGTGCTGAAGCTGCCGAGCGTCGACGTGGGTTTCGGCTGGCTGATCTTCGCCCTGCCGCCCTCGGAGGTGGCGGTGCATCCGTCGGAGCGGAGCGACGTGCACGAGCTCTATCTCCTGTGCGACGACGTCGAAGCGTTCGTGGCGGAAATGAAGGAGCGGGGCGTGGTGTGTGGCCCGGTCGAGGACCGCGGCTGGGGCCTGCTCACGCAGCTCACGCTGCCGGGCGGCGGAAAGCTCGGCGTCTATCAGCCGCGGCACGAACGGCCGAAGCCGATGACGGGCACCGCGGCTCGGGCGCGCGGCACGTGAGCCCGGAGCGCCGCGGAGTCTGGCGGAGGCGGAGTTGCGCCGGCTGACATTGGTCGGCGTCTGCGCCTGGCTGGTCGGGCTCGTCGCGTACGAGGGCTGGCTCCGCATCGTGTGGCGGGAGAGCATGGGAGCAGACCGGGGAGCCGTCATGTTCTCGTCCGCGATCGCGTTCGGGATCGCGCTGCCCGTCGTGTACGCGCCGGCGATGTGGGCGCTGAGGAAGATACTCGGCGGCCACCGGCCCGTCGGGTGGTTTCCCCTGGTCGCGGCGCCGCTGGGATTCGTGCCTGCGGCCATCGTCGTAGCGGCACAGGGCGGCACCCCGCGCGACCTGCTGTCGGCGGAAGCGGGCGCGTTCTACGTGATGTTCGCGTGCGCCGGTGCGGTGTTCGGCGCCGGGTACGCGCTCGGTCGCGAACCGGTCGCCGGAACGGGAGGCCACTCTTGAACCCGCGCCGTCTCGTGACGTATCTCGCGGGCCTCAAAGCCCACAACCGGAAGCCGTGGTTCGACGCGCATCGCGCCGAGTACGACGCGCTGCGCGCCGAGTTCGAGGAAGTGGTCGAGGAGGCGATCCTCCGCATCGCCCGCTTCGAGCCCGAGGTCGCGGCGGTGAGCCCGCGTGAGTGCATCTTCCGCATCTACCGCGACGTGCGGTTCTCGAAGGACAAGACTCCCTACAAGACCCAGTTCAGCGCGGCGATCGGGCCGGGGGGCCGCAAGGGCGGGAGCGCCGGCTACTACTTCCATGTGGACGCGGCGGGCCTGCTCCTCGTGGCGGGCGGGATCTACATGCCGGACGCGCGGCAGCTCGCGCGGATCCGACAGGCGATCGCGGACGACCCGCGGGGCTTCCGGGTCGTGGTTTCGGCGCCGCGCTTCCGCCGCCGGTTCGGCGGGCTCTACGACGAGGACCGGCTCCAGCGCCCGCCGCGCGGTTTCGCGGCCGACCACCCCGCGGTCGAATGGCTCAAGCTCAAGCGCTTCGTTGCGTGGAGCGAGAAGCCCGTGTCGCGCCTGCGCGGGAAGGGCCTGGCCGCGTACGTCGCGGACGAGTGCCGGGCGCTCCAGCCGCTCGTCGCCTGGCTGCGCGCGGCGCTCGACTAGCTCGGCGCGGGGGTCGGATGGTCCAGGACGCGGCCAGGCTGCGGGCGGACTTCGATCGCATCGCGCTGCTGTCCGCGGAAGATCACTCCGCAGCCCGGGCCGCGACGAGCCGCGCGCTCTGCGGAAGGCCTGGAGCGAGCATGGCCGCGGCGACTCGTACCCGACGCTCGCCGCGGCGCGCCGCCTGTGCCGCGAGGCCCTGCCGGGCGCGAGCTTCCGGCGGCACCTGTTCTGGCGCTACTCCGTGGTGTGGAGCAAGCCCGCCTGACCGGCTGGCCGCGCCGGCGTGGCTCCCGAGCCGCCAGGCGTTGCCGCGAGCGCAACCCGCAGATCGCCCCCGCCGATCTCTCTGGATCGGCGGCGCGCACGGGTCTAACCTTCGGTCCCATCCCTCCCGGCCGATCGGAAAACGAAGGAGGCCGTCCATGGTCGCCATGCGCCACCCGGCGCTCTGCGCCGGCGCTTGCGTCGCCGCCCTTTCTCTCCTTCCGGCTCCCGGGCTCGCCTACATGGCGATCCTGCGCCAGGGATTCGACAGCGCCGGGTTCATAGAAGCCGGCGATCGCCATGGCTCGGCGCTCGCCACCGGGGACTTCAACGGCGATGGCTACGACGATCTCGCGGTCGGGGCGCCGCTCGAGGACCTCACGATCGATGACGCGAACGTGGTGAACACCGGCGCCATCGTGGTGAGCTACGGCTCGCCCTACGGCCTCACCCATCTCGGCGCCGAATACCGCTACGGCTGCAACTCGGAGTCCTTCTGCGAGGCCGACATGCAGTTCGGCTACGCGCTCGCGGCGGGCGACTTCAACCACGACGGATGGGACGACCTGGTGGTCGGCGCGCCGTACCGCGACGTCGCCGGCATGGCGGATGCGGGGGAGATCTTCATCCTGCTCGGCTCGCCGACCGGGCTGCTGACCGGGTTTCCTCTCTCCCAGCAGTCCGCGGGCGAGATCAACGAGCCGGGCGACCATTTCGGCGCCTCGTTCGCGGTCGGAGACTTCAACGGCGACAGCTGGGACGACCTCGCGGTCGGTGCGCCGGGCGAGAACTCCTCGGGCGCGGTCTACTACTTCATCGCCGACCCCACCGGGGCCGCGGGGCTGTGGGGAACGACCGGATGGTTCAAGCAGTCGAACCTCGCGGGCACGGACGACGTCGGGGACGAGTTCGGCTACGCGCTGGCGGCCGGCAACCTGGTCGGCACCGGCGAGGATGACCTGGTCGCGAGCGCGCCCAACCGCACGGTCGGGGTGCGCGCGAGCGCCGGGAAGGTCTACCTGATCCGGGGCGCCGCCGGCGGGCTCACGGCGACCGGTACCCGCAACTACTCGGCCGGCAACGCCGGCGGCACCCAGCAGAACGGGGTGTTCGGATACGCGCTCGCGACCGGACGGTTCCTCAACGTGGGCGGCTACGAGTCGATCGCGGTGGGCGAGCCGGGACGCGAGGTCGGCCACCCGGGCGAAGGACGGGTGGTGGTCGCTCGGGGCGGGCTCGACGACCTCAACTTCAGCGGGTACATCCAGCTCGACGAGCACCTGCTGCTGTCCACCGGGGGCGACGGTTTCGGCCACACCCTGGCGGCCGGGGCCTGGAACCCCGCCGCCGACGCCTGGGACGATCTCGCGGTCGGCGCCCCCCAGCGGGACATCACCGGGGCGGACGACGTCGGGCAGGTCTTCCTCTTCTATGGGGCTCCGCTCGGGCCCAACGCGACGGACTACGTGGGCTGGGACCAGGGTTTCGTGAGCGACGACGGCACCCCCGGCGACGAGTGCGGCGCCGCGCTCGCGTTCGGCAATTTCGACGGCTACGGCCGCGCCGGCCTCGCGATCGGCGCCCCGGGTAAGGACGAGGACGACGACTCGCTCGACGAGACGCCGCTCGAGAACGACGCCGGCTACGTGCTCGTGATCGCGCCCTGGCGCCAGGTGGTCAATCCCGGCGGACGGAACGCGCTCATGATGACCCCCGGCGACTCGATCATCTACGCCGAGCGCCCCTTCGACCGGGTACGGCCGGCGAGCACGACCAAGGTGATGACCGCGATCCTCGGGCTCGAGGGCGACCTCGGCTTCGACTACACCGTCCCTCGCTGGGTCGAGGAGGACGTGGGCGGGAGCACGCCCTTCGAGCTTCAGGAGGGCGAGACCATCAGCCTGAACTCGCTCCTCTATCCCATGATCATGCTCTCGGACAACGGGGCGGCCTACTCGATCGCCGACGTGGTCTCCTACGCCGGCACGGCGGCGGCGCTCGAGGTGTGCGACTTCGTGGACCTCATGAACGCCCGCGCCGGCCTGCTCGGCATGGGGGGGACCCACTTCAGCAATCCGCCGGGGCGCGACGACCCGAGCCACGACTGCCTCGATCACTACACCACCCCCGCGGACATGGTGAAGCTCGCCCAGACCGCGGTCGCCGACCCGCTGTTCGTGTACATCGCGGACACGGAGACGCACTTCCTCCCGCGCCACCTCCCCGGCGGTGCGACCGAGTTCGAGAAGCTCTTCGACTCGTGCCTCGAGGGCATCCGCGACCTCGTGCCGGCGGCCGTTCTGGCCAAGACCGGCACCACGAGCGGGGCCGAGAAGGCGCTGCTGTTCGCCGCCTCCGACGGCGGCACGGGGTACGCCGTCGGCGGGTTGTACAAGATGCCGATGGAATACAACGGACGCTGCGGCAGCAAGACCGCGGATCTCATCAACCTCGGTCTCACCCGCAATGGTCCGGACCTGTTCGAGAGCCCGAGTCCCCAGGCGCAGGCTCGGACCGGCGCACGCGGAGCGGACCGGTTCGCCGCGCTCTCCGGCGTGAGCCCGGGAGACTCGGTCTTCATGGAGCTGCGGGGGCTCTCCACCGCCACCGACTCGATCTACGGTGGGTCCACCGAGCTCGAGACCCCGTCGGATACCACGATCGTGACCGTGTGCCTGGAGCCCGGCTCGGGGCCGTCCGCGGTCAGGCTCGGCGTCGCGCGCGGATCGCTCGCGATCCTGGATCCGGGCGACGTGGCGCGCATCCGGTTCAACCCGATCGGGAAGCACCGGGGGATCCGGATCTCGAACGTGGGGCAGGTGACGGCGACGATCCAGGTCCAGATGACCCATCCCAGCTTCGGGTCCACGTACATCCTGCTGCCCCGGGACCACGTGGTGCTTCCGGCCTTCTCGGGCTCCGGGACCGGTGCGTTCCAGCTCACGATCTCGAACCTGGGGGCGAACCGGCCCGCGCTCGAGGTCGAGGAGCTGGGATACGAATTCACGCTGACGCTCGCTCCTGGCTTCGAGACCTTCGATGCGGTTCTGACCGACGGCCCGAAGATCTTCCCGCTCGGAATGCACGTCACCACGTCCGGGCTGGACCCGGGGCCCGGGAACACGGTGAGGGTGCTGGTGCACGGCGAGGGTGCGGAGGTGGTGGGTGTGCCGGAGGCCGCGGCCGCGGCGCAGCTCGCGCTTCGGGCGCTTCCGCCGCGCCCCAACCCGTTCCGGACCCGCACCGCCCTGCGCTACGCGCTCCCCCGCGAGGGCAGGCTCGAGGTCTCGATCTTCGACGTGTCGGGGAGGCGGGTGCGCCGGCTCGATCTCGGGCTCGCCGCGCGAGGTGAAGGGCTGCACGTCTGGGACGGCTCCGACCACCGCGGCCGCCGCGTGGCGAACGGGGTCTACCTCGTGCGACTGACGCTGGACGGGATCGAGAGCGCCGAGACCAGGGTCGTGCGGTTGGAATAGGCACCGCCCTCGGCCGGCGCGAGGGAGCGCTACCTGTGGTGGTGTGTTGAGTCGGGATGTACGATGTCTCCGGTTCTGCCATTCTGCGGCTCACTCCACATGGCGCTCTGCGAAAGCGTCTCCTGATGGAACATCCCGAGCCACTTGCCGCCGCGGTTCACGTAGATCGATGAGCAGTAGTAGGGCCCCGACGGTATCGGCTCGCCCTTGTACGTGGCGTTCGCGGTCGAGGTGTAAGCCAGAATCGCGGCGTCCTTGTCGAGGCGGATGAGCTTCAAGTCCTGGAGCGAATAGCTCTCCACCGTGTAGTCCTGCATCATCTGCCCGAACTGCTGGGCGGAGGAAAAGCCGCTCATGTCCACGGACCACGAGTCCTCGGCCATGGCCTCCATCGCAGTCTTGACGTCGCGGCTCTTGATGGCGTCCCACACCTTGCGCTCGATCGCCTCGAGCTTCTCCTGCAACTCCGTATCCGACTTCGCGGACCCCTTCGCCATCGACATCTTCGACTCCGAGCCCATCGACCCAGTGCCCGACGCCCGAGCCACGACCGCGCCGCTCGTTGCGACGACCAACGCCAGCACCGCCACCCACCATGCTCTCTTCATCTGCAGAGTTCTCCTTCCGATTGCGCCGGTGTGCGAATCGCGCGGTCGAGTCTACGTCCGCTGCTTCTTCTTCTCCGCCGCGGGGAACAGCACGTTGTTGAGGATCAGCCGGTAGCCGGGCGAGTGCCTGTAGCGTGATAGCTCGGTCGGCGGGTCGCCCACCATGTGCTGGTAGTCCTCGGGGTCGTGGCCGCCGAGGAACGTGAACGTGCCGCGCCCGAACTGGCCGTGCAGGTACTTGGCCTCGTCGGCGCCCTCGACCTCGCCGAGCACCAGCACGCCGCTCTTGATAAAGCGCTTGTGGAAGCCGGTGCTCTGTCCCAGGAACTCGGGCACGGCGTTCACGTGGTCCTGGATCAGCATGGTGGGGACCGGATCGTTCTTGGCGGAGAAGTCGAACAGCGTGAAGTACGCGTTGGGCCCGCGGATCGCGGCCTCCTGCGTGACGTCGATGTTCGAGAAGCGGTAGAGGAGCGGGTCCATCTCGAGCCGGAAGTCCTTGAACGCCAGGGTGCGCGAGAAGTCGAGCTTGCGGTTCGCCGCGGGATCGGACGGATCGCCGTCGTAGTAGAAGTCCACGATGTCCAGGCCGTCGGCGGCGAGCGCGATGTCGTAGGTGTCGGTGGCCGAGCACATCCCGAACATGAACCCGCCCCGCCCGATGTAGTCCTTGATCGCCCCGGCGACCGCGGCCTTGAGCTGCGGCACCTTGGCGAAGCCGAGCTTGCGCGCCATCGCCATCTGGACCGCTTCCTCCTCCTTGTACCAGGGGAACGCGTGGTAGGCGGCGTAGAACTTCCCGTGCTGGCCGGTGAAGTCCTCGTGGTGGAGGTGCAGCCAGTCGTAGTTCTGCAACTCGCCCCTCAGCACCTCCTCGTCCCACACCCGCGCGTAGTTGATCTGGGCGTACTCGAGCGCGAGCGTCACGGCATCGTCCCAGGGCGGCGTGTTGGGCGGGATGTAGACCGCGACCTTGGGGGCCTTCTCGAGAATCACCGACTCCATGTTGTTGTCGGCGATCTCGGCGCGCATCGCGGCCTCGGCCGCGCCCGCCATGGGCTGGATCGCGACCCCGCGCAGGTTGGCCTCGCGCTCGGTCGCGGGATCGTCCTTGAGCAGGAACGAGCCGCCGCGGTAGTTGAGGAGCCACTCGCACTTCTGCCCGCGGGTGAGCACCCAGTAGGCGAGCCCGTAGGCGCGCAGGTGATCGGTCTGGTGATCGTCCATCGGCACCAGCCAGCCGGCGTGCGCGGGCGGCGGCGCCGCGGCGCCGCCGAGCGTGAGCCCCAGTCCGAGCAGCGCGACGACCGGCCACGCCTCCACGATCTCGGCGAATGAGCGCTCGCGCGCCGCGGCCGGCTGGGCGCCCGAGGGCGCGCCGGCGCCAGTCGCAGCGCCGGCGCCCGTTGTCGCGCCGGCGCCCGTTGTCGCGCCGGCGCCAGTCGCCGCGCCGGCGCCCGTTGCCGCACCCGCAGCGCCGCCGTCGCCCGTAGCCGCGCCGGCGCCATCAGCCCCCCGCGGCGTCCGGCGCGCGCCGCGGATCAACAGGGCGAGCGCAAGCGTGGCGAGCGCCGCCGTCGCGACCACGACCGCGGCCGCCACGGCCCCAACGGCTCCCAGCGGCCCGATCCCGCGCACGCGCAGTGGAATGCGGCCGATGCGAAAAGCCCGGGGCTCGATCATTCAGGGAGTCTCCTCATGGGCGGGGATGGCACGGCCGGGGTCAACTGCATAAAGCATACCCCGGGCGGCGCGGCGCGTCACCGCGGGGCCGGCGCGCCACCGGGAGCCTGCAGTTGCCGGGGTTATCGGCGCGGCGCCCGAACGGCCGCCCCTCAATCGAGCGGCGGGCGCTCGCGGTGGTGGCCGGTGCGCTTCTGGTAGAGCTGGCCCAGGGCGAGCAGCGTGGCCTCGTCCCAGGGCGCGGCATCGATCTGGAATCCCAGCGGCATGCGCCCTTTGCCGAACCCGGCGGGGAGCGCGAGGGCGGGCAGGCCACAGGTGTTGCCGACCGCCCCCAGTGGGTCGGGGTAGGGGAGCGCGCGGTAGAGGTCCTCCGTGACGCGCGGGGCGACCGAGAGGAAGTTCGGCGACACGATCACGTCGTACTCCTCGAAGAACGCGGCCATTCGCTCCTGCAGCGCGTGGCGAATGCGCCACGCCTTGACCAGGTCGGCCCCGGTGAGCGCGCGGTTGATCTCGGGCTGATGCGGCGCGTAGGCGTCGGAGAGCTTCCACACGCCGCCGTCGCGGTAGAAACGCTCGAACGTGGAGAGCGCCTCGGCGGTGATGATCGCGCCCGCCACCTCGCTCGCGGGCAGCGCCGGCAGCTCCGCGTCCTCGATCGCGAGGCCCGCGCTGCGCAGCTCCGCGACCGCGAGATCGAACACATTGCGCGCCTCGGGCTTGCCGTGCTTGCTCCAGTCGGGCTGGATGAGCGCGGCCTTGAGCCGCGACGGCGGCCGCGGCACGCGGTCGAGCAGCACCTGCGCCGTGCTGGCGCTCGGATCGGCGGGGTCGGGGCCGGCGATCGCCTGCAAGACGATGCGGCAGTCCTCGGCCGAGCGCGCGAGCGGGCCGACCTTGTCGTAGCTCCACGAGCACACCATCGCCCCCGCGCGGCTCACGCGCCCGTAGGTGGGACGCAGGCCGGTGATGCCGCAGAAGGCGGCCGGGCAGAGGATCGAGCCCCAGGTCTCGGTGCCGAGCGCGAACGACACCAGGCCCGCCGCCACCGCGGCGCCCGAGCCCGCGGAGGAGCCGCCGGTCCAGCGCTCGCGGTTCCAGGGGTTGCGGCCCGGGCCGCTCACCGAGGCGTTGGCGAAGCGGTAGCCGAGCCCGCCCGCGAACTCCACCATCGCGAGCTTGCCGAGCAGCACGGCGCCCGAGTCGCGCAGCCTGCGGACCACCGTGGCGTCGCGGTCGAACACCTGGTCCTTGCACGGGGCGGCGCCCCAGGTGGTGCGGATGCCGGCGGTCGCGAACAGGTCCTTGGCGCCGTACGGGATGCCGTGGAGCGGCCCGCGGTAGCGCCCGTGGCCGATCTCGTTTTCGGCGGCGCGCGCCTGGGCGCGCGCCAGGTCCACGGTCACGGTCTCGAACGCGTTGAGGCCGGGCGCGAGGCGGCCGATGCGGGCGAGGAACGTCTCGGTCAGCTCGACCGGCGAGAGCTTGCGCGCGCGGATCTGCGGGCCGAGCTCGGCGACCGGCAGGAACAGCACGTCTTCGGAGATCACGACCCGGCTCCGCGGCGCGAGCGGCGCGGCCTGAGCGGTGTGAAGACGAACGCCGGATCGCTCCCCGGCGGCAGGTCGAAGTCGCGGATCGCCTTGAGCGCCGTGGCGAGATCGCGTTTCTGCTTCTCGATCTCGGCGGGGCTCGCGCGGTCGCGCGGGGTGGGCGCTTTGGCCGGCGCGGGCGCCTTGGCCGGGGCGGGAGCCGCCGCCTTGGCGGGCGCCGCGAGCGAGGCTACCGGCTGCGCCAGCACGGCGGCCGATCCGGAGGCCAGCAGCCCGAGGAAGCGGCGGCGCGAGCGATCCAGCGCCCGCCCATCGGCCGTGCTGGACCGCCCCCGCGCCCGGGCAGGGCCCGGGCTCTTCCGCGCACGCTTCATCGGGACACCGTCCTTGCGAGGCTCCTTCCCTCGAACGCCTCGAGCTTCGCGCGCATCGTCTCCGGCACCGGGACGCTGCGCTTCGCCGCGTAGTCGTAGCACACCTGGACCGAGGTCGCCTCGACCACCCGCCGCCCGCTCCGCGGCTCGCGGATCTGGTAGCCGAAGGCGAACGACTTGGTCCCGATCCAGTCGCAGCGGATGCCGATCTCGAGCCGCTCGCTCACCAGCGCCTCGGAGCGGAAGTCGATGTGGACGCCGGCCAGGATGAACGGCACCCGCGAGTAGTCCTCGTCCCCCGAATACGCGCGCCAGTACTCCTGGCGCGCCACCTCGAGGTAGGTGACGTAGACCGCGTTGTTGATGTGGCCCATGGCGTCGGTGTCGCGGAAACGCGGGTCGAGCGCGTGCGTCACGGTGAACCCCGGGATCGCCATCAGAACGCGTTCAAAGGGTAGGGGAACGCCGGGCGCGCGCGGAACCAGGGGTCGGCGATCTCGGCCGCCCCCGCGCTCGACTCGATCAGCCCGCGCTCGGCGGCGGCGACCGGCGACAGCGTGCCAGCCACGATCGGCCCCAGCGCGTCGGCCGGGATCGTGAGCCGCGGCGCGCGCGTCCGGCCGCGGGCCTCGGGGCCGAGCTTCAGGCGCCCGTCGCGCGCGCTCACCCGCAGCGGCCGGGCGTTGGCGGGCAGCACCGGATCGTCCACCTCGAGCAGGATCTCGCCGCGCGCCCAGGGCGTGACCGGGAGCATCTCGAGCGCGAGCCTCACGTCGGTGATCCGGAGCATCAGCCCGTTCGCCACGCCGCCGGTGTCGGCGAAGAACGGGATGTCGGCCGCCGGGTGGAGATTCTGGGCGGTCGTGAGCATCGCGAGCCAGGCGTTGTCGGCGGGTGCGGCGAACTGGATCTCGTGCACCTGGTCCACGAGCGAGGCGAGATGGCCCGCGAGCCCGCGGTGCGCCGCGGGAGTCGCGGCCACGAACTCGCCCAGCGTGAGCGCCAGCTTGAACGGCCCCTGGGTGTTGTCCACCTCGTAGTAGAGGTAGCCCTCGATCTGGCCCCGGCGCTTGCCTTCGTACACCACCCAGTCGCCGGGGTAGGTCCACAGCCGCTGCTCCCACCACTCGGGCTTGCGCGCCAGCGCGAAATGGCCCTGCGCGGCGACGCGCTCGTAGAGCGCCTGCACCGCCGGGCGGTCGGGCAGCATCAGGCGCCGCACCTGGCGCGCCTCGTCCGAGGCCGGCAGGTTCGCGGGCGAGAACGCCAGCGCGTTCACCACCTCGATCACTCCGTAGCCGAGCCTGCGGTAGTACGAGCCGCGGAACGCGTAGAGCGCCGAGAGCGCGCGCCCGTTCTGGCGCATCTCGCGCAGCGCCGCGCGCATCAGCGCCTCGCCCACGCCGCGGCGGCGGTGCTCGGGCGAGACCGCGACCGAGCCCACGCCGACGACCGGGAGGCGTTGCCCGCGCACGCAGGCGTGCAGGGGGTAGAGCACGAGCGAGGCCACCACCTCGCCGTCGAGCTCGCCCACGCGCACGTCCTTGAGGCCGAAGCGCGGATGGTCGGTGTAGAACTCGCGGCGCTGCTCGATGCTGCGCACGCGGTAGGCGCGGAAGCCGAGCACGGCGAGGGTCTCGACGTCGGTGCGGCGCGCGGTCCGGTAGCGCAGCGCCGGAAGGCGGGGCGGGCGCGCGGGTGTCATGCGCGGGAGGAGGCGCGGCGCGCCGCCGGGCGGCATGCGACGCGCCCGGGCACGCCCGACGCGCGGGGCGCCGGCCGGCCCGGCACGGCCTGGGGGTCTCGGTGCATGGGGGCAGAAACTAGCGAAGGCGCTGCGGTTGGGGAAGCGCGAATGTCGGGCGGGGCGCAGCGCGCGGGGCCCGGGGACGAGCCGGGACGCTCGGGCGCGCGTTTCGCGTGGCGGAGACCCGTCGCTTGTGAGCGCGCAGGCCGTTTGCTAGGGTTCGCGCCTTCTTGCGCGCGCGCTCCCAGCGGGATGCGCGCATCGGCCCGCGACCGGGGAGAGGAGCCATGGCGTGATTGTGTTCCTGAGCAGGCGTTCCCGCGCGGTGGCGGCCGCGTTCGCCGCGGCCGCGGCCCTGGTCGTGGCCTGCGCGCCCGCGTTCGCCGCGGACCCCCAGTGGCAGAAGGGCGCCTCCTGGATCTCGTTCCGGGCCGGCTACGCCAAGTCGCTCGAAGGCGGCGCGCCCAACGGCATGGGCGGGTACGGATTCGGCTTCAGCCGCATGCTGAGCAACCGGATGTCGTTCGGCATGTTCGTCCACCACGAGCTGCTCGGCAAGTTCGGCAGCGCCGCCGAGATCGAAGTGCCCATGACCGCCGAGTACGCCGTCCATTTCAAATGGAGGACTCCGGTCCGCCCCTACGTGGGGCTCGGGGTGGGCGCCTTCTATCACAAGATCTACCGCAGCGGAGCCGACCGCGCCGAGTTCCTGCCCGCGACGGTCTACAAGTTCGGCGCCGACACGCCGCTCGACCCGCACAGCGTGCTGGGCTTGGACGCGCGGCTCGCTGCGGTCGCGAGCGACGACGAGACGATCGACCCGATCTTCGGCCGCGACAAGCCGATGTCGGCGCGCTGGAGCGTGAAGCTCAACTACGCCCGAGTGTTCTGAGGCGCTCGCCGGCCTCGCAGGGCGTGACGCTCGCGACCGCACGACGCCGGGCGCTCGGCGCCTGACCGCACGTCGTCGCCGGTGACGGCGCACCGACAGTAACGGAGCGGGCGCACCGCAGGCGGCGCGCTCCGGCGCAGGCTCCGCGGCGCCGCCGCCGCGGCACGCCCCGTGCACGGGACCCGCGCCGAACGAAGGCACGTTCGCTCGCGATTGCCGCCTGCGGCGCGGCGCTCGTCATGGAACGGACTGTGTAGCCCCCCGACGCCCGCCGCCCGGCGGCCTCGTTTCGCAGGGACGACGTGCGGCCGCACGCTTCGCCGCGAGCTGTGCACGCGTGCGCGCGGCGGAGTTTCCGGGACCGGGAGGTGGGGTGGAGGCGGAGCGGGCCCCCGGGTCCCCCCGCGCCTCGAAGCCCACGCTCCGACGAGCGCCCGCCCCGTTGTGTTCTCCGCACGGCTGAGCCAAGCTGCCGCGCGTGACCGCGACGCGATGCTGGCCCGCACTCCTCCTCGCGCTCGCCGCGTGCGCCGCCTGCCAGCGCGCGGCGGTCGAGCCGAAACGCCTGCCGACCGGCGCGGTGCTCGATCCTGCGGGACGCGCTACGCCCCTCGGCTCGATGCCGGTCGCGATGACGTTCTCGCCCGATTCGAGCCGGATCGTGGTCGTGCTCAGCGGCTACCGCGAGCAGGGCATCCAGGTGGTCGACGTCGCCTCGGGGCGCGTGGCGCAGACGCTGGTCCAGCCTTCGGCGTTCCTGGGCGCCGCGTTCTCGCCGGACGGCCGCAGGCTCTACGTGTCGGGCGGCAACCGCGACGCGGTGTACGAGTACGCCTGGCGCGAGAACTCCGCGACGCTTCTCGACAGCATCGCGCTCGGGCCGCCGCCCGACTCCACCGGAGGGCGTTCCTATCCGGCCGGGCTCGCGTGCTCGCCTGACGGGTCGCGGCTCTACGTCGCGGAGAACCTCGCCGACTCCCTGGCCGTCGTCGACATCGCATCGAGGCGCGTCGTTCAGCGGCTGGCCGTCGGGCCCTATCCCTACGGCGTGATCGCGGACGCCCGCGGAGCCTATGTCTCGGCGTGGGGCGGATCGTGGGTCGCGCGCTTCACCTCGCGCTCGGGCCGGCTGGCGGCGGGGCCGAGGATCGCGGTGGGCCGCCACCCGTCGGCGATGCTGCTCGATCCGGCGGCGGCGCGCCTCTACGTGACCTGCGCGACCTCGGACCGGATCGCGGTCGTGGACGCGCGGGCCGACTCGCTGGTCGCGGCGTTCGGGGACGCGGCCCCCGGCGGCCCCGGCGAAGGGAGCACGCCCAACGGGCTCGCGCTCTCGCCGGACGGCCGGCGCCTCTACGTCGCCGAGGCCGACAACAACGCGGTCGCGGTGTTCGCGGTCGAGCGCATCGGCGCGGGATCCGGCGACCCTTCCGGCGCGGGCGCGCTTCTCGGCCGCGTGCCGGTCGAGTGGTATCCGACCGCCGTGCTCGCGCGCCGGGATTCGCTGTGGGTGCTGAGCGGCAAGGGCCGCGGCACGAGCCCCAACCCCAGGCACGGCCATCCGGGGCAGAAGGGGCGGGGCGGCCCGACCCAGTACACGCTCGGCCAGACCACCGGCTCGCTGACCGCGCTCGCGGCGCCGCGCGAGGGCGACCTGCCGGGGCTCGCCGCCCGGGTCGCCGCCGCCAACGGCTGGGACCGGGAGCCGGCCAAGGCGGCGCTCCCGCCGTTCCGGCACGTGATCTACGTGATCCGCGAGAACCGCACCTTCGACCAGGTGCTCGGCGACCTGCCGTCGGCCGACGGCGACACGTCCCTCACGCTCTTCCCGCGCGCGGTCACGCCCAACGCGCACGCGCTCGCCGAGCGCTTCGGGATCTTCGACCGCTTCTTCGTGAACGGCGAGGTGAGCGGCGACGGCCACAACTGGACGACCGCCGCCTACGCCGCCGACTACGTCGAGAAGACGATCCCGAGCGCCTACTCGGACCGCGGGCGCGCCTACGACTACGACGGCCTCAACCGCGACCGCGTGCCCGAGGACGACGTGAACGAGCCCGCGAACGGCTATCTGTGGGACCTGGCGCGGCGCGCGCAGGTCTCGCTGCGGAACTACGGCGAGTTCACGCACCGCGCCCCGGACGGCCGGTGGGTCGCGAACAAGGCCTGGCTCGCGACGCGCACCGATCCCGCGTATCCCGGCTGGGACCTGGCGATCCCGGACACGCTGCGGGCCGCGCGCTGGATCGCCGCGTTCCGCGCCCAGGACGCGGGCGATTCCGTGCCGGCGCTCACCATCCTGTGGCTGCCCAACGACCACACCGCCGGAGCGCGCCCCGGGTCGCCGACCCCGCGCGCCTACCTGGCGGAGAACGATCTCGCGCTCGGCCGCATCGTCGAGGAGGTGACGCGCTCGCGCTCCTGGAAGTCGACCGTGGTGTTCGTGCTCGAGGACGACGCCCAGGACGGCCCGGACCACGTGGACTCGCACCGTTCGCCGCTGCTCGTGATCTCCCCGTACAACCGGCCGGGCGTCCGGCGCCGCTTCGCCAACACCACCGACGTGCTGGCCACGATCGGGCGCATCCTCGGGCTCGGCACCCTGTTCGACCGCTTCAGCCGTCCGCTCGCGGACGTGTTCGCGGCGGAGGCCGATCTCGCGGGCTACTCCGCGCTGCGTCCGGAGGTGCCGCTGGACGAGGTGAATCCCGAAGGCACGCTGGCCGCGACTTTGACGCGCCGGCTCGACTTCGCACGCGAGGATCGCGCCGACGAAGCCCTGTTCAACCGCATCCTGTGGATGGCGGTCCGGGGCCCCGGCGCGCCCTATCCGCGGCGGGCCGCGGGCCTGCCGTCGCTCGCCGGACGGTGACGCCGATGGGAGCCGGCTGGAGCGAGCGGCGGCTCGACTTCTCCCCGCGGCCGGGGCCGCAGCCGACTTGACCGCTCCCTTCCGACCCGAGGAGCGGGACGCGCTGCGGTCCACGCTCCTCGAGGCGGCGCGCGCGGACCCGCGGATCACGGGCGGCGCGATCACGGGCTCGGTCAGCACGGGGGCCGAGGATCCGTGGTCCGACGTCGATCTCGCCTTCGGCGTGCGCGCGGCGTCCGAGGTCGGGAGCGTGCTCGAGGACTTCAGCGCGCGCATGTACCGCGACCACCTCGTGCTCCACCATGTCGACGTGCCGAGCGGCGCCTGGATCTACCGGGTCTTCCTGCTCCCGAGCACGCTCCAGGTGGATCTGGCCTTCGCGCCCGCCGCCGAGTTCGGCGCCCGGGGCCCGGCGTTCCGGCTGGTGTTCGGAGCCGACGTCCAGAAGCCGCACGTGCCTCCTCCGCAAGCCGAGACGCTGATCGGCTTGGGGTGGCTCTACGCGCTGCACGCGCGGTCGTCGATCTGGCGGCTCAAACCCTGGCAGGCCGAGTACATGATCAGCGCCCTGCGCGACCAGGTGTTGGCGCTCGCCTGCCTCCGCCACGGCTTTCCGGCCCGCGAAGGGCGCGGCATCGACCAGCTCCCGCCGCAGGTGACCGGGCCGCTGGGCGAGGCGCTCGTCCGCTCGCTCGATCCCGGCGACGTGTTGCGCGCGTTCCGCGCCGCGACCCGGGGATTGCTCCACGAGATCCACGGCGTGAGCCCGGAGCTGGAGAAGCGACTGGAGCCCGCCCTTCTCGAGATGACCCGGGTCCCTTCGGCTTCGCAGTAGCCCCGCGCCTTCGCCCTGGCCTCCGAGGTTTCGCCGGAGCGAGAGGTGCATTACCGTGGCGGGTCCGACGCGTGAGCCGGCCCGGCCGACCCCGGATCACCCAGCCCGTGCGGCGCCGCAGCCGCCCGCACGACGACGAGGAGGCGCAGATGCTCAAGTTAGACCGAGGCTCGATTCGCCGGGCCGTAGCGATGCTCCCCGCCCTCGCCTTCGCAATCTCGTTCGCTTCACCCGCGCTCTCCGACCCCAGGCTCGAGCAGAGGGTTCGCACCGCCACGGACGTCTACCGGGAGCTGATGAAGGAGCCCGACCGGGGCGTGCCCCACGCCCTGCTCGAGCGCTGCCGGTGCATCGCCGTGATTCCCCACGTGATCAAGGGAGCGCTGGGCTACGGCGCGCGCTACGGGCGCGGGGTGATGAGCTGCCGGGACAGCGCCGGACGATGGAGTCCGATCTCGTTCGTCACGCTCAGCGGCGGGAGCTTCGGCTTCCAGATCGGGGGAGAGAGCTCCGATTTCGTGCTCTTCTTCATGACCGACCGCGGCGCGCGCTCCCTGATCTCGAGCAAGTTCACCCTGGGCGGGAAGGCGAGCGTGGCGGCCGGCCCCGTCGGGCGCAGCGCCGAGGCCAGCACCGACATCAAGCTGGACGCCGAGATCTACTCGTACGCCAAGGCCAAGGGAATCTTCGCCGGGATCTCGCTCGAGGGCTCGCGCCTGGCACCGGACGAGAATGCGAACGAGCGGTACTACGGCGCACCGGCCTCCGCCCGATCCCTGCTCTTCGGGGGCCACGCGCCGAAGAGTCCGCCCGAAGCCCGGGAGTTCCTGAGCGCGCTGCCGTAACGGGCAGGGAGTTCTCAAGGAGGTACGCGCGCGGGGAGCGCGTTATCTTCGATAGAGGGCCTTCAGCCCACCCCAGGTGATGGCGTCCGTGCCGGTTGGCCCGGTGAAGGATTCCAGCTGGTACTCTTGATCGGACGCATACTTCACGCGGCCAACGCCTTCCGCCCACCAGTCGGTCGCGGTACTGGAACTCGTGATTCTGCGACCGGTCACCGAGAATGTCCCCGTGCCCGCGAGCACCATCACACCGCCGGGGGCCTGCCCGATCCCGTAGGCGTAGAAGGTGCCCGCGGGCACGGCAAGAGCCCCGGCCTCGAAGACTCCAAACGTGATCGTGAACGTACCGGCCGGAGTCGTGTCGGGCAGCGCGTAGTAGTTCACGGTCTGCGTCCAGGTGCTTCCCACCGCCAGCGGGGCGTCCAAGAGGACGATCGGCGGATCGTAGACATAGCCGAAGTTCTCAAGGCTACGGTTGAAGCCGTGGAGCAGAACGTCGCCGTCGGGAGACGTGGACCAGTAGTTCTCGAGCCCCTCGTTGTAAAGACTGGGGCCGTAGCGGATGACGAAGGCCTGCCGGCCCCGAATCAGAACGGTGCCCGTAACCGTCATAGTCTCGGACGCCTGCTGGAGACCGGAGTACATCCACTGATTCCCGACGTACAGGGGAAGATAGCTTTGGCCGCCCGCTATGGCAGGGCGGGACACCAGAAGCAGAGCGACGGCGAGGAGGGAAGTGCGCATTGTGTCCTGGTTCGATGCCGGGCTCGAGCGAACGCCGACAATCGAACTGCCAAATACTCTATTCGGGCCAACGTCCTCTGTCCAGGAGCGTCCCGAAATGTCGCACCGGAACTCGAAACGAATCGAGCCGTCAGTCGAATTCGTATTTCGGGTCGGGCGTCGTCTGGTCGGGGCCCACCCGGCCGGGGCGGATGTCCGCGTAGAAGTAGGCCTCGCCCTTCATCGGCGCCCCGAACATGCGCCGCAGCATCGCGAGCTGGCCGACGTGGGTGAGCGAGTCGGCGAACGGTCCCTGGTACCACTTGCCGAGCGGCACCTCGATCGGCGCGTCGGAGGCGAGCGCCTCGTCGATCGAGGCGAGCGCCGCATGGAAGCGCGCGGTCTGCAGCTCCCACGTGTCCGGTTTCGCCTCCCTCCACTGCGTCGGCCCGCGCAGGCGCCGCGCCGACACCTCGAGCAGGTCACCGATGTGCGTCAGGATCTCGAGCGGCGTGCGCGTGGTCGGGCCGGCCTTGAAGTGGGCGAACTCGGGAGGCGCCCCGCGCAGCGCCTTGGCGCCGCGGTAGGCGATCGTGGCGGTCGCATGCCGCAGGAACTGACGGGTCTCGTTCACAGGGCTCTCCCATTCGAGAGGGAAGGCGGAGGATGGCCGAATCCGGTCGGGAGGATTGTGTCGCGGCCGATCCCGGCCTGCAAGAGCCCGAGGTGGCCCCCGAAAACCGGACCCGTCGATTACCGAACGATCATCAGCTGCTTCGTTCGCTGGAAGCTCCCGGCCCGAATTCTGTAGAAGTAGACTCCGCTGCGGAGTCCGCGAGCGTCCCAGGGGATGCTGTGGAACCCGCAACGCATGTCGCGGTCCGCGAGCGTGGCGACCTCGGCCCCACTGACATCGTAGACCTTGAGAATGACGTGGACGGGGAACGCGAGAGCGAACGGAATCGTGGTCTGCGGCGTGAAAGGATTCGGGCGGTTCTGGCCCAGCTCGAACGTCGAGCTCGCGGTCCCCTCCACCGAGGTGGTGCGCGTGCAGTTCACGACGACCTCGTACTGCCCGACATCGTTCTGCGAGGCGTCGCCCACCTGGACCACGTAGGGGCTCGCGAAGGGGGAAAGGATCCCGCAGTCTGCGTAAGCGTCCCGCCGCTCAAAGGATCCGCACGGGCCGACCGGACTGCCTGAGACGTCGAGTAGCCTCCACGCGGGCTCGTATTGCGAACCCGAACCCGGCAGCGCGTAGACGGAGACCCGGACCTCTTCTCCCGCCACGACGCTGAAGCTCAGGAGATCGGTATCGAGCGAGTTCTCTGTGAACCCGGTGACGAGCTCCCCGCATTGGAGCGCTCTGTTTTCACACGCGGAGAGCGCGGTGACACGCTGAAGATACACACGGTAGCGCCCGGTGGCGTCCGCGCCGGCGTCCGCCACCTCGATGCGGTACGGGTTCCCCGCCGTGCTCAGCGGCCCGCAGTCGGTCCCCGCGGCCCGCACCGCGAATCCTTCGAAGCCCGCCACCGGCGTGCCGCTCCCCGCCAGCAACCGCCACGCCGCCTGCACCGGCGGATCGCCCACCACCGTCACCGACACGATCTCGCCATTGGTCGCCGAGAAGCTGAACAGGTCCGAGTCCTCGCGACTCTGCAGCGAGTCGCTCACCACCACGTCGCACGCCAGGCCCGTACCCTCGCACGCGGCGCCCGCCGTCAACCGTTCGAGCCGCACGTCGTACGCGCCGGTCGCGTTCGTCCCGTAGTCGCCCACCTGCACGCGGTAGGGGTTGCCTGCGACCGAAAGCGGTCCCACCATCACGGAATAGCCGTACGGAGAAAGGCCCCCGCCGAACCCCACCAGCGGCATGCCGGCGCGGTCGAGCACCCGCCAGGCCGGCTGGAAGTCGGGATCCCCGCCGGACTGTGGCGTCACCGAGATCGACACCACATCGCCGTTGGCGTCGAACCGGTACAGGTTGGTCGCCACCGAGTCGTCGAGCGCCGCCACGATCACGGTGTCGCACGGGAGCGGCGTCGACTCGCACGCGGTGGGCGCCGTGAGGCGCTGCAGGTACACGCGGTAGCGTCCGGTGTCGTCGTTGCCGGCGTCCGCCACCTCGATGCGGTACGGGTTCCCCGCGGCGCTCAGCGGCCCGCAGGTGGTCGCCGCGGGCCACATCGTGAATGCCCCGAAGCCCGGCACCGGCGCGCCGCTCCCTTTCAGCAACCGCCACGCCGCCTGCACCGGCGGCTCGCCCACCACCGTCACCGACACGATCTCGCCGTGGGTCACCGAGAAGCTGAACAGGTCCGTATCCTCGGGACTCTGCAGCGAGTCGCTCACCGCCGCGTCGCACGCGAGGCTCGTCCCCTCACACGCGGCGAGCGCGGTGACGCGCTGCAGGTACACGCGGTAGCGTCCGGTGGCTTCGCTGGTGGCGTCGGCCACCTCGATGCGGTACGGGCTCCCCGCGGTGCTGAGCGGCCCGCAGTCGGTCGCCGCGGGCCGCACCCCGAGCACTTCGAAGCCCGCCACCGGCGTGCCGTCCGCCTTCAGCACCCGCCACGCCGCCTGCACCGGGGGCTCGCCCACCACCGTCACCGACACGGTCTCACCGTCGGCCGCCGAGAAGCGAAAGAGATCGCTGTCGATGATCGAGCCGAGCGAATCCGGATGCGGCACATCGCAGGCCAGGTTGAAGCTCTCGCAGGCCTTTCCCTCCGCGATCCGTGAGAATCCGACCGCGTAGGATCCAGTCGCGTCCGCGTCCTGGTCTCCCACCTCCAAACGATACGGGCTGCCGGAGGCCGGCAGCGGCCCCACCAGCACGTGTGCGCCCCACACACTGAAGCTGCCGTATGGCCCCGGAATCGCATTCAGCAGATGGTCTCTGATCCGCCAGGCGGGCTGGAAGCTTGGGCCCACCGGGGCGATGGGCGCCACCGACACCGAGATGACTTGATCCGTGGGAATCGTGATCGAGTAGAAATCCAGCTGGGAGGGATCCACGATGGAACCCACCACCGTCGAATCGCACCCGAGCCCCGTGACCATTACAATGGGCGCGTCCCCGCTCGACAGCGGATGCTCCTTGCTCCGGCCGCGCGCGGGCGAGGCGCAGACAGCCCATGGGAGAGCGACCAATGAGATGAGCGGGAGAGTGGCGAGGAGCGAGCTTCGATGCGGCCTCTTCATGAGTGCGGCCACGCTACGCCCTTGCGGGCCCGCCTTCAATGACAAAGCCGCGATTGTGGGGAACCACGAGCCTCAGCCGCTCCCGCGCCGGCGGTCCATCTCGCGCACCCACGCCATCGCCGCGAAGAGCGCAACCGCGAGCGCGAGCGCGAGCGGCGCCGCGGCCCGCCGTGGCAGCGCGGCGAGCAGCGCCGCCATGGCGCCGCACAGGGCGCACACCGCGAGCAGCGCGAGCAGCGCGGCGCGGGGTGAGAGGCCGAGCCGAAGCAGGCGGTGGTGGATGTGCCCCGAGTCGCCGTGGAACACGGGCTGGCCGCGCACCAGCCGCCGCCCGAACGCGATCCCGCTGTCGGCGATCGGGACCGCGAGCGCCACGATCGGGAGCAGCAGCGTGACGGCGGCGGTGCCCTTGCGGTTCTCGAGCAGCGAGACCGCGGCCAGGGTCAGCCCCAGGAACTGGCTGCCGGTGTCGCCCATGAAGATGCGCGCGGGCGGGAAGTTGTAGACCAGGAACCCGAGCGTGGCGCCGATCAGGAGCGCGGCGATGAACATCACGTAGAAGTCGCCGTGGGTGCGCCCCACCCACCACAGCGTGGCGGCCGCGATCATCACCGCGCCCGAGGCCAGGCCGTCCAGGCCGTCGATCAGGTTGATCGCGTTCATCACGACCAGCACCCAGGCCACGGTGAGCGGGACATTGAGCGCGCCCGACGCGAACGCCCCGTCGAACGGGTTGGTGAGCAGGGGGACGCCGTAGCCGAAGCCCACGAGCACCAGCGCCGAGCCGGCCTGCACCAGGAGCTTCGCCCCCGGGGTCACGCCGCGCAGGTCGTCCACCACGCCCAGCGCCAGCATCGGGAGCGCGGCCAGCGTGAGCCCGAGCAGCGGCTTCACGTCGAGCGCGGCGGCCGGCCCCGGCAGCAGGCGCGCCCCCCACGCAACGCCGAGCACCGCGACCACGAGCGCGATCCCACCCAGGGTCGGCACCGGCTCGCGGTGGATGCGGCGCGGTCCGGGATGATCGAGCGCGCCCGCGCGGCGTGCGCGCGCGATCACCACCGGCGTGACGGCGAGCGCGACGGCCGCCGCGGCTAGCGCGAGCGAGAGGGAGTAGGGCAAACCGGTTTCGGCGGCCGGCGGAACGCGTTGCGGACCAGCATCGCGCCGGCGCGCGCCAGGATGAGCGCGTCGACCAGGGCGCGGAGCACGGGATGCGAGGGGTGGTGCTTGTGGAAGTAGTGGATCATGCCGCGGTGCCGCTCGACGATCACGCGCGTCGACACCCGGTTGCGGCTCGCGCCGATGTAGTGCACCACGACGGCCCCGGGCACGTAGACGTTGGCCCATCCGGCCTGCTTCATGCGCCGGCACCAGTCCACGTCCTCGTTGAACATGAAGAACGCCTCGTCCAGCGGCCCCACCTCGTCGATGGCCGCGCGCCGCACCAGCAGGAACGCCCCCGAGAGCCAGTCCACCTCGCGCACCGAGGCGTGGTCCCAGTCGCTGAGCAGGTAGCGGCGCGACCAGCGGTTGTCGGGGAAGATCCGGGTGAGCACCGAGTAGCGGTTGAAGAAGAACGCCCAGGCGTCGGGGAAGGCGCGGGCCGAGAGCTCGATCGCGCCATCGCCGCCCATCAGCCGCGGCCCCACGATCCCGGCGCGCGGGTGGGCGCGCAGGTAGTCGACCAGCGTGCGCACCGCGCCCGGACGCGAATCGCAATCGGGGTTCGCGACCAGCACGAACTCTCCGCTCGTGGCGCGGATGCCCTGGTTGGCGGCGCGGCCGTAGCCGACGTTCTCCGGGTTCACGATCACCCGCACCGCGGGGAAGCGCGCCGCCAGCGCCTCGGGCGCCCCGTCGCGCGAGTCGTTGTCCACCACCACGGTCTCGCTGGCGAGGCCCGCGAGATCGGGCGCGAGCGACTCCAGGCACTGGAGCAGCACGTCGCGCGCCTTGTAGTTGACGATGACGACGGAGAGATCCATGCGGGGCCGGCGGACTCCGCGATCAGGAAGGAGGGTGGGTGGCACGCATTCTAGCATCGCGCCCGAGGGCCCCGGTAGCCCGTGAATCGCGCATCGCGTCCCCTCACCCCGCGAGCGGCCGGCCGAGCGCCTGCTCCAGCCACGCCCGCAGCCGTGCCACGTGGCTCCCCTCCCAGTACCACTTGCCGCATTGCGGGCAGTAGTTGAGCGAGGGCGAACTCCTCAGCACCTTGCCCGGCACCTCGCCCATGGCCTCGTAGGGCGTGCGGCGCTGGAGCGCCACGTTGCACGCCGGGCAGCGGCTGAAGGGCGGCCCGGCCGGCTCGTGGCTCGCGGCGAGCGCGCGCACCGCCGCCGCGGGGTCCGCGCGCGGCACCAGCAGCGCCGCCACGTCGGCGAAGCGCCGCGGGTGGCGCGCGCTCAGCGTGAGCACGGTGCGGCCGTCGCGCCGCGCCGCGTCGAACAGCTCTTCGAGCCGCGCGCCCGGCGCGGTCGCGACGTCGTAGCCCAGGATCCGCAGCCGGCGCGCGAGCAGCTCGAGCGAGGTATCGGTGATGAAGCGGGCCGGCGGCATGGCGGCAGGCTAGCGCCGCCGGCGCGCGAGCCGCCACCCAGGGGGCCCCGGATCCACGTCCGCGACGGCGCCGCCCCCGCGGGCCGGTTGCATTCCGCACGGCTCCGACAACTGCGGACCGCGAGCCGACTTGCGCGGGAGCGGTTGACGCGAGGGGCGGCGGTAGCCCACTCTCGCCCGCCATGGACCCCTCCGAGGTCGTCGGGTCGCCGGTGGCTTCCGATGGGTCCCGGCCGGTCCCCGACTCGCTCGACCGCCGCCGGTTCCTGCTCCTGATCGGTGGTGCCGCGGCCGCGGCTGCGGCGGCGCCGGCCCTGGCGCTGGCCAGGAAAGGCGCCGCACCCTCCCCGCCCCAGGCGACACCCGAGGCGCTTCCGCCGGGCTCGGTCGAGATGGCGCGCGCCCTCATCGGGGCCGCGATCCTGGCGCCCAGCGACTGGAACACGCAGCCCTGGAGCTTCGAGGTGGACGGCGCCTCGATCCGGCTCGTGGCCGACGTGCAGCGCGCCCTGCCGGTGACCGATCCCGAGCGGCGCGGCATGATGATCGCGCTTGGCGCCGCGCTCGAGAACCTGCTGGTGGCGGCGCGCGCCTACGGGCTGCGCCCGGCGGTCCGCTACTTCCCCCACGAGGGCGCCAACCGCGTGGTGGCCGAGGTGAGCTGGAGCGAGGGCGACACCCCGCGCGACCTCGGGCTCGCGGCCGCGATCCCCGACCGGCGCACCAACCGCCGGGAGTTCGACGGCCGCGCCATCCTGCCGCAGCACCGCGCCCAGCTCACCGCCCAGGTTCCCGAGGGGCTCTACCTGCACTGGATCGACGACCGCGACCCGATGCGGGCGGTCGCCGACCTGGCGTACGAGGCGACCCGGGCGCAGGTCCTGGACGAGCGCGCCGAGCGCGAGCAGTTCGCGTGGATGCGGTTCGACGACGACGCCCGCAAGCGCCGCGACGGCATCCCGGTGGACGCGCTCGAGCTGGGCGGCCCCGCGGGGTGGTTCGCGGGGCGCACGCTCAACCCGAAGAGCTGGTTCCTGCGCTTCGGGGCGGAGGGCGCGGCCAAGCAGGCGCGGTCGCAGGTGCGCTCGGCGGGGGCGCTCGCGCTGCTCACGGCGCCGCGCCACGAGGAGGCGCAGTGGCTGATGGGCGGGCAGGCGTTCGAGCGCTTCGCCCTCAAGGCCACGCAGCTCGACGTCGCGCACCAGGCGCTCTCGGCGCCCATCGAGGTCCAGCGCTACCGCAGCGAGCTGCTCGGGCTCTTCGATGCCGCCGGCGAGGACCCGCTCGTGCTGCTGCGGCTCGGCCGCGCCAAGCGCCCGCGGGCCATCCCGCGCCGCACCGTGGCGCAGGTGGCGAGCTTCCGGAACACGTAGTCCTCGGCGCGGCGCTTGGCGCCTTCGCTGGCGCCCTCGCTCTACCGCCCTCGCGCTGGCGTCCCTCGCGCTGGCGCCCGCGAGCCTCGCCCGCTACCGAGCCCTCAACGGTAGATCGCCTTGATCCGTCCCCACGTGCCGGTGCGCGCCGGCGTCGGGCAGTCGAGGTCGATCTTCCCGTCGTGCCGGAACAGGTAGCCCTCGATGAGCGCGCTCGGCTCCCAGGTGAGGCCGCCGGTGAAGAGGCTCGGGCAGGGGTGGCCGCCCGGGCTCACGATCGGAAACAGCGAGCCGCCGGTCCAGGTGATGGATCCCTCGGCGTTCCCGGTCATGTAGGTCGAGAAGTCGTTGGTCTGGGTGTAGAAGTTGGTGATGGTTCCGCTGAGGAGCAACGTGCCGTTCGTGAACGTCGAAGGCACGTTGGCGTTCGGCGGGTTGGGATCGAACGCGGCGTCGCGCGGCGTGCCCTCGTAGAGCTCGATCAGCCCGGAATCGTAGGTCGTGAGGTAGGCGTTGCCGAGGGTCGGGATCGGCGTGGTGCTGGTCCCGAGCGAGCCCAGCCCGTAGAGATAGAACGTGTAGTCCTTGGTGGGATCGTTGGCATTCAGGAACCCCAACGGCGGCCCGAACGCGCTCACCGTGCCCACGATGTAGAGCTGCGTGCCGAACGGCGAGTTATAGGGCGTCGCGCCCGCCGCATAGAAGTAGGCCGGGTCCCAGTCGATGATCGGGCCCGCGTGCGCCGGCACCGTGGCCGCGAGGGCCAGGAGCGCTGTGGCTGAGAATCGTACCCAAAGTCTCATATCGATCTCCCGTGGCGGCGCGGTCGCCCGCGCGCGCTAGCGATACTTGCGCTTGAGCTCTCCCCAGCTTCCGACGTGCACCGGCGTCGGCAGCCGGAGCAGGGTCTGGCCGTCCACCTGGTGGGCGTAGCCGGGGGGGATGCTGCTGGTGTTGCCGGTCGCTCCGGCGAAGGTCCAGCCGTTGCGCTCGTCGGCGGGGATGTTGCCGTACTGGGTGCCGCCCACGACCTCGAAGGTGGCGTCGTAGCTGCCGCTGCCGGTGGCGGTGTTGAGGACGTAGCGGAAGTCCGTGATCGCGCCGACCAGGATCGCCGTGCCGTCGTTGAACGAGGAAGGCGCCGTCGGGTTGGGAGGATTGGAGCCGTAGTCGAACGGCGTGCCGGTGCTCCGCGAATCCTCGTAGACCGTGAGCGTGCCCGGGCCCGTGTAGCTGATCACCACGAACGAGCCCCCCACGATCCGGCTGGTGGCCGTGAGGCCGGTCAGCACGTAGGTGTACTCGTAGGTCGACTGGTCGCTCACGAGCGGGGAGGCCAGGACCGGCACCTCGCCGAGGCCCACGTAGCCGTTGCCGATCCCGCCGAAGGTGCCCGGCACCAGCACCGGGTCCTCGTAGTCGAAGCCCACGTAATCGAACAGGAGCTGCTGCGCCCGGGCGGCCGGAACCATCCCGAGGCAGGCGAGCCCCGTCGTGACAAGAAGCGTTTTCGCAAGGAATCGCATGCCTACCCCCGCCGCGGCCTGCGGGGAACGCCGAGCGGCGTCGAACCCCCGGGCAGGTGCGGTCCCGAAAAGTCGATCAAGACCGTAGCCCCAGGGGGGGCCGCGCGGCCCAGCGCGGCCGGGGGGTGATGCGTGGTCGGAGGATTGCGCCCGACAGCGGCCGCGCGCACCTCCGTCAGCTAATAAGCCTAACCCGGCGGGGAGGGCTGAGACAAGCGGGGACCGTCGCCCGATGCCTCCGCCCCGAGCCAGTCCAGCGCCTCGCGGGCCATCGGATCGAGTCCCGTTGCGGCGCCCTCCGCGCGCAGCAGTTGGGCGCGCTCGGCGCCGAGTGCTTTGCGAATCCGCCCCGCGATCACTTCCTGCTCCTCCTTCTCGGCCTGAAGCCGGGGGCTTCCGATGCGCTCGCGCACGGCGGCGGCACAGCCCATCCAGCGCGCCGCGCGCTCGGGCTCGCCGCCCGCTTCGGCCAGCTCCGCCGCGCCTTCGAGCGCGTAGGCCGCCTCGCGCTCGGCGTCGAGTCCGAGGGAGAGCGCGAGCGCGCTCGCTAGATGCCGGCGCGCCGCTGCCGAGTCGCCGAGCCGCAGGCAGGTGAGCCCGAGGCTGCCGCGGGTCATCGACAGGTGGCGTTCGTCGCCCGCGCCCTCCAGCAGCCCCGCTGCCTCCTCGAAGCTGCGCCGCGCGTCCTCGAGCGCTCCCGTCTCGAGCGCGATGTAGCCCAGGTTGTGGAGCGCGATCGCGCTCGCGTGCCGGTCGCCGCGCATCCGGTAGAGCGCGAGGGCCTCCTCACCGCGGGCGCGGGCCGCGGCGTAGTCGCGCTGGTAGGTGGCGGCGGTCGAGATCCCGGAGAGCGCCCGCGCCACCCCCTTCTCGTCGCCGGCGCGGCGCGAGGACTCGAGGCTCCGCTCCAGCAGCGGGCGGGCGGCCACATAGTCGCCCTCGTAGAGCGCGAACCCCGCCGCGCGCGCGAGCGCGTTCGCGACCACCGCCGGGGCCGCGACCTCGCCGCCCTTCTCCAGCGACTCGTGGAGCGTGCGGCGCGCGAGCCGGAAGTGGCCGCGCATCGACCAGTAGCGCGCCAGCGATCCCGCGAGCCTGAGCGCCTTCTCCACGTCCGCAGCCCTTCCGGCAGCCCAGCGGTGGGCGGCGAGCAGGTCGTCGTGCTCGAGGTCGAGCCGCACGAGCCAGGCCTTCTGCTCCGGGCCCCCGAGCGGCCCCTGCGAGCCCTCGGCCACCGCCAGGAACCAGGAGAGGTGCTCGCCCCTGACGCCGTCGGCTTCGCCGGCCGCGGCGAGCTGCTCGCCCGCGAAGTGGCGGACGCTCTCGAGATACCGGTAGCGCGCGTCGCCCGCGGGGTCGCGCTGCAGCACCACCAGCGACTTGTCCGCGAGCCGCTGGAGCACGTCGAGCACCTCGAACTCGTCGCTCCCGGCGCCGCACACCGTGGTCGCCGACTCGAGCGACCACGTCCCGGCGAACGCCGAGAGCGCGCGGAACATGCGCGGCTCGTCCTCGACGAGCTGGTTGGCGCTCCACTCGATCACCGCGCGCAGGGTCTGGTGGCGCCCGTCCCCGCCGGCCCCGCTCGCGGTGAGGAGGCGGAAACGATCGCCGAGGCGGGCCAGGATCTTCTCCGGGCCGAGCACGCGCACCCGCGCCGCCGCCAGTTCGAGCGCGAGCGGGATGCCGTCGAGCCGCCGGCAGATCTCCGCCACCACCGGCGTGGTCTTGGGCCCGAGCGCGAAGTCGGGCGCGACCTGGGCCGCGCGCGCCGCGAAGAGCTGCACCGCCTCGCTCCCTTCGGCCGCGGCGTCCGCGCCCTCGGCGGGGAGCGCGAGCGGGGGCACGGCGAAGGTGGTCTCGCCCGCGATCGCGAGCGGCTCGCGGCTGGTGGCGACGATCCTGAGCTCCGCCGATGCCGCGAGCACCTGGGCCGCGAGCCGCTGGCAGGCGGAGAGCACGCTCTCGCAGTTGTCCATCACCAGCAGCGCCTTCCAGCTCTTGAGCCGGCGCAGCAGGGTCTGCTCGAGCGGCGTCCCCGGCTCCGCGCGCGCCCCCACCGCATCGGCCACGGCCTCGACCACGCGCTCCGGGTCGTCGAGTGCCGCGAGGTCTGCGAACCACACCCCGTCGGGGTGGTCGTCGAGCGCGCCCTCGGCGAGCCGCAGCGCCAGACGCGTCTTGCCCGAGCCACCCATGCCGAGCAGCGTGAGCAGCCGCGTGCCGGCGAGCGCCTTCCGGATCCTGCCCATCACCTCCTCGCGCCCCACGAAGCTGGTGGCCGGGCGCGGCAGGTTGTGGGGCGTGGCGGCGCGCTCGCCCGCGCGCAACGCCGCCGCCCGCCGCACGCCGAGCGCCTCCTCGATCTCGTGGCGGATCGCTCGCATGTCGCGCAGCCGGGCCGCGGCGTCCTTTTCGAGGCAGCGCGCCAGCAGGTCGCGAACGCCCCGCGGCACCGCCTCGGGGATGGCGGCGGCGTCCGGGGCGTCGTAGAGGACCTTGGCCATGACCGTGTAGGGGTCGTCCCCGCCGAAGGCGCGCCTGCCGGTGAGGCATTCGTAGAGCACGCAGCCGAACGCGAACACGTCGGTGCGCTCGTCCTGCTCGCCGGCCAGCACCTGCTCGGGGCTCATGTAGCCGGGCGTGCCGGCGACCACGTCGCCGAGCGTGTCGGGCTCGGCTGCGGGGGCGGTCGGGGCGGGCGGCGGGGGAGCGGGGCCGGCGCCCTGGCCGTGCGGCCCTCGAATCCCGATCAGGCCGCCCGCGCGCCCGGCGAGGCCGAAGTCGAGCACCTTCACCAGCCCGCGTGGCGCCAGCATCACGTTGCCGGGCTTGAGGTCGCGATGCACCACGCCGCGCTCGTGCGCCACCTCGAGCGCCTCCGCGACCTGGGCGCACACCGAGAGCGACTCGGTCCAGGAGAGCGCCCCGCGCTCGAGGCGGTGCGCCAGCGACTCGCCCGGAACGTACTCGAGCACCAGCGCGAGGGCGCCCCCCGGCGCCTCCTCGAAGCCGTGGATGGTGGCGATGTTCGGGTGGTTGAGCGCGGCCAGCGTCAGGGCCTCGCGGCGGAAGCGCGCGAGCGATTCGGGGTCGCGCGAGAAGCGGGCGGGGAGGAGCTTGACCGCGACCTCGCGCTCGAGGCGCGCATCGCGCGCGAGGAACACCTCGCCCATGCCGCCCGCCCCGAGCGGCGCCACGATCTCGTAGTGGGCGATCCGCGTGCCGATCACGCCGGCGAGAATACCGCAGCGAGGAATGGGGGAGGCTCGCGCGCCGGCCACGCGCGACCCGGGCCCGGGCTCAACGCCCGCCGCCTGGCCGCGCTGGTGTCAGAGCTTCCGGGCGGACCTGCGCTCGAACATGCTCTGGAGCATGTTCAGGCAACTATGCCGGAACGAGCGGCTCATAGACATCTCGAGACGCCCCCCCGCTGGAGCCGTCGGTCAACATGCTCCAGAGCATGCTTCCCGGCGCCTCGCCGATTGTAACCTGTTACGTTACATGATACGATCGGGCCGTGGCGATCCTGAGCTTTCGTCACAAAGGTCTGGAACGCTTCTTCGTCCGCGGGACGACCGCCGGCATCCAAGCTGCGCATGCTCGAAAGTTGCGCCTGATCCTGGGTCGATTGAATGTCGCGATGGCCCCCGGGACATGGGCCTTCCAGGGCTGCGCCTCCATCCCCTCAAGGGCACACGGAAGGGAGAGTGGGCGGTGAGTGTGAGCGGGAACTGGCGAGTCACGTTCGCCTTTTCCGGTCCAGATGTCGTCGGCGTCGACTACGAGGATTATCACTGAGGTGTCCCCATGAGAATGCACAATCCCCCGCATCCGGGCGAGGTGCTCCGCGAGCTTTGCCTCGAGCCCCTCGGGCTTACGGTCACCCGGGCCGCCAGGGCGCTCGGCGTCAGCCGCAAGACCCTGTCGAGCATCCTGAACGGCCGCGCCGGCATCAGCCCCGAGATGGCCGTGCGGCTGTCGATCGCCTTCGGCACCAGTGCCGAAAGCTGGCTTCGCCAGCAGCTCCAGTACGACCTCGCGAAGGCGGAAGCCAAGCGGCGACATCTCCGGGTCAAGAAGCTCGCCGCCGCGTGACGCTCGTCCTCCGGCGACCGCGCCGGCATCGGCCGCCGCCGGCGGGCCGTGCCCGCCGCTATCCGTGCTGGACCGCCGCTCCGGGCTGCACACCCGCGGCGCGCTCGCTCTTCACCACGGCCGCGAGCCGGCGAAGCGCCCACACGGCGGCGGCGGCGGCGAGCAGCATCACCGCCAGCTCGGTCCAGAAGAGCCCGTCGAGCCCCACCTGCCATACCGGGCCCGGCACGCCGAGCCACCAGTAGCGCAGGAACGCGGCGAGGTCCACGCAGGTGTGGCCGATGATTCCGGGCACGATCGAGCCGGTGAGCCAGGCGATCGTCCCGTAGCCCACGCTCACGGCGACGTAGCAGGGAATGAAGGTCAGCCATGGCACCGGATCGGGCGCCTCCCAGCGGTAGTGGGCGAGGCTGAAGACCAGCGCGACGATGGCGATCGCGGTCACCGGCCCGTGGCGGCGCTCGATCGGCGCCTGCATGTAGCCGCGGAACGAGGCCTCCTCGACCACGCCCGCGGTCGCGGCCGAGGCCACGAACAGCAGCAGCACGGCGAGGAACGGGTGGCGCGCCAGCTCTTCCTGCGGGACCAGGTCCTGCGCCGGCCGGGTCGAGAGCCGGCGCGCGAGGTCGAGCATCATGCGCAGCGCGAGGCTCGAGATCGCGGCCGCGATCAGCGACCACCGCCACACCCGGGGCGAGAGCGGCCCGGCGCGAAGCGCGAAGTGCCGGAGCTCGGCGGTCTCGCGCGGCCATCCGCGGCCCGAGAGCCAGCGCCAGTAGAGCCACAGCCAGGCCGCGATCGCGGCGGCGCCCCAGGGGATCGCGGGCAGCCACGCGATGTTCGCAGCAACCAATGCCTGGGCCGGGACCTGCCCCACGGTCGCCACCACGAAGCCGGCGAAGAGCGCGCGCGGCACCACCGGGATCCGCTGCCACAGCGCGATCAGCCAGGTCATGCGGTCCTCTCGCGCGCTCCGATACCGGAGCGCTCGCGGTCAGCCCATCCGCGCCCTCGCGGGCGCCGAGTGCCTACCCGCCGCTCACGGTCATCTCGGCGATCAGGAGCGTGGGGCTCGCCACGCTTCCTTCCCAGCGCAGATCGTTGCCCACCGCGATCACGTTGCGCAGCATGTCGAGCGAGTTCGACGCCACGGTCACGCCGTCGACGGGAAACACCTTCTCGCCACCCTCGATCCAGAACCCCTGCGCCTGGAACGAGTAGTCCCCGGTCACGGAGTTGAACCCGAACGAGCCCTGGTCGTCCATGAAGAACCCGCGGCCGGCTTTGCGCACGATGGCCTCCGGGGTCTCGCTCCCGGGCTCGAGGTAGAGGTTGTGGGAGCCGATCCCCGGGATCGACGAGTAGCTGCGCACCGCGCTCCCGGTGGGCTCGGTGCCGGCGCGGCGCGCGTGGTAGACGTCGTAGAGGTACATGGCGCACCGCCCGCGGTCGATCAGCACGTTGCGCCGCGTCCGCATGCCTTCGCCATCATGAGGGGCGCTGCCCACGCCGCGCGCGAGCCGGCCGTCGTCCACCAGAGTCACGAGCGAGGAGGCGATGGTCTCGCCCAGCTTCCCGGTGAGCCAGGAGGAGCTCTTGATCACCGACTCGCCGCTGAAGGCGTCGAGCATCTCGGAGATCCACGACTCGGCCACGTCGGGGTGCATGACCACCGGCACCCGCGCCGTGGGCACGGGGCGCGCGCCGATGCGCGACACCGCGCGGCGCGCCGCTTCGCGCGCGATCGCCTCCATGGGCGGCAGCTCGGTGAGCCAGCGCTTGGTCAGGCCGTAGGCGCCGGTCTGTTGCCTCCCGTCGCGGTCGTCGGCGAGCGGCACGACGTAGGCGCTCATCGCCGTGCCGCTCGAGGTGCGCGTGAGGCCGTGGGAGTTGGCGAGCACCGTGGTGCCCGACCCGCCGGTCACGTGGGCGCCGTCGGTGCGGCGGATGCGCGGGTCGTGGGCCAGCGCCACGCGCTCGAGCTCGAGCGCGAGCTCGATCTTCTTCTCCGCCGGAAGCTCGAGCACCGCCGGGTCGAAGAGCGCGAGGTCCGCGCCGGCCGATTCGCCGGCCTCGGCGGGCGCGGGCAGCGCGTTCGCCGGGTCGGGCGTGGAGAGCCGCGCGAGCGCGACCGCGCGCCGCGCCAGGTCGTCGAGCCGCTCGGGCCCGAGGTCGTTGCTCGACACGAACCCCACCGCGCCGCCGGCGATCACGCGCAGGCCGACGCCGCGGGTCGCGCTCTGCTTGAGCGTCTCGACCTTGCCGCCGTTCACCTCGACGCTGAACGAGCGCGAGCTCTGCACGCAGGCCTCGGCGTGATCGGCGCCCGCGCGCCGCGCGCGCTCGACCGCGGACGCGGCGACCGCCTCGAGCCCGGCGGACGCCATCGCCTCGGCAGCGGGGTCGTTCACGTGCTGGTGCCTCCCACCGTGATCGCGCGGAACCGCACCGTGGGCTGGCCCACGCCCACCGGCTTCCACTGCCCGTCCTTGCCGCACGAGCCGGTGCTGCCGTCGATCTCGAGGTCGTTCGCGACCGCGTCGATCTTGAGCATGGCGTCGTTGCCGTTGCCGGTGAGCGTGGCGTTCCGCACCGGCTCGGCCAGCTTGCCGTTCACGATCCGGTAGGCCTCGGTGACCTGGAAGGAGAAGTTGCCGTCGGCGGGGTTCACCGAGCCCCCGCCCAGGCTCTTGCAGTAGAGCCCGCGCTTGACGTCCGCGATCAGGTCCTGCGGCGGGTGCGTCCCGGCCTCGATGTAGGTGTTGGTCATGCGGCAGATCGGGACGTCGCGGTACGAGCTGCGGCGCCCGTTCCCGGTCGGGCGGTTGCCGGTGAGGCGCGCGTTGAGCAGGTCCCACAGGTAGCCGGTCAGGATCCCGTCCTCGACCAGCACCGTGCGCTGGGCCGGGGTGCCCTCGTCGTCGACGCGGAACGATCCGCGGCTGTGCGGGACGATCCCGCTGTCCACGATGGTGACGCCCTTCGAGGCCACGAGCTGGCCCATCTGGCGCGCGCGGATCGAGGTCTGCTTGCGGATCGTGTCGCCCTCCATGCTGTGGCCGAAGCACTCGTGCACCATCACGCCGCCCCAGCCGGGCGAGACCACCACCGGGTAGGCGCCGGCCTCGGGCTCGCGGGCGCCGAGCAGCGTGACCGCGGTGGCCGCCGCTTCGTTCGCGATCTCCTCGGGGTTGCGCTCGCTCTCGAAGTAGCCGGCCTCGACGCTGCCGCCGCCGGTCGAGTAGCCCTCCTGGCGCTCGGCGCCCTGGATCGCGAGCGCCGAGACCGTGAGGCGCGTGAGGAACTGGCGGTCCGCGGCCCACAGCCCGTCGCTGTTCGCGACCACGAACGACTTGGAGGAGTCGGCGAGCGTGACCCACACCTCGTGGATGCGCGCGTCGTGCCCGCGCGCGGCGTGGTTGGCGCGCTCGACCAGCGCGATCTTGCCTGCCTCGTCGAGTGCCAGCGGCGCGGGGCGCTCGAGGCGGAAGGGCCAGGGCGCGTCCACGACCCGGAACGCCCGCGGCTTCCCGTTCCCCGCCGCGCCGCGCGCGATGCGGGCCGCCACGCGCGCCGCCTCGCGCAGGTCGTCGGGGGAGAAGCCGTCGGCGTAGGCGTAGCCGGTCTGGTCCCCGATCACGGCCCGCACGCCCAGGCCCTGGTTCACCGAGTAGGCGGAGGTCTTGAGCCGGTTCTCCTCGTAGGCGAACGAGGTGTGCACCGAGTGCTCGCCGAAGACCTCGGCGAACTCGGCGCCCTTCGAGCGGGCGATCTCGATCAGCTCGGCCGCGAGCTCCTGCGGCAGGGCGGTCTCGAGGTCGGGCAGAGCGAGGTTTGACGCTGTGTTCATGAGAGCCCCGATGAGCCGGGCGGAAGGGGTGGCCGGGAGCCGAAGTCTATGGGGGGCCCGCGGGATGCGCAAACCGGCTCGATGCCGGCTCATCCTGGCGCGGCGCCGCGGGCGCCGCCGCCTTTGCGCCCGCGAGGCGCGGGGCTATGCTCCCGGGGCAGGCAGCGGCCGCGGGAGGGGAGCAGGCATGAAAACCGGATTCCTGAACGGTGCGGCGCTCGCCGCCGCGTTGGTGCTGCTCGCGGCCGGCGGGCCGTGGCTCGCGCGCCAGATCGGCAGCCTCCCCCGCGCCGGCGCGCTCTCGGCGCGCGCGAACCAGAAGATCGTCACGCTCGAGGTCGGCGGCATGACCTGCAGCGGCTGCGCCTCCGCCGTCCGCACCCAGATCGCGGCGCTCGATGGCGTCGCGGCGGTCGAGGTGCGGCTCGGGCAGCGGCGGGCCTACGTCGTGTGCGATCCGGCGGTCCCGGACAGCGCGCTCACCGCCGCGGTCGGACGCGCGGGCCCGGGATTCCTGGGCGTGGTCGTCTCGCGATAGCGCTCTGCAGGGCGGAGGCTGCGGAAGGCCGGGGTCGGCAGCGGATTTTCCGCCCCTCCCGACGGGAATCAGGTGTATACCCTCTCGCATCGGCGATCGAGATGGGTAGGGGGGATGCCCCTCTCGCGGGGACCCACCATGGCGAACACCGATTCCAGATCCCGTCCACGCGACCGTTCCCCCGGCACCGCCGCCGGCGCTCCGCGGTTTCGTTTCCGTGCCGCGATGCTCGCGGTGGCCGCCGCGTGCCTCGTGGTACAGGGACGCGCGGGACTCGCACAGACCATCGACCAGAACCTGTGGGTCACGGACGGCGACGTGAACACCGTCGTGCGCGCCGGCGGGACGATCTACATCGGCGGCGCCTTCACTCGTGTCGGGCCTGCCACGGGGGGAGGGGTTCCCCTCGATGCCGGCAGCGGCGCGCTGCTGCCGGCGTTCCCGAAGGTGGCGGGCACCCTGTACGCGGTGGCTTCTGACGGCTCGGGCGGCTGGTACGTCGGGGGGAGCTTCACGGCCGTGGGAGGCGCTCCCCGGTCCAACCTCGCGCACGTGGCTGCGGACCTGTCGGTCTCTGCCTGGGATCCGAGCGCCAACGGCCGGGTCCTGGCCCTGGCGGTGAGTGGGTCCACCGTCTACGCGGGCGGGGATTTCACCGGCGTCGGCGGGCAGACGCGCAACCGGATCGCCGCGCTCAGCGCGGCGACGGGCACGGCGACCCCCTGGGACCCGAACGCCAACGACTTCGTCTACGCCCTCGCCGCGAGCGGCTCCACCGTCTACGCGGGCGGGGGCTTCACCAACATCGGGGAGCAGGCGCGCAACCGGATCGCCGCGCTCGATGCCGCGACCGGGGCGGCCGCCGGATGGGACCCGAACGCCGACGACAACGTTTACGCCTTGGAGGTGACCGGCTCCACGGTCTACGCGGGCGGGCGCTTCCTCCACATCGGCGGGCAGGCCCGGAGCTGCATCGCTGCGCTCGATCCCACGACCGGCGCGGCCACCTCCTGGAACCCGAACGCCAACGGCCTCGTGCTCGCCCTCGCGGTGGGCGGCTCCACGGTCTACGCAGGCGGGGCCTTCACCAGCATCGGCGGGCAGCCGCGTAACTACGTCGCCGGGCTGGATGCCGCGCTCGGGGGCGCTTCGGGCTGGAACCCAAACGCTGGCGGCTTCGTCCAAGCCCTGGCGGTGAGCGGCTCCGCGGTCTACGTGGCAGGGGAGTTCGCCGGCATCGGCGGGCAGGTGCGCAACCGGATCGCCGCGCTCGATCGCGCGACCGGGGCGCCCACGGCATGGAACCCGGACGCCAACGGCATCGTCTGGGCGCTGGGGGTGAGCGGCTCCACCGTCTATGCAGGCGGGGAGTTCACCAGCCTCGGCGGGCAGGTCCGAAGCTGCCTCGCCGCGCTCGATGCCGCAACCGGAGTGGCGACCGCCTGGAACCCGAACGCCAATGGCGCCGTCTACGCCCTGGCGGTGAGCGGGTCCGCAGTCTATGCGGGCGGTGGGTTCGGCAGCATCGGCGGGCAGGTGCGCTCTTGCATCGCCGCGCTCGATGCCACGACCGGGGCGGCGACCGCCTGGAATCCGAACCCCGACGACGTGGTCTTCGCCCTGGCCGTGAGCGGGTCGACCGTCTACGCCGGCGGCTGGTTCACCAGCATCGGGGGACAGGCGCGCTACTACATCGCGGCGCTCGATGCCGCGACCGGGTTGGCCACGGCCTGGGACGCCAGCGCCAGCGGCAAGGTCCGCGCGCTGGCGGTGAGCGGCACCACCGTCTATGCGGGTGGTTACTTCTGCGGCATCGGCGGGCAGCCGCGCTGCCGGATCGCGGCGCTGGATGCCGCGACCGGCGCGGCTACACCATGGGACCCGAACGCCAACAGCACCGTCGACGCCCTGGCGGTGAGCGGCTCCATCATCTACGCCGGCGGGCGCTTCACCAGCATCGGCGGGCTGCCGCGCAACTACGTCGCCGCGCTCGATGCCGCGACCGGGGAGGCCACCGCCTGGAACCCGAGCCCCGATCTCTACGTCAATGCTCTGGCCGTGAGCGGCTCGACCGTCTACGCGGGTGGGTGGTTCACCACCATCGGCGGACAGGCGCGTCATTACATCGCCGCGCTCGATACGGCATTCGGGTTCCCCACCGCCTGGGACCCGGACGCCAGCGGCCCGGCTTGGGCGGTGGCGGCCGGCGGCTCCTCGGTCTACGTGGGCGGGGGCTTCAGCAGCATCGGCGGGCTGCCGCAGAGCCGGATCGCCGCCTTCGAAACCGCCAGCGTCGGCGTGCCTGGGGAGCGGGGCGGAGGACCGGTCGCCTCGCGCCTCGAAAACCTCCCCAACCCCTTTCGAGCTTCGACGAGGATCACGTTCGTCCTTCGCTCCGAGGCGCGCGTGACGCTCGAGGTGTTCGACCTGGCGGGGCGTGTGGTGGCAACCCTCCTCCGCGGCGAGCCCGAGCCGGCGGGAATCCACCATCTGGAGTTCCGGCGCCCCGGTCTTCCCAGCGGGCTCTATGTGACCCGCCTGCGGGCAGGCGGTGACGTCCTCACCCGGAAGATGCTCCTGCTGGACTGAACTGCGCGTCTCGGACCTGCCGCGCACGTTTCGTGAGCCGAAACTCCCGAACCCCTCTCGGACCCGCCGCGCACGCCGCGCGAGCCGCAACTCGATGCAGCTTCGTGGGCTCGGCCCTCCCGCCCGCTCGGCGCCGGAGCCGAGCGGCGCCCGCTCTCCGCAAGCGCCAGCGCCTCGTTTCTTGTGTTCCTCGCGAGCCGCGCCGGTGGTAAAATGCGGCGCAACCGCCGCCGCTCATACCCCCCCCCAACAGCCGAGCGGTTTCTGCCCGTTGGCTCGCGCCGGGAGACCTGCCATGCGTCGCATCGCGCTGCTCGCTGCTTTGGGGGTGCTCGCCCTCGGGCTCGGCATCGCTCCCCGCCATCTCGCCTCGCGGACCGCGACCAGCCCCTCGTTCGTCCACTTCGAGAGCGCCCACGTCCACCCGGCCGTCCTGACGCCCGCCAAGAACCGGCTGCTGGTCGTCAACACGCCGGACGGCTACCTGCGCGTGTTCGACGTCGCGAGCGAGGACCACCCGGTCAAGGTGGACGACGTCCCGGTCGGCCTCGAGCCGGTCTCGGTGGCCTGCCTGAGCGACAGCGAGGCGTGGGTGGTCAACAACCTCTCGGACGACGTGAGCATCGTGAACCTCAACACGCTCCACGTGCGCGCCACGCTGCGCGTGGGGGACGAGCCCGCCGACGTGGTGTTCGCCAACGGGAACGCGTACGTGAGCGTGTCCCAGGAGGACGTGGTCAAGGTCTACGACCCCGCCACGCTCGCCCTGCTCCAGACCATCCCGATCAACGGCCGCATGCCGCGGGCGCTTGCGAGGCTCACAGACGGGAGCAAGGTCTACGTGGCGTCCTTCCTGGGCGGGAACATGACCACGGTGCTGAGCCCGGCCGAAGTGCCGCCCGACTCCCTGCCGGTCGACCCCGACATGCCGATGGACCCGGGCCTGCCGCCTCCGCCCAACGTCGGGCTGATCGTCAACCGGATCGGCGCCAACTTGTTCGACATGTACGGCAACCTGTGGACCTCGAAGGTGCCCTACGACCTGTACGACGTGGACGTGGCGGAGATCCTCACCTCCGACAACTCGATCGCGCGCACCTTCGGCGGCATGAGCAGCACCAACATGGGCCTGGCGGTGAGCCCGACGAACGGCCGCATCGCGCTGAGCGGCACCGAGTCGCGCAACATCTTCCGCTTCGAGCCGCGGGTCACGGGCTACCTGGTTGAGACCGTGATCTCGTTCGTCAGCCAGTCGACCGGGATCGTCTCGCAACGCCGGCTCGACCCGCACATCAACTACGACGTGGTGCCGGGGACCCAGGCCGAGGCCGACTCGGCGATCGGGATCCCGACCGGGCTCGCGTACTCCGGGGACGGGCTCAAGGCCTACGTCACCTCGTTCGCGACCAACAAGCTCGCGGTCGTGAACCCCGGGGGCGGCACGTTCTCCTCGGTGGTGGCGCGCGTGCCCACGGTGGCGGGCCCGACCGGCATCGTCGTGGACGACGCGCGCCACCGCCTCTACGTGGTGGGCCGCTTCCACAACCAGCTCGAGACCATCCAGGCCGACTCGCTCAAGGCCCTCCACGTCGCGAAGATCGGCTTCGATCCCACGCCCGACGCGATCGTGAACGGGCGCAAGTTCCTCTACAACGGCTCGACCTCGGGCCACGGCGACCAGGCGTGCGCCACCTGCCACCTGTTCGGGGACTCCGACTTCGAGTCCTGGGACCTCGGCAATCCGTTCGGCGCCTACGTGCCCGCGCCCAATCCCAACCCGCACGGCCTCGAGGGTTTCCATCCCATGAAGGGGCCGATGTTCACCCAGTCCCTCAAGGGCCTCGGGGGCACCGAGCCGCTCCACTGGCGCGGTGACCGCGTGAACCTGACGGCGTTCAACGGCGCCTTCGCGTCCCTCCAGGGCCGCGCCGACGTGCTCGCGGACAGCGAGATGGCGGCGCTCGGCGAGTTCGTGATGCCGCTCACCTATCCGCCCAATCCGAACGAGAACCTGGACCGCACCCTGCCGGATGCGCCTCCCGGCTCGCCGAGCGCGCTGCGCGGGCAGGACTTCTTCTTCAACTTCCCGCTCGACTCGACCGGGCGCACGTGCAACTCGTGCCATACGGCGACCGCCTTCGGCCCGGGGACCAACCACGAGATGGTGGCGGGCGACAGCATCGGCGAGGATCAGGACCTCAAGGTTCCGCAGCTCCGGAACCTCTACAAGAAGATCGGGTTCAGCGACCAGCCCAGCGTGACCAACAAGCGCGGGTTCGGGCTCCTGCACGACGGCTCGATGGACAACCTCGCCAACCTGCTGCGCAGCGGCCACACGCTGCCCTTCAGCTTCGGCGCCACGCCCGAGAGCGCCGACGCCAACCGCGCCGACCTCGAGGCGTACCTCCTGAGCTTCGACACCGGCATCGCGCCCGCGGTCGGCTACCAGCTCACCTTCGACGGAGCCAACAACTCCGACCCCACGGCGCTCGCGCGCCTCGACACGCTGCGCGGCCAGGCCGCGGCCGGGAACTGCGACCTGATCGCCAAGGGCCGCGTGAACGGCCAGGCGCGCGGCTGGGTCTACCAGGGCTCGGACCTGTGGAAGGCCGACAAGGCGGCGGAATCCGATCTCGCCACCGCGTCGCTGGTCGCGCTCGCCGGGCTCGGCAGCGAGGTCACGGTGAGCGGCGTCCCGCCCGGCAGTGGTTCGCGCATGGGCATCGACCGCGACTGCGACAGCTACCTCGACGGCGACGAGCGCGACGCCAACAGCAACCCCGGCGATCCCAACTCGACCCCGCTCAACGTGGGGGTCGAGCCCGGCCCGGCGCGCGGCGACTTCGCCCTGCGCGCGATCAAGCCCAATCCGTTCCGCGGCGCGCTCGAGGTGGCGTTCACGCTCGGCCGGCGCGGCCCGGTGGACCTCGCGATCTACGACGTGATGGGCCGCGAGGTGCGTGCGGTCGCGCGCGGCGCGTGGCTCGAGGCCGGCCCGCAGAGCCTCACCTGGGACGGCCGCGACCGCGGCGGGCGCGCGGCGGGAGCGGGGCTCTACTTCGTGCGGCTCAGGACCGAGCGCGCCACCTGGATGCGCCCGGTGGTGCGGGTGCGCTGATCTTTCTTCCCACGGCGCGGCCCCTTGCCGCGCGCGACCGCCCGGGAGCGTCTCGCACCCGGGCGGTCCGCTTTTGGCGCCGCTACGCCCCCGACTCCTGCATCTCGAACACGCGCGACGCGGCCACCGCCCCGAGGATCGGGCCGACGACGTAGAACCACGCGTTCGCGAGCGACCCCTTGGCCACGACCGCGGCGACCAGGATGGGTCCCAGTCCCACGGCCGGGTTGAATGCGCCGCCCGAGGCCGGACCGCCCGCGAAGGCGCCGGCCGTGATGGTGAAGCCGATCGCGAGGCCGAAATACGAGTTCCCGGCGGTGCGCTTCGAGGTCGCGACGTTGAGCACCACGAGGCAGAGCGCGAACGTGTAGAAGAACTCGACCGCCAGGACCTGGAAGATCGTGGAGGTCGGAGCGGGCGCGGGAGCGAACGGGTTGCCGAGCACCCAGTCGCCTACCACGGCGGCCGCGACCGCGCCCGCGAGCTGCGCGACGAAGTACGGTACGAGGTCCGGGCCCGGGAGCTTTCGGCACAGCAGCGCGGCGATCGAGACCGCGGGGTTGTAGTGGGCGCCGGAGATGGGTCCGCCCATGTAGACCATCACCATGAGCGCCGCGCCGATCGCGACCGGAGCGAACGGCGAGCCCGCGCCGGCCGTGAGGCAGACGGTGAGGACGAGGAAGAACGTCCCGATGAACTCGGTCACGTATCTCTTCATGGCGACCTCCACGAGGGTCCACGGCGATCGACGCCGTCGCGCCGCCGCCCGCGCCGCGCTCGGGCGGCACCGTGTGGGGCGGCAGGGTAGCCGCGCAGCCCGGCTCCCTCAAACGCGATGCCCGGCGCCCAGCCCGTGATATCCTTCTCGGGCTGACACGTGGCTGAGCCACGGACTTGGCCGCGACGTTTCCCCCAACGCCTGCGAGGTCAAAGCATGCGTCGTCTCTTCCCCGTCCTCGCCGCCGCCCTCCTGGTCGCCGGGATCGCGTCCGTTCCCCGCCACCTCGAATCGCGCGCCGCCGTCGCACCCGACTTCGCCCACTTCGAGAGCGCGCACGTCCATCCCGCCGCCCTCACGCCCAGCGGCGACCGGCTGCTGGTGGTGAACACCTCCGACGGCAGGCTCGCGGTGTTCGACGTGACCGGCGCGCACCCGGTCCGCACCGCCGAGATCGCGGTGGGCCTCGAGCCGGTCTCGGTCGCGGCCGCGAGCGACAGCGAGGCGTGGGTCGTGAACCAGCTCTCGGACGACGTGAGCATCGTCGACCTCGAGACCCTCCACGTGCGCGCCACGCTGCGCGTGCGGGACGAGCCCGCCGACGTGGTGTTCGCCAACGGCGATGCCTACGTGAGCGTCTCCCAGGCCGACGTGGTGCGCGTGTACGATCCCAAGACGCTCGCGCTCCTCGCCACGATCCCGATCGACAGCCGCATGCCGCGCGCCCTGGCGAAGAGCGCCGACGGGACGCGGGTCTTCGTCACCGGCTTCCACGCCGGCAACCGCACGTCGGTGCTGTCCGAGGCCGAGGCCGGTGACTCGCTGCCGCCCCCCAACCCGCCCAGGAGCCCGAGCCTGCCGCCCGCCCCCAAGGTGGGGCTCATCATCCAGCAGCTCGCGAACGGCAACTGGGTCGACGAGACCGGCCGCCTGTGGAGCGCCAAGGCGCGCTACACCGTGCTGGACGCCGACCTGAGCGAGATCTCCACCGCGACCCGCTCCGTGTCCCGCACCTTCGGGGGCATCGGCACGGTGAACTTCGCGCTCGCCGCGAGCGCGTCGGGCACGGTGGCCGTGACCGCGACCGAGGCGCGCAACCTCACGCGCTTCGAGCCCAACGTGCGGGGCCACATGGTGGACACGCGCGCGGCCTACGTCGCGAGCGGCGGGACCGTGACGCTCAGCAACCTCGACCCGCACGTCGACTACGCGATCACGCCCGGGCCGCAGAGCGAGCGCGATTCCGCGATCGGGATCCCGAGCGGCGCCGCCTGGTCGGCCGACGGCCGGCGCCTCTACGTGACCTCGCTCGCGAGCGACAAGATCGCGGTGCTCGATCCCGCTCAGCCCAACGTGGTGCTGGCGCGCGTGCCCGTGGTGGCCGGGCCGACCGGGATCGTCGCCGACGACGCGCGCGGGCGACTCTACGTGGTGGGCCGGTTCCACAACCAGCTCCAGACCCTGTCGAGCGCAGACTTCTCGCAGATCGGGCTCGCCTCGATCGGCTTCGATCCCACGCCCGACGCGATCGTGAACGGCCGGAAGTTCTTCTACGGCGGCTTCACCTCGGGCCACGGCGATCAGGCGTGCGCCACCTGCCACCTGTTCGGCGACTTCGACAACATCGCCTGGGACCTCGGCAACCCGCAGGGCACGATGCAGCCCGTCAACACCACCGGGCAGCAGGACCCGCTCATCCAGTCGAGCGTCCATCCGATGAAGGGGCCGATGACCACGCAGAGCCTGCGCGGGCTCCCGCCCACGGGCATGTTCCACTGGCGCGCCGACCGGCTGAACCTCGACGCGTTCAACCCGGCGTTCGTGAACCTGATGGGGCGCGCGGGCGCGCTCGCCGACAGCGAGATGGCGGCGTTCGACGACTTCGTGCTGCCGCTCGCCTACCCGCCCAACCCGAACCAGTTCCTCGATCGCACGCTGCCGGGCGACGCCGGGGCTTCCGCCACGCCCAGCGCCAAGCGCGGGCAGAGCTTCTTCATGACCGTGGCGGTGGACGGGGGCGCGCTCACCTGCAACCAGTGCCACGGAGCGGGGAGCTTCGGGCCCGGGACCAACGGCCAGATCATCGATCGCTTCGCGCTCCAGGAGGCGCAGGACATGAAGGTCCCGCAGCTCCGAAACATGTACAAGAAGACCGGCTTCACCGATCAGCCCGGGGCCGTGAACAAGCGGGGCTTCGGATTCACGCACAACGGCGCGGTCGACAATCTCTTCGACTTCCTCCAGTTCCCGGGCTTCAACTTCGGCAGCCCGCAGTCCGCGGCCGACGCCAAGCGGCGCGACGTCGAACAGTTCCTGCTGTGCTTCGACACCGGGATCGCCCCCGCGGTGGGCTGCGAGGTCACGTTCGCGGGCGCGAACGACTCCGATCCCACGCTGGTCGCGCGCCTCGACACGCTGGCCGGGCAGGCCGGCCTCGGCTATTGCGACCTGGTGGCGAAGGGCCGCGTGAGCGGCCAGCCGCGCGGCTGGCTCTACGTGGGCGGAGGGATGTGGCGCCCGGACAAGCAGGCCGAGGGCGACATCGCGACCGCGACGCTGCGCGCGCTGGGCGGGCCGGGGAGCGAGGTCACGGTGCGCGGCGTGCCGCCCGGCAGCGGCACGCGCATGGGGCTCGACCGCGACCGCGACGGCTACAGAGATGGCGACGAGCTGGACGCGGGCAGCGACCCCGGCAACCCGCGCTCCACGCCCGCCAACGTGGCGGTCGAGCCGGCGGCCGCGCGCGAGGAGTTCGCGCTGCGGTCGATCGGGCCCAACCCGTTCCGATCCGGGCTCGAGGTGGCGTTCACACTCGGCCGCGCCGGCGCGGTGGACCTCGCGGTGTACGACGCGCTCGGGCGCGAGGTGCGCGCCGTGGCGCGCGGGATGCGCTTCGACGCCGGGCCGCAGAGCCTGGCCTGGGACGGCCGCGACGCGCGCGGGAGGGAGGCGGGCGCGGGCATCTACTTCGTGCGGCTCAGGACCGAGCGCGCGACCTGGACGCGCGTGGTGATGCGGGTGAGGTAGGAGCGCCCGCCGGGCGGTTTGACTCCACTCACTCCGTTCCGTGCCCCCAAACCCGCGCGTCAATTCGTCACGGGCGCGGCGAATTGCCTTGACGTTCGGACAGGCGTTCCCGAGACTTCGACCACCCCCTCATAGCTGAGCCGCGTCCGCTGTGCCGCCCTCGCCAAGGAGCCGCCCATGCGATTCCGCTTCGGTGCCGCTCGTCCGGTTCGACTCGTCGCATTGCTGTTGATCGCCACCGCCCTCGCTCTTTCGAGCCAGCTCGCCCTGCCGCGCACCTACACCGCCGCGGGCGGGCCCGGAGGCACCCCCGATTTCGCAGGGAATCCGCCCTACAATCGCGATTGCAGCAGCTGTCACAACGGGGAGAAGACGGGGGTCCTCCGCGTCGTCGACGCCGACCACAACCCGATCCCGACGTCCTACGTGCCCGGACAGAAGTACAGTTGGGTCGTGGAGCTCGGAGACGCCGATGCCGCCAAGGTACGGTGGGGATACGAGCTGACCATCATGTGGGACTGCGGCAACCCGGAGCTCGCGAACCAGACCGCGGGCACGCTTGCGCCCGGGGACGACTATTCCAACCTGAAGGACGGAGTGATCGGGAACCCGCCGCAGCCGGATCCGAGCCGGAAGTTCCTCACCCACTATGGCGTGCGCGCGGGGGACTCGCACGTGGACGGAACGTTCGGCGGGCAGAGCCAGGGCGCGCACTGGCCGTTCAGCTGGACGGCGCCCGAGAAGACCGACCCGCCGTGCGGGGTCAAGATCTATCTCGTCGGCGTCTCGGCCGACGGGGACAGCACCGCCCGCAACGACAACTCGTTCGCGGCCACCTTCCCGCTCTCGGTCAACAACCCGACTGCGGCGCGGCGCTCGACATGGGGCTGGGTCAAGAAGCTCTGGCGCTGACGCGAACCGGCCAGGAGCCCGCCGCCGAGCGCGACGGGCTCGGCCGGGACTGAGAGGCTACTTCCCCTCGCCCTGCCGCCCCGGCTTCCCCCACAGCTCGGTGAGCCGCCGGTCGCGGCCGCAGCCGAAGCGGTAACCGTGGTATCGCACCGGGTCCTTCTTGTAGAAGTCCTGGTGGTACTCCTCGGCGGGCCAGAACTCCGTCGCGGCCACAATCCTGGTCACGATCGGCTTCTTGAAGCGATGGGGCGTGCTCTCGATCTGGCGCTTGGATTCCTCCGCGAGGCGCTTCTGGGTCGCGTCGTGGTAGAAGATCTCGGAGCGGTACTCGGGGCCGCGGTCGCAGAACTGGCCGCCCGTGTCGGTGGGATCCACGTTGTGCCAGAAGTAGTCGAGGAGCTGCGCGTACGTGATCTGCCGCGGGTCGTAGGTGATCTGCACCGACTCGGCGTGGCCCGTGGTCTTGGACGACACCTGGTCGTAGGTGGGGTTGCGCTCCGGTCCGCCGGTGTAACCCGAGATCACGGAGACGACGCCCGGCAATCCCTCGAACGCGGTCTCCATGCACCAGAAGCAGCCGCCCGCGAAGGTGGCTTTCTCGGTGGTGGCCGCCGTGCTCGTGCCCGGAGCGGCGCCCGCGGGACCGGTGCCCTTCGCGGGGCCGGCGCCCGCGGCGTGGGCGACGGCGAAGCTCGAGTGGATCAGCAGCGCGGACAGCAGGGTGGGGATTCGCATTCTGGCGGGACCTCCGGCGGGTGACATTCTCTTGTCTTTCACGGGGGCGGCCTCGCCAGCATGACGCATCGCGTGCGCGCGCGTGACAGGAAAAATGCGCCCTCGCTGGATGCCCCGCCGGCTTCTCAACCGCGGGCGCGCGCGGGCCGATAACCCGGCCGCGGACGCCCGCGAACGCCCGCCGCGTCCGCGAGCCGCGGGGCGAGTGCCAACCGGAGGGCCGGAGGATGGACCGCTATCAGCTGGAGCAGGTGATCAACGCGCAGCTCGATCCCGGCGAGGGCCTGCTGTGGAGCGGCGCCCCGAGCCCCGAGCGTCTCGCGCTCTCCGCCCTGCCCGCCGCGGTCTTCGGCATCCCGTTCACCGGCTTCGCGGCGTTCTGGATCTACATGGCGTACACGATGACCTCGCGATCCCCGGGCCTCGGCGGCGCGTGGGTGCTGTTCCCGCTCTTCGGCCTGCCCTTCCTCCTGATCGGGCTCGGGATCCTCACCGCGCCGCTCTGGGCGTACCTCGGCGCGGGGCGCACGGCCTACGCGGTGACGAACCGGCGCGCGCTCATCATCTCGCGCGTCCTCTCCATCAACGTGAAGTCGTTCACCCACGACGAGATCCACGACCTGCAGCACGTGGAGCGCGGGGACGGCTCGGGCGACCTCTACTTCGCGAGCCGGGCGGTCCCCACGCGGCGCGGAACGCTGATGCAGAGGATCGGCTTCGTAGGGATCCCCGACGTCCGCAGCGTCGAGCAGCTGATCCGCAGCCGCCTCCAGCAGGACGCGGCGTAACGCCCGCCGCGGCCGGGCCGAGGCGCATCGCTGGGTCGGCGGTCTTCCCCACACCCCGGAATCAGTCCCACGCGGCCTCGGACCGATTGCAATCAAGTATGATTATCATGCACGCCATGTTGACCCCCTCGACCCACCCGGTTCTCCCGCGCGCCGCGGCCGCCGCGATCGAGCGCGCGTGCGGTCTCGCCCCGGTCGTGGTGCTGCTCGGTGCGGTGCAACCGCGGCGCCCCGAGGTGCTCTACTGGCGCACGGCGAGCGGGCTGGAGGTGGATTTCGTGGTCGAGGCGCCCCGGCGCGTGCTGCCGATCGAGGTGAAGGCGGCCGCGCGGGTGGGCACCGCGGACGCGAGGAGACTCGACATCTTCCTCGACGAGTATCGGGATCTCGCGGACGGAGCGCTGCTGCTCCACGGCGGCGCCGAGACCTATCGCGTCACGAAGCGCTGCTGGCCATGCCCTGGTGGCGGGTGTGCTGAACGGCCCCGCGCGGCGCTACTTCCCGGGCGCGATCGAGAGCGTGCCGGTCTCGGGCGCGTCGGTCTCGACGACCGCCACGTAGGTAAGCCGCACCGGGTCCCTGGGCGCGCGGAACGATCCGGCAGCCAAGCGATACAGATAAGTCCCTGGCCGCACCGGGGCGTCGCTCACGTCCCGCGAGCTCGAGTCCAACGAGTGCCGGCCCGCCGGCACCCCGATGGGTGCGACCGCTTTCGCGCATTCTCACTTGCATGGGGGCGGGCAAGCCAAGGAGAATAAGCTCCGGTGTCATGTCCTCGCTCGGCTTCGCAATAGCGGATCGAGAGCCAGGAATGTGGACGCCGTGGGGAATCCTTCGATGTGTGGCACGGGGGCGCCCTTCTCGCCCCGAGCAGCTCGCCCGCGCATACAGCCTTCGGCTGCGCAGTTGCTCCAAGCGTTGCCGACGGTCCTCGTCCTCGTCTGCAGCGCTTCGCCAGCACGAGCGCTGCCACCAGGGCGCTCGTGGGCCACGACCGAGCGGCTCGCGTACCCCCGGATCCAGCGCTTCGCCGCACCGCGCCTTGAGTTAGGGCCGACGGGGCTCCCGCGGCTCATTGTTGGGGCGCGATGGGACACGGTCACGACGTTGACGTCGGATTGGTCTGTGCTGTCGTGGCGGGATAGCTCGTGGGGGTCGGCGATCTTCGGCGGAGTCGGCGGCCCCAATGCGTATTCCCCCCCCGTCTTCTCTCTGACTTCGCAGAACTTCATGTTCTGGCTCTCGGGCGGTCTCGATGGCGGCGGATACGGGAGGATGCTCTTCTCGGAGATCCTCGGGGATCGATTCACTCCGCCGGAGACTGTGATGGTCACCACGGAGTCGGACGCCGAGTACTCGGCCGCAGTGTCGGCGCGGGGGCGATGGGCAGCTCGGAGCGACGCGGTGCTCCGTGAGGGGGTGGATCGGGTCCGGGTGGTCTACTCGGAATCAGGCGGGGTTTGGCGCGAGCTTCCCCAGCAGGGGATTGACGAAGCGTGCTGCTCGATCGCGCCGCTGTCGGACAGCACGGCGATGCTGTCGTTCGCCGGGAAGTCCGGGCTGGCGTGGGTGCTGTTCGAGCGCGATCACGTGGCGCGCGCGGGCTACCTCGACACGCGGCGGTACGCGCCGCTCCATCCGCGCTTCCGTTTCCGCCCTTCGGGCGGGCTATGGCTGATGTGGACCGAGAGCCGCTGGGTGCACGTCTCCTCCTACCAGGACGGTGGGTGGTCGCGGGGCGACAGCCTCAAGAGCCGTCACCCGGATGGGCAGACCTTCGTGTCGTCCTGGTGCGACGCGAGCCGGGATCCCGGGGAGCGGCCGGTGCTGGCGTGGGGCGACCTGGGCTACGCGTACACCTATCGAGACGTGGGGTGCGTGGCGTTCCCGACCGAAGCCGGCTGGAGCGAGGGGGAAGAGGTGCCCGGGTCGGATGGGCTCTTCACTTCGCCTACGGTGACGCGAGACCGCAACGGGGATGCGTGGCTGGCGTGGGACCTGCTGCGGCAGGACGGGGTGCTGTTCACGCACACCTACGTCTCGGCGACGGCGGGCGCGCCGCGAGTGACGGGTGCAGGCCGGCACCGAGCGCTTGTGTGGACGCTCTCGGAACCGGCTCCCGAGTCGTGGTGGGCGGTGCTGCGGGCGCGGGGGGAGGAGCCCTTCGAGGAAGTGGCGCGTGTGCAGGCGGGCCCCGACGTCGGCATGAGCTGGGCGGATGACTCGCCGCCCGCGGGGGTGCTGCGCTACAAGGTGCGCCGCGAGAGTGTGGACCAGCGCTACGAGTGGGTCAGCGGGGAGGCGAGCTGGCCGCCGAAGAGTCGGAAGCCGCGACCCGGCCTCCTGATCGCGAGCCCGGTCGTGAGCGGCGCCGAGGTTGTGGTGAACGGTGCTGTCTCGGGGCCACTCGAGGTGCGAGTCTATGACCTGCAGGGCCGGCTGGTGCGCGAGCAGAGCGAGGTGGCGGCCGGGTTGGGGAGCGACCGGTTCCGGCTGGACCTCGGGGGCGGGTCCCGTGTACTCGCGAGCGGGGTCTACTTCCTGCGGGTGCGGGACGTGGAAGGGAACGAGACTCCGGCCGCCAAGTTCGTGGTGCTCAAGTAGGGTCGCCTCTCGCAACGACCCGGGATCATTTCGCCTCGCCCTGTCTCCCGGGCATTCCCCAGCGATCGATCAGCCTCTGGTCGCGCCCGCAGATCTTGCGGTAGTGGTGGTAGTGCTCGGGGTCCTTCTTGTAATAGTCCTGGTGGTACTCCTCGGCCGGCCAGAACTCGGCCACGGGCACGATCATCGTCACGATCGGCTTCTTGAAGCGCTGCGGCGTGCTCTGGAGCCTGCGCCGCGATTCCTCCGCGAGCCGCTGCTGCATGGCGTTGTGGTAGAAGATCTCCGAGCGGTATTCCGGGCCGTGGTCGCAGAACTGGCCGCCGCCGTCGGTGGGATCGACGTTGTGCCAGAAGAAGTCGAGGAGCTGCGCGTAGGAGATCTGGCGCGAATCGTAGAGGATCCGTACCGCCTCGACGTGGCTCGTCTTCTTGGACGACACCAGCTCGTAGGTGGGGCGCCGCTCCGTTCCCCCGGTGTAGCCCGAGATCACGGCCTTGACGCCGGGCAGACCCTCGAACGCGGTCTCCATGCACCAGAAGCATCCGCCGGCGAAGGTGGCGCTGGAGAGAGTCGCGGCCGCGCGGCCGGCCGCAGCGCTGTCGCCCCGCGCCGGGCCGGCGGGGCCGGCGCCCGCGCCGGATGCGGCGTGCGCAGACGTCAGCGCCACGGCGATGAGCGCGGCGAGCGGGAGCGGCGGGCATCGCATTCGGGCGGACCTCCGGTGCGCGGGCCGGGCCAGGCCTGTGCGCCGTGTCGGGCGCCGCGCGGCTACTTGCCGGGCGCGATCGAGAGCGTGCCGGCCTCGGGCGCGTCGGGCTCGACGACCGCCACGTAGGTGAGCCGCACCGGGTCCCCGAGCACGAGCGGGGAGAGCGCGCGCGTCACGCTGCCGCCGAGCTGGTCCGCCTGCTCGAACGAGCGCGCGGTCGCGGTCACCTTGATCGGCTGCGTGAGCCGCTCCGACTGATTGAGCCAGCTCGCGACCTCGAGCAGGATCGGCGCCGCGGGCGGGGGCTCCGTCCCCCCCTGCGCCGCGGGCGCGATCTGGGCGCCCGCGGCGCCTGCGAGCTGCGTGGCGGAGAACACCATGATCGGCCCGTCGGGCCCGTTGAGCCGGTAGGCCGTCACGGTGAACCCCTGCCCCACGACGTTGCGCTTGTTGCCGGCCTTGTCGTAGGCCTCGAACACGTACGAGTAGGTGAGCCCCGGCGTCACCGGTGTGCCGCCCGTCGAGCGGCCGTCCCAGGTGATCTCGTGCGGCGGCTCGCCCTTGCCCGCGAAGGTCGTGACCGCGCGTCCCTTCGAGTCCACGACCGTGAGCTTCCAGCGCGTCACGCCCTCGGCCTGCGGATGGAAGCGGGCCACCGGGCCGGTCGCGAACGCGTTGAGCCAGGGCCGCCCGAGGTAGGGCGTCGTCTGCTTCGCGGAGAGCGCGGTGAGCGGCGTCTCGAGATCACCGTTCGAGCGGTTCAGCACGTCCACCGCCGAGCCCCACTCGAGGCCCGGAGCCTTCTCGAGCTCAAGGTCGATCTTGAGCTCGGGGCGCTCGTAGTCCACGTGCACGCGGTCCTCGCCCTCGACCGTGAGGCTCTTGAACACCGTGCCTTCCTGGCCTCCGCGCAGCGTGAGGTCGGGGGCACCGGCCTTGTCTCCCGCGGCCGCCTTCTTCTCGGCGGCGGTCGGCGGGCTCGGGGGATTGCCCGCCGTCTCCTTCGCCGTGGTCGTGCCCGCGGCGGACGTGCCCGCCGCGGCCGTCTTCGCCGTGGTCGTCGTGGCCGCTGGCTTGGTCGCCGTCGTCGCCGTCGCCGTGGTTGCCGCAGCCTTGCTGCCCGTGGCCGGCGTGGTGGTGGCGGCGGTCGTGGTCCCGGTGGGAGCCTTGCTGCTCGTGGCCGGGGTCGTTGTCGCGCCGGTCGTCGTCGTCGCGGCCGCCGGCTTCGTCGCCGTGGTCGTGGTCGCCGGCGTCTTCGTCGGGGTCGGCGCCGTCCCGGCGGCGGTCTGGCTCCCGGCGGGCGAGGCGGCCGCGGCGAGCAGTACCAGGCCCAGCGCGCAGGCGAGAGGCGCTGCGGTACGGCGTGGATTCCAGTGACGCGTCATGGTCGTCTCCCCGCGGATCACTCGCCGCCGCGCAGGCGGAAGTTGAAGGTGATGTTTCCCCATTGCTCGCCGGTGCGCCCGTCGCGCAGCGGCTCGAACCGCCAGGCGCGGAGCGCGGCGATGGCGTTCTGGTCGAAGTCCTCGAACCCGGCGGTCTTCTGTACCAGGATGTTCTCCTTCACCGAGCCGTCGGCGCGCACCACGAAGTAGAGCGTGACCGAGCCCTCGACCGCCTCGCGCTTGGCCCAATCGGGATAGACCGGCGTGGCGTGGGCGAGGATCGCGCGGTCCGCGATCGGGCCCATCAGGGTCGCGCCCGCGAGCGTGCGGCGCGCGGTGCTCTCGCCGCCCTGCGCGGGCCCTTCGCTGGCGGCGCGCTCGGCGGCCGTGGGGGTGGCGACCATCGCGGGGGCGATGCCGTGGCTGCCGCCGCGGGTGAGCTGGATCGAGGGCGCGGTGCCGGTCCCGCCGCGGTTGAGCGCGACCGGCGCGGATCCGCCGGTGCCGGGCCCGGACACGGTGGCCGGGGTCGAGCCCCACAGCGACGGGGGCGCGGACGACACGGCGCCCACGCTCGCGTTGCCGGCCGAGGTCTGGAGCGCCGCGAGGCGCGCGTTCAGGCGGTCGGAGATCGCGTTCGCGGACTGCGGATCGAAGCGGACGTCCGAGGGCGACTCGCGCTTGAAGTGCACCTCCTGGGAGCTCTGCACCAGCGCGCCGGGGCCGGCGTTCACGGCCTCCGCGGCCGAGGGCGTCGCCGGGGCCGGCGCGGACGGCTCGTCGATGAAGGAGATCTCCGTGATGGGCGGAACCGGCGCCGCCGGGTGCCAGAACAGGAAGATGCACAGCAGCACCAGGGCGTGGAGCAGGGTGCTCGCCGACACGCTCCAGCGCGTGTTCATGCGGATCTTGCGGATGTCCATGCTCATCAGGCGGTCGAGCATCGCCAGCCCGTCGAGCACCGACTGCCGGTCGAGCTTCACGAACCGGTCCAGCGTCGTTCCCATCATCACGGGCCGTCCATCTTCTGGCGCGTCGCGATCGCGAGCCGCTTGGCGCCCGCGGCGCGCGCGTCCTCGAGCAGGCCGCGCACCGTGCCGTAGGGCGCGTCCGCGTCCGCGCGGATCACGACCAGCACGTCGCCGTTCCCGCGCTCGCTCAGGCGGGCGGCGAGCTGCTTGCGCAGGCGCGCGCGCGGGACCACCTCTTCGTCCACCGCGATGTGGCCGCCCGAGCTGAGCGTGACGCTCACGTTGCGCTCGTCCTCGGCCTCGCGGGTGTGGGCCTGGGGCAGGTTCACCGGCAGGTCCGCGACCGACAGCATCGGCGCGGTCACGAGCAGGATGATCACCAGCACCAGCGCCACGTCGATGATCGGCGTGACGTTGACGCGGGTGATCAGCTCCGAGCGGGGCGCGAGTCGGGTGCGCATGTCACCTCCCCAGCACGGCGATGCGTCCGGCGCCGTCCACCTTGGCCTCGTCGAGCACGCTCACGAACGTGCCGTGCGTGACGTTGTCCGAGCAGCGCACCACCACGTCGCGGGTCTGGCTCGCAGCCAGCATCGTACGCAGCACCGCGCCGAGATCCGCGCGCGCGACCGGCCTGCGGTTCACGGTCAGGCTGGTCTCGTCGAGGATCGAGATCTCGATCCGCGAGGCGCGCACCTGGGCGCCGGTCTTCCCGCCCGAGGCGGCGCGCGAGACCGCGATGCCCGACTGGAGCGCCATGGGTGTGGCGACCAGCAGGATCACGACCAGCACCAGGCACACGTCGATCAGCGGCGTGAGGTTGGGCTCGGTGATCCCCGCCTGGACGCGGGTGTATCGCCTGCGTCGCATCCGATCCTCAGGCCGCGCGGCCGGCCGTCTGCGGCTCGGCGCGGCGCTCTTCGAGCGCCTGGCGCAGGCGCCGCGAGTGGTTCTCGGCCTCGGTCAGCATCACGCCCATGCGGCGCAGGAAGTGGTTGTAGAGCATCACTGCCGGCACCGCGACCATCAGGCCCGCGGCCGTGGTGAACAGGGCCTCGGCCACGCCCGCCGCGACCACCGACGGTCCCGCCGAGCCGGTGCGGGCCATGTCGTGGAACGCGCGCATGATGCCCCACACCGTGCCGAGCAGTCCGATCAGGGGCGCGGTGTTGCCCATGGTGCCGAGGAAGCCGAGGTTGCGCTCCAGCAGGAGGCGCTGCTCGCTGAGCGCGATCGACATCCGCTCCTCCTGGGCGTCGGTCGGCAGGTGGGCGTTCTTCAGCAGCTCGGCCGCGACCGGGCCGAACGGGTGGTGGATGCCGCCGCACGCGAGCGCGGCCTCGCCGTGCTTGCCGGCGCGCACCCGATCGACGGCCTGCGCCAGCGCCTTCTCGGAGATGCCGCGCCGCCGCCAGTAGTAGAGGATGCGTTCGAACGCCAGCCCGAACGTGAGCACGCTGCATCCCAGGATGACGAGCATCACCGGGCTGTTCCTTATCGCCTGGATCCAGTCGAAGTTCTCGAACATCGGTTGCTCCTTTTCGGTTCGTCCCCGGGCGCTGCGGCGCCCCCCTCGGTCGCGCGCCTAGTGGCGGCGCGTGGCCGCCTCCAGTTGGGACGCGCGGTCGCTCGCTGCCGCCACGAGCTCACGGTCCTTGGCGTTGCGGATCAGATCGCGATAGGCCTCGAGGGCCCGCGTGTACTGCTTCTTCGATTCGTAGAGCGCCGCACAGCGCGCCACCGCCGAGAGCCGGAACGGGTCGGTGAGCCCGCCGGTGAGCGAGGCCTGCACGTAGGAGCGCAGCGCGCCGTCCGGGTTGTTGAGCTGCTCGCGGCAGCGCCCCACGCGGTAGTTCAGCTCGACCGCGAGCTTCACCGAGGGGCGTCCCGCCAGGGCCGCGAGGAACTCGCGCTCGGCGTCCGCCGGCCGGCCCGCGGCGTCGTGCAGGTCGCCGAGCTGGTAGGCCACGTCGGCGGAACGCGCGTCGTTGGGGAAGCCGGCGCGGTAGCGCTCGAGCTCGGCGCGCGCGTCGTCGCCCTGCCCCAGCAGGCGGTGGCAGAGCGCCAGGTTGTAGAGCGCCGCCGCCGTGACCTCGCGCGACGACGTGTCCTGGAGCGCGAGCGAGAACGAGATCGTCGCCGGCGCGTACTCCTTGGCCTCGAACTGCATGAGGCCGAGGCGGAACTGGACCGTGGGGCGCAGGTCGCTGGCCGGGAAGAACGACAGGAACTGCTCGTAGGCCTTGCGCGCCTCGTCCTTCTGCTGGGTCTGGGCGTAGCAGTCGGCGAGCAGGAACTGCGCCTGGTCGGCGGCCGAGAAGCTCGGGAACTGCGCCACCACGCGGCGGAAGCCCTCGGCCCCGTCGGCCCAGCGCTTCTCCGCGTAGGCGCGGCGCGCGATCCGCATCTGCGCGTCCGCGGCGAACGGGCTGCTCGGGAACTGCTCGATGAGCCGCGCCAGGACCTTCTCCCCGTTGGGGCTCTGGCTCAGGCGGTAGAGCGACAGCTCGGTGCCGCGCTGCGCCTCGCGCGCCACCCCGGTGCCGGGATAGGTCGAGATGGTCTTCGAGAACATCTCGAGCGCCGCCGCGTCGTTGCCGGCGTTGTACTCGCACTGCGCGAGCCGCAGCGTGGCCAGGGCCGCCGCGCTGCTGTTCGCGAAGTTCTGGAGCAGGCCGCGGTAGCAGCGCCGCGCCTCGGCGAACTTGTCGGCCTGGAAGTAGAGGTCGCCGGCCCGCGCCCAGGCGCGCTCGGCGACCGGCGAGGCCGCGCTGTCGCGCACGATCGCCTCCCAGCGGTCCACCGCGTCCCCCGCGCGGTCGACGCGCAGGTAGCACAGGCCCGCCTGGTAGAGCGCGGTCAGGCGCTTCGGGTGGCCCGGGTAGCGGCGCAGGAAGTCCTCGTAGGCGCCGGCCGCGTCGCGGAAGCGCTTCTGGTTGAAGCGCTCGTGCGCGATGTCGAGCAGCGCGCCGCTCACGATCGCGTCGTCGCCGCGCGCGCCGTAGCGCGCGAGCAGGCGCTCCTCGGTGGCGATCGCCAGGCTGTCCTGCCCCTCGCGGGCGTAGGTCCACGCCAGCAGGCGGGTGGCGGCGGCGCCCAGCGGGTGGTCGGGGAAGTCCTGCATCAGGGACTCGAGCGTCTGGCGCGCATCCGGGTAGCGGGCCATGGCCGCCGAGGCGTCGGCGTCGATCAGCAGCGCGTAGGCGCGCCACGGCGAGTGGCTGGGCGGCATGCGCTTCAGGAGCAGGTGCGGCGCCCCCGAGAGCTGGCCCAGGTTCCCGGCGCGGTGGTACGACAGCTCGAGCAGGCAGAGCGCGGCCTCGACCAGCTCCTGGTGCTCGGGCGAGGCGAACACCACGAGCCCGTTGGGATCGCTGTGCGAGGCGTAGCGGTCGAGGATGAGCTGGAAGTAGGGCGCGGCCGCCAGCGGGCGGTTCCCCTCGAGCAGCCCGACGCCGGCCAGGTAGGCCGCCGCCGGCGCCTCGGGCTCGAGCGGATAGCCGCGCACCACGGCCTCGTAGCTGCCGGTCGCGTCGGCGCGGCGTCCCATCGCGTCGAGGCTGCGCGCCACGCGGTACTGGGCGCTCGCCGCGACCGAGTGCTTGAAGTAGGTCGTGAGCACGCGGTTGTACGCCACGATCGCGTCGCCCGGCCGGCCCTCGGCGACCAGCACCTCGCCGATCAGGAACTGGGCGCGTGCGGCCACGTCGGTCTCGCCGTAGCGCCCGACCACGCCGTTGAGCAGGGTGAGCGCGGAGTCGGTCTCGCCCGTCAGGAACAGAGTGCCCGCCGCGCGCAGCTCGGCCTCGGCCCGGATCGCGGGGTCGCGGATGATCGTGGCGATGCGCGCGAACTCCGAGGCGGCGCTGCGGTAGTCCTTCGCGCTCAGGAACGCGTTCGCCTTGCCGAGCAGGGCGGGGTCGCGCAGCGGCGTGCCGGGGTAGCGGTCCGCCACCTCCTGGAACGCGGCCGCCGAGCGCAGCAGCGAGCCGGTGGCGCCCTGGCAGAGGGCGAACAGGTAGGTCGCGGCCGCGCCCGCGGGCTTCGCCCCGAGCACGGCGAGCGCCTCGGCCGGCTTGTGGTCGAGCGCGAGTGCGGTGGCGCGCGCCAGCACGACGCGCGCGTCCGCGCTCATCCACGGCGCGGCCGCCGCGAGCGTGGTGAGCGTCTTGCGCGCCTCGGCGAGGTCGCCGCGGCGGATCGCGTTCCAGGCGCCCGCGAGCCGGGCCTCGGCGAGGAGCGGGCTCTTCGCCCAGTCCTTCTCCCACTTGGCCCACTCGCGCGCCGCCTCGCCGTCGCGTCCCTGGGCCTCGAGGCTGCGGATCTCGGCGAAGGCGGCGTCGTCGGTGAACGGCCCGCGCTCGTCGGCATGCTGCGCCTTGCGGTAGGCGTCCTCGGCGCCGGCGAAGTCGGAGCGCGCGTAGCGCACTGCGCCGGCCAGCGCGAGCGCGGCCCCGCGGTCGGCGGAGCCGGCGTCGTCGGCGATCTTGCCCAGCGACTGGTCGAGCCGCTGGAGCACGGCCAGCCGCTGGGCCCCGGGCAGGGCCAGCGCGGATTCGAACTCCCGCGCCGCCTGCTCGAGACCCGCACCGGCCGTGGGGGCCGCGGTCTTCGTCTTCGGCGGTGCCTTACGACCCGCCGCGGCCGGCGTCACCGCCACGGCCGCGACGAGCAGCATCGCCGGGAGAACCCGCCCCGCGATCCTTCGCTTCCCGCTCATGAGGGCTCCCTAGGGATTGGTCTGAATCGGGACGGTCACCTGCGGGCCGCCCGTCGAGATCTCCACCTTGCGCGTGGACGCGTTCAGCACGCGCCCTTCCTTGTCCTTGACCGTGAGCCGGTAGGTGTAGACGCCGTCCGCGACCGGAAGCCCGGTCTCGTCCTTGCCGTCCCACAGCACGTGGGCGGGCGGCAGTCCCGGCCCGCCGAAGCGGCGGACCGACTGGGCCGACTTGCTCTCGATGTCGAGCGACCAGCTGTCGGCCTCGCCCTTGGTGTGGGCGTTCAAGCTGATCTTGGTCACGGCCTTCTCGCCGGTGGGCGAGAACACCTCGGGCTCCGCGCGGTTGCTGGCGTAGAACCCGCCGAAGCGGTAGGAGAGGCCGACGCGGTGGGTCACCCCCAGCGGGTGGTCCGCCACGCCGTAGTCGAGCTGGTACTGGGGCGCGAAGCGGTAGGTGAACCCGCCGGTGGCGCGCTCGTCGGAGTAGCCGACCCGGAGCCCGATGCCGGGCTGGATCCAGTACTCGGCCCCGCCGTGGAGGCGCGCGCCCGGCCCGTCGGCCTGATCCACCTCGGCCGAGATGTGGCCGCGGCCGTTCATGACGTCGAGTGCTACGCCGCCGCGGAACTCCATCGGGTAGGTCTCGGCCTCGCTGCGCAGCGTGATGCTGGGGCCGCCCAGGTTGAGCACCGAGGCGCCCACGCGCAGCCCGGGCGTGATCTGGAACAGGCCGCCGAGGTCGGCGCCGAAGCCGCCGGCGCTGAAGCTCTCGATGCTCTGCTGCACCACCTTGAGGTTCGCGCCCACCGAGAGGCGCGAGCTGAACCCCTTGGCCATCGAGAACAGGTACGCGGTCTCGCTCTCGGTGAAGGTGCCGAGCGGGTCGTTCAGCTCGTTGGTGCGCTGGAATTCGCCCGAGCGCAGCGAGATCATCGAGAGGCCGAAGCTCGGCAGCCAGTTGCCCGGCAGCGCGAAGCTCAGGCTGTTGACCGAGGTGTCCTCGAACAGCCGGACGTTCTCGAACATGACCTGGTTCTGGTCCATGCGCTGGAGTCCGGCCGGATTCCACAGGATGCCGAGCGCGTCGTCCGCGGTGGCCACGAACGCCCCGCCCAGCCCCAGGGTGCGCGCCCCTTCGTAGCCGGTGAGCCACGAGCCGGGAGCGCCTCCGGCGCCCGAATCGGCGCCGGCGAGCGGCGCCGCGAGAACGCACGCCGCGAGGGTCGCGGCGGCGGCGAGTGTATGGAGCTTGCGGTTCATGAGGTCTCCTCTCAGCGAACGACCGCGACCTTGCGGCGCATCACATGCAGAGTCTGGCCCGTCCCCTGGGCCTCCACGAGCACCACGTAGCCGCCGCTGGCGACCACGTCGCCCGATCCGTTCCGGCCGTCCCACACCCATTCGTTCTGTCCCGTCCGGCCGCCCACGGCGCCGCGGTCCATGAAGACCTCGCGCACCAGCGCGCCGCTCTGGCTGTAGATCCGGATCGTGACGGAGGCGTTGTCGTCGAGCTTGTACGAGAGCGTGGTGCCCTGGAGCGGCGGGTGGCACGGGTTCGGGTAGTTGGTCACCGTGCCGCCCGGAGCGTCGGGATCCACGAACGACACCGCGACCTCGAGGTCGGCCGAGACGCCGCCCGTGCTGGCGCGGAGCACTTCCTTCTCCGGCTGCCGCGGGCTCAGCAGGTCGGCGCGCGCGACGCCGTTGGCGTCCGACGCGTTGTCGATCGGGGTGAGCGTGCCGGTGCCGGAGACGAGCGTGAAGCTCACCGGCTGGTCCGGGACGCCGTTGCGGAAGTCGTCCATCACCACCGCGCTCAGCGCGCCGTGCTTGTTGCCGTGCAGCCAGCTCGGGTCGCAGGTGAACTGGATCGCCGTGGGCTGGCCGGGGGTGATGGCGATCACGTTGCTCACCGCCGGCGCGTTGCCGGCGTCGTCGCGCGCCACGAGCACGATCGGCTCGACGAAGCTGTACGTCTCCGAGATGGTGCGCTGGCCCTGGAGGAGCTGGAGCTCGGTGGGCACCAGCTCGCCGCGTCCGGGCTGCCCGGTCGAGGCGTGCTGCACCGTCAGGCTCACGCGCGAGTTGACCTCCTGGATCACGCTGCCGGCGTCGTTGACCGCCCGGACCGTGAGCGTGAAGGGCTCGCCGGCGCGCGCCGCGGAGGGCGAGACCGAGGCCTCGAGGTGGAGCCCGCTGGAGATCGCGCGCACCTGCGTGGTGCTGCCGGCCTTCGAGGGATCGCTGAGGTCGGCCACGGTGATCTGCTGCCAACCGCCCGTGGCGAGCCGCACGGAGAACTCCGCGCGCCCGTCCACCATCGGCGCGTCGGGCCCGATCTGGGCCAGCGGGTCGCCGGAGGAGACGTGCACCCGGTCGATCACGCCCGAGACCGGGTTCCACCACGGGTCGCAGGCGAGGACCGTGCAGGTGAAGGCGTAGTTGATCGACTGGTCGGTGGCGGCGCCGCCGCGGCCATTCGCGGTCCCGGGCGCGACCGTCTCACCCGGCGCGAGGATCAGCACCTTGGCGAACGCGCCGCCGAGAATGGTGACCTCGGCCGAGGTGTCGGGCCGGACCGCTGGCTGGTCCTTGTCGCTCACCCAGAGGCGCTGCGCGCCGCTCAGGGCGAGCCGCACCGGGACCAGCACCTGGCCGGAGGTGAGCGTGGTCTCGGCCGGCATGCCCGCGTAGGCGTCGCTCGAGCCGAGCGCGACCGTGTCGCTCGCCGTGTTCACCAGGTTCCAGAACTGGTCCACCGCGCGCACCGTGGCGGTGAACGGCGTGCCGGCGCGCTGGGTCGAGGGGCTGCCGGTCTTGCCGTCCGCGGTGCCCGGCTGGACGGTCTCGCCGGGCAGCAGGATCTGCATCGCGTAGAGCGCGGCCGCGCGCACCTCGAAGCGGTTGCTCGCGCCGGTGTGCGGCGTGGTGGCGAAGTCGGAGCAGGTGAACTGCACGTTCGCCCCGGCCCCGCGGAAGATCATGTTGCCCGACCACACGCCGTTCGCGAACGAGATCAGCTCGGGCGAGATGCTGCCGAGCCCGGTGTTGGCGTAGAGCACGGCGTCGGCGTTGTAGCCCGGCACGGTGTTGTTGCTCGCGTCCACCGCCCTGATGGTCACGGCCACCGGCTGGCCCGCGATCTGGGGCGAGGCGATGGTGGCGATCGCGAAGTGGTGCGCCGCGTTCGGAATCACCGGGATGCCGGCGGTGGTCATGCCGATGGTGCTCGAGTTGTCCCGGTCGGTCGCGGTCAGGGTCTGGGTGCCGACGGTGTAGAGCGTGACGTTCACCGTCACCCGGCCCGAGCTCAGCGTGGACGACGAGGGCGTGACGCCCGCGGGGTCGGTGGTGGTGAGCCGGACCCGGTGATCGCTGCCGGTCTGGTTCCACCAGTTGTCGGTGGAGAAGATGGTCACCTGGAAGGGCACGCTCGAGATCTGGCTCGAGGGGGAGCCCGTGAGGCCGGTCTCGGTGACGGGCGCCGGGGTCTGTCCCGGAAGGATCACGAGCAGGCGCTTGAACGAGTTCGCCCGCACGTTGAAGAACTCGCTCGTTCCGTCCTTGCCCGGCAGACCCGGGAGCCAGGCGTAGAGCACCGCGCCCCGGTCCACGGTCTCGTCCTTGCGGTAGCAGGTGACGTCCCCGCTCCACTTGCCGGAGCTCATGGTCACGGTGGCCGGCGAGGTCGCGGCCTCGCCGAAGTTCGTGATCTCCTTGAGGCTCACCACGCCGTTGAAGCCCGAGACCGTGCTGAGCGAGGGATCCACGGCCGTGATCGTCATCGGGAACGCCACGCCGGCCCTCTGGTCGTGCGGGTCGACGTGCGAGAACCGGAAGCCCAGCAGGACCTGGGTCTTCACCGAAGCCGAGGCGCCGTCCGGGATCGTGATGTCGGACTGGTCGTGGGCGTAGAGCGTGAAGTTGCCGGCGGAGTTCAGCGTCACCGTGTAGGTCCGCGTGCCGGCCTGGAGCTGGACCGCCGAGGGCAGAGTCGCGCTCTCGTCGGAGGCCAGCACCTCGATCACGTCGGTGACCGTGTTCACCAGGTTCCACTGGCTGTCGCAGGCCCGCACCGTGATGGTGAACGGGATGTTGGCGACCTGGGACTTGGCGCTGCCGGACTTGCCGGTGCTCGAGCCCGGCGCTGCGGTCTCGCCCGGCAGGAGGACCTGGAGTCGGGAGAAGGGGCCTGCGGCCGCCGGGGCGCCCCAGAGCGATGCCGCGAGCGCGATCGCGGCGGCGGTGCGAATGGATGAAGCTGGACGCATGGTCATTCCCCCTGCCCCCAACGAAGTGCGACTGGCTTTGTCGCGCACGGCCAGGGCTGCGTGCCGCGCGGCACCGGCCCGCAATGACACACGGGCACGAACGCGCGGCGCCCTGGACGCAGGGTGTGTGCCGGTCGATCGTGCGGGAAGCAGCGCGAGTTGCACGGCGGGCGCGAGCGCGTTGTGCCGACGCGGGCTAGCCCCTCGCCGATTGCAAATGCCCTGCCCGATTTTCCGCGCGGGGCGGTGCGGCGGGCCCCCGGTTGGGTGATATGGCCGAGGCCGCAGAGTGCGAACGGCGATGCCCGGCTTGCGCAATGCGATGCGGTGGGAAGGAACGACACGACCGGCCGGGGGCGTTGCGCGGCAACGGGTCAGCGGGTCACGTGTGCTAGCCTTGGCTCGAACATGAGCGCGCCCATGCAGCGCCAGCCGCCCGCCGTGGAGGAGCGCGGGGGCCCGGACCACATGCCGCTTCCCGTCGAGGGCGAGGGCTGCCTCGAGATCCTCGCCGACCGGCTGCGCTCGAGCCCCGGCGTGGTGGCGATCGAGGCCGACTTCCGCGACAGCACGCTGACCGTCCGCTACCAGCCGTCCCTGGTCGCGCCCGAGGACGTGAACGCGCTGGCCGGGGAGGTGGGGGCGCTGTTTGCCCAGCGCGTGACCTACTGCGAGCGCCGGGAATCGCCCGGCGCCTGCGAGGAGTGCGCGCTGCGCATGGGGCGGATGACCCCGGCCGCCGCCGCCGAGTTCCAGGTCACCGCCGACCGCCGGCGCGTGGGCCTGTCGCGGCGCCAGGTGCCGCCCGACAGCGCCGAGCTCAAGCGCCCGCTCGCGCCCGCCAAGCCGTGGGGGGCGACGCTGTCGTCGGCCGAGCAGGAGCAGCTCGCGCGCGGCCGCGCCATGGCCGCGCTGACCGCCGCGTGCCTGACGCTGCTCGTGGCCGGCGCGGCGCTCGAGCGGCTCCCGGTCCCCGCGATCTGGCACGACGCGGCCTACGCGCTCTCGGCGCTCGCCGGCGGATGGTTCGCGCTGCGCTCCTCGCTGCGCTCGCTGGCCCGGCTCCGGTTCGACGTGAACCTGCTCATGATCCTGGCCGCGATCGGAGCCGGGGCGATCGGCTACGTCTTCGAAGGCGCGGTGCTCATGCTGCTCTTCTCGCTCAGCAACACGCTCGAGGTCTACACCATGGGGCGCACGCGCCACGCCCTGCGCGCGCTGCTCTCGCTGCGCCCGGCGCGTGCCCTGGTGCGGCGTGGGGGGCGCGAGATCGAGGTCGAGGCCGAGGCGGTGCAGGTGGGGGAGCGCGTGATCGTGAAGCCCGGCGAGGCGATCCCGGTGGACGGGGTGGTGCTCACCGGGCAATCGTTGGTGGACCAGAGCCACCTCACCGGCGAATCGGTCCCGGTCGAGAAGGGGCCCGGCGAGCGCGTGTTCGCCGGCACGCTGAACCAGCAGGGCGCGATCGAGGTGCGCACCACGCGCGCCGCGGGCGACACCACGCTGGCGCGGATCGTGACCCTGGTGCAGCAGGCGCAGGCGCAGAAGTCGCGCACCGAGGAGGTGGCCGAGTGGGTGGGGCGCTACTACACCATCGTCGTCATGATCGGCGCCGCGGCCATGATCGTGATCCCGCCGCTGTTCCTCGCGAGCGACTTCACGCGCTCCTTCTACCGCGCCATGACGCTGCTGGTCGTGGCCTCGCCGTGCGCGCTCGTGATCGCCACGCCCGCCACCATCCTGTCGGCGATCGCGAACGCGGCGCGCCACGGGGTGCTGTTCAAGGGCGGGCGATTCATCGAGGCCCTGGGCCGCGTCCGCGCGGTGGCGTTCGACAAGACCGGGACTCTGACCCACGGGCGCTTCGAGGTCACCGACGTCGTGGCGCTCGACGGCGCGACCGCGGACGAGGTGCTGGCGTGGGCGGCGGGCGCCGAGAAGCGCTCCCCGCATCCGCTCGCCCAGGCGGTGGTGCGCGCGGCCGAGGCCCGCGGGCTCGCGATCCGGCCCGCGGAGCAGCTCACGCAGCACCTCGGCAAGGGTCTGGTCGCCCTGGTGGACGGCTCCGCCGTCGAGGTCGGCACGCCCGCGCTGTTCGCCGCGCTCGGCATCGAGGTGCCGGGGGAAGGGCGGCGCGAGCTCGAGCGCCTGACCCGCTCCGCCCGCACCGCCATGCTGGTGCGGCGCGGCCCGCGCTGGGGCGTGATCGCCGCGGCCGACGAGCCCCGGCCGGCGGCGGCGGAAACCGTGGCCGCGCTCAAGCGGCAGGGCCTCGCGGCGGTGGTGCTGCTGTCGGGGGACGGTCTGGCCACGGTCGAGGCGATCGCGCGCCGCACCGGGGTCGACGCCTACCACGGGGCGCTGCTGCCCGAGCAGAAGGTGAACGTGGTCGGCGAGCTGGAGGGTCGCTACGGCGCGGTCGCGATGGTGGGGGACGGCGTGAACGACGCCCCGGCACTGGCCCGCGCCACGGTCGGCATCGCGATGGGCGGGATCGGCAGCGACGCCGCGATGGAGAGCGCCGACGTGGTGCTGATGGCGGACGACCTCACCGCCCTGCCCTACGCGGTGCGGCTGTGCCGGCGCTCGCGCCGGGTGGTGGCGCAGAACGTCGTGATCGCCACCGGGGTGATGCTGGTGCTCGTGGCGCTGGTGTTCTTCGGGCACCTCACGCCGTTCGGACCCCTGAGGCTCCCGGTCGCGGTCTCGGGCCACGAGGGGAGCACGGTGGTGGTAATCCTGAACGGGCTGCGGCTGCTGGGGGTGCGGCGCTCCTCGGGGTGACGAGCACGCCGCCTTTCGCCGCGGCGGGCTCGCGAAGCGCTAGACCTTGATGATCACCCGGGCGCGGGCCGGCCGCGCCCACTCGGAGTGGGCGCTTGCCCTCGCGCGCGCCGCGCTCCTGGCGATGGCCCGGCTCGGGCAGAGCGGGCATGCGGGACAGCCCGACAGGGCGCTCTTCGCGCACTCCCTCGCCGCCTCGGTCGCGCACTCCTGCGCGGCCTCGATCGTGCCCGCGTCCGTCGCGCCGTTCCCGGTCTCGCCACCTGGCACGGTCGCGTCCGCAACGCTCTCGCCGTCCCCGGTCTCGCCGCCCGGCACGATCAGGCCCGCAACCTCTGCGCCATTTCCGGTCTCGCTGCCGGTCTGGCCCGCGCAGAGCCCGGTCCCCTGCGTCGCGACGAGCGCCAGACGGTAGAGCTGCGAGGCCCGCCGCGCCCCTTCGAGCGCCAGATCGCCGGCCGCCGCCCGGGCGCGCTCGGCCGCGAGCGTCCACAGCTCACGGGCGACGATCCCGCCCGCCTCGAGCACGGCGCGGCTCCGCATGCTCTCGATCAATACCTGAGCGTGCGGGGTGACGGCGTGGACCGCGGCCAGCTCGCTCCCGCCCAGCGTGAGTGCGAGCAGCCCGACCATCGAGGTGTAGCGGGTCGTCTTCGACATGGCGCCTCCTCATCGATTCGCGCCCCTCGGGGCGCCGGACGTTGGTGTAAAGGTGACGTCCGGTTGGACGGAAAGTTCTTCCGGAGGGTTGCAATCGCACAAGACAGGTAGGCGTCAAGCGGCGACATTTTGCGTGGCGTGGACAGGCGTGCGAGCGGGCGGGCGCGCGCCGCTCGCGAATGCCCCGCGCTGGTGCTGGACTTGTGGGCGCTGGTCGGAAGGGCTTGAAAGTGCGATGCGCCCGGCACGCGGTCCTAGGGCACGTCGGGGCGCGAAAGGGCCGTGACGACCACGTTGTCGTAGTAGACCGTGCACTGGCCCGAGCCGCCGGTGTAGGCGGCGAGCGCGATGCGGCCGCGCGGCCGCGCCTTGCGCGCATCCTCGCGGTCGATGAGCAGCTCGCGGTCCACATACACGCGGTAGCGGTGGCCGCGGGCCTCGATCCGCAGGTGGTGCCAGACCCCGTTCGCGTTGTCGATGTTGGCCCGGCCCATCTTCCACTCGCGGCGGTGGAGCAGCACGTCCTGGTAACCCGGGCCGCGCAGGTCCACGCCGATCCCGCTGTCCTCCTCGACGCGCACCACAGCGCCCTTGTCCACGCCGCGGGCGGCGAGCAGGTCCAGGTCGAGGGCGTAGTCGGTCCACGAGGGGGAGCCGGCGTAGATGAAGGAGCGGAGCTGGCGGCCGTCGGGAAGGTCGGCGCGCAGCGATCCATTGCGCACCGACCAGACGCTGTCGCGGTCGGGCACCCAGCCGCGCATGCCGTCCGAGAAGTCGGTCGCGAAGAGCACGCCGCTCGTGGGCGGCGTGAACTTGGGCGTGGGCGGAAGCCGGAGGTCGCGCGTGGGGTCGATGCCGCCCGCGCTCGCGATCGCCGCGAGCAGGGCCAGAGGCGTCGCTATGAGCGCGGTGTGAAGGATCCCTTTCACTTCCGGAAAGCCTCCCGGCATTGGCGCCGGTTGTCAATCGGACCGCGGCAATGATCCGGCGCGACCGGCCCCCGCGACGTCCGACTGCGCCTCCGCGCCCGCGCCCCGCGAAGGAAATGCGACGGGGACGCGTCGCGAGCATTCGTGCTGTTTTCGGCCACCCGGGCCCGGCCCTTCACCGGGCTGCCGGCCGGCGCGGCGCGCCGTATGCAACCTGATGGCAATACATTCGATGCGATGATAGAATTCCATCCCCCAGTGACATCCTAGGCCACGCTCCCTCTAGAGACCGCCCTTGAATCCACGCTGGCTCCGTCTTGCCGCGCCCGTCCTTCTCCTCGCTTCCGGGATCGCGCTCGCGTACTCCACCGGGCCCCCGGCCTCGGAGACCGGCTCGCCGGCGATCGGCAGCGCGCCCGCCGAGGGCACCTGTCGCGGATGCCACACGACCAACGCGCTCAACGTCGGTGGGACCGTCACGATCCTGAACGCGCCCGCCGTCTACAAGCCCGACAGCACCTACGTCCTGACCGTGCAGCTCGCATCCACCCAGACCGCCGGCTCCACCGTCCGGAAATGGGGGTTCGAGATCACGGCCGTGAACGGATCGACCGGCGCCGGGTTCGGGACCCTGACGCGCACCAATGCAGACACGCTTACGACCCGGATCATCGCCGGGAGTGGGAGCCTCTCCACCCGCCGCTACCTCCAGCACGTCAGCGCCGGAACGCGCACCGGGCAGGCCTCGCCGGTCACCTGGACGCTGCGCTGGACCGCGCCCAACGCCGCGGCCTCCACGGTGCCGGCGATGTTCTTCGTGGCCGGCAACGCCGCCAACGGAGACTTTTCCAACGCCAACGATTGGATCTACACGGGCTCGACCAGCTCGCTGCCGCCCGCGCGCGTGAGCGCGGCGGCCTCGATCGACTTCGGATCGGTGATCGTGGGCGCCACCGCCGAGCAGACCCTCCAGGTCGGCAACTCCACGCTCTCGCCCGGCGACGCACTCGCCTACAGCCTCACCGCTCCCGCCGGCTTCACCGCGCCGGCGGGCACGTTCAACGTCGCGGCCGGAGCTTCTCCCAACGACCACACGCTCTCGATGGGCACCGGGACGAGCGGGAGCCCCGCGGGGAACCTCGCGATCGCCTCCAACGATCCGGTCACGCCGACCAGGAACGTCGCGCTCTCGGGCACCGTGCTCGACCACTGCCAGCCCACGCTCGACTCGCTCGCGATCGCGCTTTCGGACACGCTCGACTTCGGCGCCTGGGGCCCGGGCCAGTTCCGCGACAGCACGGTGCGGGTGTTCAACCTCGGCTTCGGCGCCACCCGGGCGCGGCTCAGCCTCGCGGGTGGATCGATCACGGGCGGCGACGGACACTTCTCGATCGTGGGCGGATTCTCTCCCCAGCTCGTGGGGGCGACCCCCGCCAGCGTCTCCGTCCGCTTCGACCAGACCGGCGCGACCTTCGACTCGACCTACACCGCGGACCTCACCTTCACCTGCGCCGACGAGGCGCTTCCGGGCGCGACTTCGCAGCCCGATCTGGTCGTGACCCTGATGGCGCTGGCGCGGCCGGGTCTGGTGGGAGTGGAGCCCGGCGTGGCGCCGTCGGCCGATCGGCTGCTGCCGGTGCGGCCCAATCCGGTCATGGGCCGGGCGCTGCTCGGCTTCGATCTCGCGCGCCGCGGACCGGTCGCGCTCGAGCTCTACGACCTGAACGGCCGGCGCGTGCGGAGCATCGTGCACGCGACGCTCGACCCGGGTCGCTACACCTTCGAGTGGAACGGAGCGGACGACCGCGGCGTGGTTCTGCCCGCGGGACTCTACCTCGTCCGGTGCTCCGCGCCCGGGCTCGAGGCCTCGCAGCGCGTCGCGCTCGTCCGGTAGCGCGCGCCCTCGCGCGCGCAGAGTCCACTCGCCGGCTCTCAATCCTCCTCCCTCTCGCCCCGCTGGCGATTCACGAAGGGTCCGGGCTAGAACCTATTTCAAAACCTGTCGAAGCGTGAGCATCGCGCAGGCCAAGTGGAAGAACGCGGCATAGACGCTGAGGAACCGCTCGTGTCGAACCAACAGGCGCCGGCACCAGCCCAGCCAGGCGAACGTCCGCTCGATGA
>DASXQT010000081.1:0-54960 GCA_036507005.1 Candidatus Eiseniibacteriota bacterium
GTCCGAAGGCTACGCGGTGCTGACCGCGGGCTCGGTCAAGGAGTCGCGGGAGTCCATCGAGACCCAGATGCCGGACCTGGTGGTGCTCGATCTCAAGCTTCCGGACGGGACCGGACTCGATCTCCTCCGGCACATCAAGCGCACCGATCCCGAGGTCGGGGTGATCATGATGACCGCCCACGGCGACCTCGACACCGCGGTCGAGTCAATGAACGCCGGGGCATTCTGGTTCGTGAAGAAGCCGTTCCAGAACGAGGAGCTGCTGGCGCTGGCGGCGCGCGCCCTCGAGTCGCAGAAGCTCCGGCTCGAGCTCAAGCGCCTGCGCCACCAGGCGTTCGCGGACGAGGACTTCCTGCACTCGGCGAGCCCATCGATGCAGGAGGCCTACGCGATCGCCGAGCAGGTCGCGCTCGGCGACACCACCAGCGTCCTGATCGAGGGGGAGAGCGGCACCGGCAAGGAGTACTTCGCCAACCTGATCCACCGCATCAGCGCGCGCCACGACCAGGCGTTCGTCGAGATCAACTGCGCCGCGATCCCGAGCGAGCTGCTGGAGAGCGAGCTGTTCGGGCACGAGCGCGGCGCCTTCACCGACGCACGCGCGCAGAAGCTCGGCCTGATGGAGATCGCGAGCGGCGGGACGCTGTTCCTCGACGAGATCGGCGAGATGGCCCCGATGCTGCAGGTCAAGCTCCTGCGCGTGCTCGAGCGCCGCACGTTCAAGCGCGTGGGCGGGACCAAGGACATCAGCGTCAACCTGCGCATCATCTCCGCCACCAACCAGGACCTCGAGCGCCGGGTGCAGCAGGGCGGCTTCCGCGAGGACCTCTACTACCGGCTCAAGGTGGTGCCGCTCTACGTCCCGCCGCTCCGCGAGCGCAAGGAGGACGTCCTGCCGCTCTCGCGGCTCTTCATGGACCGCTTCGGCCGCCAGTTCCGCAAATCGTTCCGCGAGATCGCGCCCGCGGCCGAGCGCATGCTGCTCGACTATCTCTGGCCCGGGAACATCCGCGAGCTGCGCAACCTGTTCGAGCGCACCGTGCTGCTCGAGAACGCCGAGGTGCTCGAGCCCCAGCACCTGAAGCTCTCGCCGCGCGCGCGGCCGGCGGGGGAGGGCACGATCGGGCAGCGGGTGGACGAGCTGCTCGCGGGCGCGCTGCCTGCGGGCGGCGTCCCGTTCGAGGCCGTGGTCGAGGAGCTGGAGCGCGCCTTGATTCTGCGTGCCTCGTATGCTACCAAGTGGAACCAGAGTCGCACCGCGGACCTCCTCAATCTCAAGCGCGACAAGCTGCGCTACCGGATGAAGCTCTACCAGCTCCACCCGGAGGACAAGGTGACCAAGGTCTCTCCGTAGTGGCAGGTTGGCGCACGATCATCGCGTTCCTCGCGGTCGCGCTCTTCGCCGGATCGTGCGCCTACAGCACCACCACGGCGCTGCTGCCGCCGCACATGAAGACCGTGGCGATCCCGGTGTTCGAGAACGCCACCACCGAGTACTCGCTCCCCCAGGAGATCACCGACGCCGTGATCGTGCGCTTCGTGCAGGACAACCACCTGCGCGTGGTGCCGGAGCGCTCGGCCAACTCCGTGGTGCGCGGCCGCGTGGTCGGCTACAAGAACTCGGTGTTCGGGTTCTCGGACCAGGCCCGGGCCCAGGAGTACCGGGTGGCGGTCACCGTCTCGGTGACGTTCAAGGACCTGGTCAAGAACCGCGAGGTGTGGAGCGAGCCCGAGCTCACCAAGACCGCGAACTACTACGTCACGCCCGTGCCCGGCGACACCGCGGCGCACACCGAGCTCGACGGGCGCAAGGAAGCCATCCGGAAGATCGCCGATGAGATCCTCGCCCGGTCGGTCCAGAGCTGGTAGCCGGGGCCGGGCGCGCGGGCCCGCCGCCGGAGGAGGCTCCGAGGCACCGGCCCGCCCGCGGCGCCGCGCGGCGGGGCACGCCGGCGTTGCGCTCCCGAGCGCCGCGCTCCTCGAGCGCTTCGATCGCGCGGACTTCCCCCGCTCGCTCTACTTCGACGGCCCGAGCGAGCCGCTCAAGGCCGCGATGCTCGCCGAGCTGCGCCACGCGTGGTCGGGGAGCCTGCCCTCGCCGCAACCCGCGCTCGTGCTCCGCGCCGCCGAGACCAGCGTCGAGGAGATCCTCGCGGCCTACCAGGGCGTGTCGCTCTTCAGCCCGCGCGACCTGGTGGTGGTGCTCGAGGTCGAGGATCTGGGGCGCAGCGAGAAGCGCGTGGCCGCCCTGGCGGAGGGGATCGCCCGGCCGGCCGGAGAGTCGTGCCTGACACTGGTGGAGTCGGAGGGTGATACCGTCCGCAAGTCGCTCGAGCCGCTGCGCGCGGCGTGCGCCGCGCGCTGGACCGCGATCCCGCCGCGGCGCGCCGAGCTCGTGACGTGGTGCACCCGCCGGCTCGCGCGCGCCGGCGTGGCGGCGGAGCGCGGCGTGGCGGAGAGCGTGATCGAGGCCTGCGAGGGGGACCCGCTCGCCTGCTTCAACGAGATCGACCGCCTCTCCGCCTACGCTGCCAAAGACGGCAAGCTCATCGCCGCGGACGTCGCGGCACTGCTGCGACCCGTGAGCGGCGCGGACCTCGCCGAGTACCTGGGCGCCGTGGCCCTGGGCCAGGGCGGGCTCGCCGCGCGCCGGCTCGGGCGGCTGCTGGCCGCGGGCGTGGGGGAGGGCGCGGTGCTCTTCGCGCTCTCCAACCTCGTGGGCGGCTCCCTGGGCGGCTGGGCGCGCCACCGCGAGCTCAGCATGGCACTCGGCCGGCGGCTCGGGCCCCCCGCGCTCGCCCGCGCGATGGACGCGCTCTACCGGGCCGAGGCGGCGTGGAAGGGCGGGCGGGCGGACCCGGTCGCGGTGCTCGAGCAGGCCACGCGCGCGGTGTGCGCCCCGGGCGCGTGAGGCGCCCGCACGCCCCACCCGGCGCCGGACCGTCCGTCCGCAGCTCGCGGAAGGTTACCGCTTCCCCGGCTGGCGCCGGCCCCGCCGGGGCTCAGGCCCGGCCGAAGTCACCGCCCGAAGCGCTCTCGTCGGCGTGGTGCTTGATGATGCGCGCCTCGGCGATGAACACCACCTCCTCGGCGACGTTGGTCGCGAGGTCGGCGATGCGCTCGAGGTTGCGGGCCACCAGCACCAGCTCCATCCCGCGCGTGATGGTCGCGGGATCCTCGATCATGGTGCTCAGCAGCTCGCGGAACACCTGGCGGTTGAGATCGTCCACCTCGTCGTCGCGCCGCACCAGCCGTCGCGCCGACTCCGCGTCGCGCCGCACGAAGGCGTCGAGTGATTCCCGCAGCATCCCGGTCGCCAGCTCGGCCAGGCGCGGGATGTCCACCAGGGGCTTCAATGGGGGCTGGCCCGCGAGACGGATCGTGCCGCCCGCGATGTTCACGGCGTGATCGCCCACCCGCTCCAGGTCGTTCGAGATCTTGAGCGCCGCGGTGATGAAGCGCAGGTCGGTCGCGAGCGGCTGCTGGAGGGCGAGCAGGCGCAGGCAGATCTCCTCGACGTCGATCTCGTGCCGGTCGATGGTGCGGTCGTCGTCGAACACTTCCCGGGCCAGCCTCGTGTCGCGCCGCCGCAGCGACTCGATGGCCTTGCGCACGATGGTCTCGCTACGCCCGCCCATGAGGAGGATCTCCTCCTTGAGCGCCTTGAACTCCTGCTCGAAGTGCCGTTCCACGTTCTGCTCGCGCCCCTCCCGGGATCAGCCGAAGCGCCCGGTAATATAGTCCTCGGTGATCTTCTTCGCCGGGGTGGTGAACAGCCGGCGCGTGGCCTCCTCCTCGACCAGCTCGCCGCTCATGAGGAAGGCGGTGCGGTCCGAGATACGCGCCGCCTGCTGCATGTTGTGGGTCACGATCACGATCGTATAGCGCGACTTGAGGTCCAGGATCAGCTCTTCGATCCGGGCGGTTGCGGTGGGATCGAGGGCCGAGGCCGGCTCGTCCATGAGGATGACCTCGGGCTCGACCGCGAGGCAGCGCGCGATGCAGAGCCGCTGTTGCTGGCCCCCCGAGAGCTGGAGGGCTCCGCGCTCCAGCCGGTCCTTCACCTCGTCCCACAGGGCGGCGCGCGTGAGGCTCGCCTCGACGCGCGCCTCGAGCTCGTTGCGGCCGCGCAGCCCGAGCAGGCGGAGCCCGAAGGCCACGTTGTCGAAGATCGACCTCGGGAACGGATTGGGGCGCTGGAACACCATCCCGACCCGCCTCCTCAGGTCCACCACGTCGGTCGTGGGGGAGAGCACGTCTCTACCCGAGACCTGGACCACGCCTTCGGTGCGCACGCCCGGGATCAGGTCGTTCATGCGGTTGAAGGCGCGCAACAGCGTGCTCTTCCCGCAGCCCGAGGGGCCGATGATGGCGGTCACGCTGCGATCCGCGACCGCGAAGGCGATCGACTTGAGCGCCTGGTGGGCGCCGTAGTAGAGGCTGAAGCCGCGGGTCTCGATGCGGGGGGGAGCCGAGGCGGCGCCGGCGGCGGTCTCGGGCGCCGGCGCGTCGGCGCGCGGCGTGACGGGACGGAGTAAAAGCGGGGCCGGCCCCTCGCCGCGCGGGGTCTCGGGCATCGGCCCTTCGAGAACCCGGTCCGCGCTCACGTCAGCGTCCGATCCGGCGGGTGGTGATGCGCAGCATCGCCGAGATCGCCGTCACCAGGAAGAGCAGCACCAGCGCCCCGGTCCAGGCCTGGCGGTTCCAGTCGTCGTAGGGGGCGCGGGCGTAGTCGAAGATGAACACGGGCAGCGAGGCGATGGGCTGGTCGAGCGCGACCGACCAGAAGCGGTTCCCGAGCGCGGTGAAGAGCAGCGGTGCGGTCTCGCCCGCAGCGCGGGCCACGGCGAGCAGGATCGCGGTCACGATCCCGCCGCCCGCGGCGGGGATCACCACCGACTGGATCACGCGCCAGCGTGGCGCGCCGAGCGCGAGCGCGGCGTGGCGGTAGGACTGCGGAACCAGCCGCACCACCTCCTCGGTCGAGCGGATGATCGTGGGCAGCATCAGGATCCCGAGCGCCACGCCGCCCGCGATCGCCGAGAAGCGCCCCATCGGAAGCACCACCATCCCGTAGGCCGCCACCCCGACCACGATCGAAGGCACACCCGAGAGCAGGTCCGCGGTGTAGCGCACCACGGTGCCGAACCGCCCGCCGCCGTACTCGGCGAGGTAGACGCCGGCCCCCACGCCCACGGGCACGGCGATCAATCCGCCGAGGCCCACCAGGATCAGGGTGCCCACGATCGCGTTCGCCATGCCTCCGCCCGGCTCGCCCACCGGCTTGGGCATGTGCAGGAAGAACCCGGGGCGCAGCGCGGGGAGCCCCTTCGCCGCCAGGTGCCCGACGATGAGCCCGAGCGGCAGCAGGATCGCCGCCGCCGAGACCACGCAGGCCGTGACGGTGGCCGTGTTCACGATCCGGCGGCGTAGGCTCGGTCCGCGGCGGGCGAGCGGGGGGAGGGGCTCAGGCGGCACCGGCGATGTCCCTCCTCGAGCCCGTGGCCGCGTAGACCAGCAGGCGGGCGAGCGCGTTCACCACCACGGTGAGCGCGAACAGCACGAGCGCGATCTCGATCAGCGCCGAGAGATAGAGCGTTCCGGTCGCCTCGGTGAACTCGTTCGCGATCACGCTCGCCATGGTGGCGCCCGGGGCGAGCAGCGAGGCCGAGATGCGGTTGGTGTTGCCGATCACCATGGTCACCGCCATGGTCTCGCCCAGCGCGCGCCCGAGTCCCAGGATCGCCGCCCCGAGCAGGCCGGGGCGCGCGGCGTCGATCATCACCCCGATCGACTCGGCGCGGGTGGCGCCGAGCGCGAGCGCGGACTCCCTGAGGCTGCGCGGCAGCGAGAGCAGGATCTCCCGCGACAGCGAGATGAGGGTGGGGGAGACCATGACGGCGAGCACGATGCCGGCGTTGATCATCCCGATCCCGAACGGGAAGCCCTGGAAGAGCGGCAGGAATCCCAGGTGGGCGATGAGCCACGGCTCGAGCGCGGTCCGGAGCCAGGGCGCGAGCACGAACACGCCCCAGATCCCGTAGACGATGCTGGGGATTGAAGCCAGCAGCTCGACCAGGAACGCGACCGCATTGCCGAGCCGCGGCGGGGCCAGCTCGGCGAGGAAGATCGCGGTGCCGAGGCCCAGGGGCAGGGCGAGCGCGAGCGCGAGCGCGGAGGACACCACCGTGCCGTAGAGGTAGGGGAGCGCCCCGAAGCGCTCGGCCACCGGATCCCAGGCGGTGGAGGTGAGGAACTTCCAGCCGAACGCGGAGATCGAGGGCGCGGCGCCGCGCGCGGTCTCGAACAGGATGAGCGCCACGACGGCGAACACCAGCCCCGCCAGCGACGCCAGCAGGGCGTGGTAGAGGTCGTCGGCCCGCGGGAGCCACCCCGCCCGCGCCGGGCGCGAGCCACGCGCCAGCGGCCCCGGGACCGGGGCCGCCAGCGCGAACCGTCTGCTCATCGCCGATTCCTGCCCGCGGTCACTCCGCCGCCATCAGCGGCTTTCCGCCCGCGGTCAGCTTGTGCAGGTTGGCCTCGTTCACCTTGACCACGGACTCGGGCAGCCGCGCGTAGTCCAGGCCCTCGGCCAGCGCCTGCCCGTCGTGGATCGCCCAGTCGATGAAGTTGGCGAGCGCCCGCGCCCGGGCGGGATCCTTCTGGTCCTGGTAGACCAGCAGGTAGGTGAGCCCGCAGATCGGATAGGCCTGGGGCGCGATCGAGTTCGCGATCGGCGCGCGCACGTCCTTCGCCAGCGCGGCGGCCGCGGCGTCCACGGCCGCGGTGGTCGATGCCAGCGAGGGCTGGACGAAGTTCCCGGCCTTGTTCCGCACCTGCGCCACCGGAAGCTGGTTCTGCTTGGCGTACGCCAGCTCCACGTAGCCGATCCCTCCGGGGGTCTGGCGCACCAGCCCGGCGACGCCTTCGTTGCCCTTGCCGCCCACGCCGGCAGGCCAGCTCACCGACGTGTTCGCCCCGACCAGCTCCTTCCACTGCGGATTCACCAGCGAGAGATAGGTCGTGAAGATGTTCGTGGTGCCGCTGCCGTCGGAGCGGTGGATCGGGAGGATGGGCGCGGCCGGCATCGTCGCGCCGGCGTTGGCGGCCGCGATCTGCTTGTCGTTCCAGGTGGTGATGGTGCCCATGTAGATCGCCGTGACGAGCTCGGGCGTGAGCTTGAGCGTGCCGTTGAAGCCCGGCAGGTTGTAGGCGAGCGCCACCGCGCCGCCCACGGTCGGGAAGTGCAGCACGCGGCGCGGCATCTCCTTCAGCCGCTCGTTCGAGAGCGCCGCATCGCTCGCCCCGAAGTCCACTGTGCCGGCCTTGACCTGCTGGATCCCGGCGCCGCTCCCGATCGACTGGTAGTTGATCTGGATGCCGGTCTTCTCGTGGTAGACGTCGAACCACTTGGAGTAGATGGGGTAGGGGAACGTCGCCCCGGCCCCGGTCAGGTTCTGGGCCCGGGCGGGCGATGGGCCGAGGAGGGCGGGCAGGGCGCACGCCGCGGCGACCGCGGCGAGCCGAATCGAGTAGGTCTTCATCTGGGTCTTCCTTTCGGGCTCAGGACTGGGGACGGCTGAACCGGTAGTAGAAGGTGATGCGCGGCTGGAGATCATGGTGCGCGGGGAATCCGGCAGGGTTTCCCACGCGGATGTACTGCGTGGCCTCGACGTTCGGCATCACGTGCACGTCCTTGATCGGCTGCCAGTCGATGCCGGCGATGTAGAGCTGCGAGTCGATCCGGTCCTTGGCGTTGCGGTTGGACTGCCAGTGGTCGAAGCGCGCGAACGCCGCGAGCGTGGGCGTGGCGACGCCGCGCGCGAACAGCGAGAAGCCGGCGGGCTGCTGGCTGAGCTGGCCGGCGCGGTGGTTCACGCGCTCCACCCCTTCGGCCCCGACCGCCACCTTGCGGAATTCGTAGCCCGCGAAGATCTTGTAGGTCGCGCGGTCGAAGTTCCCGGCGACGTTGGTGCGCGCCTGCTCGTAATCGGCGTAGGGCTCGACCCTGAGATCGGTGAAGCGCACCGGCAGGGCGAAGTAGAGCTTCTTGAAGCGGTCGATCTCCTCCCCGCGTACGGAGCCCGAGACCACCAGGGCCTTCTGGCCGTTCCCATTGCCCATCATCGCGGAATACCCGAAGTGATGATTGGGGTCCGCGAAGCCCTTGAGACCGAAGCCGAGGTCCGCGGAGCCGCCGAGGCCGCGAAAGTCCGCGACCGTCTTCTCGATCGAGCGGTACTGCCAGAACTCCTCGGAGTTCTCCCAGATCGGCGTCTGGATGAGCCCGACGAACAGGTCGCCGCGCGGGTACACGCTCTTCGCCTGCAGGTAGGCCCCCTTCACGTTGACGCCGAGCTTGCTGTCCGACGTGAGGGACTTGCCGTCCACCTCGAGGCGGAAGCGCGTCGAGATGCGGATCGTGAGGTCGTTGTCGAGCTGGAAGTAGATGCGGCGGAACTGGGTGCCGTTCAGGTCCTTGGTGATCGGGCCGGCGGCGTCGATGCTCTGCTTGCCCGCGTCCGCCCCGCTCGCGTCATAGACGTGGATCGGGTCGCCGACGAGGTTGTAGAAATAGTCCCCGAACATGGTGCCGCTGATCCGGCCGCGCGGAAAGTCGGGCGCGGTGGGGGTGACGGCCGCCGTTTGCGCCGCACACGGGGCGGCCACGAGCAGGGTGAAGAAGATCCATCCGGTGTAGCGTGGCATGTACTTCCTTTCGTCGCGCCTCGGCCGCGGCCCGAGGAGCCCCTGTTTTCGCGGGTTGCGCACGCGCGGATGCCGCGCCGCTCGTGCGATCCGGCTCCCTGCCGGTCCCCAATCTGCGATGAGACACGATGAGTGTAGGGTTGTCGCATTTCGACCCCGGGGCGGCGGTGTAACCGCGGCGTTAACAGTGAGGCTCCGGGGTTCGGCGGGAGAGGAGAAGCGTGCGGAATGCAAACGCCGCGCGCCGGTTTCGGGCCCGCGCGACGTCGGCGGCTCAGGCGGCGGGGGCCGCCCGGACGGGAGGGGCCGCGGGAGACGGGTCCGACGAGCGCCGGCGAAGCGCGCGTGGGATCTCGAAGCGGAACACGCTGCCCTCGCCCAGGCGGCTGCGCACCGCGACCTCGCCGCCGTGGAGCAGCACGATGTGCTTGACGATCGAGAGCCCGAGCCCGGTGCCGCCCTTCTCGCGCGAGCGCGCCTTGTCCACGCGATAGAAGCGCTCGAAGATGCGCGGCTGGTCCTCGCCGGGAATGCCGGGCCCGGTGTCCCGCACCTCGCACCACGCCTTGCCGCCCGCGACCCCCAGCGCCACCGTGATCCCGCCGCGCTCGGTGTACTTCACCGCGTTGTCGAGGAGGTTCGCGAACACCTGCTCGAGCCGGGCGCGGTCCGCGTCGACCGGGACCGACTCGCCGCGCTCCACCTCGAGCGTGAGCCCCCCGGCCTGCGCCCGCGGCAGGAACACGGCCGCCTGGGCCGCCGCCACTTCGCGCAGGTCGAGGCGCCCGACACGAAGCGGGGCGCCGGGGCGCTCGAGCTCGGCGAGCGAGAGCAGGTCCCCGATCAGCGCCTCGAGCCGCACCGCCTGGTCGTGGATGGTGCGCACGAAGCCCTCGCGGCTCTCGGCGTCCTCGAGCCCTCCGGCGAGCAGCGTCTCGGCGTAGCCGCGCAGCGAGGTGAGCGGCGTGCGCAGCTCGTGCGAGACGTTGGCCACGAACTCCTGCCGCACCCGGTTCGCCGCCTCGGTCGCGGTCTGGTCGTGCAGCACCAGCAGCACCGCGTCCCCGCTTCCGGCGCCCAGGCCCTCGGCGGTGGCGTGGAGCACGCGCGGCGCGGGCGTCCAGAGGCGCAGCTCGGCCTCGAGGACGCCGGTCCCTGCCCGCGCCCGACGCACCAGATCGGTGAGCTCCGGCGCGCGCGCGAAGTCCTCGAGCGGCGTCCCGGGGGCGGGCGGCGGCCCGTCGCCGAGCAGATCGGCCAGCGCACGGTTGGCGTGCACCAGGCGCCCCTGGCCGTCCACCAGCGCCACGCCGTCGCCGAGGTGCGCCACCACGCGCTCCCGCATGTCGCGCTCGCGCTCCAGCGCCGCGAGCCGCGCGCGCAGCTCCGCCGCCATCCGGTTGAAGGCGCGCCCCAGGCGGCCGAGCTCGTCCGCCGGAAGCTCGCGCGCGCGCGCCGCGGGCTCGCCGCGCCCGAGCGAAGCGGCCGCGGCCTCGAGCTCGCGGATGCGGCCGGTGTGCCGGCCGGCGATCCAGTAGGCGAGCCCGAGCGAGAGGAGCAGGGCGAGCGCGGTCGCGGCAATCGAGACGCGCAGCAGCGAATCCCGGAGGCTCGCGATCGCCGTGAGCGGCTCGGCGACCCGCACCACCGCGACCTCGCCGGCCCGCGCGGGCCGCGCCACGTAGAGGAACTCGATCCCCACCGTGCGGCTCCGCCGCGTGGCGCGGCCGGTGCGGCCCGCGAGCGCCTCGCGCATCTCGGGACGCGCGGCGTGGTTCTCGACCCGGCCGAGGCGTTCGGCCGATACGTCGCTGTCGCCGAGCACGCGTCCGTCGGCCGCCATCAGCGTCACGCGCAGCCCCAGGGTCTGGCCCCACGCATGCGCGGTCGCCGACCAGTCGGCGCTCTCCTCCGCCGACCCCGCCGCCAGCTCGCGCACCAGCGCGCCGGCCGCGCGAGCGAGCGACTCCGCGTGGCGGTCGAGCAGCCATCTCCGCTGCTCGCGCGCCAGAAGCCAGGTCGCGGCCCCGAGTGCCACGAGCACCACGATCGCGCTGGCGAGGAAGAGCCGGGTGCGGAGCGACTGGCCCATCCGGCCCCGGCCCGTCAGCGCGCGCCTGAGCGCGGCGCCGCCACCAGCTTGTAGCCCGCGCCGGTCACGGTCTCGATCATGCGCCCTCCCGGACCGAGCTTGGCGCGCAGCCTTCGCACGTGGACGTCCACGGTGCGCGTCTCACCCAGGTAGTCGTAGCCCCACACCTTGCGCAGCAGCTCCTCGCGCGAGAGCACGCGCCCGGGATGGTGGGCGAAGAACGAGAGCAGGTCGAACTCGCGCGGCGTCAAGACGAGCTTGCGGGAGCCGAAGCTGACCTCGCGCGCCTGCGGGTCCACCTTGAGCGAGCCGACCTCGAGCGCGGCCGGTCCGCGGTCCGGGCGGGCGCGCCGCAGCAGGGCCTCGATCCGCGCCACCAGCTCGCGCGGGCTGAAGGGCTTGGTCAGGTAGTCGTCCGCGCCGTGCTCGAAGCCCAGCAGCTTGTCCATCTCGGCGGCGCGCGCCGTGAGCACGATCACCGGCAGGTCGCGGGTCGCGGGCTCGGAGCGTACCTCGCGCAGGATCTCGAGCCCGTTGCGCCCCGGCAGCATGAGGTCGAGCACCAGCGCGTCCGGGCGCGCGGCGAACAGCCGCTCGAGGCCCTTCTCGCCGTCCTCGGCCACGGCCACGCGGTGGCCCGCGCGCTCGAGGTTGTAGCGCACCAGGTCGCGGATCTCCTTCTCGTCCTCGATCACCAGCACCAGCGCGGGCATCGGGCCTCCTCGGGCGCGGCATGCTAACCGGCGGCTCCGCGGACCGCCAGCCGGGGCGGCGCGCGAGCGCCCGCAGATTCCTGAGGTTGTGAAAGTCTTGACACCGCCCCGGAGGCTGCCTACGATTCGCCGAGCGATTCGCTTTGCGTCCCCCGTGACCAAAGCACCGGCAGAGCGGGGCCGCATCGGGCTCCAGGGACGGACCGGTGGCGGACGCACCTCGGAAGATACTTTCAGATGGCACCGACCGGGTCCGGGTGGATCTCTCGTGGAGGTGTGCCAGGCAGCTTCGGCGCGGAGCTGCCGGGGTTCGCGCTTGGGCTGCGTCTGATGGCCCTGGCGGTGATCTCCGCGGCCTGCGCGTTCCTGCCGGCCGGGCCGAGGGAGCTCGCGAGCCTGATCGCCGGGGTCGCGTGCGGAGCGCTGCTGGGGTTTCTCCGCTACGCCAACGCCCGGAATCGGCGGGCCGTTCCAGGCGAATTCTTCGTGCTCTCCCAGGTCGCGGTGTGGACGTGGCTCGTCAGCGTCTCGGGGGGCGCGACTTCGCCGCTCTTCTTCGGCTACCTGCTCGAGGTGCCGCTGGCTGGAGCGCTGCTCGCGCGCCGCGGCGCACTGCTGGCCGCCGCCGCCGGAGCGGCCGCTTACGTGGGGCTCTCCGCGATCCTCGACCCGCCGATCGAGGTTGCACGCTGTGCCACCGGCATCGGCTTTCTCGCCCTCACCGCGCTCCTCACCTGGCTCGTGATCGGCGTGCTCGAGCGCCAGGGACGGCAGATCGCCGCCTCTCAGGCGATCTTGAGCGCTCGCGCCGAGAACCTGGCCGAGGAGCTGCGACTGCTGGGCGACTACCTGAACGTCTCGCTGATCGGGCTCGACGACCTGGGCCGCGTGGCGAGCGTGAACCAGGCGGGGCTGGCGCTGGTCGGGGCGCAGGCCGCGGACGTGATGGGGCGACCCTGGCAGGAGGTGATGCAGCCCGACGCCGCCGGCAATCGGGCGATCCTCCGCACCCTGGCGGAGGGCTGCGGGCAGCGCGGCCTCCGGATGACTCTCGCTCCGGCCGGAGCCGAGCCCGTGTCGGTGGAGGCCGAGCTGTGGGTCGCGCCGACCCCCGAGGGACGACGCACCTTCGTGCTCCTCGACCCCGGCCGGCGGGAAGGGGAGGAGGAATCGGACCCGCTCCGCCGGCTCGGGGAGGCCGCGGCGATCGTCTCGCATCAGATCCGCAACTCGCTCCACGCGCTGCAGGGCTTCGCCGGCGCGATCGAGAGGGAGCTGGGACCCGCGCGCTCCGACCACGCCGCGCAGCTCCTGCGGGTGCTGGCCAGTCTCGGGGAGCTGAGCGAGGACGTCCTGGCCATGGCGGGTTCGGCGGAGGCCGGCGATCAGAGCGTGCCGCTGTGCGAGACGCTCTCGAGCGCCGCGGCGCTGGCGCGCCGGCCGGGCGCCCGGCTCGAGCTCGATCTGCCCGGCCAGCCGGTTTACGTGCGCGGCCATCGCGGCAGGCTGGTGCACGCCTTCTTCAACCTGCTGGACAACGCGTGCCGCCTGAGCCCGGCCGGGCGCGCGGTCGAGGTCCGCGCCCGCGCGGACCGGGATCGGGTGGTGGTGGAGATCCGCGACGCGGGGCCCGGGCTCCCGGCCGGCCTCGCAGGCCGGGCCCGCCCGCCGAGCCGCGATGGCCACGGGTACGGGCTCGTCGCCGCGCGCCGCTTCCTGGAGGCGAGCGGCGGTGCGCTCACCTTCGACCCGCTCCCCGAGGGAGGAACGCTGGCCCGGGTCTCCCTCCGCTCCACGCCCCATCCGTAGCCCATGTCCCGGATTCTCGCGGTGGACGACGACCCGGACGCGGTGCGCTGCGTGGCCGGCGTGCTGGAGCGCGACCACGAGGTGGTCGCGTGCACCGCGGGCGACGCTGCGCTGCGCGAGCTGGCGCTGCGCCGGTTCGATCTCGTGATCACCGATCTCGGCATGCCGCCGCCCGACGGGTTCGAGGTGCTGAGCGCGGCGCAGCGCCTGTCGCCGCCGGCGCCGGTGCTGGTGCTCAGCGCCCTCGATGCCGCGCGGCCCACGTTGAGGGCGCTGCGCCTCGGCGCCCGGGACTATCTGCTCAAGCCCGCGGGGCCGGACGAGGTGCGGGCCGCCGTGCTTCGCGTGCTCACGGACTCCGCGGACGCCGAAGCGTGCGACTACGGGTTGATGGGCCGCTCACCGGGGATCCGGCAGGTGCGCCAGATGGTGCCGCTACTGGCGCAGCGGCCCGAGACCGTGCTGATCCTGGGCGAGACGGGAACCGGCAAGGAGCTCCTGGCGCGCGCGATCCACGAGCACGGCCCCCGGCGCGCGGGACCGTTCGTGGCGCACAACATGGCGGCCACACCTTCCGACCTGGCGGAGAGCCTCTTCTTCGGCCACGTGCGCGGCGCCTTCAGCGGCGCCGCCACGGATCACACCGGACTCTTCGAGCAGGCGCACGGGGGCACGCTGTTCCTCGACGAGGCCGACAGCTTCCCGCTGCCGCTCCAGGCCAAGCTTCTCCGCGCGCTCGAGAGCGGGACGCTCCAGCGGGTGGGATCCGCCGCCGAGCGCGCCGTGGAGGTCCGGGTGCTGGCCGCGAGCGCGGTGAACTTGGAGGAGCTGGTGGAACGCGGCGCGTTCCGGGCCGACCTCTACTACCGCCTCCGCCAGCTCGAGGTGACCCTGCCCACCCTGCGCGAGCGGGCGGGCGACGTCCCGCTCCTCGCCCGGCACTTCCTCGAGGAGATGGCGGGGCAGATCGGCTGCGTGCCGCAGCTTTCCGAGGAGGCACAGGAGCGGCTCCTCTCGCACGCCTGGCCCGGCAACGTGCGCGAGCTGCGCAACGCCGTTCGCAGCGCGGCTCTGTTCGCGGGGAGCGGGCCGATCCTACCCGGCCACCTGCCGCGCGCCCTGCAGCACCCCGCCGACCCGGGGACGGCCGGCCCCCTGGCCCTGCGGGACGCGGAGCGCGATCTGATCCTCCGGACCCTGGAGCGGGCGGGGGGAAACCGCAGCCTTGCGGCGCGGCTGCTGGGAATCGACCGGGGAACGCTGGCCCGGAAGCTGAAGGCGCTGGCGGAGGCGACTCGGCGCCCGATGGTCTGACGGTGACGACCGGCCGGGCGGCCCGGACCGGTGCCCGCCGCCGCGACGAACGGGGGTGAGCCCCGACGGGCTCACCCCCGAAACCGTCGATGCTTCGGTCAGGCCATCACTTTGCGGCGTACGAGAACAGCGGCCCCGAAGCCCGCCAGAGCCAGCCCGAGCAGGATCAGGCTGTTGGCGGTCGCGCCCGGCGTCTGGTACTTGCCGTTCTGGTCGAGCGAGTCGATCTGTCCGCGGATCTCGCCGCCCCCGAACAAGCCGGTGTGGATGTTGGCGTAGGTCATGCTGCCGATGATGTCCGCCTTCTGGGCCGCGGTGATCGCGAACCGCTGCGCGATCGTGCCCGACGTGACCGCGGGAACGGTGAGCGGAATCATCACGCCCGCGTTCAGTCCACTGGGAGCCGGGCCGTGGATGTGAGCCGCGGTCGCGTTGCCCGACAGACCCGAGAAGGTGATGTTGACCCGAAGCGAATCCGTGACGCCATTGATGATGTCGATGTTCCCGATGGCGATCGCGGCGCTGGTGTTGGCCGGCACCTCCTCCTTGCCCGTCATGTAGCACGGGGCGTGGTAGTGGGCGAGCGCGATGCCGGGGACCAGGGCAGCGACCGAAACGAGAGCCGCCGCGAGGCTGCGATGATGCCTGCTGAGACGCACGATGGGTCCTCCTCCGTGATGGGCCTCTGACGACAGGGACACGAGCTGCCGCCCCCCGCGAGCGAGCCGGGGTGCACGGACCGGCCCACGCACGTCCCGCGCCACCGGCGCCCCGCGGCCGGCTCCGATGCGCGAAGCAGCGTTCGGCCGGGGGTTTCGCAGGCCGCGGCCGCCTCGAGGCCGTGCCGGGCGGCGGCGGGCCCGGTGCTGTCTTTCGCGGCGGCCGGGCCCCGCGGCTCGGCGTGAGCGCCCCATTCGAGCCGCGCGCCGCCCAGGCCCGGCGCGCTCTGCCGCATCCCGCGGCCGGGTGCGGCGGAATACCGCGGCCCCGCCGTGACTCGTGCGGCCGCTGCCGGTATTCTCCGCGGTCACGATGAAGCGCTACCCGTTCGCCCAGGTCGAGCCCCGCTGGCAGAAGTACTGGGAGGAGAACAAGACCTTCCGGGCGGTGGACCATTCCCCCAAGCCCAAGTACTACTGCATCGATTTCTTCCCGTACCCGTCGGGCTCGGGGCTGCACGTCGGCCACCTCGAGAACTACACCGCGACCGACATCTTCTCGCGCTTCAAGCGCATGCGCGGCTTCAACGTGCTCCACAGCACCGGCTGGGACGCCTTCGGCCTGCCGGCCGAGGAGTACGCGCGGCGCACCGGGGTGCATCCCGCGATCACCACCCGCGAGAACATCGCCACCTTCCGGCGCCAGATGAAGCGCATGGGGCTCTCGCACGACTGGGAGCGCGAGGTCGACACCACGGACCCCGGCTACTACCGCTGGACCCAGTGGATCTTCCTCAAGCTCTTCGAGCGCGGGCTCGCCTACGTGGCCGACGTGCCGGTCAACTGGTGCCCGGCGCTCGGCACCGTGCTCGCGAACGAGGAGGTGGTGGACGGGCTGAGCGAGGTGGGGGGGCACCCCGTGGTGCGCCGGCCGATGCGCCAGTGGGTGCTCAAGATCACCGCCTACGCCGACCGGCTGCTCGACGACCTCAAGCTCGTGGACTGGCCCGCGAGCACGCTCGAGATGCAGAAGAACTGGATCGGGCGCTCGATGGGGGCGGAGGTGGACTTCCCGATCGCCGGCGTGAGCGGGAGCATCCGCATCTTCACCACCCGGCCCGACACCCTGTTCGGCGCCACCTACATGGTGCTGGCGCCCGAGCATCCGCTGGCCGAGGTCGTGACCTCCGCCGAGCGCCGCGCCGAGGTCGAGGCCTACCGCGCGGCCGCGGCGCGCAAGAGCGATCTCGAGCGCCAGGAGCTGGCCAAGGAGAAGACCGGCGTCTTCACCGGCGGCCACTGCGTGAACCCCGTGAACGGCGAGACGATCCCGATCTGGGTCGCCGACTACGTGCTGATGGGATACGGCACCGGGGCGATCATGGCGGTCCCCGGGCACGACCAGCGCGACTGGGAGTTCGCGCGCGCCTTCGGCCTCCCGATCCGCGAGGTGGTGGCGGGCGGCGACGTGTCCCAGGAGGCCTACGTCGACCTCGAGCGCGGGCGCGCGGTCCGCTCCACCACGCCCGACGGGACGTTTACGATCGACGGCCTCCCGGCGGCCGCGGCGATCGAGAAGATCACCGCCTGGCTCGAAGCCATGGGGAAGGGGCGGCGCGCGGTCCACTACAAGCTGCGCGACTGGCTGTTCTCGCGCCAGCGCTACTGGGGCGAGCCGTTCCCGATCGTGTGGGTGGACGGCGCGCCCAAGGCGCTCCCCGAGCACATGCTCCCGGTCGTGCTGCCCGAGACCGCCGACTTCAAGCCGGCGGGAACGGGGGAGAGCCCGCTCGCGAACCTCGGCGACTGGGTGAACACGGTCGACCCCGAGACCGGCAAGCCCGCGCGGCGCGAGACCAACACCATGCCGCAGTGGGCGGGCTCGTGCTGGTACTACCTGCGCTTCCTCGACCCGCGCAACGACCGCGCGCCGGTGGACCCGGCGCTCGAGAAATACTGGATGCCGGTGGATCTCTACATGGGCGGGGCGGAGCACGCCGTGCTCCACCTGCTCTACGCGCGCTTCTGGCACAAGGTGCTCTACGACATCGGCGTCGTGAGCACGCTCGAGCCGTTCATCAAGCTCGTGCACCAGGGCACGATCCTGGGCGAGGACGGGCACCGGATGTCCAAGTCGCGGGGCAACGTGGTGACGCCGGACGAGATCATCGACGAGTACGGCGCCGATGCGGTGCGGCTCTACGAGATGTTCATGGGCCCGCTCGAGGCCATGAAGCCGTGGAGCACGTCGAGCGTCGAGGGCATCACGCGTTTCCTGGACCGCGTGTGGCGGCTCTACGTGGACGAGGACGGCGCCGCGAGCCGGGCGATGACCGCCGAGCCGCCGGCGGCCGAGCCCCGACGGCTTCTGCACCAGACGATCCAGAAGGTCACCGAGGACCTCGAGACGCTGAAGTTCAACACGGCGATCGCCCAGATGATGGTCTTCGCGAACGAGATGACGAAGCTCGAGCGCCGGCCGCGCGCTCTGCTCGAGCCCTTCGTGCTGCTGCTCGCCCCGCTGGCGCCGCACCTCGGCGAGGAGCTGTGGCAGCGGCTCGGCCATGCGGAGAGCCTGGCCCACGGGCCCTGGCCGGCCTGGGACCCGGCGCTGGTGGTCGAGGAGCGCGTCACGGTGGCGGTCCAGGTGAACGGGAAGCTCCGCGCCACGCTCGAGCTGCCGCGCGGCGCCGGCGAGGCCGCGACCCGCAGTGCCGCGCTCGACGACCAGCGCATCCAGCGCCACGTCGACGGCGCCGAGGTGCGCAAGGTGATCTACGTCCCGGACAAGCTGCTGAACCTGGTGGTGGCGGCGAAGACGGCGGACGCCGCGAAGCGCTAGCTGGTCCTCGTCCTCATTCCAACCGCGAGCGCGCCCGCGCTCAGCAGCGCCAGCGCAAGCGCGGTCCAGCCGATCGGGGTCGCACCCGGAACCTGAGGGTCGGCCACGACGTCGCCGCTCACGTTGAAGTCCGCGATCCCGTTCACCGGGTCCACGCTCGTGAGCGTGCACGACACGCGGATCTGGACCTGCCGCCCGTTCAGCCCCGGGACGGCCCCGGAATTCCACGACACGATGTTTTCCTGAAGGCTGAAGCTGCTGCCGTTCTGCCAGTCGAAGGAGTTGGGCGAAAAGGTCGGACCGAGCCGAAGCCCCGAGAAGTCGAGAGTGCCCTGCATGGGCCCCACGGGGGCCGGAGTCGACAACGTGCCGGTCGCCGGAACCGCCTGACCGGGCTGAATGGGGATGATCAAGGACCCGCTGGAGGGGCTGCCGAGCCACTGAGGCTCCTTGCCGTCGAAGTCGACCGGCTGGCCGTTGAAGGTCACGGCGCCCGGAGTGAAGTCGATACCCGTCCAGGTGATCGGACCCTGGAATTGGGCGCTTCCCCCTTGCTGGGTTCCCGGCATCGTGACATCCACGTGGACCGAGCCGGTGAAGGTCTCGACCACGATCGCAGCCGAGGCGGACGAGGCGAAGAGCGCGCAGGTCAGGGCGACCCACACGGGGCGGGATACGGAACGCATGCGGCACCTCCGTTTGGCGGACCGGCCGGCGAATCGTGAACCGGCACTGCGGGGTTGAGGAAATGCTACCACGTCGGTGTTTCAAACAAGCCGCGAATCCTCCCGGAGGAGACCGGTCGGGGATCGGCGCATTTCGGGCCCGCGTGGCCGGGGGGAGGTAGTCACCGCCGCGCGCAGCGTGCCGACGGCCGGCGCCGCGGTCGCTCCCCAGCGCAGGTTTACATAATTATGCTTATGCGACATATGGCTGGGGGCGGGAATCGCCGCGGGCCCGTGTGGGGCTCCTGAGCCCTCCCAGCCATATGTCGCATAAGCATTTTCAGCTGCCGGCCCGCGGGATTCGCTATGCTCGGCGGCGTGAGATCGATCAACCCCGCCACCGGCGAGACGATTCGCGACTATCCCGAGCACGACGCCGGCGAGATCGCCCGCCGGCTCGAGGCCGCGCGCGCCGCGGCCGTGGCGTGGCGGCTCACTCCGCTCGCCGGCCGCGCCGAAGCCCTGCGGCGCGCGGCCGTGGCGCTGCGCGAGCGGCGCGCCGAGAACGCCCGGCTCATGACCGCCGAGATGGGCAAGCCGATCGCCGCGGCCGAGGCCGAAGTCGACAAGTGTGCGTGGGTGTGCGAGCACTTCGCCGAGCACGGCGCGGGCTTCCTCGCCGAGGAGCCGGTCGCGACCGACGCGGCGCGCAGCCTGGTGCGCTACGAGCCGCTCGGCGTCGTGCTCGCGGTGATGCCGTGGAACTTTCCCTTCTGGCAGGTGTTCCGGTGCGCCGCCCCGGCGCTGGTCGCGGGCAACGCCGTGGCCCTCAAGCACGCCTCCAACGTTCCGGGCTCGGCGCTCGCGATCGAGGACGTCTTCCGCGCCGCCGGCCTGCCGGAGGGCGCCTTCACCACGCTCCTCGTCCCTTCGGCCGCGGTCGAGGGCCTGATCGCCCACCGCGCGATCGCCGCGGTCTCGCTCACCGGCAGCGAGAAGGCCGGCGCCGCGGTCGCGGCGGCCGCGGGCCGCGCGATCAAGAAGGCGGTGCTCGAGCTCGGCGGCTCGGACCCCTTCGTGGTGCTGGCGGACGCCGACCCGGACAAGGTCGCGGACCACGCGGTGGCCGCCCGCACCGTGAACAACGGCGAGAGCTGCATCGCCGCCAAGCGCTTCATCGTCGAGGAGCGCGTGGCCGACCGCTTCGAGTCCGCATTGGTGGCCGCCATGCAGGGCCTCAAGGTCGGCGATCCTCTTGATCGCTCGGTCGCCCTGGGGCCGATGGCGCGCAACGACTTACGCCGCGAGCTTCACGATCAGGTCGAGCGCACGGTGGCCGCGGGCGCGACCCTGCGGCTGGGCGGCGCGATCCCGGGCGGACGCGGCTACTTCTATCCGGCCACCGTGCTGACCGGCGTCGAGCCCGGCATGGCGGCGTTCGACGAGGAGACTTTCGGCCCGGTCGCGGCGGTGACGCGGGCGCGCGACGCCGCGGACGCGGTCCGGCTCGCGAACCTCTCCCGCTTCGGGCTGGGCGCGAGCCTCTGGACCTCCGACCCCGCCCGCGGTGCGGCGCTGGCGGCCGAGATCGAGGCCGGCATGGTGTTCGTGAACGGGATCGTGAAATCCGACCCGCGGCTCCCCTTCGGCGGCATCAAGCGCTCGGGCTACGGGCGCGAGCTCGCGCGCCACGGCATCCGCGAATTCGTGAACGTGAAGACGGTCTGGGTCGGCTGAGACGCTCGATTCGCGGCGCGCAACCCGCGGCGCTCAGTGCGGCGGCGCGGCGTCGAGCACCCCTGCGGCGCTCGGAAACCTCTCGCGCAGGGCCTGCCAGAGGCGCCGGGCCTCAAGGTCGCGGTCCGCTGCGGCCCCCGCGAGCGCGAAGTAGCGCCGCAGCGAGGTCGCCCCATCGAGGATCCTCTGGTTTGAGATCTGGAGCAGGCCCCAGCGCCGCCACGCCGCGGGCGAGTCCGGGTCCAGGACCCGGGCGGCGTAGGATTCGATCACGGCCGGGCCCGGCCCGCCGCCGCTCGCGAGCAGGAGATCCGCGAGCAGCGCATGCGCCCCGGGATCGAGCGCGTGCGCTTCGACGCCGCTCCGTGCCGTGGCGAGCGCGCCCGCGGTGTCGCGCCGGGCGAGCGCCTCGAAGGCGGCGGCCACCTCCGGCACCGGTCCCGCGCGGGTCTCGTATCCGGCCCGCTCAAGCAGGTCGAGCGCCCGCTCGCGCTCCCCCAGCCCCCATTCGGTCCACGCCAGCCAGTAGCCGGACACCGGCGACCCTTGGCGCTCGCGCTCCATTGCCAGGAACTCCCGCGCCGTCCCGGGTTTCTCGCTCAGGATCGTCGAGGCCGCGAGCCGGTAGTAGAGGCCGGGCTCCGAGGTCACTTCGCGGAGCGTGTCGTTCGTGACCTGGAAGAAGTAGACCGGGCCGCGCACCGCCTTGGCGCGATCGAAGGAGCCGAGATAGTACGAGCGCAGGCTGGTGTCGCGGTAGGCCCAGCGCACCAGCGGCCCGTCCCCGCTCTGGAACGCCACGCTGCCCGGGATCCCGGCGAAGAAGAGCGTGCTGCGCGGCGGCAGCGCAGGCCGCGCGGCGCGGAGCTGGGCCAGGGTGCGATACACCGAGAACGTCCCGCGCTCCAGGTAGTAGCGGTTGATGCGGGAGCGCGCGTTCCACGCGCTGGGCCTGAGCGCGAACTCCGGGAGCAGCGAGGAGCGCGCCGAGTTCCAGGCCAGGAGCGTGACCGCGGCCAGCCCCCACGCGCGGCGCCGCGGCGCGAGCCAGGCCCCGAGCGCGAGCGCGGCGCCGCACGTGGCGAAGAGATAGTAGTAGGCGCTCCACGTGCCGGCCACCGGCACGACCGGAGCCGCGCCCACCAGGGCCCAGACGAGTCCCGCGGCCGCGGCCCGCCCGGAGCCCGCGGCCACGGCCCTTCCCGCGCCCGCGGGCGCGGGCTCCGCAGCCGGGCGCGAGCTGCGGCTGCCGGGCGCCGCGATCGCCACCAGCACGAGCGCGAGCGGCACCAGAGCCGGAAAGGCGAGCGGGATTCGGGTCTCGGCCGAAGCACCCCACTCCAGAGCAGGCACCACCTGGAGCAGGTGGAGGAACGCGGCGGCGACCGCCGCGGGGCCGAACGTCAGCGGCCCGGCGGAGCCCGCGCGCGCGCGCGCGGCGAGCAGGGCCACCACCGCCCAGGCCGCGACCGCCGCGGCGAGCGGCCAGGCGCGCCGCGCCGCCGCGGGCCACGACTCCCCGGGCCGCCGCGCCGCGATCACGGCGACCACGGGCGTGAGCGCCACCACCTCCTTCGAGAGCAGCGCGGCCAGCAGCGCCACGCCGGCCCACAGCCGTCGCCCGGCGAGGTGGAGCCAGAGCGCCGCCAGCGCGCCCACGACCGCGAGCAGATCCTGGCTGCCCGAAGCCCAGCGCAGCGGGACGTCGGCCGCGTAGTGGAGCGCGAGGAACCCGGCGGCGATCAGCGCGGCGCGCGGTCCGGCGAGCCGCCGCGCGAGCGCGAACAGCAGCGCCACGATTCCGAGCCACAGCAGGAGCCCGGCGGCGTGGAAGGCGCGCGCCGAGCCCGATCCGGCGCGCGCCACGAGCCAGAAGAAGAGCTGGCGCCCGACCGGACGGTAGAAGTTGCCGATCGGGTCGGGCTCGGCGAGGACGTGCGGCAGCGAGCCGCGTCCCACCTGGTCGAGGAAGATGAAATCGTCGGCGAAGAACGGCGCATCGAGGGCGGGAAGGCGGAGCAGCAGCGTGGCGGCGAGCACGAGCGCCAGCGCCGCGAGCGGCGCCAGCCCCGCCCCGCTCACGCGCGGCTTCGAAACCGGTTCTTCCTTCCGGTGCGGTCGCGGCACACGCTCCTCAGGCGCTCCACATCGAGTCGGCGTAGCTCGCGTCGGGCACCTCGAAGCGCACCAGATCGGTGCCCGGCACGGTCTCCACGGTCCGGCCCCCTTCGAGCAGGTGGGCGACCAGCTCGACCGGCTCGCCGGCCGCAAGCCCGAGTCCCGCGAACGGGACGCCGAGCTCGAGGATGCTCCCGATCGCGCAGCGCGCGCCCGGCACTTCTCCCCCGCCGCCCTCCCCTTCGCGCAGCACGGAACGTTCGCCGGTCGCGAGACTCACGACCCGCAGCCGCACGGCGCGCGGCGTGAGCAGGTCGAGCGCGAGATCGAGCGCCGCCCCCGGCCCGCGTCCGGGGTGGAAATCGAGCCGGAGGAAGAGCCGCTCGCGATCGAAGCCGAAGTAGAGGTCCGACACGCGTCCCGCGCCCTGGTGCATCGCCCCGCCGCCGGCGCCGAGCCGGAAGCGCCCGGCCGCGTGCCACTCGTAGAAGTGCGTGCGCCGGCCGTCGATCTCGGGGTGGATCAGACCGATGGGAGTGAGCACCTCGCCCGGCCGGGCGCGCGGCGGGGCGACCGGGACCTGGAGCCACGCCGGCGCCGGCTCCCCCCTGCGCCCGTAGGTCGCCTCGAGGTGCTCGCGGAACAGGCGATCGAACAGCCCCTTGTCGGGCGTCGCGTGGTCGTCGCCGAACCACCAGAACCAGTCCGAGCCCTCGGCCGCGTCGAGCGCCTCCCACGCCGCGGGGTCGCTCTCCGGCCGGCTGCCGGCCGCGACCAGCGCGCGGCGCGCCCGGCCCAGCAGATCCCAGGCGCGGTTCTTCTCGGGATGCCCGATCCAGATGTGGAAGTCGGCGTCGATCCACGATCCCGAATGGAGTGTGGGCAGCGCCTGCAAGTCGCCGGCCCCCTCCAGCACCTCGGACGGCGTCCGGGTGCGGATGTCGGCGGCGGACTCGAGCGCTGCGTACAGCGCTTCGAGGAACGGACCGCCGTCGTCGGGATAGGTCTCCCAGCAGTTCTCGCCGTCGAGGATGATCGAGACCGTCGCGGGCGAAGCACCGGCCGCGGCTCCGGCCTCGCGCACGCGGGCGACGATGTCCGCGGCCGCCTCCTCAGGGCGCCAGCGCTGGTAGATGAATCCGATCCGGTCGCTCAGGTCGCGATCGCGGAAGAAGAGCGCCACGCTTCCCGCCGGCGTGTCGAGCCGCCACGGCCGGTAGAGCGATTCGCGCTTCCTGCGCTCGGGCGGGAGCGAGTTCCACAGCACCTGCTCGTCGCTGGCGAGCCAGCGCACGCCGGCTTCGGCGGCGAGCGCCGCCGTCTCGGGGCTCACGCTTCCCTCGGGCGGCCACAGGCCGCGCGGGGGATCGCCGAACACCTCGGCGTGGCGCGCGAGCGCGCGCCCGATCTGGCGCGCCGCGTCCTCGGGCGCCGCGAAGCGTTCGGCCGGGAGCGCGAGGTCGGGGCGCGCGCGGTGCGCGCTCTCGAGGCCCACGAGGAGCGGCAGGATGGGATGGTAGTAGGCCGAGGCCGAGAGCTCGATCTGGCCGCGCGCGGCGAGCGCGCGGTACGCCGGCACCACCTGGGCGAGCGCGCGCGCGTGGAGCGCGAGCAGGCCGTCGCGATGCGCGGCGGTGAAGTCGCCGGCGCTCGCCAGCGCCCGCTCCGCCTCGGGCTGGGCGTGGAGCGTGGGATCGAGCCACGCGAGCAGGAACCAGGTCTCGAGCGCGAGCAGGTCGCCCTCGGGGAGCGGCGCGGCGCCCGGCCCGCGCGCGCGCTCGGCGCGGCGCACCAGCGCGGCGTAGCGCGGCCAGCGCTCGAGGGCATGACGCGGCGCCATGCTCGCGCGCCGCGCGACCTCGGCCCGCTCCTCCGCGGTCAGCGACGCCACCGGGCGCGCGAGCCGGTCGAACAGGGCGTCCGGGGCCCCGGCCGCCGCCGCCTCGAGCTGGTCCAGGAGCGCCGGGACGAAGTTGAACGTGGCGCGCACGCCCGGATGGGCCTCGAGGTGGCGCGCCATGTCGAGGTAGTCCTTGGTGGCGTGCAGGCGCACCCAGGGGAGCAGCGAGACGCCGTCGCGGGGACTGCGGTAGTCGGGCTGGTGGTGGTGCCAGAGGAAGACGAGATCGACCGGGCGTTCGCTCACCCGCCCCTCCTCGCGCGGGTCTCGCGCGTGCGGGCGGTACGGGGATGCATCCGGGCTACGGCGCGGACGGGCGCAGCTCCCCCAGACGGATTCGCGCCGTGGCGGCGAACGAGGTCTCGCCGAATTCGTCGAGCACCCGCTGCAGGCGCTTCGCGGCCTCCTCGGGCTGGTGCAGGGCCCGGTAGTTGCGCGCGGCGGCCACCAGGAACTCGGCGGACGACTCGCGATCGAACTTGCCGACCAGGGCCTCGAACTGGTCGGCGGCGGCCTTGGACTGGCCGTCGCTCTCGAGCGCGTAGCCGTAGGCGCGCCGGGCCGCATCGCTCACGAGGCCGGTGCGGTTCTTCTCGAGGAAGCGGCGGTAGTAGTCCACCGCGCCCTTCCAGTCGCCGTTCCAGAACGCGTCGTCGCCCGCGAGCCGCAGCGCGTCGGTCCCGCTCCAGGTCGACGGGAACTGCTGGACCACCTGCTTCGCGACCTGCAGCGATCGCGCGTACTCGCCCTGCCAGAAGAGGAGGTTGGCCTCGGTGAGCTGGCCCGCCGCCTCCTCCTCGGCCGCGGCTCGGGCGCGGATCGTGAAGAAGCCGATCACGCCGGCGGCGGCCAGCACGCCGACGACTCCGAGGGTGAGACGGCCGTAGCGGTTCCAGAAGGAGGAGGCGCGGTCCAGCATCTCCGCCCCGGGGTCTTCGATGTGCGCGCGACGCTGCGTCGCCAATGGCAAGTGAATCCTCCACTTCCGTCGTGGATTTCGAGTCTTCGATGAGGTGTGGCCGGGATCGAGACGCGCGAACCCTATCCGCTCGCGCGCGGAGCGTCAAGCGCGAGCGTCACGCCGGGCCGCAGCGCTCGCACGCCACCGCGCCGCGGGCGCGCACCAGCATCTCGGCGTGGTGTCCGCAGCTCGGGCAGGCGGGCCGACCCGGGCGGCCGCGCGCCACGTCCACCTGGCTCGCGACCCGCACGTGCACGGCGCCCGCGCGCAGCTCCTGCTCCAGCTCGGCGACCGGCCACGACCACTCCGAGATGCCCCAGAGTCGCAGCTCGGTGCGCAGCGCCCAGCGCTGCCGGACCTCGGCCGCGCGCCGCTCCCACTCGAGCTTGAGCGAGGTCGCGTCGCCGTGCTCGATCTCCGCCTCGTCGCCGTTGCCGGTGCGCCGGCGCAGCCGCTCCTCCTCCTCCTCGATGCGCGCCGAGAAGAACGCGCCCAGGCGCGCCAGCTCGTCGTCGCGCAGCCGCGCCACCGCCGCCTCCCACTCCTCCTCGCGCTCCTCGAGCAGGCGGTCGAAGTGGCCGCGCGCGTGCGCCAGCCACGCCTCGCGCTCCTCGGGCTCGAGCCCCTCGCCGATCTGGTACAGCCCCTCGCGCACCCGCACCTCGGAAAGCTCGGTGTCGCGCACCCGCTCCACGCATGCTCCCGAGGCGTCGAGCAGCAGCACCCACGCCTCCTGGCGCGGCAGCCCGCCCCAGCGGGTCACCACCACGTGGAACGCGAGGCGTCGCTCGTAGCGCACCGGGCCGAGGCGGGCCGGTCCCCACGAGAGGCCGCGCACGTGGCAGGTCGTGGCCAGCCCCTCCTCGGGCGCGCCCGGCACCTGCGCCAGCGCGGTGCGGCGCACGATCACCGGGGTCTCGAGCGCGACCTCGAGGATGCGGCGCCCCGCGGTGCTGCCGGGCGCGGTGAACCAGGCGCCTCGCGGCAGCGTGGCGCGCTGCGGATCGAACACCAGCCGCACGCGCTGGCGCCGCCACCTGCGGCGCAGCGAAGCCGAAAGCTCCACCTCCCAGTCGCCGCGCGCCGCCGGGCTCACCTTGCAGCCCGCGGACTCGAGCCACTGGCCCACGAACTCGCGCCACTCCGCCGGCAGCGCGGCCGGAGCGCCGCCCTCGCGCGCCGCCGTCGCCGCCCGCGCCGCCGTCGCCGCCCGCACCGCCTTCGGCCTGCGCCCCCGCACCGCCTTCACCATCACGGTCATGACTCGCCCTCCTCCGCCAGGGAGGGGAACAGCCAGCCCTGCTGGTCCTTCTGCTTCTGGTACAGCCGCCGCGCCACCACCAGGTGCTGCGCCAGCTCCGCGAAGCGGCGCTTGCGCGCCCGGCTGTTGGTGGACTCGGTCCAGCGCCGGAACACCTCGTCCTCGAACGAGCCGTGCGGCTGCCAGGTTCCGAGGATCTCCTCCATCTCCCCCACCACCAGCTCGAACATGCGGATCTTGCGGTCCAGGATCTCGAGCACGTAGGCCTCGATCGTGCCGCGCGCCGCGAGGTTGACCACCCGCACCGGGTGCTCCTGGCCGAGACGGTGGACGCGGCCGATGCGCTGCTCGACCCGCATCGGGTTCCACGGCAGGTCGTAGTTGATCACGATCCGGCAGAACTGGAGGTTGCGCCCCTCGCCGCCGGCCTCGGTGCTCACCAGCACCGGGGCGTGGGTACGGAAGTAGTCGAGGGACTCCTCCTTCTCGCGCCAGGTGAGCTCGCCGTGGAACACGGCCGGCGTGATGCCCCCCTGCTGCAGCGCCTCGACGATCACGTCCTGGGTGGAGCGGAACTGGGTGAAGACGATGCACTTCTCCCCGCCCGCCGAGGCCACGCACTTGAGCAGGGACCGCACCTTGCTCGACGAGCGGCTGGCCTCGTGGGCGCGGGCGGTGAGCAGCTTGAGGCGGCGCGCGTCGAGGCCCCCGGGCTCGCGGCTCAGCTTCTCGAGCGTGGACGCGGCGGCCGCCCACGACGAGCCCATCTCCTTCTGCAGCACCATGAGCGTGAAGTAGTGCGGGCGGCCGGGCCCGGCGTCACCGTGGACCGCGTCCGCCACCAGGTCGCTGACGTTTCGGTAGAGCCGCCGCTCGGCGGGGGTCTGCGGCACCCACATCGTCTCGACCTTGCGCGGCGCGAACTTGAGGTGGGTGTCGGAGCGCCGGGTGCGGATCATCACCGACTCGAGCAGGGTGCGCAGCCGCGGCGTGTTGCGCGGCGCGCGCTTGTCGTGCCCGCTCAGGAAATCGCGCCGGAACTGGGAGAAGGTCCCGACCGTGCCGGGCCGCACCAGGGTGACCAGGTTGTAGAGCTCGCGCATGTCGTTCTGGACCGGCGTGGCGGTGGCGAGCAGCAGGTAGCGCGGGTTCAGGTCGTTCAGGAACTTCCAGCCCAGCGTGAGGTGGTTGCGCAGCCGGTGCGCCTCGTCCACCACCACCAGGTCGTAGTTGGCTCCGCGCACCCGGCGGCGGTGGCGCTCGTGGCGCGCGGTCTCGAGCGAGGAGATGACCAGCGGGTGCCTCCCCCACTGCCCGGCCGGCCCGCGCGACACCACGAAGTCGAGCTCGAACTTCTCCCACAGCTCGGCGCGCCACTGCTCGCACAGCGAGGCCGGGACCAGCACCAGCACGGTGCGCACCGCGCCCCGCAGCAGGTACTCCTTGATCACGATGCCGGCCTCGATGGTCTTGCCCAGCCCCACCTCGTCGGCCAGGATCGCGCGCCCGTTCAGGTCGCGCGTGACCTTGAGGCAGGCGCGGATCTGGTGCGGGAAGCGCTCGACCCCGCGCAGCGAGTCGAGCGAGATCAGCCGGTCGGTGCCCGCCCAGCGCGCCCAGCGCTCGGCGCGGGCGTGGAGCGCGAACGGCTGGGCCGCGACGTAGTCCGCCTCGAGCCAGCGCCGGAACGCCGCTTCGCCCTGGGGGTGGGTGGTGCGCGCGCGCTCCGCCGGCCCGGCCTCGGCCGGCGCCGCGCGCGCGCCGTCCACCAGATCCCACTCGCGCTGCGCCGAGAGCCGGCGCAGCTCGCCGCCGAACACCACCTCGAGCATCTCGCGCCCGCGGTCGGTGTGGACCTCGACCACCAGCCCCTCGCCGAACTGGGGGTGGCGCAGGCGCTGGCCCACGCGGTAGCGGGTCGGGGTCAGTTCCACAGCTCGAACTCCTGCCCGAGCGCGGGCACGTGCACGGTGGCGCCGAGGCGCTCGCGCAGCAGGCCGGCGAGCGTCTCGGCCGGCGCGAGCTCGCCGTGCACCAGGAAGATGGTGCGCGGGCGCGGCGAGAGCGCCGCCGCCCACTCCACCAGCTCGCGCTGGTCGGCGTGCGCGCTGAACCCGTCCAAGGCCGCGACCTCGGCGCGCCGCATCACCGGCTCGCCCAGCACGTTCACCTTCTCGGCCCCCTCCTTGAGCCGGCGGCCGAGCGTGCCCTCGGCCTGGAATCCGACGAACAGCACCGTGTTGCGCGCGTTGCCGAGACCGTGGAGCAGGTGGTGCAGGATCCGCCCGCCCTCGCACATGCCGGAGGCGGAGACGATGATGCACGGCTCGGTGCGGTCGTTGAGCGCGCGCGACTCTTCGGCACTCCCGACGTAGCGCAGGCGCCTGAACCCGAACGGCGCGCCCTCCTCGTGCTCGAACGCCTGCAGGGTCTCGGCGTCGAAGCACTCGGGATGGCCGCGGAACACCGCCGTGGCCTCGCGCGCCAACGGGCTGTCGACGAAGATCGGCAGGTCGGGCGCGCCCCCGCTCTCGATCAGCGCGTGGAGCGAGGCCACCAGCTCCTGGGTTCGCCCCACCGCGAACGCCGGCACCAGGAGCCGGCCGCCGCGCTCGGCGGTGCGGGTCACGACCTCGGCCAGCCCGCGCACCGTCTCGTCCGCGGGCGGGTGGACGCGGTCGCCGTAGGTGCTCTCCAGCACCAGCGCGTCCACGCCCGGGTGACGCTCGGGGTCCCGCAGGATCGGGCGGTTGGGGCGGCCGAGGTCGCCGCTCATCCCGAGCCGGAACGAGCGGCCGTTCTGGCGGAACTCGAAGGTGGTGAGCGCCGATCCCAGGATGTGCCCGGCGTCGTGGTAGGTGACCTCGACCCCGTCGAACAGCGTCCAGGGCTCGTGGTAGCCGTGCGGGGTGAAGCGCCGCACGGTCTCCTCGACGTCGCCCATGGTGTAGAGCGGCTGGCGCGCCGGGCGGCCGGGGGCGTGGCGGTTCACGTGCTCGACCTCGCGCCCCATCAGGAACGCGCTGTCCGGCAGCATCACGCGCGCGAGGTCGGCGGTGGCGGGCGTGGCGTGGATCGGGCCGCGGTAGCCGCGAGCCACGAGCACCGGCATGTTGCCGACGTGGTCGAGGTGGGCGTGCGACAGCACCGCCTGGTCCAGGGTGGCGGGATCGAACCGGAACGTGCGGTTCACCCGATCCGCCTCGTCGCGGTGCCCCTGGTAGAGGCCGCAGTCCAACAGCCACGAGCGCCGGCCGAACCGCAGCCGGTGCCGGGAGCCGGTCACCGTGCGCGCCGCGCCCTCGAACGAGATGCTCAGCGTCTCCCCCATCAATAGCCCGCGTAGAAGATCAGGCCGGCGGAAATCTGCAGGTCGTGGTTGGTGGTCTGGTTGAGGAACACGGCGTGGTAGCGCACGCTCAGGTCCCACGCCCAGGTCTGCCAGAAGAAGTACTCGATCTCTCCGCCCAGGCTGGCGTAGAAGCCGTCCCCCACGCCCTGGCCGCCCACCTTGGTCTCGTTGTCGTTCAGCTTCTGCGTGACCTGCGCGATCCCCACCCCCCCGCTCAGCATCTTCACGGTGCGCGTGCGGGTGCCGAACATCTGGTAGACCTCGACCCCCGAGGCGATCAGGACGAGCTTCTTGGCCGCGGTGTCGCCCGGCGCCTTGACCCGCGGGTCGAAGGTCTGGCGCTCGAAGGTGAGCCCGAGCCCGCGCTCGTAGCGCATGCGGTAGCGCAGCCGAATCCCGATGCCCGGGCCGGTGTTGAAGTCGTCGCCGATGTCTCCGCTCTTGAACAGCGTCCCGTACTGGCCGAACCCCGCGATCCCGACCTGACCGGGTCGTGGCAGGACCACGGTCGCGCCGCGCGCGCTGCCGGTCGGCATCAGGGCGAGACCGGCAACGATCGCGGCGAGGGCGGCGCTCTTCTTGGTCATGCTCTCTGTCTCCTTTTCGAGCCCGGTCAGGGTCGAGGATGGAAGCTGCGGTGCACCTCCCGCAGGTAGGCCCGGTCGAGATGGGTGTAGATCGCGGTGGTCGTGACGGACGCGTGGCCCAACAGCTCCTGCACCACCCGGAGGTCGGCGCCGCCTACGAGCAGGTGGGTGGCGAACGAGTGGCGGAGCGCGTGGGGGTGGACGCGCGTGGCGAGCCCCGCGGCGCGGGCGTGCGCGCGCAGGATCTTCCAGAACCCCATGCGGCTCAGCCGCCCGCCGCGGGCGTTCGCGAACACCAGGTCGTGGCGGGCGCGCGCGCACAGCACCGGCCGCCCGCGCGCCAGCCACTCGCGCAGCGCGCGACCCGCGGCGCGCCCGAACGGGACCACGCGCTCGCGCCGCCCCTTGCCGGTCACCGCGACCGAGCCGGCCGCGAGGTCGAGGCCGCGGCGCTCGACTCCGCAGAGCTCCGAGACCCGGAGCCCGCTCGCGTAGGCCAGCTCGAGCATGGCGCGGTCGCGCAGCGCGAGCGGGCGGTCGCCCCCGGGCTGGGCCAGCAGGCGCTCGACGTCCTCGATCGCGAGCGCGTGGGGCAGCCGGCGCTCGCGGCGCGCCGCGGGCAGGAGCGCGAACGGGTCGTCGCGGCGCCGGCCGGTGCGCGCCAGGAAGGCGTGGAAGCCGCGCAGCGCCGAGCGCCGGCGCGCGACGGTGCTGCCGGCCAGGCCGCGCTTGAGCAGCGAGGCGAGGTAGCCGTCCACCAGCGTGGCGCTCGCCTCGCTCCAGTCGGAGACGCCGTGACGGCGCGCGAAGTCGCCGTAGTCCGCGAGGTCGCGGGCGTAGGCGTCGAGCGTGTGGGGGCTGAGCCTGCGCCCGGTGCGCAGCTCGTCCAGGAACGCGTCGCGCATGCCGGCGAGGGCCCCGATCACGCGCGCGCTCGCGTCCGACTCCGCCCGCGCGCTCGCGCCCGCCGCCGCTCGCGGACTCACGCCGGCCTCCGCTCGCGCTGCGGCTCGTTGTGCGCGCCCTCGGCGCCCGCGAGCGCCTCCGCGATTCGCGCCGCGAGCGGGAGCGGCACGCCGGCGCGGCGCGCGATCTCCTCGGCCGCGATGCCGCGCAGCGCGGCCACCGAGCCGAACGCCTTGAGGAGCGCCGCGCGCCGCCGCGGCCCCACGCCCGGCACGCCGTCGATCTCGCTCCGGAACCGCGCGCGGCTGCGCAGCAGGCGGTGATACGTGAGCCCGAAGCGGTGCGCCTCGTCGCGCAGGCGCTGGAGCGCGCGCAGCGCCGCGCTCCGCCGCGGCAGGGCGAGCGGGGCGGCGTGCTCGCGCACCACGGTCTCCTCGCGCTTGGCGAGCCCGATCAGGTCCACCCGGCGCGTGCTCACGGCGTCGAGCGCGCGGCGCGCCGCCGCGAGCTGGCCTTCGCCGCCGTCCACCACCACCAGGTCGGGCCGCGGGATCTCGCCCGACTCGACCCGGGTCCAGTAGCGCGTGACCGCCTCGGCGATCATGGCGAAGTCGTCCGGGCCCGGGCGCCGGATGCGCATCCGCCGGTAGAGCCCGCGCCGCGGGCGCCCGCCCTCGCTCGCCACCACCGCGGCGGCCGCGCCCTCGGGGCCGAGGTTCGAGATGTCGAAGCACACCATGCGGAAGGGCGGCGCCGCGAGCCCGAGCGCGCGCTGCAGCTCGAGCGTCTCGGGCGCATGCCGCGCCCGCCGTCCCGCGGCGCGCGCCGCGAGGTCCTCGAGCGCGTGCGCCGCGTTGCGCTCCGCCGCCGCGACCAGCCGGCGCTCGCGCCCCCGGCTCGGCACCGCCAGCTCGACCGGATGCCCGGCGCGGCTCGCGAGCGCCTCGCTCAGCACCTCCGCCCCCCCGGGCGACTCCGCGAGCACGATGCGCCGCGGCAGCTCGCGACGCGGGAGGTAGTGCAGGCTCAGGAAGGACTCGAGCAGCTCGGCGCCGCTCCGGTCCTCGGCGCGGTCCAGGATCCGCGACTCCTTCCCCACCACGCGACCGCCGCGCAACACCAGCACCGCGACCGCCGCGCGCCGCTCGTGGCGCGCGAGGCCCACGACGTCGGTGTCGCCGCGCCCGATCCCGACCACCTTCTGCGGCACCCGTGCCTTGTCGAGCAGCTCGATCTGGTCGCGCCGCTCGGCCGCGCGCTCGTAGCGGCGGGCGGCCGCGGCCTGCTCCATCTCGCCGCGCAGGCGCGCCATCAGCTCGGCGTCGCGCCCGGCGAGGAAGAGCAGGAACCCGTCGACCCGCGCCAGGTAGTCCGCACGCTCCACGTTCGCGCGCCGGTAGCACGGCCCGACACAGCGGCGGATGTGGTAGTAGAGGCACGGCCGGTCCGCGCGCCGGTAGTCCTCGAAGTTGCGGCACGAGCGCAGCGGAAAGATGGGGCGGATCTGGCGCAGGGTGCGGCGCAGCAGCTTCACGTCGGTGTAGGGCCCGAGGTAGCGCGCGCCGTCGTTGCGCACCTGGCGGGTCACCGAGACCCGCGGGAACTCCTCCTGCATGCTGACCCGGACGTAGGGGAAGCTCTTGTCGTCCTTGAGCAGGATGTTGTAGTGCGGGCGGTGCTGGCGGATCAGCGTGGACTCGAGCAGCAGCGCCTCGACCTCGGTGTCGGTGAGGATGAAGTCCAGGTCGGCGGCCCGGCCCATCAGCTCGCTCAGCCGGGGGTCGGCCAGGTCCTCCCCCAGGTAGTTCCGCACCCGGTGGGCCAGGCTCTTGGCCTTGCCCACGTAGAGCACCCGCCCTGCACTGTCCTTGAACAGATAAACTCCCGGCGCGGGCGGCAGATTGTGGGCCTTTTCGGTCAGCGTGCTCACCGGAGCCTCCGAGACAGCCGAAGGGGAGTACCCGAAGGAATCACGCTACACCCGCGGGAGGCCCGGCCGCAATCCGCGCAGACGAGATGGGCGGATTTCTTGACAGTGCGGCGCGCCGGACCTTATCGTTCGCGGCGATTCTCGACACGAACGCCCTGCTCCCGGAGGAACCCGAATGCCCCAGCACAAGTCCGCCGCCAAGCGCGTGATCACGAGCGCCGCGCGGCGCCTGCGTAACGCCGCCGCCACCACGCGCATGCGGTCCGCGATTCGCTCGGTGCGCGCCGCCACCACCCGCGCCCAGGCCGAGGCCGCCTACCGGCTCGCCACGGCGGTGCTCGACCGCACCGCCGCCAAGGGCGTCATCAAGAAGGAAACCGCCAGCCGCCAGAAGGCGCGCCTGGCCCGCTTCGCCCGCAGCCTGCCGGCCTGAGGTGATGCGGAAGCTCGTGGCCGCCGGGCTGGCGGCCAGCCTCACCTGCGCCGCGCTTCTCCCGGCCGCCCGTGCCCTGGCACAGGCGGCCGATCCGTTTCCGGAGGTCCCGATCCCCGCTTCGCCCAAGCGCTCCTACGCCTGGGCGATCCTCACCATGGCGACGGGCGCGGGTCTGATCGGGGGCTCCTTCGGCTTCTCGGACACCGCCAACCGCCGCTACGCGGAATACCTGCGCGCCACCGACCCCGGACGGATCTCGGACCTGTACGACCAGGCGATCACCCTGGACCGGCTGTCGACCGGCTCGCTGGTCACCGGCGAGGCCCTGATCGCGGCCGGCCTCTACCTCGCCTTCCTGCGCCGCCCCGAGGTCTCCCGCCTCGGGCTCACGCTGGGGCCGTCCCGATGCGGCGTGCTGCTGCGCTACTGACGGCCGCGCTCGTTGCGGGCTGCAGCGCGCGCGAGCACGCCAACCCCTTCGACCCCGAGAACCCCAGCACCGGCGGCCGCCCCGCGGGCTTCGTGGCGCTCGCCGGCACCGGCCTGGTCGAGCTGCGCTGGACCTCGCCCGCGATCGAAGGCGACTTCCAGTTCCAGCTCTTCCGCCGCATCCAGGGGGAGAGCGAGTTTCAGGCGCTGGGATCGCGGCTCCCCGGCTCGACGACGAGCTACTTCGACTTCGGCCTCACCAACGGGCTGCTCCACGAGTACCGGCTCTACTACGTCTTCTCGGGCCAGCCCGGCGGCCTCCCGGCCGACGACGCCGGCACTCCGGGGCCGCTGCGCCCGTGGTGCGCCGACCTCTCGCGCCGCACCCTGATCGAGAGCACTCCCGACGGCCGGCACGTGCTGACCGAGACCGGCGGATTCCTGGGGCCGACCTTCGTCGCCGTGGATTCGACCCAGGGCGCGGTCTGGGTCTCCGACACCTACGACGGGCAGGTCGTGGTCATCAATCCGACGTCACCCGGCAGCCGGAGGGTCTTTCAGGACCTCACTGAGCCGGTCGCGATCGCGCTCGACCCGATCGACCAGTCGGCCTGGGTATGCGACCAGGGACGCAACGCCCTGTATCACTTCCCGCCGGCAAGCGTCCCCGGCACGGGCACACGGATCTCGGACGTGCTGAAGCCGATCGGGGTGGCCTGCGATCCCGGAGACGGCACGGTGTGGGTGTGCGAGCGCGGGCGCGATCAGGTGCGGCGCTTCTCGCGCACCGGCACGCCGCTCACCGCGACCCCGCTCGCCGCACCCTCGCGCGTGGCGGTGGACTCGCTCAACGGCGATGCCTGGGTGACCTCGCTCGACGGGGCGCGGGTGGTGCGCTTCTCCGCCGCGGGCGCGGCGCAGGACACGGTCCCGCTCGCCGGACCGGTCGGGATCGCGGTGGACGCGCGCCGCGGCCGCATCTGGGTGGCGGACACGCGCCTCGGCCAGGTCATTGCGCTGCGCCGCAGCGGGCAGGTGGAGTTCACCGTGCGCGGGCTCCCGCTCGCGCTCGAGGTGGCGGTGGACCTCGCGACCGGCGAGGCCTGGGCCACGGTGTCGGGGCTCCAGGCGATCGTGCGGATCTCGCCGGGCGGGGCGGTGCTGAGAACCCTCGGCGGGCTCTCCGACCCCTACGGGATCGCGCTCGATCCGGGGCGGCGCTGAAGCGCACGGGACCGCGTGGCCCCTGCGACCCTCGTCGCCCGCGGACGGCGTGAGATCACCTGACGACCACCGCGCGCTTGACCAGTGACTGCCCCGCCTGCGTGAGCCGCAGCCAGTAGACTCCAGGTGGAGTGCGGCCCGCTTCGTCGAGCCGCACGAGATGCGGTCCCGCACCCAGGGCGCCGACATCGCGCACCAACCGCTCGCGTCCGCTCATGTCCAGCAGCGCCAGCGTCGCCGGCTCGGCCCGTGGCAGCGTGAGCGCCACGCTCAGTTCCCCCACCGCCGGGTTGGGGCGCGCACCTTCGAGCGCCAAGCTGAGTGCCGCGGGCACATCCACCCAGGTCTCGGCGCTCCATTGCTCGCTTCCGTCTTCGATCCAACCCAGGCGATAGGCGTAACGCGCGCCCGGCGACACACCGCGGTCCTCGAACTCCAGCCGCCCCGTGCCGTCGAACGTGGCACGGCCGATGGCCGCCCAGTCCCCTCCCTCGCGCCGGCGGTAGACCGCGGCGTCCGCGAGTGCGCCCTCGGTGCGGTGCCAGATGATGGTGACCCGGTCGGGCAGCGCCGCGACGCTCACCAGCGACACCAGCGTCGGCGTCGGGCCGTCGCCGAAATAGCGCTGGGCGTAGATCTGGTCCTGGATCCCGTTACGGAAGTCCTCCCACACGACGATCGCGCCACCGAAGCCGTCCGGGACGATGCGGAGATGGCTCTGATGCGCCGCATCGAGATTGACCAAGGCAACACCGGCCGTCGGCCATCCAGCTGCAAGACCGCCCTCGGCTCTCACGCGCTGGATGTAGCCGTGCGAATCGAAGGCCTCGACGTAGGCCACGTACGCTCCGCCCCCCCCGTCGGGCGCAAGCAGAGGCGAGGCTTGATACCCAGGGATGTCGCTCACCATGTTGCCGTTCGGTAGCCAGCCGGGAGCCAGCGAACCGTCGCGAAGCAGGCGCGCAACGTAGACGACGCCCGGGTAGTTGCGTTCGTCGGACCAGGCCAGCATCACGCCGCCCGCACTGTCGGCCACCACGTTCGTCAGGACCTGGCTCCCTGTCACCGCCGCTACCGGATTCCCGCCCGACGCCCAGCCCGGCGCCACCGAGCCGTCGGACAGAATCCGGATCGCGTACACATCGGCGTCGGCGAAGTTGACGTCGTAGCCGTGCATCCAGCCGATGTATGCGCCGCCCGCTCCGTCCGGCGCCATGCCCGAAGGCGCCCACGTCCCCGCCGCCGGCGCGACCCGCTTGCCGTTCACAGGCCACCCCGCGGTCAGCTCGCCCCACCAAGTAATGCGCTGCGCCCAGACCTCAGACCCCGTTGCGTTGGAGCCCCGGCCCCAAGCCACGATGACTCCGCCTTCGCCGTCGCTCGCCAGGAATGGGCGATGGTCCCCTTCGGGGGCTGTGCTCACCGCGAGGCCGTTCTCGGGCCAGCCCGAGACCCGCGTCCCGTCGCCGTTCAGGTGCTGGGCATAAATTCCGGACGCCCCGGGACGCCCGTCCCCCCACGCAAAGAACAGACCGCCCGCGCCGTCGTTTACAAGCGCAAGTTCCCCGTCGGCTTGCGTGCCGTTGGCCACGCACACTGGCAGGCCATCCTCAGGCCAGCCCGGGGCGATCTGGCCGTTGCCAAGAAGGTGCTGGGCATAAAGGTCCACACCGGTAGTGAAGACATTGCGGTAATCGATCCATCCAACAAAGGCGCCACCCTCGCCATCGGGCGCGATGACCTGACTGTACTGGTCCCCCGCGGCCCTGGTCGCTGGCGCGCCGATCACCGGCCAGCCGGGAGCCCGAGTGCCGTTGGCAAGGATTCGTTGGACGTAGATGTCCTCGTTCAGGTCCCGGTAGGTTTGCCACACGATGAGCGCGCCGCCTCTCCCGTCACTGCAGACTCTCGGGTTGTTGCCCCCGCACGTATCCGCAAGGACGCATACCGGCAAGCCGTTCGTGGCCCACTGTACCGGCGTGCCCGTAGCAGGCGTGGAGGTCGCGAGCAGAAGAAGCGCGGCAAGGTGGGACGGCGCTGCGGTGAAGGAGGCGGAGCGTGAGTCACGAAGCCTGCGCCTGTGGAAGACGTGCAGGACCAGCCAGCCCAGGGTTACGCGCGACGGGAGCATCGGATAGGAGAAACAGTTTGACACCGGGGGGGGGGGGAGGGGTCCAGGGTGAAATGGCGTCCGGGATCGGGAGAAGGCCGCACGAGACCCGCTCGGTCCGGCTCCCCAATCGGGCGCCCATGGAAAGGAGGCCGCCGTGTCCGCGTGGCCCTTCCCCGCTCGGGCATACATACCCCCGGCCCGCTTCGTCCCTGTTGCCCTCCTCGGTTCGCTGATCGTCACTCTCGCCTCCACAGCCTCTCTCGCCCTCACGGCCGCCGATTCGGGGCGCTGGACCCCGCCCCGCGCCTGGCACGGGACGGCGGTCCACATGGCGCTACTCCCCGGCTACCATGACACGCAGCACCACTCCGAGATCATCTGGTGGCAGGGACTCGCGGACAACCAGACGATGTACGGTGGCCTTTGGGGCTGGAATCCCGGCGACTACAATTGCGCGAGCTACCCCATCTCGAGCTTTGACAGCCTCATGTTCCAGCTGCCCGACACCTCCAAGGTTTTCTGCTCGTCCGAGAATCACCTCGGATCGGGGGAGCTCTTCCTGGCCGGGGGAACGCAGCCGGGAACCGAGAACGGGGCCCGGCATGCCTACAAGTTCGACCCAGGCACGAACTCCTGGACGCAGGTCGACTCGATGAGCGCGTCGCGGCCATTCCCCAATGGAGGCCGATGGTACGCGACCTCGACGACCCTGGCCGCGGGGAACAAGGTTCTCGTCACGAGCGGCAGCCAATACCCGCATATCGAGTACTTCTCCGGCCTGCTCGGCAACGACATCGCGCCGGCCGACAGCGCCCTGTTCCGCTACGGGCTGGGGTACAACGGAGTGGACGATGGCGCGATCCGCACCTCCTCCACTCTCCGGTGGCCCAACCCGCGCGAGGGGGCTTCGGCGGTCTTCACCGATGTCACATACGTCTTCGGGGGAAAGCTGCGCAATGGTTTGTACACGAACGAAGCCTGGCATCTCAACCGGAAAGACAACGCGTTCGGGGCGGATTACGACTACGCATGGTCTCCGTTAGAGAATCTGGACAATCCGCCAGCGGCGCGCTGGGAGCACAGCGCGATCACCGCAGGCAAGGATTCGGCCTGGGTGATCGTCTTCGGTGGTGTCAGGAAGAACCTCGGCCAGGACGTCGTGCTCGACGACGTCTGGAGGCTCCACAACGAAGCGACTTTCTGGCAATGGACGCTCGTCCAGATCCAATCCTCCCCCGAATCCCCTGGCCCGCGCTGGGGGCATGCCGCGATCTTCCATGCGCCCTCGCGCCGCATGCTGATGTTCGGCGGACGCGGCGCTACCACCGGCTCCCCCACCGACGGCGCGCTGTGGGCCCTCAACTTCGCGCCGGGCTTCTCCACCGCCACCTGGCAGAAGCTCAGCGCCACGGGCCCCAGCCCGCGCTTCGACCACGCGGTCTCCTACGACACGCTCTGGAGGGAGTTCGACACGAATGGCAATGGCTCCGATACGACCGTGGCGCTCCTGTTCGGCGGCGACCTCGGCGGAGGGTCAAAGGCGAACGACCTCTGGAAGCTGCACATCGGTCCGGACACGGCTTGGCGCCAGGTCACGCTGGGGGGCACGCCGCCCTCGCCCCGCAGCGGCCACACCCTGGCGGCCTATGCTGTGTTGCATACGGCGTACGTCTTCGGCGGCTCGACGACGGACAAGACGGTCTACGTGACGCATGTGGACCCGCCGGCGGGCGTGACGCGGCAGTGGAGCCCGCTCACCGAGAACTCGGTCGCTCTCCGCAACCACACCGCGATCCTCAAGCCCAACGTGATCTTCGAGCGCGTGCCCGAGGTCTACAACGACTCCACGAATTCATGGACACGGCTCACCAACGCCCCCCACCTCCAAGACTGGTACCCGCAGGGCTTCGTCTGGAAGCCTGACACCGTGTTCTTCTCCGGACCCGACACGCTTTCGTACAAGTTCTCGATCAGCGGTCAGAGCTGGACGCCCTTCCCCAATAAGTCCACGAACTACAGGGGCGGCTCGGCGGTGATGTACCGGCCGGGTAAGGTGATGAAGTGCGGCTCGCGCGACAGCGAGACGGGGACGCTCGCTCCCGCGATCGACACGACCAAGCGGATCGATCTCAACGCCGGCACTGCAGCGAAGTGGGAACTCACGGCGAAAGCGATGCTCCCTCGCGTCAACCACAACCTGGTGCTGCTTCCCAACGGCAAGGTGCTGGTGGTGGGTGGCACCGCCAAGGGCGGCAACGACCGGGGGGCCGACCCGGTGTTCAAGCCCGAGATCTGGGACCCGGACAACAGCGGGGGTTTGGGCGGTTGGTTCGGGCGCGACACGCTGGCACGGCATGCGATGGTGCGCGATTACCACAGCACGGCCCTGCTCCTGCCGGACGCCCGCATCCTGTGCGCGGGCGGGAATGCCGACAAGTTCTCTCGGGACAGCGCAGAGATCTTCTGCCCGCCCTACCTGTTCAAGAGCGACGGCACACTCGCAACCCGGCCGCCCGTGAACGGGTCGCCCCAGCGGGTGCGCTATGGGGCGGGGTTCTCGGTGTGCCTGTCGGCCAACGACAGCATCGCCGGGCTTTGCCTGATCCGCCCGGCTGCGGTCACGCACGGGTTCGACCAGAACCAGCGCTACGTGCCGCTCAGCTTCACGCCCATGAACTATCCGACCTCGAATCTCGTGGCGACCGCGCCGGCAGACAGCAGCGCGGCGCCGCCGGGCGATTACCTGTTGTTCGCCGTCAGGCCCAACGGCGTGCCCTCGATCGCGCGCTGGGTGCGGATGGGGGCCTCGTGGCCGTCGGGCGATGTGACCCGGCCGGGCCAGATCACCGACCTCGCGAGCGACTTCGTGAGCAGCAATTCGGTGAGCCTGTACTGGACTGCCAGCGGAGACGACGGATCGGCGGGCACGGCGTCTTACGTCGACATACGCCGGTCCAACTCCACGATCACGAGCTCGAACTTCGACTCCGCCACACCCGTGAACCAGCCCGTGCCGTACTGCTCGGGGGCCCTGCAGATCCACGTCGTAACTGGGCTTGCCGCCAGCCACACCTACTATTTCGCAATGAAGTTCGTCGACGAGAGCGGGAACAAGTCGCTCATGAGCAACGTGGTCTCTGCCACTACGACGTGCAGCGGCTGTGGAGGCGACCGCGCCGGGTTGGCGCCCGAGGACGAAGCGTCCGCGCACGTGGCGCGCGGCGCGCGGGCCCAGGAGACCGGTGGCGCCGCCCCGCCCACGGCGGCCCTCAGCGGCGCCGGCACCGCGCTCCTCGTGGAGGCGACGCCGGGAACGAACAGCCTCGACGTCAGCCTGACTGCGATCGATGGCGAGAGTTACGAGGGTCACGCCCTGTCGAGCGGTGCCGGCGTTCTGCTCAAATCGCCGGAGAGGGACGAGGTTCACTACGACCTGCTTCCGGGCGATCGATTCGCTTTCTGCACTCCGGAGCGGTCAGCGCGCTGGGTGGTCCTCGAGCCGTGCATCGTGGAGCAGGTGCTGACAGCGATTCGCGGCCAGGATGCAGCGTGGAGCCTCGATGAAGCCCGGCACTCGCGCCTCGGGGACTTGGCCGCCCTGCTCGCCGCCGGGAGCCCGCCGCCGCTGCTGCCGGGCGACACGCTGGCGCTTCACTACTCGGCGGCGGCCGACAGCGTCGTGCCGCCCTCCGGCTGGTTCCTGTTGCTCGACAGGCCGTCAGCCGGCGCGACCCTCACCCGGGCCGGCGGGCGCAGATCAGATACCGGTTCGCTGATTCCCGCTTCCTTCGCCCTGCGTCAGAACCAGCCCAACCCGTTCAACGCCCGCACCACGATCCGCTTCGAGCTTCCGGTCGGAGCCATGGTGAAGCTCGAGGTCTTCGACCTCCAAGGGCGCCGGCTGAGCGTGCTGGCCGACCGCTACTACGCCCCGGGCTATCACTCGGTGGAGTGGGACAAACGCTCCCGGGACGGCGCGACGGCCCAGCCAGGGGTGTACTTCTACCGTATCCGGGCCGGTCAGAATCGCGCCCTCAGGCGGATGGTGGTCTTGCCCTGAGGTGCCGGATCAATGCAGCGGGCGGCCGCACCAACCACAGGTGCGGCCGCCCGCGGTCACGATCGAGCGGCGGATGCGCTCAGGCGAGCGCGCTCCAACCGGCCGTCAGAAGTTGAATCCCACCGCGAACTGCTGGCGCGGGCGCTTCGAGAAGCCGCGGAAGTCGCTGGTGGTCCAGGCGTAGTTCCAGCGCAGCGCCGGGAAGTAGCCGCCGCCGATGAAGAACGCCGCCCCCGCGCTCCCGAGGTGGTCCTGGGCGCCGTGGTTCCAGGCCCAGGCCGCGTCCGCGAACAGCGCGCCGTTCACGGTCGGGAACACCCACGGCACCGGGACCGCGAGGGTCAGGCCCTGGAGCAGCGGGAAGCGGACCTCCTGCTGCACCAGCACGGTCTGGAGTCCCGAGAGCGTGCGGCGGTCGTAGCCGCGCAGCGAGTAGCCGCCGCCCAGGAAGTAGCGCTGCGCGTCGCGGCCCAGGCTCGACTGCCCCTGCACCCGCGTCGCGGCCACGACCCCCGGCACCAGCGAGTGGTAGTGACGGAACTCGCCGAGCACCGTACCGAAGTCGCCGGCGCCCGAGGTGAGGTCGCGGGTGAAGCCGGCCGAGACGAAGAAGCGCGAGCCCAGGCTGGGGCCGAGCCAGGTCCAGCGCGAGTTGTCGTGCACCAGCGTGACGAAGTTCGAGACCAGGTCCACGTTCTGGGAGATCCCGTTCTGCAGCCGGTGGTCGCTCGCGTGCCGCATCAGCACCGTGCCCTCGAGGCGCGTGAACTTGTCGAACGGGTAGCTCGCGAGCCCCACCATGCCCACGCGGCGCTCGCGCCGGACCTGGTCGAGCTGCGCGTCGTAGATCTGGGTGAGGCGGAAGGCGCCGAACCCGTAGTTGAGCCGCCGTCCCTGGTTGAAGTAGGTGACGCCGCCCTCGAAGCCATCCCAGAAGTTGCCGAAGCGCTCGGCGTCGTTGGCGAGGAAGAAGAAGAGCTGCTCGTTGCCGAGCACGTCGCTCAGCACGATCTGTCCGCCTCCACCGCCGCCCAGGCCGGGGTCGTAACCCAGCCCGTTCTGGATCAGGTCGAGCCCGAGCTGGCGCTGGTAACGCTGGGCCGCATCCTGGTCGATCGCGGCCGCCACCATCGGCACGGGCGCGGTCGGCGTCTCGTGCTCGACCGTCAGCGTGTCGGGATCGAACGCGATGCGGTAGGTCTCGAACGTGATCGCCTGCTGCGCGGTGAAGAGCAGGCCGCGGCTCCCGGAGGTCCAGTCGGGGTCCAGCGCCGGACCCGCGAGCCGGGTGACGCGGCGCGCCTCGGTCGACGGCTCCGCGGGGCGCACGTAGAGATCACTGGTGCCGCCGCGCGTCGATCGGAACGCGACCCAGCGCCCGTCCGGCGAGTAGGCCGGCTGGCGGTCGTCCCCGGAGCCGGGATGGCTCAGCTCCTCGATCGCGCCGCTCTCGAGCGACAGCCGGAAGAGGGCGTAGCTGCGGCCGCCGGAGGCGCGGTCGGAGGCGAAGGCGACCCAGCGCCCGTCGGGCGAGACGTCGGGCTCGAGGTCGTCGAAGTCGTCGTTCGTCAGCCGCTCGAGCCGCACGGCACCGCCCGGCCAGCTCGCGCGGTAGAGGTCGCTCCGGCCCCCGAAGTCCTGGGCCGAGAACACCACGGCGCTGTCGCCGGGCGCGAGGCTCGGATCGTTGATCGCGACCAGGCCCGGGAACTCGAGGCGCCGCATCACCCGCCGCCGCTCGGAGTCGACCACGTAGAGGGCGTCGCGGCCGCCGCGCTTGGAGGACAGCGCGACCAGGCCCGAGGGCGAGGCGTCGGGACGGCTGCGGAACAGATGGAACGACTCGAACTGGGGCGACTGTCCGCCGCGCAGCAGGCGCCGCTCGCGGCGCCCGCCCTTGCGGTTCGGCTCGTTGAGCATGAGGTCGACGCCCGCCTCGCTGGCGGTGAAGTGGCAGAAGCGAGTGGTGGTATCCGTCGGGCTGCGCGCCGGCAGCACCCGCGGGCCGAGGTTGAAGCGCCCGCGCAGCGTGAGGCGGCGGGCGACGTCCTGGGCCCGCGTGGTGGTGGCCACGGTCGGATAGTAGCGGCGCCGGATCTCGCCGAACCACGACTCGTCGGCCTCCTTGAGCGGGACCCCGAGCACGATCCGGAACGCGGTCTCGAAGTCCTCGGCGCGGTACCAGTTGTCCATCAGGTCGAACACCTTGTCGCGGCCGTAGCGCTCGGAGAGGTAGAGCAGGAACGACTGCCCCTCCTTGTACATCAGCACGGTCCCCGTGATGTCGTCGCTGCGGGTGAGCGGCCGGGCCTCGCCGGTCAGCACCGCGTCGCGCAGCAGGCCTTCGGCGTCGGCGTCCCAGTGGGTGCCGCAGAACTCCGCCAGCCCCTCGGTGAACCACAGCGGCGGCAGGTAGTTCTGGGTGCGGCGGTGATCGCGCATCACGCGCGTCAGCTTCTCGAGCATGTAGGCGTGGGTGAGCTCGTGGCGCGTCACCCATTCGAGCCGGGCGCGCGATCCGGTGTGCGGGATCAGCACGCGCCCCTTGATCAGCTCGGTCAGACCGCCGGTGCCCTCGGAGATCAGGCCAGGGCTGGCATTGGTCTGCTGGAACAGGTGGTGGACCGAGTAGAGCAGGATCGGGATGCGGCGCCTGGACTCGAGCCGGAAACGCCCGTCGTACTCGACGCAAACGCTTTCTGCGAAAGCCGCAAGGCTCCGTGCAAGGGTCTCCTCCTCCGTGTAGTAGTGGAGCCGGAGGTGGGGCGTTTCGAGCACCGCCCAGTCGAGAGGCTCGTACTGGACCTTGTTCTTGCCAAAGCCTTGACCGAAAGCCGCGGGGGCGGCGGCGAGCAAGACCAACGAAAGGGCCGCGGCCGCGCGCAAGCTGGAAGGCATCAGTACTCCAAAGCGATGGGTTTATCTTAGCGCCCGGCGGGATTCAGGACATCATCCATTGTATATAACCCTGCCGGGGCTGTCGCTACAAATCGTGCGGCGGCGACCGCCCCTACCGCAAAGGACTGTCGGTCGCAAGCCACGTGCCGCAGTTCGACCCACTCCCCATCGCCCGAGAGTAATACCGCGTGATCACCTATCCAGGTCCCACCTCGCACCGCGTGCACTCCGATTTCGCTCGCGGGCCGTGGTCCTACGCGACCCTCGCGCCCGAAGCGCAGCACGTCGGATTTCCATCCGCGGATCGATGCGGCCTCCTTCGCCAGCACCAGCGCGGTGCCCGAGGGGCTGTCCACCTTGCCGCGGTGGTGCCGCTCCACGATCTCGACGTCCCACGAGGGCGGAAGCGCCGCGATCGTGGCGGCCAGCGCGCGGCGCAGGGCCGCGACGCCGAGGCTGAAGTTCGCGCTGCGCAGCACCGCGACGCGCTCGGAGGCCGTGCGCAGCTCGGCCTCGGCGGCCGGATCCAGGCCGGTGGTGCCCGAAACCAGTGCGGCGCCGCGGGCGCCCGCGAGTCGCGCGGCCGCGCGCGTGGCCGGGCCGGCGCTGAAGTCCACCACCACGTCGCCCTTGGCCAGGCTGGATTCGAGCGAGTCGCTCCAGGCCTCGCCCGCGGCGCGCGCGCCGGGCGGCGGGAGACGCTCGGCGCGATCCACGCGCGCCTTGATCTGGAGGTCCGCGGAGCCCGCGGCGGCCTGCTCGACGGCGCGGCCCATGCGGCCGGCCGCGCCCAGGAGCACGAGCGAGATCACGCGCCCGCCGACGATCGACTCCCCGCCGCCACCGGCGGCGCCAGCTTGATCCCCGCAGCCTGCGCGGCGTCCATGATCGCCTGCGCGGTCGCGGGCTCGACCGGAACGAGCGGCAGGCGCAGATCGTTCGCGATCATGCCCATCGCCGAGAGCAGATACTTGACCGGCCCGGGGTTGGACTCGAGGAACAGCGCCTTGAAGAGCGGCAGCAGGCGCTTGTGGAGCGCCTGGGCCTCGTTCATGCGCCCGGCGCGGGCGTGGTCGCACAACGCCCGCATCTCGGCGGGCGCGACGTTGCCCGCGACCGAGATCACGCCGCTCGCTCCCACCGCGATCTCCGGCACGGTGAGCGAGTCGTCGCCCGAGAGCAGCGTGAAGCGGGTGCGGGCCCGGATCGCGCTCGCCTGGTCCAGGCTTCCCGAAGCCTCCTTGATCGCCACGACGTTGGGCAGGTCCTGGAGCTTCTCCACGGTCTCGGGCAGGGTGTTGGTGGCGGTGCGCCCCGGCACGTTGTAGATCACGAGCGGGAGCTTGGTGGACTTCGCCACCGCGCCGAAATGGGCGATCTGACCCCGCGGGGTGGGTTTATTGTAGTAGGGCGTGACCAGCATGGCCCCGTCCATCCCCAGCTCCTCCGCCATGCGGGTGAGCGTGATGCTCTCGGCGGTGTTGTTCGTGCCGGTCCCGGCGATCACCGGGACGCGCGCGCGCGCGCGCTCGCGGACGAAGCGCCACAGGGTGCGGCGCTCGTCCACCGTGCAGGTCGCGGCCTCGCCGGTCGAGCCCGACACCACCAGCCCCTCCACCCCGCCCTCGATCATGAAGTCGATGAGCTGTGCCGTGGCCTCGAGGTCGATTCCGCCCTCGCGGAACGGCGTCACCATCGCCACCGTCAAACCGTCGAACATGGTCCTCTCCTCGGTCCGTCCCGTGCCGTCCGCCGGGGGGCGCGCGGCGCGCTCACGCCGTCCCCGCCCCGGCCGGAACGGGCTCGCCCCACTCCCCCGCGAAGCTCACCTCGGCGGGGCCGGTCAGGGTCACGTCGTCGAAGCCCTCCCCCGCTTCGCGGTACTCGATCTCGAGCTCGTCTCCGCCCGCGGTCACCACCCGCACCGGGGAGCGCTCGCCCTCGAGCGCCGACCACAGCGCCGAGGCGATCGCCCCGCTGCCGCACGCCAGGGTCTCGGCCTCGACCCCGCGCTCGTAGGTGCGCATGGCGAGTCGGCCCGGGCCGAGCCGCGCGACGAAGTCCACGTTGGCCCCCTCCGCGCCGAAGCGCGGATGGTGGCGCAGCGCGGTGCCCCACTCGGCGACCGGCACCCACTCGACGCGCTCGACCGCGGTCACGAAGTGGGGCACGCCGGGCCGCAGCAGCCGGCCCTCGAACGCGCGGCCCGCGGCCTCGGCGCGCACCACGTCGCCGCCGCCCTCCACGCGCCCGAAGGCGAGCCGGATCCCGCCCGGCGCGCGCCGGGCGCGCTGGGGGCCCACGGCGGTGCGGAACCGCACCTCGCCCGAGCGCCCGAGGCCGAGATCGAGCGCGAGCATGGCGAGGCAGCGCGCCCCGTTCCCGCAGTACTCCGCCGGCCGCCCGTCCGCGTTGAAGTAGCGCATCGCGAAGTCCAGCTCGGGATCGCGCTCGAGCAGGAGCACGCCGTCCGCGCCCACCCCGCGGCGCCGGTCGCACAGGCGCTCGACCAGGGGCCCCAGGGGCTCGGGCAAGGAGGGCGTGCGGTGATCGATCACGACGAAATCGTTGCCCGCGCCGTGCATCTTGAGGAAGCGCAGCTTCATTCCGCTCAGGGTACTCCGCTCGGGCGCCGCAGCACCAGCACCACGTCCTTCACTTCATCGGCCGGCTCGACCCGGACCCGCAGCAGCTCGCTGGCCGGCTCCTCGCCCGCCTTCCAGCCCCGGTTCTTGTCGAGGTCGCGGAATGCGCGCAGCCGCCAGCGCCCCGGCTCGAGCTCGATCTCGAACGCGTTCTCCTCCCCCGCGTCCACCAGCTTGCGGAGCGTGGTGTCCGAATCGGCCACCGCCATCACCCGCAGCACGCCCTTGTCCTCGCCGAGCGTGTCGATCACCGAGCCCTTCACCCGGCCCGGGGCGCGCGGGTTCACCACCACCAGATCCGGCACCAGCGCGCGCGGCCCGGCCGGAGTGAGCTCGAACGTGGTCGGCACGGCGTACAGGATGTCGCGCGACGGCTCGTAGGAGCGGTTGCCGTCGAGATCGGCGAACGCCCACAGGCGGTAGCGCCCCGGCACCGGCAGGCCCACCACCCGGAACGCCCCGTTCACGTCCGCGAGCCCGAGCGCGTCGAAGTCGCGAGCGGTGCTGTCGGGCGCGTGCCCCCGGCCCACGTCGTAGCACCACAGGAACGTGCCCGGGCCGCCGAATCCGCGGGCCTCGAGCTTGCCCTCGATCGCGCCCGGGGGAAAGCTGTCGGCGGTGCTGAAGACCACGGTGGCGCCGGTGCCGAGCGCGTTGCCGTGGCGGTCGCGGGCCTGCGGGCCCACGAACAGCGTGTAGGTCCGGCCGCGGTCGAGCGGCCGGGCCGGCAGCAGCGTCAGCGTGCGCCCGCTCCAGCGTCGCTGCCGGAACTCGACCCAGGGCGCGAGCGACACCGACTCGCCGGTCGAGCGCGGCTCCATCCCCTCGCTGAACGTGACCGAGAGATGCGCGTCGGGCGCCACCCGTGAAGCACCCGAGTCCGGCGCCGAGGAGACCACGCGCGGCGGCTCGAGATCGGGCGGACCGCCCGAGGGCGGGCCCTTCTTGGCGCAGCCCGCGAGCGTGGCGGCGAGGAGCGCCGCGAGTGCGCAGGCGGCGGCGCCGCGCGGGCGCGCGCGGGCGCGCGGCCGCGCGAGCGCCGGGATGCCGCGCCGGGGCGGGCGCACGCGGCCTCAGGCCCGCGGGTGGGCCTGGCGGTAGACCTTGGCCAGGCGGGAGCGCGACACGTGGGTGTAGATCTGGGTGGTGGCGAGCGAGCGGTGGCCGAGCAGCTCCTGGATCGCGCGCAGGTCGGCGCCGCGGTCCAGCAGGTGGCTCGCGAACGAGTGGCGCAGCGCGTGCGGCGAGACCCCGAGCCCGGTCGCGATCGCGCCCAGCCTGCGCCGCACCACGCGCTGCACCGTGCGCCCGGAGAGCCGCGTGCCGCGCGGGTTCGTGAACAGCGGTTCGCCCGGCCGCCCGCGCGCGCGCCCCGCGGCCGCGAGGTACCGCTCGAGTGCGGCGAGCGCCTCGTCCCCGGCCGGCACGATGCGCTCGCGCCGGCCCTTGCCGCGCACGCGCAGGAGCCCCCCCGTGCGGTCGAGGTCGCCGTGGTTCAAGCCCACCAGCTCGGCGAGCCTTAGCCCCGAGGAGTAGGCCAGCTCGATCAGCGCGCGGTCGCGCAGCGTGACCGGCTCGGCGCCGCTCATGCGGTCGAGCGCGCGTCCCAGCTCCTGCGCCGGAAGCGTGCGCGGCAGGCGCCGCGGGATGCGCGGGAACGGGATCGCACGCGCCGGGTCGGCGCTCAGGATCCCGCGCCGCACGCAGAAGCGCGTGAAGCTGCGCCACGCCGCCAGCGCCCGCGCGGCGCTCGCGGCCGCGTGGCCCGAGAGCGAGAGGTCGCGCAGCGAGCGCTCGAGCAGCTCGCGGGTCCAGAGCGCGGGCGCGACCGGCTTGCCGGCTCCGGCCGCGCGGTCGAGCACGCGCGTGATGTCGCGGCGATAGGCGGCGAGCGTGTGGGCCGAGCCGCGCGGGTGGGCCGCGAGCTCGGTCAGGAACGCCTCGAGCGCCTCACGCACCGGCGGCTTCCGCCGCGAACGTCGACTTGCACTTCACGCACCGCAGCACCGGCCCCTTCTTGGTCTCCTTCTCCACCAGGAAGGGCGCGCCGCAGTTCGGGCAGGGCGTGAGCTTCGGCCGGTCCCAGACCGCGAACTTGCAGTCGGGGTAGCGCGTGCAGCCGTAGAAGGTCTTGCCGCGCTTGGTGCGGCGCTCGGCGATCTCGCCCTGGCCGCACTCGGGGCACTTGATGCCGAGCGTGAAGGGCCGCGTGTACTTGCAGTCGGGGCGGCGCGAGCAGGCGATGAAGCGCCCGTAGGGGCCGTTGCGCGCCACCAGCGGCGAGCCGCACAGCTCGCACTTGCCCTCGACCGGCGTCGGCAGCTCCGAGTCCTCGACCGGGCGCGTGTACTTGCACTCCGGGTAGCCGGGGCAGGCGAGGAACGGGCCGCGGCGCCCGAACTTCTTGACCAGCAGCCGCCCGCAGTTGGGGCACGGGATGTCGGTCGACTCCTCCACCTTCTTGCGGTGCTGGAGGCGCAGCTTCTCCGCGCTCTCCAGGTCCTTCTGGAACGGCCCCCAGAAGTCGTGCACCACCCGGTGCCATTCCTGCTTGCCCTCCTCGATCCCGTCCAGCTCCTCCTCCATGGTGGCGGTGAAGCCGACGTTGAACACGTCGGGGAAGGTCGAGACCAGCAGGCGGCTCACGGCCATGCCGAGGTCGGTCGGGGCCAGCCGCCCCTTGTCGCGCTCCACGTACTCGCGCGAGGTGATGGTGCCCACGATGGTCGCGTAGGTGCTGGGCCGGCCGATGTTCTCCTCCTCGAGCGCCTTGACCAGCGAGGCGTCGGTGTAGCGCGGCGGCGGCTGGGTGAAGTGCTGGTCGGGGCGGATCACGCCCGCCTTCTCCGCGACGCCGGCGGGCGCGGCGCCCGTTCCCGGCTCCGCGGCGGGCGCCACCTCCTGCGTCTCGGGCGCCGCGGGCGCCACCAGCGGCTCGCGCGCCAGCGTGAGCGGCTCGCCCTGCTCGAGCGCGGGCAGCTTCGACTCCTTGTCGTCGTCGTCCTCGTCCACGCCGTAGAGCTTCTGGAAGCCCGGGAACTGGAGCACGCGCCCGGTCGCGCGCAGCGTGAGCCGGCCCGCGGCCACCTCGACCGTGCTCGCCAGGTAGAGGGCGGGCGCCGCCTGCGAGGCCACCGCCCGCTTCCAGATCAGGTCGTAGAGCTTGAACTGCTCGTCGCCGAGGTGGGCGCGGACGGATTCGGGCGTGCGCTCCACCGACGTGGGCCGGATCGCCTCGTGCGCCTCCTGGGCCCCGCGCCGGCCCTTGAACTGGCGCGGCTCCTCGGGCACGTACTCGGGGCCGAGGTGCTCGGTGAGCCAGCCGCGCATCTCGGCGATCGCCTCGCCCGCGAGGCGCGGCGAGTCGGTGCGCATGTAGGTGATGAGGCCGACGCTGCCCTCGCGCCCCAGCGCCACGCCCTCGTAGAGGCGCTGGGCGATCGACATGGTGCGCTGGCTCACGTAGCCCAGGCGGTTGAACGCGGTCTGCTGGAGCGTGCTGGTGATGAAGGGCGCGCGCGGATGCACCTGCCGGGGCGTGACCTCGACGCGGGTGGTGACGAGGCTCGCGCCCTCGAGCTCGGCGGCGAGCGCACGCGCCCGGTCGCCCGCGCCCTCGCCGCGGATCTGGCCCTGCTCGAGCTCCTCCTCCCCCACGCGCACCAGGCGCGCGGTGAAGCGCTCGCTCTTGCGGGTCTCGAGGTCGGCCTCGAGTGTCCAGTACTCGACCGGAACGAAGGCGAGGATCTCCTCCTCGCGCTCGCAGATCAGCCGCAGCGCCACGCTCTGCACCCGCCCGGCGGACAGGCCGTAGCGCACCGTGCGCCACACGAACGGGCTCACCTTGTAGCCCACCAGGCGGTCGAGCACACGCCGCGCCTGCTGGGCGTTCACCAGGTTCATGTCGAGCTCGCGCGGATGCTCGAGCGCCTGCTTGACCGCGCGCTCGGTGATCTCGTTGAAGGTGAGCCGCGCGAGCGGGCGGCGCGCGCTCTTGAGCGCGCCCGCCAGGTGCCAGGCGATCGCCTCGCCCTCGCGGTCGGGGTCGGGCGCGAGGAAGATGCGATCGGCCTTGCGCGCCGCGACCTGGATCTTCGCCAGCGCCTGGTTCTTGCTCCGGATCGGCACGTACTCGGGCTCGAAGTCGTTCTCGAGATCCACGCCGAGCTTGCTCTTGGGCAGGTCCATGATGTGGCCGTTCGAGGCCATCACGGTGTAGCCCCGGCCCAGGAACTTGCTCAGCGTGCGCGACTTGGCCGGCGACTCGACGATCACGAGGCTCGGGCCGTTGCCGGCCGCGGCCTCCGCCGCCGGCGCGCGCTTCTTCCCCGCCGCGCGCGTGCGCTTGAGCTCGAGCACCGCTTCGCCGCGCGCGGGCTTTTCGGGCTTCGCCTTGGCCGGCGCGCGCTCCGCCGCTCCCGCGGAGCGGGCCGCGGCGCTGCGGGGCGCCGTCGCGCGCGAGCCGGAAGAACCCGTCCGCCGCGCGCTCACGACCGCGTCTCCGCGCCCTCGTCGATCAGCATGTGGCACTTCTTGTACTTCTTGCCGCTCCCGCACGGGCAGGGATCGTTGCGCCCCACGCGCGGCCCGGTCCGCACCGGCGCTACGCGCGCCGGCGGGGCCTCGCGCTCCTCGGCCGCCCGCGCGCCGCCGCCGGCAGCCGCAGGCCGCGCGGTCGCGGCGAACGCGCCGGTCTCGGCGTGCTGCGCCACCATCTGGCGCGGTCGCGGACGGCGCTCCATCTGCTGGACCGCCTCCGGGGCGAGCTGGACGCGGAACAGGCGCTGGACGAACTCCTCGCGCACCTCGCGCACCAGGGTCTCGAACAGCGTGTAGGCCTCCTTCTTGTACTCGATCAGCGGGTCGCGCTGCCCGTAGGCGCGCAGCCCGATGCCGCCCTTCAGGTGGTCGAGCTCGTAGAGGTGGTCGCGCCAGTGCTCGTCCAGGGTATAGAGGTAGAGATGGCGCTCCACGTCGCGCAGGAGCGGCGCCCCGAACTCGGCCTCGCGCGCCCGGTAGGCCTGCTCCCCGATCTCGGCCGCCTTGTCCTTCAGCGCCTCGGGCGTCGGGGACTCGAGGTCGGCCGCGCCGATCGGCCGCATGAGCTCGAACGAGAGCTCGTCTGCCAGCCCCTTCATGTTCCAGTCGTCGCGGTGGGCCGAGCCGCCGACCGTGGCCTTGTCGACGCGATCGAGCACCTCCTCCTCGATGCTCGAGAGCACCATCTCGCTCACGTCGTCGCTCAGCAGCGCCTTGTTGCGCAGGTCGTAGACGATCGTGCGCTGCTGGTTCATCACGTCGTCGTACTCGAGCAGGTGCTTGCGGACGTCGAAGTTGTAGGCCTCGACCCGCTTCTGCGCGCGCGAGATCGCCCCGGTGACGAGCGGGTGCTCGATCACCTCGCCCTCCTCGACGCCCATGCGCTGCATCAGCCCGGAGATGCGCTCGCTGCCGAACAGGCGCATCAGGTCGTCCTCGAGCGACAGGAAGAAGCGCGACGATCCCGGGTCGCCCTGGCGCCCCGAGCGGCCGCGGAGCTGGCGGTCGATGCGCCGCGACTCGTGGCGCTCGGTGCCGAGGATGTGGAGCCCGCCCAGGTCCGGCACGCCGGCGCCGAGCTTAATGTCCGTGCCGCGGCCCGCCATGTTGGTGGCGATCGTGACCGCCTCGCGCTGGCCGGCCTGCGCGACGATCCCGGCCTCCTGCTCGTGGTACTTGGCGTTGAGCACGTTGTGCCGGATGCCGCGGCGCTTGAGCATGCGCGAGAGCAGCTCGCTCACCTCGACGCTGATGGTGCCGACCAGCACCGGCTGGCCCTTCTCGTGGCAGGCGGCGATCTCGTCGATCACCGCGTTGTATTTCTCGCGCTTGGTGCGGTAGACCACGTCCTCGTGGTCCTTGCGCACGCACGCGCGGTGGGTGGGGACCACCGACACGTCGAGCTTGTAGATCTCCCAGAACTCGCGGGCCTCGGTCTCCGCGGTGCCGGTCATGCCCGCGAGCTTCTGGTACATGCGGAAGAAGTTCTGGAGCGTGATCGTGGCCAGCGTCTGGGTCTCGCCCTCGACCCGCACGCCCTCCTTGGCCTCGATCGCCTGGTGGAGGCCCTCGGAGTAGCGCCGGCCGGGCATCAGGCGGCCGGTGAACTCGTCGACGATCAACACCTTGCCGTCCTGGACCACGTACTCGACGTCGCGCTCGTAGAGCGAGTAGGCCTTGAGCAGCGCCTGGATGTTGTGGATGCGCTCGTTCTTCACCGCGTACGCGCCGTAGATCTTCTCGCGCTCCTGGACCTTCTGCTCGGCGGTCAGGTCCTCGCGGCCCTCGAGCTCGCTGAGCTGCGCCGCCAGGTCGGGCACCACGAAGCGGTCGGCGTCCTGCGGCGACATCAGCTCGCGCCCCTTCTCGAGCAGGTCGACGTTGCGCTGCTTCTCCTCGATCACGTAGTCGAGCGCTTCGTCGATCTCGTGCATGCGCTTGTCGCGCAGGTAGTCGAGCTCGACCCGGGTGATCAGCTTCTTCACCGCCGGCTTCTCCGAGACCAGCTTCATGAAGCGCTTGTGCTTGGGCGCGGCGCGCTGGACCTGGAGCAGCTTGAGCCCGGCCTCGTACTCCTTGTCCGACTCCTTGAGCAGCGCGTCGGCCTCGGAGAGCAGCTCGTTCACCAGCTGGTTCTGGTGGCGCACCACCCGCTCGACCAGGGGCTTGAGCTCGTCGAACGCCTGGTCGCTGTGCTCCACCGGGCCGGAGATGATGAGCGGGGTGCGCGCCTCGTCGATCAGCACCGAGTCGACCTCGTCCACGATCGCGTAGGCGAACCCGCGCTGGACGCGGTGCTCGGGGCGCACCGCCATGTTGTCGCGCAGGTAGTCGAACCCGAACTCGTTGTTGGTGCCGTAGGTGATGTCGCAGGCGTACTGCGCCCGGCGCTGCGGGGGATCCATGCCCTGCTGGATGCAGCCCACCGTGAGCCCCAGCAGCTTGTAGACCTCGCCCATCCACTCGCTGTCGCGCCGCGCGAGGTAGTCGTTGACCGTGACGAGGTGGGCGCCGCGCCCGGTCAGGGCGTTGAGGTAGAGCGGCATGGTGGCGACCAGGGTCTTGCCCTCGCCGGTCGCCATCTCGGCGATCCTGCCCTCGTGGAGCATGATGCCGCCGATGAGCTGGACGTCGAACGGGACCATGTCCCAGGAGATGGGGATGCCCACCACGCTCCAGGACCGGCCCACCAGGCGGCGGCACGCCTCCTTGACGGCGGCGAACGCCTCGGGCAGGAGCTCGTCGAGCGCCGCGAGCTCGGCCGCCCGGCGCTCGGCCTCGTCGGTGACGCCCTCCACCGCCTGGGCGATCCGCTGCTTGAACTCGGCGGTCCCGGCGCTCAGGGCGGCGTCGTCGAGGGACTTGTAGCCCTCCGCCAACTCGTTGATCTGGGCCACGATAGGCCGGGCACGACGGACGTCGCGCTCGTGCTTCGAGCCGAACACCCTTTTGAGCAGAGCCTCAAACATTCGGCTGCAGGATAGTCGCCGTGTCAAATCGGGGGGCCGGGAGCCCGGCCTCGCCCCTCATGCCGGCGGCCCGGCGCGGGGTCGCGCCGGGC
>DASXQT010000082.1:0-45044 GCA_036507005.1 Candidatus Eiseniibacteriota bacterium
CGAGGCCTTCTTCGCCCCCTCCGTGGCTCCCAACCCCCTCGGCCGCCAGGGCGTCCTGCGCTTCTCCACCCGCCGCGCCGGCCCCCTGCGCGTCACCCTCTTCGACGTCACCGGCCGCAGGGTCCACACCCTGCTCGAGGATCCCAACGCCGCCGCCGGCCTCCACATCCTGCCGCTCGACGAGCGCGCGGGCCTGGGCTCGGGCATCTACTTCTACAGCATCCACTCGGCGGATGGGATGAAGAGCGGTCGCTTCCTGATCATGAAGTGATCGTCCCGCCCCACCTCGGCCCCAACCGACAGCGTCGCGCTCCCCGCGCGACGCTGTCGCGTTGCGGGCGAAGGCACCGCGTCGCCTGCCCGCCGCCCGGGTGGGGCGCGCGCGGCGTGCGTGGTAGTCTCGCCCGCCGCAACGAAGCCGGCTGGCGACATCCAGCGCGATTCACGAGACCGCGGCCCTGAGCCCCTCCGAATGTCCCGACCCGAGACCCTCGACGTGCCCGATCGCAAGGTGCCGGACCTCGCCACCCTTCGCGACCTCTGCCAGGGCGAGAAGGTGCGCCAGGACCGCCGCCTGTGGTACGTGCTGTCGCGGCGGGTCTCGATCCGCATCACCTGGCTGCTGCTCCACACCGGCGTCACCGCCAACCAGGTGACCCTGCTGAGCCTGCTCCTCACCGTGGCGGGTGCGGTCCTCCTCGCCATGCCCTCGGCCGCCGTCTCCCTGGGCGGAGCCGCCGCCCTCGTCGTCCACTACTTCCTCGACAAGGTGGACGGCGAGATCGCGCGCTTCCGCGGGGTGTACTCGCTCGACGGCGTCTACATGGACGAGCTGAGCCACACCTTCGCCTACGCGGGGATCTTCGCCGGGGTCGGGCTCCATCTGGCGGCGCACGCGGAGACTCCGGCCCAGACCCTGGCGGCGCTCGCCCCGGCCATGATCGGGGCGCTGGCCATGGTCATGATCCGGCAGAACAAGAGCATGGGGGCGCTGCTCTACGCGCAGTACGGGCTCGAGCAGCCCCAGATCCTGCCACCGGCGGAGCCGTCCGGGCCCGCGTCCCTGCTGTCGCGCGAGGCGGTCCGCAGGAGCCGGCGCGGCGAAGGAGGCGGCCCCGGGGGCTCGCTCGCGGCCCGCGCGGTGTCGGCGGTGCGCGACCTGGTGCTGGTGATCTCGGAGTTCACGATCCTGCTGCTGCTCGTGATCATCGGGCTCGCGATCGAGTGGGCCACGGGCGACGCGGCGTTCCTCGGCCTGGTGCTGCAGGCCCAGGCGCTGCTCCAGGTCGCGGTGCTGCTCGCCCTGATCTGGATCAATCACTCGTTCAACGTCGAGGCCGAGTGCCGGCGGCTGAACGAGCTGGCGCGCCGGCGCGCGCAGGAGTCGCGCGGCGGCTGAGCGCCGGGGGCGCGCCCCGCGGCCTGCGCCTCACCTCCCGTGCGTGGCCGGCTTGGGCGGCGGAATGGTGCGCCTCTGGAAGCCGTTCCCGGGACTGCCGAGGAACACGCGCGTCGGATCGGCCGGGTCGATCGCGACCGGTCCGCCGAAGGGCCAGCTCAAGCCGTCCTCGAGCGACACCCAGGTGCGCCCGCCGTCCTCGCTGCGGAGGATCGCCTGCGAGCCCGCGGCGCTGGCGCCCGACTTGAAGGCCGGCGACGAGGTCAGGTAGAGCACCTCCGGGTGGCGCGGGTCGACGGCCACGCAGCGCGCGAAGTCGGCCGCACGGAGCTTCGTCCACGTGCGCCCGCGGTCGCCGCTCACGTAGAGGCCGCGCGCGCTTCCGTAGCCGACGACGTAGACCCGCCCGCTCCGCACCGGGTCGGGAACGATCTGGTGCACGCCCTCCCACTGGAAGTCGCGCGGCGAGCGAACGAGCTCGCCCTCCATCTCCGGCCGCCCCACCCGCTCCCACGTGCCCGGGCTCCCGCCCGCGGTCGAGCGCCACAGCCCGCCTTCTCCGCCCGCGTAGACCAGGCGCCCGTCGTGGCGGTCGACGGCAGTGGTCCGGCAGGCGCCGGAGGCCAGCGCCCGCGACCAGGTCGCGCCGTCGTCGTCACTGCGGTAGACGTCGCCGTCCGCGGCCACGAGCATCCTGCGCCGGTGGGCGGGGCTCGTGCGGTCGAGCGCGAGCCCGTTCAGGAACCCGACCCCAAGCCCCGCGGCCGACGGGCGCCAGCTCCCGGGCTCGCCCGCGCGATCGCTCCTCACCAGCGTCGCCCGGTCGGCCCTCTCGCCCATCGTGGCCCACACCACTCCGGGGCGGAGCGGGTCCAGCACGATCGAGGCGGTGTTCCCCCCGTGCCCCCTCCAGGCCCCGGTCGAGGCGGGGTCGTTGCACGACTGCCAGCTCTCGCCGCCGTCGAGGCTGCGCCACAGCCCGATGTCGAACGAGCCCGCGAACACCTGGTGGGGGTCGGGCTCGCTCACGGCCAGCGCGATCACCGCCACGTTGTCGATCCCGCGCCCGCGCCACCAGCCGGGCCGGACCTCGCGGGTGAAGAGGTTCGCGAACCTGCGGCCGCCGTCGGTGGAGCCGAACACGAACTGGGCGTCGGCCCAGTAGATCGCGTCGGGGTTCGAGAGGTCCGTCCCCAGGCTCTTGGGCAGGCCGTAGGGGCTCTCGCTCAGCCCCCACGACAGGGCCTGCCAGCCGGCCTCCCAGTCGTGCTCCGAGCTCTTGCGGTGCCACGATTCGCCCGCATCGCGCGACTCCCACACCGCCCACTCCTTGTCCGCATGCCGGCCCACGTCGACCAGGCGGATCACCCGCGGCTCGTCGCGCTTCACGCACAGCGCGCCGAGGAGCGGGGCCTTGCGAGCCCAGTTGGCGCCTCCGTCGGTGCTCTTCCAGACGTGGCCGCGGCCCTTCGACTCGAGCGCCGTGACGTAGAGGACAGAAGGCGTGAGCGGATCCAGGTCCACGTCGGCGATCGCGCCGACGCGCTTGCCGATCCGGAGCCAGTGCGCCCCGCCGTCGGTGCTCCGGTAGAGCGCCTGCGCCGCCTTCGGGGCGAACATGTCCGGCCCCGAGAGCAGGAACACCCGGCGCGCATCGGTCGGGTCCACGGCCAGCTCGAGGATGCGCAGCCCGGGCGGAAGGTTGCGGCTCGCGCGCTCCCAGTGGAGGCCGCGGTCGGCGCTCTTCAGGACCTGTCCGTCGGTCGCGCGGTACGACGCTTCGCAGCCCGCGTAGACGATCGCCGGATCGGAGGGCGATGCGGCGACGGCGCTGACGAAGGCGGAATCGAGCACGGCGTGGAAGCGCTCGCCGCCGTCGGCGCTGCGGTAGAGACCGTCCTCGGCGCCCAGGTAGAGAATGCGGGGGTCGCGGGGATCGAAGGCGACCGCGCTCACGTGGGTGTCGGCCAGCCCGCGGAAGGCGCCGATCGCGTCCCAGGTGGCGCCGTGGTCGAGGCTGCGATAGGCGCCGCTCAGGTCGCTGCCGGCGACCAGGATCCCGCTCGGCCCCGCGCCGATCGAGGTGAAGGCGCCGCCGCCGCCGGGATTGATGTTGACCCACGCCCCGGCGAAGGCCGCGGCCGGGGCGTGGAGGCAAAGCCACACGAGGCTCGCGGCCGCGGCGATCCGCGCGCGGGCCCCTGGTGCCCGCACGATCCGGAAGCCTACTTCGGCTCCGCGTCCGACTCGGGGCTCGACGCGCCCGGCCGTGGCTGCGCGACGCGCGCGACGATCGCGGCGTGGTCCATCACGCTTCCCTGCCCGCACCTGACGTCGTTCTCCTCGTCCTCGCCGCTGCTCGGCGGCCCGCAGAACACCGTGAGCTCCATGCCCGATGCCGTCACCCGCACGCGGATCGCGGCGTGGTGCATCGCCCGGAACGCCGACCACGCGGGGGGCGGACAGCCTCCGGACCACGGGCAGTCCCGGTTCGAAGGCTGCTCGAGGTCCGCGCCGCCGACCCCGGCGGTGACGTGGACCACGCCGTGCTGCGGGTGCGAGCGCTCGTAGTCGTGGCTGTGGCCGTTCAGGTTGAGCACGTACTTGGAGCAGCGGTCGCCGAGCGAGTCCATGATCTCCCGGAGCTTCGGCTCGCCCTCGTGGTAGCCCGAGGAGTAGGCGGGCTGGTGCCCGAAGGTGACGATGAAGGCGATCGCCGAGTCCGCCTGGGCCTGATCCATGATCGGCCGCACGCTGCGCCCCCAGTCCGACCACGCGCCGGACCACGGCTCCGGGTAGGCGATGAAGCGGACGTTCCCGTAGTCGAACCAGTACCAGTCCTCGCCCCCGCCGCACCAGGGCGCGTCCGCGTCCCGCGGAGAGGCCTGCGGGTTCGGGAGGTCGAACCGGCCCTTGTAGTTCCTCATGTCGTCCTGCTTCGGCTCCTCCCACTCGTGATTGCCCCAGGCGGGCATGTAGGCGGCATCGAGCGACCACACCATCACGTCGTCGAAGTGGCGGTCCACGGCGGGCTGGCCCACCGGGGTCGCGTAGGTGAGGTCGCCGACGCACAGCACGAAGTCGGGCTTGCCGGCCGCGATCATCGACTGGACCACCGCCATGCGCTTCCAGTCGGAGCCGTTGCCGATGTCGCCCTCGGCGTAGAACGTGAAGTCGGAGCCGCCCCGCCTGGGCGGAGTGCGGAAGGTGTGATCGGATCCGCGGCCGATCGAGTAGTGGTACACCGCGTTCTCCGCGAGCCCGGTGAGCTTCGCCTCCCAGAAGGGACCGGCGGAGGAGAACGGCATCGGGCTGGGGGCGGACGCCGTGGCGGTCAGGCCGTACGCGGGGGTCGGGCCGTACCGGATCGTGGCCGGGCCTCCGCGCCAGTCGAAGGTCACGGAGGTCGGCCCGGTGAAGGTCCAGTGGATCTCGTCCGCGCCCTTGCCGGCGGATGCGCTCCCCGGAGCGCACAGCGCGACGAGGATCGCGAGCGCTGCGAGTCCGCCTCTCCCGCGGGCCTCCGGCGCCCGGCGCCGGCTCGCTCGGGGCGGCATGGCGCTACCAGACCCGGCGGCCCGCGGCGCGGAAGCGCCGCACCGCCGCCGCGTCCGGCCACTTGTAGTACGAGCCCCCGTCGAGGCTCATGGGGGTGCGCGTCCGCTCGCCGCGCTCGATCCGGCCCAGGGCCTCGACCAGCAGATCGGCCGCGACCGCCTTCGAGCGCCGGAGGAAGCCGTCGAGGCTCTCGTCCGGGAGGATGTCGTAGGCCCGCTGCGCGCACAGGTCGCCGATGTCGATCCGCGCGTCCACGTAGTAGATGGTCACGCCGGCCTTGGTCTCGCCGTTCGCCAGCATCCAGAAGCTCGGGAGCACGCCCCGGTACCGGGGCAGGAGCGCGCCGTGGATGTTGAGGATCCCGAGCGGCGGAAGCTCGATCAGCGGCGGCTTGAAGATCTGCGGGCAGCTCACCGAGACCAGGAGGTCGGGACCGAGCGCGCGCAGCCGGTCCAGGAACCCCGGGGCGTTGACGTCGGCGACCGTCTCGCACGCGACTCCATGCCGCCGGCACGACGCGGCGATGGACCGCCCCTGCAGCCGGGCGAGCGCCACGCGGGCGGTGAGCTGGAGCGCGGCAGCGGCGCCGAAGGTTCGGGCGTAGCGCAGCGCGGCCTGGAGCGGCGTCTGGCGCTTGTAGAGCGGCGGCACGACGAACACCGTCCGGGGGCCGGACGCGGGCTCGCGCAGCACGCGCTCGAAGAACGCGGGCAGGTAGAGCGGGTCGTCGGTGGTGAGGTAGATCGTGGTCACGCCCGCCCCCACGCCGCCACGACCCGGTCGAAGCGCCCGAAGGGCAGCCGGGCGAGCAGGTGATGCACGCGGCGGATGAACGAGGCGCGGCCGATGCCCTGGGTGATGCGGAACGCCGGGCCGACCCGGCCGCGGTATTCGGCCATCTCCTCGGGGCTGAACTCGTAGGGGTGGCAGTAGAGGATCACCGGCCGGTCGCTGGCGAGCACCGAGCGCAGCGCGCGCTCGAGCAGCCAGCGCGGCAGGAGCCGGATGTAGCCGCCCCCGGCGACCGGGATCCTCATCCCCGCCACGATGGCGATGGCCACCGGCACCTCGAGGATCCGGCCGCCGCCCGGCAGGTGCACGATGTGCGGCCCGATCTCCCAGCCGTCGATGCCGTAGCGGCTCATCTTCATGGGGAAGATCGAGGAGTCGATCTCGAACCCGGTCTCGGCCAGGACCTCGAGCGCCCACAGGTTCTCGCGCACGATCGAGAAGTCGGGAGCGCGGAACGCGGTGACGCGTACCCCGCAGGCGTCCTCGACGGTCTTGCGCGCGAGCTCGAGCTCGGTCCTGAGCGCGCGTCGGTCCATGGCGTACAGCGGCCGGTGGCTGTAGCCGTGGGACTGGATCTCGTGACCTTCGGCGAGCAGGTCCCGAAGCAGGCGCGGGAAGGTCTCCGCCACCCGGCCCTGGACGAAGAAGGTACCCTTGATGCGGTGCTGATCGAGGGCGGCGCAGGCCCGCTCCACGTTGCGGAGCACGCGGTCGGAGATGGGCGCGTCGAAGTCGATCGTCGACTGGTACCAATCCTCGACGTCGATCGTGAACGAGCAGCGCGGAACGCCGTTCGCGCCTCCGGCGAGGAGGGCCGGAGGCGGGCAGGGCTCGAGGGTGAAGTCGCCGTTTCGCATGCTCTCGCGCGGGTCGGAGGCGGGGTCGTGGGCCATACCGGGGCCCGGGCCGGCTCCGATTGTATCGGCCCGGGAGCGCGCCGGCGGTAGCGCGAAGAACGAGTCGGGGGCCCGGCCAGGCGCCGTGCGCCGGCTTCCGCCGGGGCCGGGAACGTGATGGGACCGCGGTCGATTCACCGGGCGGCGCCCCCCTCCTCCAACGCGGCGACGAAGGCCTGCGCGCCGGCCGGGAGGCGGTCGATACACCGGATGCGGAGCGCTCCCGCGAGCCGGCGGCGCCTGCGCCCCGCCCGCGGCGCGCCCGGCGGCGCGGGCTTCGGCTCACCGCAGGAGGAAACGTGCAGGGGAACGAGGTCGAGACGATGAGGATCATGCACCTTTCGCGCGCCGCCGAGACGCTGCGCTGGTTCCTGATTCCCGTCATGAACGCCCAGAAGGCGCTGGGCCACGAGGTGCTGATCTGCACCGGCGATTCCCCCGACGCCGACCGGCTGCGGGAAGCCGGCTTCGAGGTCCATTCCCACGGGTTGAAGCGCAGCTTGAACCCGCTCGCGGCGCTGCGCGCGATCTGGAGGATCCGCCGGGTGATCCGGGAGCGGCGGATCGATGCCGTGGTCTGCCACAACTCGATCGCGGCGGCGGTGGGGCGCATCGCCGCCACGCTCGCGGGCCGGCCCCGGTTCGTTTACTTCGCCCACGGGCTGGCCTGCGGGCCCGCGCAGGGGCCGCTGAACTGGACCGCGCGCTACCTGGTGGAGAAGAACCTGGCGCCCGTGACCGACGCGCTGATCGTGATGAACGACTACGACGAGCGCCTGGCGCGCCGCGCGCCGCTCGCGCGCGACGCGAGCCGGGTCTACCGCATCCCGGGCATGGGGGTGGACGTCGCGCGGTTCACGACCGAAGTGCCGCGCGAGACCCGGCAGAGGCTGGTGCGCGAGCTGTCGCTCGATCCCGCCCTCAAGATCGTGCTGTGCGTGGCCCGGCTGATCCCCGAGAAGGGCGTTGCCGAGTTCGTCGAGGCCGCCCGGCTGGTGTGTCGCGAGCGTCGCGACGCGTGCTTCCTGCTCGCCGGGACCGGGCCGCTCCTCGCCCGGCTGCGCCACGCGGTGGCCGAGGCCGGCACGGAGGACCGCGTCAAGATCCTGGGCTGGCGCAACGACGTGGACGACCTGATGAAGTGCGCGGACATCTTCGCGCTCCCCTCCTACTACATGGAGGGGCTGCCGGTCTCGATCCTGGAGGCCATGGCCTCGGGCAAGCCGGTCGTGAGCACCCATCACAAGGGATGCGAGGACGCGGTCTCGGATGGCGTCACCGGGTTCCTGGTGCCCTCGCGGCAGGCCGGGCCGCTGGCCGGGAAGATCGCCCTCCTCCTCGCGGACGAGCGGCTGAGGGCGGCGATGGGCCGCGCCGGGCGCGAACGCGTCGAGCGCGAGTTCCAGATCGCGGAGTGCACGCAGGCGATCGTCGACGTGCTGGAGAAGGCCGTCGCCTAGCGTCCCGCCCGCGGGCGCCCGGAGGCCTCCGGCGCTCAGCGGAGCAGCGCGACGCGGGCTTCCACGCTGCGGCTTCCCGTTCGCAGGCTCACCTGGTAGACCCCGGGAGGCGCCAGGGCCCCCGAGTCGTCCTTCCCGTCCCAGAGAACGCGCCGCACGCCGCCCGCGCGCCATCCGGTCCCCAGGTGACGGACGCGGCGCCCGGAGAGATCGAGCACCGTGAGGCTCTGCTCGCCCGCGGCGTCGGCCTCCACCACCATCGCCACGGATCCCAGCGCGGGGTTGGGCTCGGCCGAGAGCTTCAGGCGCGGCCCGGGAGGGGGCGGCAGGTCGACGCCGACGGCCGGATCCGCGAGGACCGAGAAGGAATCGATCACCGTGCCCTGAACGCACACGTCGTGATTGCCCGCGATCAGGGGTCCGCAGATCGCGTAGCCGTCGATGCGGTCGTCCTGGACGTGGAGGCGCAGGTGCTCGAGGTGGTCGTAGCGAAACGCCGACCAGCTCGGCCGGGTCGAGCTCAGGCCGCCGAGCGTCGAGCCCCCGCCCGCGCCGACGATGAACAGGATGCCGCCGGTCTGGGCCGGATCGGCGCGCTCGTAGTGATGGCTGTGGGCCTGGAGGCTGAGCTTGTACTTGGAATGCGTCGCGTGCAGCGCCGCCATGTATCCCGCCAGCGTGGCGTCCCCGCCGTGATCCGCGCCCGAGGACCACGAGGGACGGTGGCCGAAGGTGACGATGAACTTGAGCTCCGGATCGTTCTGGGCTTCCTGCATGACGGGATCGACCTTCACCGACCAGTCGCTCCACGCCCCGGTGTAGGGCTCGGGGAACGCGATGAACCGCACGTTGCCGTAGTCGAACCAGTACCAATCGTCGTCCGGACCGTTCCCGACCGCGGCGCTCGCGCCCGGCGAGGTCTTGGAGTTGGGGAGGTCGAACCGGCCCTCGTAGTTGTTCAGGTTGTCGGCGTTCCGGTCGGCGGTCGTCCCCCACTCGTGGTTGCCCCAGGCCGGCATGTAGGCCGCGTCCTGCGACCACGCCATCACGTCGTTGAAGTGCCGGCCCACGTCGGCGAGCGTCTCCTGGTCGCCGTAGGTGAGGTCTCCCGGAACCAGCACGAAGCGCGGGCGGTCGTCGCCGGGGAGGTTCGGGTAGTCCAGCGGAATCATGGCCTGGGTGATGCCGACGTTGGCCCAGGTCAGCGTGCTGCCGACGTCGGCCTCCTCCGCGAACCAGTAGTCTGCCTCGCCGCGCGGCGGCGGGGTCCGGAAGGTGTGGGTCGACTGGTTTCCGATCCGGTAGTAGTAGCGCGTGTCCTCCCGGAGGCCGGTGAGCCTGGCCTCCCAGAACGGGCCGGGGGAGGAACTCGGCGCCGGAAGGCAGCCGGCCGCGGCGGAGACCTGGTTGAGGACCGACGGGTGGGTGCCGTACCTCAGGGCCTCCGGGCCGCCGCCCCTCCAGGTCAAGGTGACCGACTTCTGTCCCGTGATGGTCCAGTGGATCTCGTCGGCCGCGGTCGCCAGGCCGGGCACGGCGAGCGCGCCGAGCAGCGCGGCCGCGGCGGCGAGGGTCGTGGGCAGTGCCACCATCCTCGCGGAGCGACCGCGAGGAGCGGCCTGGGGGAAGGTCATATATGAATGATATACCATTCTAATACTCATGCAACTGTCTGTATGGGGGTGGAATACCGCGTCCGCATTTTCCGTCCGAATCTGCGCCCCGGCGCGATCGACGGTGCCCGCCCGACCGCGCGACGCGGGCGCAGCGCCCACCGGCCCCTTGCCCCGCCGGCCATCGGCGCACCCCGGCAGGGTCGGGTGCCCCATCGGCGGCGCCGTCGGCCTGGGATCCTTATCGGCCCGTTCCCGGGCGGGCCGCAGGGCCTCTTGCCGGTGAGCGCCGGATGCGATCGAACGAGTTCACATGGGGCGAGCGGGGCACGCGATCTTGAGTCCGCGCAGCGGTTTCGGACCGTGCGCGCAACCAGTATTCGGCCCCTCGCCGGCCGCGAGTCGAATGAATTGACTTGACCCCGGGCGCGGGCCCTGTAGCATCCCGCCTTCCCCACGCATCCCGCCAAGGTTCTCTCATAAGGGAAAATGCAGGCCGCGAGACAGTCACACCGTTAGGCTCGGTCCATCTCTCTCCCCTCTCCCTCCGGCACCGCGGGGGCGTTCCCGCCGGTCGCGGCCAGGTAGGGCTCGGCCATCTCGGCGAAGCGGCACTCCGCGTGCTGGAGCGCGAGGAGCCGGGTCAGCCGCCGGCTGGCCTGCTCGTGGAGCGCGCCGACCAGGTCCAAGGCCGTCACCCATCCGCGCCGCACCAGCACGTCGCCCAGGAGCAGGTCGTCGCCCGCGCCGCCGGCCACGCTGCAGATCGAGCCCTTGACCAGGCGGATCGAGAAGCTCTGCTCGCCCTCGCGGATCCGGAGCTCGCCGGTCCGGGCCTGGGCGCCGAGGATCTCCACCCAGTCGCCGAGCCCGAACTGGTCGGGGGCCTCGCGGGTGAAATCGAGCAGGTAGGCCTCCTCGAGCAGGTCCCCGAGCCCGCGGCGGTCGAACCGGTCGAAGACCCGGTGCAGCCGGGGAGCGAGCGTGTGGGCGTCCACCAGCACCACGCTCTCCAAGCCGGTGCTCGCCACCGCCGCACCCACGTGCGCGGTGACCGACGTCGTTCCCTCCCCGTCCACCCCGCTGGTGACGAGAAGCTTCCTGAGCCCCTTCGCCAGCAGCTCGTGCACGGCGGCGGCCAGCGAATGCTCGTAGATCTGGTCGACGGTCATCGTGCCGCACCCCTCGCCGGGCGGCGCTCCCGCGCCCCCTGGGGCGCGTCCGGATCGGGACTGGCGACAATCATCGATGCTCTGAGCGTCCCCACTTGCGACCTCTCTTTCTTCGGTGACATTCGAGCGACCTCAGGATTCCTTCGGAATCACGCCGAGCACCCGCAGCTCGAGCTGCTCCTCCACCTCCAGCGGGGCGAGGTGGGCGGGGCGGCGGGACTCGCGCAGCAGGGCGATGCCGACGCCGAGCAGCGTCCCGGCTGCGACGCAGAGCAGAAGGTTCTGGGCCTTGCGCGGGCGCACGGGGCGAGGGTCCACCGTGGCGGGGTCCACGACGTCGACCGACGGGCTCTTCATCAAGTCCTCGATCCGGCCCTCCTCGATCTTGGAGGTGAGGAGCGCGTAGAGGTCCCGGTCGATCTTGAGCTCGCTCTCGATCACGCTGCGGCGCTGGATCTGGTCGTCGGCCGAGCTCAGGTCGCGCTCGCTCCCGGCCAGCGCTCCGGCCAGGTCGGTCTCGCGCGCCGCGAGCACGGTCTGCTCCGCCCGCAGCGAGGCGACGGCGCGCTCCAGCTCCTTCCGCACGTTGTCGGCGAGCGAGGCGCAGTCGGACTCGAGCGCCTTGAGCTTGGGGTGCTCCTCGCGGTAGATCTCGCGCGCGGAGCTGAGCCGCATCTGGCAGTTCTGCAGGTCGCGGCGCAGCGCGTCGAGCGCCGGGCTCTCGATCGGGAGCTGCTCCCAGTTCGAGACCCGGTCGGGGGCGAGGCCCTCGAGCCGGCTCAGGCGGGCGGTGATCGCGACGTGCTCGTCCCGCGCCTTGACGTACTCGGCGTTCAGGTTGGCGACGGTCTCGTTGAGGTGCCGGACCCGGGCCTGGAGCGTGGAGAGGCTCGAGGGGTCCGATCCGTAGAGCTGCTCCTGCTCGGACTCGATGCGCGTCCTCACCTGATCGAGCTGGCTCTTCAGCCGGTCGAGCCCGCCGACGTCGGCGCCGGTCCGCTGCCCCTGGTACTCGATGAAGAGCTGCGCCAGGCGGTCCGCGATCCACCTCGCCGTCTCTCCGCGGTTGTGCTCGACCTTGACGTCCACGAGCCGCGTGTCGCGCACCGGCTCGACGTGGATCAGGGTCTCGAGCCAGTCGATCCGCGTGCCGAGATCCTGGCCGCGCGCCTCGAGGCCGGGCGCGAGCGATGCAGCCGGGAACGGGATCCAGCGCGGGAGCCAGCCCGGACGCCGGCCGGGCGTGGCGCGGGAGGCGGCTCCCGCCTCGCGCGCCTCGAGCTCCTCCGCGACCCGGCCCAGCAGCCCGCGGTTGGTGATGAGCTCGGCCGCGGTGTACATGGCGACGTTGTCCGACTGGAAGCTGCTGCTGCCGATCGCCTCGCCGGTGAGGGGCGAGCGGTCCGGCGGCTTGCGGATCTCGAGCCGCACGGTGGCGCGATAGACCGGGGGCGTGAACGCGTTCAGGCACGCTCCGAACGCGGCGAAGGCCAGCGCCGAGAGCACGATGATGCGCTTGCGCTGCGTCACGACGCGCCGGTGCGCGTGCGAGCCGGGCTCGCTCGTGGATCCGTTTCGCTGGGTGGTCATGCCTCGCCTCGCACGGTCAGAACCCCCTTCGCGGCACGTCGATGCGGTCGCCGCTCCTGAGCGCCAGGTCTTCGGCCTTGCCGTCCATCACCCGTTCCAGGTCGATCGGTCGCACCCGGGTCTTCCCGCCCTCGACGCGCGTGAGCCGCAGCTTGCGCGGCGCCGCGTAGTCCGTGAGCCCTCCGGCGAGCGCCACCGCGCTCAGGACCGTGAGGCGGTCGCTCACCGGGTAGATCCCGGGCCGCTTGAACTCGCCCAGCAGGTAGATCCGTCCGCCGTACTCCTTCACGCTCACCAGGACCTGGGGATCCACGTAGTAGGAGCGGGCCAGGACCTCTCTCACCCGCGCCGCGATCTCCGGGATCGCGAGCCCCGCGACCTGGACCGGACCCGACATCGGGCAGGTGATCGAGCCGTTCACCGAGACGGCGTCGGTGAACTCGTCCTGCTTCTCGCCCCCGGCATAGACCGTGATCACCAGCACGTCGCCCTGCTCGACCACGTAGGGCGCCGGGACCGAGCCCAGGACCGGTGCCACGGCGCCCGCGGCGATCAGGAGCGCGAGCGCAACCGGGAGCGCCGGGGGCGCGGGATTCGAAGGCCGTCCGGGACGCATGCGCCGCCTCCTCACAGGACCACCGTCAGGGCCGCGTCCACGCGGCCGCGGCCGCGGCGCCAGCCGCTGCCGGCGGCGGCCGGCCGATCCGTCAGGAACGAGTAGCCGCAGCGCGCGCTCAGCCCCTGGCGCAGGTGGCGCGCCACCCAGCCCGACGCGCGGAAGAGCTGCGCGTCCGCTCCGCGCAGGCGCAGCGGGCGGCTGCGCGAGTGGCTGGCCTCGAGACCGATCACCGTCGCGCGATCCAGGGTGTCGCGGGCGCCGAGCGAAAGCCGGCGCGTGAGGTCGGGGCCCCGGTCGATCCCGCCTTGCGCGTCCACCTGCGACTCCCAGCGGGCGGAGAGCAAGCCGTTTCCGAGCCAGCGGCTCCACTCGGCCCGGGTGTTCGTCGCGTAGCCCGGCTGGTGGAGCAGATCGATCGAAAGCCCCTCTCCGGCCTCTGGACCCCTGAGCGAGAACGCCAGGGCCGGGCCGCGCCGGCGGGCGCCGTCGTCCCAGGCCACGAGCGAGCCGCCGGCCTCGAGCTGCGCCGACAGCCCGGGCGAGAGCCGGTGGCGCACGCCAAAGGTCGCGACATCGGAGCGCACCACCCGACGCTCGTCGATGCCAACCTCGCTCTGCCGCCAGCCGAAGAGCCAGGCGTTGTCGGGGCCGCGCCACGGGAGCGCCACGGCGCTCCAGGAGATCGCGAGCGCGTCCGAGCGTTCCTTCGCGTCGTACGCCCAGCCCTTCGCTTCGAGCGCGCCCTCGGCGAGCCAGGTGGTCGCCCGTCCCGAGCCGGTCCAGTACGCGGCGCGGCCGGGCGACAGGGCGGTGAGCCGATCCAGGTCCAGCGCGTCCCGCGATCGCAGGTAGCCGCCCTCCAGCGCCAGTCCCGTCCACGGCGAGCCGATGAGCTCGGCGTGCATCGAGGCCCGGTCGGTGGCGTTCGCCGCCCATGCGGGCCGCCACTGGCGGGGCTCGTCGCCTTCGAGCAGGAAATCGCGGCGCGCCATGAGCCGCAGCCCCGAGCGCCCCTGCTCGGCCTCGAACCGGATCTCGGGGGCGAGGATCGCCGTGGTGAGGCGCTCCGGATCGCCGCCGGGCCCCCGCCGGTCATCGAGCCGGGTTCCGAGACCCAGCACCGGCGTCCAGCCCGCCGCCGCGGCGGGCCCGGCCGCGATCGCGCACAGCCCCGCCATCGCGATCGAGCGGGCGCGGTTTCTCCCCGCGGGGGGCCGCGAATCGGGCGGACGCACGCCGGACCTCCGGTGCATGCCGTGTCTCCTTTCGCCGCGTGCGCCCCGTGCTAATCGCGGGTGCAGCGTCCGACGACGTGCCGCTCGCCGATCGGGCGTCCGCCCGGATCCACGAACTGCACGGCGACCCAGGTGTTCTCCGGATGCCCTGCTTCGACTGTCCTACCGGGGAAGTACAAAGAAAGCCCGGGGCGGGCCAGCTGGACTTCGGTTACGCCCTCGCTGCTCCCCTCCGATTCCCTGTCGAGAGGACGGAAGCCGAGCCGCATGGCCACACCCCGGGTGAAGATCAACTCCCCCGACAAACGAATGCGTGGGCCGCGCTGCTCAGACCAGTCGCGGGCGGCCACCCACGCGACAGCGCTCGTCTCTACGGCGAACGGGATGCCGAACTCGTGCACCCCGTCCACGCAACGCGCGATCTCACGGTCCTCGCAGAGCGCGTGTCCCTCGTCGTCCCGGATGCCGAGCGTGATCCCGCATTCGGGGCCGATCCGGCGCAGTGGGCTCGCCGGGCGTGCAATCTGTTCACCAGGGGGGACGAGGGGAACGTGCTGGGCGACCTCGAAGACGGTTCCCTGCTCTTCGAAGCCGGCGCCGCGGAACACCACGCGCGCCTCGAGGCTCGAGAGCACGATCGTGGCCTGGAGCGTGACCAGGGGTCCCGCGCGTCCGTTCGACTCGCTGACGCGCAGCCGCGTCTCGAGCCGGACCGGCATCGCGTAGCGCGTGCTGGCGCGATACTCCGAGACCGACGGCGTCGTCGCCGACCAGCCCGTGGGCCTGAACGCGAGATACCCGGCACTCCGACTCATGTTCCGCGCCTTCCCTGTTTCGGGACGGCGGCGATCCGCCGTTCCCGTTTCGTCGAGCCTGGCTGCGACTCGGTCGCCGGTCGGAGACGGGGATGAGGGCCCCCGCCCCGCCGTTCAACCACAAGTTAGGCGCGGAAGGGAGTTGGGACTATTGGGAGAAGCCCGGAATGTCCGGCCAGTGAAATGCCGGAAGGGCGGCGGTGGGATCCAGGCGCGGCTCCGCGGCGGGGCGAGTGGCGGCCCCGCCTTCGGCCGGCTCGAGGCTCAGGCCTGGATCAGGCGGTTGCGGATCGCGTAGCGCACGAGCCCGGCGGTGTCGTGGATGTCGAGCTTGGCCATGATGCGCAGGCGGTGCGACTCGGCGGTCTTGAAGCTGATATTGAGGACCGCCCCGATCTCCTTGGTGGTCTTTCCCTCCGCCACGAGCTGCAGCACCTCGCGCTCGCGCGGCGAGAGAGGATCCTCCGCGACGTCCTCGTTGCGCTGGTAGGACTCGACCAGCACGCGCGACACGTCGGGCACCAGGTACACGTCGCCCTTCGCGACCTCGCGCAGGGCCTTGAGCAGCTCGGCGGCGGGCTGGGTCTTGAGCACGTACCCGCGGGCGCCGGCGCGCAGCGCGGCGGCCACGTACGGGCTGTCCTTGTGCATGGTGAGCACCACGACCTTGCAGCGCGGGGCCACGCGGTGGATCTCGCGCGTCGCGTCCACCCCGTTCAGCCCGGGCATGGTGATGTCCACCAGCGCGAGTTCGGGCTGGTGCTTGCGCGCGAGGCGGATTGCGTCCTGTCCGTCGCCGGCCTCGGCGATCACGTCGAACTCGTGAGAGGCGAGAAGGCCCTTCAGGCCCTCGCGAAACAGCCGGTGGTCATCCGCGATCAGAATTCGAGTGGGCATGGGTCACCTCCAGCGGAATGCGGATCACGAGCTCGGTGCCCGAGCCCGGCCGCGAGTCGATGTCGAGCGTGCCTCCGAGCGTCGCGATGCGCTCCCGGATGCCCGCAATCCCCAGCCCGCGCCGCCGGCCGGGCGCGAGCTCCTGCTCGGGATCGAAGCCGCGGCCGTCGTCCCGAATGCGGCAGATCACGTGATCGTTGAGGCGCCGGACCTCGAGCTGGACGCGCGAGGCCCGGGCGTGCCGGGCCACGTTCGCGAGCGCCTCCTGGCTCGCGCGGTAGAGGGCGATCTCGATCGGCGCCGGCAGCCGCTCTTTCTCCGGCGCCGAGACCGCGACCTCGATCCCGGCCCGCTGCCCGATGCCCTCGCCGAGGAAGTGCAGCGCGGGCGAGAGGCCGAGATCGTCGAGGATCGTCGGGCGCAGCTCGTGGGCGATGCGGCGGATTTCGTCCTCCACCTGGCGCATCAGCGAGAGCGCCTGCTCGAGGTGCGCGCATCCCTTCCCCTCGAGGTGCGGGCGCACCCGCTCGAGGGCGAGGTGCACGGTGGCCAGGAGCTGCCCGGCCTCGTCGTGCAGCTCGCGGGCCATGCGGTGGAGCAGCTCCTCGCGGCGCTCGTCGTAGCGCCGCAGCGCTTCGTTCGCCTCGCGGGCGCCGCGGTGGGCCATCTCGAACGGCGAAAGGCACTCCATCAGGAACGGCTCGACGCGCTCGTCGAGCCGGGCGCCCGGGTTGTCGCCGGCGGCCTCCTTCAGGGCGTGCCGCAGCAGCAGGACCATGTCGAGCACGCCGATGCCCTCCGCGAGCGCCGCCCGCCCGAACTCGTAGGCGGCGTGCAGCGTGCGCTCGTCGCCCGCGACGAGATGGTCGCTCAGCGCCTGGGCGCAGCGGGCCTCGAACTCGTCCAGCGTCGGCTTCACGCGGCCCCTCCGCGGTAGCGGGCCACGACCACGAGCGCGTCGTCGGCCCCGGTCGCGTGAGCGGCCAGGATGCGGTCGGCGACCGCCTGGGGCGTACCCAGGGTCGAGAGGTCGCTCGCGAACTGCGGGCGGACGCCGTCCGTGGCCAGCACCAGGGTGTCGCCGTGCGCGACGGACAGGATCTCGGCGCGCGGAATCGGCATCTGCCTGCCCACCACGCCCCGGGCGCACAGCAGCGATTCCGTGCGGGGGCTCGCGGTGGGGTCGAGGCGCACGAGCATCCCCGCCACGTTGCCCACGCCGAGCCACGTCAGGGTGTCCCGGGCGGCGTCGAACCAGGCCAGGCTCATCACCACGCCGCGCGTGCCGCGCAGCCCGGGGTGGCAGAGCCGCACGACGTCGATCGGCCGCTCGACTTCGGCGCTGGCGATCAGATCGATCGCCCGCTGGGCCGCGCTCACCGCCTCGGGGCCGTGCCCCACGCCGTCGACCGCCGCGATCAGCACGCCGTGCGGGGACTCGCGCACCAGGCAGAGATCCGCCGTCACCTGCCCGGGCGCGATCGCGCGCGAGGCCATTCCCCACTCGACCAGCGGCGTGGTCAGCCGTTCCATTTCTTCACCGTGACGATCGTGCCCTGGTTGACCGCCGAGCGGACCGTGAACTCGTCCATCAGCCGGCGCACCCCCGGCAGTCCGAGCCCGAGGCGGCCGGAGGTCGAGTAGCCGTCGCGCAGCGCCTCCTCCACGTCCCGGATGCCGGGGCCCTGGTCGCGGGCCTCGACCACGAGGCCGCGCCGGGTGCCGTTCTCCACCGGAGTGAGCGCGACCTCGCCGCGCTTGGCGTAGAGCAGGATGTTGCGCGCCAGCTCCGAGATCGCGGTCGCGACCAGCGTCGCGGTCGCGGGCGGGAAGCCGAGCGTCACCGCCATCGCCCGTCCGCGCATGCGGGCGGTCACGATGTCGGTGTCGCTCTCGACGGTGATTCGCGTCTCCTCTGCCACTTCGGCGGGCTTCATGGACCGGTCTGCAACTTGGTCTTGCGGTTCAGGTAGGCGAGCCCCTCTTCGAGGTCGAGCGTGGTCGCGACCTCCTCGAGGGACAGCCCCATGTGCACCATTGAGAATGCGACATCGGGCTGGATGCCGACGATCACGGTCTCGGCGCCGCGCAGCCGGACCATCTGGGCCACGTCCCGGAGCGTCCCGGTGGCGAACGAGTCGATGACGTCGAGCGCCGTGACGTCGATGATCACGCCGTGGGAGCGATACTTTCCGACCTGGTCCACGAGCGCGTCGCGCAGCTGCACCATGTCGGCGTCGGTGAGCGCCGACTGGACCGTGGCGATCAGGAACGAGCCCTGCTTCAGGATCGGGACTTGCACGATGAGCGACTCCTCGAAGGCGGCCCGCTTCAGCCCTCCTGAGACCCGGCGATCGGCACGACCTTGTATCCCAGGGCCCGCTCCGCCTCCTCGATGCCCCCCTGGAGGTCGCCCACGGTGTTCATCTTGCCCAGGTCCACTCCGATGTTGACCAGGGTCTGCGCGATTTCGGGAGAGAGTCCGGTCACGATGACGCGCGCGCCCAGCAGCCGCGCCGCCTCCACCGTCAGCACCAGGTGGTTCGCGACGTTCGCGTCCATCGCGGCCACGCCCGTGATGTCGATCACCACCACCCGGGCGCGGTTGGCGCGGATCCCGCGCAGGAGCTGTTCGGTGAGCTGGCGCGAGCGATGCGGATCGATCAGGCCGATGATGGGCAGGATCAGCAACCGCTCCCGCACCTGGAGCACCGGCGTGGAGAGCTCGCGGATCGCCTCCTGCTGCTCGCGAATGACGCGCTCGCGCTCCCGCACGAAGCCCACCGCCACGGTGCTGGCGATCGCGTTCGCCGCGGGCTCGTAAGCGTCGAGCACGCGGTTGAGCATCGCCGAGTCGGTGTGGTACTTGGCGAACAGCGATCGCGCCAGCACGTCGCGCAGCAGCAGCACGATGCCCAGGACCTCGTGGGTCTCGACGCCGCGCGGGATGATGCGCTCCGAGAGGTTCTGCGCGTAGGCCTGCAGGGCCTCCAGCGTCCGGGTCTCGAGCGCGTTGACGTAGCTGTCGTAGACCGAGGTCGCCTCGGCGAAGATCTCCTCCTTGGTCATCGCGGTCAGCAGGCGGGCCTCGGTGATGCGCCGCACCCACTCCTCGCGGAGCTGGGTGCGGTTCTGAGCAAGGTGGGCGACCAGCTCGCGCAGGAGCCCGGCCGTCGAATCGCCCGTGGGCTTGGGGACCCTGGCCATCTCTGTGACACCCATGACGCCTGTCCTCCTCGAATCGGACACGGTGGCTATTGCGACGGAGGTCACGCACGGCGGCCCGCTCCGGAGAGTGCATGCGCGGCGATCGAAGTCCCTTTTCTGCTCCGCCACCCATGATGCCGGCAGGGCTTGACTTCCGCGTGAGTGCCCGGCGCAAGGCTTTGCCGGTCAAACCATTCGGCCTTGCGAGGGGATCGATTCGCGCGACGACGCACGGAGGACCGGGGGCGGAGGGCGGCAGCGGCGTGCGCTGACCGTCGCCATGGCGTCGCGGCCGCGGGGGGACGGTGGAGGCACGATGCGGGCCGGGGGGAGCCGCATGGCGGGCAATCCTGCACCAGTCGCGGCGCGCGGTCCAGCCCCCACTTTCTCCGGCGCGGCCTGGAAGCCGCCGGAGAGCCAAACAGCCGCAGCACCTTGCGGTTGGAGGGCCGGGGGTGAAATCGCGCTTGCATTTCCGGACGGCGTGGCCGATATTCACCGGGTCTTGGGTTGCCGTGGATGTGCGAGTCCGCCGCCTTTGCCACCAGGGACATTCCTGGTGGCTTTCGTTTGGGTTCGCCATCCCGCGCAGTCCGGAGCCGGGCACAGTGTCCGGGCGCAGCCGCTGCGTACGAGCGGCATGGTACGAAGGGCCGTACGGCCCTGATTCACAAGGAGTCTAGTGTGGCAAGTGGCACCGTGAAGTGGTTCAACGAGGCGAAGGGATTCGGTTTCATCTCCCAGGAGGGTGGCGAAGACGTGTTCGTTCACTTCTCGGCGATTCAGGGCGACGGCTTCAAGACCCTGGCCGAGGGTGAGCGGGTGGAGTTCGAGGTCACGCGCGGTCCGAAGGGCCTGCAGGCCTCGAGCGTGCGGAAGGGCTGATCGCCCCGGGTACCACGTCACGTGCGGAAGGGCGGTGCGAAAGCACCGCCCTTTCCGCTTTTCGGCGGAGAGGCACGCTTAGAGATCCAGGATCACCCGGCAGCGGCAGCGCGGAGGCTCGAGCGCCAGCTCGAGGAAATGGTGCGAGACCGCCTTCACCTCGCGCAGGAACACCTGGTGCCGCGGGTCGCGCCGCGGTCCCGCGAGGGAGCCGGAGAGCGAGCGCTCGGTGAGCCCCCGGACCTCGGCTCCCACCCACACCGCCCGTCTCAGCTCGGACTCGAGCAGCGCCGAGTTGAGCCAGTGGACCAGGAGATCGCGCGGATCGTCGCCTTCGAGGTCCAGCTCGATGTGCACCTCCGGCGCGCCGGCCGGCGCCTCCACGATCTGGGCGGCGAGCGCCACCGCGGCCAGCGCGTAGAGCCGCTCGGGCGTCTCGGCCCAGACCTCGAGGCCGAGGTCCCCGGTGTGATCGAACGTGCGAAAGCCCTCGCCCACGGGCGCGAGTGTACGCGATGCCCGCTCACAGCATCTGCCGCGCGCGCAGGCTCACCACCCCGCGCTCGGCCACGATCACGTGATCGAGCACCCCGATCCCGACCAGCTCGCCCACCTGGACCAGCCGCCGGGTGATGCTCAGATCCTCCTCGCTCGGCTCGGGGTCCCCGCTCGGGTGGTTGTGCACCAGCACCACGCTGGCCGCCGACTGCAGGATCGCGGGCAGGAACACCTCGCGCGGATGGACGATCGAGGCGTTCAGGCTCCCGATCGAGATGGTCTCGCGACACTGGACCTCGTGGCGGGCGTTGAGCAGCAGCACCACGAAGTGCTCCTTGCGCGCGCGCGGGAGGTCGCGCACCTGGGAGAGCACGTCGTCCGGGCCGCGGATCGCGGCTCCCGACGACGCGCGCTCCGCGGCGCGGCGTCCCAGCTCGAAGGCCGCGGCGAGCGCCGCGGCGCGCGCCGGGCCCACGCCCGGCACCAGCAGCCAGCGCGAGGGCGTCCACCCCGCGAGCTCCGACGGGCGCCGGCGCGCCAGCGCCCGGCCGATGCGGAGCGCGCTGCGGCGCGCGCTCCCGGAGCCCAAGACGAGCGCGAGCAGCTCGCCGTCGGAGAGCGCGGCCGCGCCGCGCGCCCCGAGCTTCTCGCGCGGCCGCAGCGCGCCCGGGCCACGGGCGGCGCCCGGCTTCCTCGCGGCGATCGCCGCCGCGCCGCCGCCCGCGCCCGGATCGAGGCACCCCTCGCCTTTCACCGCGGGCGGGTCTCGTTCATAATGTTCCCTTCGATCGGGCCGCGATGGTCCGTAGCGGGTGCCAGGCCGGTTTTCTTCGAGGAGGGTTTCGCATGCGCCGTGCCATGATGCGGGTGGGCCTCGCGCTGTGCGTGGCCGCGCTCCTGCCGGCGGGCGCTCCGGCCGGGGCCGTGAAGCTGGTGAACGGCATCGGTCTCGTCGATTACACGCGCCCGCCGGACTTCAAGGTGGGCGACTGGGCGAGCTACCGGATCACGGCGTCCAGCTTGGCCGGGGCCCGGGACGACTACAAGGTCACGGTGCTGATCGCCGGCGAGGAGAACTTCTGGGGCGAGGACGGTTTCTGGGTGGAGACCTGGAGCGAGGAGCCGGGGGGAGCCTCCCTGGCCACCGCGACGCTGATGTCGTACGCGATCTTCGACGACTCGCTGCCGATCGCGCACATGCAGCTCTTCCAGCGCAAGGGCATCAACGAGCTGGGCATGGACGGCAGTCCCAGCCAGATGGTGCTGCGCCGCACCTCCGGGGGCCTCAAGCTGCGGACCCCCTTCGACGACCGGATCGCGTGGGATGTCGACACCCTGGGCCAGGACACGGTCTCGACGCCGCAGGGAACCTTCCAGTGCCTCAAGGTGAGCACCCGCCAGGGAAAGAGCACGACCCGCGACGTCGGCGACAGCACCGAGTACACCGAGGTGCGCGACAACCGGGTCAGCTATTTCTCGCGCCGGATCCCGGTCACGAGCCTGGCGCGCGAGGAGATCGAGTACAGCATCCAGGAGCGCAAGTGGCAGATCGGACGCTCCGAGGACGCGCCTCCGATCCACTACGTCGACCGGTCGCTCGGCGAGGCGCGCCTCATCGCCTTCGGCGAGAACAAGAAGTCGCAGATCCTGCCCGAGTCCATGCAGAAGTCGCTTCCGGGCCGCCGCGCGTCGCGCGCTCCGGGGGCGCAGCCGGAGCGTAAGCCCAAGCCGGGCGGGCCCCGGAAGTCAGGGTAGCTCGAACAATCCCCGCGCGAACGCCGCGGCGTCGAAGCTCACCCAGTCGTCGAGCCCCTCTCCGATCCCCACCAGACTGATCGGCAGCTCGAGCTGGTCGGCGATCGCGAGCACCACGCCGCCGCGCGCCGAGCCGTCGAGCTTGTTCACCGCCAGGCTGGTCACGGCGATCGAGCGCTGGAACTCCCGCGCTTGCGCGAGACCGTTCTGCCCGATCGTGGCGTCGAGCACGAGCAGCACGTGATGGGGCGCGCCGGGGACGAGGCGCGCGCACACCCGGCCGATCTTGGCCAGCTCGGCCATGAGGTTGTGACGGGTGTGGAGCCGGCCGGCGGTGTCCACCACCACCGCGTCGCTCCCGCGCGCCCGGGCGGCCTCGAGCCCGTCGTGCACGGCGGCCGCGGGGTCCGTGCCCTCGCGCCCGCCCACCATCCCGACCCCGGCGCGCGCGGCCCACACCTCGAGCTGCTCGCGGGCCGCGGCGCGGAAGGTGTCGGCGGCGACCAGCAGCGGCCGCCGGCCGCGGCGCGCGAGGTGCGCCGCCAGCTTGCCCGCGAGCGTGGTCTTGCCCGAGCCGTTCACGCCCACGAGGAGCAGCACCCAGGGCGAGCCCGCGCTCGAAGGGCCGGGCTCGAGCGGCGGCGCCGGACGGGAGAGCATCTCGGTGGCCACGCTCTCGAGCGCGGCGGAGAGGTCGGTGTCGCGCGCGCCGCGCATGCGCTCCTCGGCGAGCTCGATCATCCGCTCGGCGGTCGCGGGCCCGACGTCGGCCTCGAGCAGCGCCTGCTCGAGGCGCTCGCGCGCGGCGGCGTCCACCGGGCCCTTGAGCGGCATCAGGGAGCCGAGCGCCTGCCCGAGGCGCCCGCGCGTCCGCGCCAGGCCGTCGCGGAACCGGCTCCAGAGGTCCATCCGGCGCCTTCGGCCGCTCAGCCGACCGCGACTTCCTCCAGCTCCGGTTTGGCCCCGTTCCCATGGGGGGCGGAATCGAAGCGCACCGAGACCAGCTTCGAGACCCCCAGCTCCTGCATGGTCACGCCGTAGAGGCTGGTCGCCGCCTCCATGGTCCGCTTGTTGTGCGTGATCACGATGAACTGGGTGCGGGCGCTGAACCGCTTGAGCATCCCCAGGAACCGGTCGACGTTGGCGTCGTCGAGCGGGGCGTCCACCTCGTCGAGCAGGCAGAACGGCGAGGGCTTGACCAGGTAGATCGCGAACAGCAGCGCGATCGCGGTGAGCGCGCGCTCCCCTCCCGACATCAGGCTGATGCTCTGCAGGTGCTTGCCGCGCGGCCGGGCCGCGATCTCGATCTCGCACTCGAGCGGGTCCTCGCCCACCATGCGCAGCTCGGCGTCCCCGCCCTCGAACAGGGTCTTGAAGATGTCGCGGAAGTGCACCTGGACCTGTCCGAACGTGGCGGAGAAGAGCTGGCTGGCCGTGACGTTGATCTTCTCCACCGCCTCGAGGAGCTGGGCGCGCGCCCGGGTCAGGTCTTCGCGCTGCTGGACCAGGAAGCGGTAGCGCTCCTTCTTGCGCGAGTACTCCTCGAGCGCGAGCAGGTTCACGGCGCCCAGTCCCTGGAGCCTGGCGCGCGACTCGGCGAGCTGCCGGCGGGACGCCTCCTCGTCGAACCCCTCGGCGGGCGGCTCCGGCGACCACGACTCCGGGTCCATCTGGTACTCGGTGCGCAGGCGCTCGAAGGTGCGGTCGAGCTCGGCGCGCGCCTGCACGCGCGTGAGCTCGACCTGGTGCAGCAGCTCGGCGAGCTCGGTGTGCTCGAAACGCCGGGCGCGCGCCTCCTCCTCGGCCCCCTGGACCGCCGCCTTGCGCGCGCTGAAGCGCTTCTGCAGCTCGACCACGCGCTCGCGCTGGCCCGACTCGCTCTCGAGCAGCCCGGTGAGCCCGGCCGAGAGCCCCGCCACCTCGGCCTCGATCTCCCCGACCTGGGCGCGGGCGGAGCCCTGCTCGGCGGAGCGGGCGTCGAGCCCGGCCTCGAGCTCGCGCCGGGTCTGCTCGGCGCGCGCCCACTGCGCCTGCCACTCGCCCTCCTCGCGCGAGAGCCGGAGCAGGCCGTCGCGCGCCTGCTGCGCGCCCGCGAGCGCCGCCTCGCGCCCGGCATCGAGCGCTTCGACCGCGCCGTCCAGGTCGGCGAGCCGCCGCCGCGCGCCCTCGAGCTCGCGCTCGGAGGCGCCGTGCTCCGTCTCGGCCTCGCCGAGCGCCCGCGCGAGGGCCTCGTGCTCGGACTCGACCGCCGCCACCTCGCGGCCGCGGTCCAGGGCCTCGGCCGCGGCCCAGCTCCGCTCGCGCGCCGCCGCCTCGAGCTCGCGGCCTCCGGCCTCGAGCGCCGCGCGCCGCGTGGCGAGCACCGCCTCGGCCGCCGCGCGCTCGTCGCGCAGGCGGCCGCGCTCCTCGCCGAACCCCTCGAGCTCGCGCTCGTGGGCCTCGACCGCCAGCGTGTCCTCGGCGAGCTGGCCGCTCAGCTCGCGGATCTGCATCTCGCGGTGGAGCAGCCCGCTCAGGTTCCGGATCGAGCCCGCCCGCACCCGCCCGCGCTCCCACACCTCGCCGTCGAGGCTCACGAACCGCAGCCCGCCCTCGGCCGCGGCCGAGAGCTGGGCGGCGGTGGCGCGGTCCTCCACCACCACGACCGATCCCAGCAGGCGCTCGACCAGGGTGCGGAAGCGCGTGCCGCAGCGCACCAGGTCGGAGGCGCGCCCCACCACGCCCGGTCCGCCCGGGATCGCGGGCAGCGCGCCCGCGGCCAGGGTCTCGAGGTCCACCAGCGTCGCCCGCCCGCTCTCGAGCGCGCGCAGCCGCTCGAGCGCTCCGGCCAGCGCTTCGCGGTCCTCGACCAGCACGAAGGCCGAGGCCTCGCCCAGGGAGGCCTCGAGCGCGTCGAGGTAGCGCTGCGGCACCTCGAGCACGTCGGCCACCACGCCGATCGCGCCCGCGGGACGCTGGCCGTCGGCCATCAGGGCCTTGACCCCCTCGGACACCCCGTCGAAGTTGCGCTTGAGCTCGAGCAGCGTGTTGAGGCGCGACTCGGCGGCCGCCGCCTCCTCGCGCAGCCGGGACAGGACCGCCCCGCCCTCGCGGTGCCGCACCTCGAGGGCCTCGATCCGCTCTGCGATCGCGGAGAGCGCGCGCTCCGCCTTCTCGCACGCCGCCTCGAGCGCGCGCCGCTCGCCCTCGCCGGCCGCGATCCGCAGGTCGAGCTCGGCGAGCCGCGCGTCCAGCTCGGCACGCCGTGCGGCCGCCGCGTCGCGGCGCTCGGCGAGCGAGGCCTGCCGCTCGCGGATCCGGTCGCAGGCCGAGCGCTTCTCGGCCTCGGCCGAGACCCGCTCGATCGAGAGCCGCTTCTCCTCCGACGCCGCCTCGCGGCGCCCGCGCAGCTCGGCCTCGGCGGCGGCCAGGGCGCGCTCCGCCTCCTCGGCCGCGGCCTGCGCCCGCTCGCGCTCCGCGGCCAGCGCGGCGCGCTTTTCCACCGCCTCGGCCTCGCGCGCGGTCACCTCCGCGAGGCGCTCGCGCATCCGCCCGGCCTCGCTCTCCGCCTCCGCGGCGCGGCGCGCGAGCCCCGCGGCGCGCTCGCGCAGCAGCACCACCTGGTGCTCGGCCTGGGTGCGCGCCTCCTCGCGGTCGCGAAGCCCGCCCTGCGCGGTGGTCAGCTCGCGCTCCAGCTCGAGCAGCGCGAGCTTCTCGTCGTTCAGCCGCGCCTCGACCGCGGAGAGCGCGGCCGCCACGCCCTCGCGGCGCACCGCCTCCTCCTGCCACTGCTCGCGGGCCTCGCTCTCGCGGCGGCGCAGGGATTCGACCTGGCCTGCCGTCAGCGCCAGGTCCAGATCGCGGATCTCGTCGCGCAGGCGCTGGTGGCGGCGGGCCTTGCCGACCTGGCGCGCCAGCGAGCGCAGCTCGCGCTCGATCTCGAACACGATGTCGTTGAGCCGGGTGAGGTCGCCCTCGGTGGCGTCGAGCTTGGCGAGCGCCTCCTTCTTGCGCGCCTTGTACTTGGTGATGCCCGACGCCTCCTCGAACAGGAACCGGCGGTGGCCGGAGTTGTCCGACAGCACGTGGTCCACCATCGAGCGCTCGATCACCGAGTAGGCGTGGCTCCCCATGCCGGTGTCGAAGAACAGGTCGCGGATGTCCTTGAGCCGGCACGGCGTGCGGTTCAGGAAGTACTCGCCCATCCCGGAGCGGAATACGCGGCGCGAGACCGTGACCTCGGAGTACTCGGTGGGCAGGATCCCGCGGTCGTTCTTGAAGGTGAGGTGGACTTCGGCCATCCCCAGGGGCTTGCGGCTCGGGCAGCCGCCGAAGATCACGTCGTCCATCGAGTCGCCGCGGAGCTGGCGGGCGCTCTGCTCCCCCATCACCCAGCGGATCGCGTCCGAGACGTTGGTCTTGCCGCAGCCGTTGGGGCCGATCACGCCGGTGATGCCGTCCCCGAACACGACCTCGGTCTTGTCGACGAACGACTTGAAGCCCTGGAGCTCGAGCTTGTAGAGAAACATCCTTGTCCCCCTGCCGCCCTGCCCTCCATGGGGAGCCGAGGCGCGAGCGGTGCTTCCGACGCGAAGAATCCCGGACCGCGGTTTCGCTGCCGACGCCTGAGCGTCGTCTCGAACGCCGGCCGCGGCGGTGGGCGCGCGCCATCCCTTGGGCGCCCCAAAGGGCCCGCGCCACGCGCGGACCGTCGCCGGATCGTCGGCAGGCCGCAGGAAACTTAGCGGCTGACGGGCCCGCGGTCAACGCGAGAAACGCGGCGGGCGGAGATTTTCGCGGGCCGGTCGCCCGCCCCGGCGGCGGAATCGACGCCCGCTCCCCCGTCCGCATCGGCGCCGGATTCCTCCGCCCGCGGCGCGAGCCAGACGCGCGCGAGCGCATCCGCGGCCTCCTCGACCTCGGGCTCCGCGAGGGTGCGCGGGTCGAGCCGGAACCGCCCGGCGCGGATGGTGCCGATCACCGGCGGATCGGCGGCGTGCGCGAGCCGCGCGAGCGCGTTCGCGGTGCGCCCGGGAAGCTCGACCTCGACCACCCAGCCGGGCAGCTTCTGGAGCGGGAGCGAGCCCCCTCCCACCTCGCCTTCGCCGCGCGCCACGCGGGCGGTGAGCGCGGGGACGCGCGCCGCGAGCGCCGCGGCGAGCGCCCGAGCGCGGGGCGCGAGCGTCTCGGGGGTGGCGAGCAGCATGACGAGCGCCGGAATCTCGCGCACCGCGCGGGCGGGGTCGGCGTAGAGCGCGAGCGTGGCCTCGAGCGCCGCGAGCGCGAGCTTGTCGAGCCGCAGCGCGCGCGCCAGGGGATCCTTCTTCAGGCGCGCGATCGCGCGCCGGCCGCCGAGCGCGAACCCCGCCTGCGATCCCCCCAGCAGCTTGTCGCCCGAGAAGGTCACCACGTCGCAGCCGGCGCGCAGGCTCTCGCCCACCGTCGGCTCGGGCTCGAGCCCGAAGCGCTCGAGATCCACGAGCGCCCCGCTGCCGAGGTCTTCGATCAGCGGCACGCGGTGGCGGCGGGCGAGCTTCGCCAGGTCCGCGAGCGCCGGGCGCGCGGTGAAGCCCGCGACCCGGAAGTTGCTGGGATGGACGCGCAGCACCGCGCCGATCTCGCGCTCGCGCCCGAGCGCGCGCTCGTAGTCGCGCAGGTGGGTGCGGTTGGTGGTGCCGACCTCGAGCAGGCGCGCGCCGCTCTTCTCCAGCACCTCGGGGATGCGGAACGAGCCGCCGATCTCGACCAGCTCGCCGCGCGAGACCACGACCGCCTTTCCGGCCGCGAGGGCCGAGAGCGCGAGCAGCACCGCGGCCGCGCCGTTGTTGACCGCGAGCGCGGCCTCGGCCCCGGTGAGCCGGGTGAGCCAGCGCTCGACTCCGGCTCCGCGGTCGCCGCGCTCGCCGCCCTCGAGGTCGTATTCGAGGCTCGAGTAGCCGCGCCCGACCTCCTCGATCGCCCGCCGCGCCTCGGCGGCGAGCGGGGCGCGCCCCAGGTTGGTGTGGAGCACCACGCCCGTGGCGTTCAGCACCCGGCGCACCGCCGGCCGCCGCTCGAGCGCCGCGCGCTCCGCCGCCCGGCGGGCGATGCCCTCGGCGTCCGGAGCCCCGGGCCGGCGCGCCCGGAGGCGCGCCCGGAGGCGCGCGCGCTCGGCCGCCAGCTCGGCGCGCACCGCCTCGACCACCAGCGTCCGCGGCAGCGCCTCGAGCGCCGCGGCGAGCGCCGGGTGGCGCAGCACGGTCTCGACCGCGGGAAGCGCGCGCAGGGTGGAGGGGCGGGACGCCATGCGCGGCATTCTAGCCCGGCCGGTTCGCGGGCCGCGAGCGGCCGCGGGCGCGGCGACCCCGCCCCCGAGCGGGGGGTCATTCCGGCTCCCGGTCGTGCCGAAAACAACCGGGCGCGGTTTCCCCGGGCCGCCGGGGGCGCGACCCGCGCGGCTTCCGGGAGGTGCGATCATGGATCTCGACCGGCGGCGGGCGCGCTCCGGCGCGCTCGCTTCGCTCGCCCTGCTCGCCCTCTGCGTCGCCGCCTGCCCCGCGGGCGCCGCGGAGGACGAGGCGTTTCGCCTGCTCTCCGACGAGCCGGTGGTGACCGGAGCCGCCAAGCGGCCGCAGCCGTTGTCGGAGACCCCGTCCTCGGTGACGGTGCTCACCGCGGCCGAGATCCGCGCGCACGGTTTCCACTCCCTGGCCGAGGCGCTGCGCTGGGTGCGCGGGCTCTACGTCACCTACGACCGCAACTACAGCTACCTCGGCGTGCGCGGCCTGCTCCGGCCCGGCGACTACAACAACAAGGTGCTGCTCGCCGTGGACGGGCATCCGATGAACGGCGCGGTCTACGGGGACGCCCCGTTCGGGACCGAGCTGGGCCTCGATCTCGAAACCGTGGAGCGCATCGAGGTGGTGCGCGGGCCGGGCTCGGCGCTCTACGGCAGCAACGCGGTGCTGGCGGTGGTGAACGTCGTGACCCGGCCCCCCAGCCAGTCGCCGGGGCTCGAGGTCTCCGGCCGCGTGGGCAGCGGGAACGAGCGCCGCGGCTACGCCGCGCTCGCCGGGTCGCGTCCCGGGCATCCCGAGTGGATCCTGTCCGGCTCCTGGCTCGACACCCGCGGCCGGAACTTCTACTTCCCCGAGTACGCCCCGTCGTTCGCGTCCAGCGGGGCCGCGTTCCGCCTGGACGGCGAGCGCGCCGCCGGCTTCTTCGGCGCGGTGGAGTGGAAGGAGACGCGCCTCGCGGTCAGGCTCAACCGCCGCGACAAGGGCGTGCCGACCGGATCCTTCGGCTCCGACTTCGGGGACCGCCGCAACCGCACGAAGGACGAGTACGACTGGGTCGAGGTCTCCGGGAGCCGCAAGCCGGCGGCGAGCCTCGAGCTCCATGCCCGCGCCTACTGGGACGGGCCGCGCTACCGGGGCGACTATGTCTACCAGTCGGTGGTGAACCGCGACCTCGGGTACGCGGACACCTACGGCAGCGAGTGGCGCGCGCACTGGTCGCCGGGCGGGCCGCAGGTGGTGACCGCGGGGCTCGAGGGCCGCTGGCACGTGCGGCGCGTGCAGCGCAACTACGACGTCGATCCCTACCGGGTCTACGTCGACCGCGACGCCCCGGGGGTCGAGAGCGCCCTCTACCTGCAGGACGAGGCGCGTCTCTCGCACCGGCTGCGGGTCACGGCCGGGGCGCGCGTGGACCACGACCCGCGCTTCGATCCCGTCCTCTCGCCGCGGATCGACCTGGTGTGGCGCGGCAGCGAGGCCACGAGCGGGAAGCTGCTGCTCGGCTCCGCGTTCCGCGCCCCCACGGTGTACGAGACCGACTACGCCGCCCAGGACCAGATCGGGAATCCCGCGCTCCTTCCCGAGCGGGTGCGTTCGGCGGAGGGCTCGCTGGTCCACTCGCGCGGCCCGCTCACCGCCACGCTCTGCGCCTACGCGAACCGGGTGCGCGACCTGATCGATCTCACCCGCGTCGACACCCTCGGCACCCTGCAGTTCCGCAATCGCGGGGAGGTGATGGGCGCCGGGATCGAGGGCGAGCTCGACCTGGTCACCGCCGCGGGCACCCGCGCCCGGCTCGACCTGGTGTGGCAGGAGAGCCGCGAGACCCGCACCCACACCGAGCTCACCAACTCGCCGCGCTGGAACGGGCACCTGCTGGTCTCGCACGCCGCTCCCGGCCGCCCGCTGGGAAGCGCCTTCGGCGTGCGCTGGCTCTCGCCGCGCCGCACGCTCTCGGGCGCGCTCACGCCGCCCGCGGTCGTGACCGACGCGCGCGTCCAGTGGCGCGCCGGCGCGCGCGCCACGGCCGCGCTCGAGGTGCGCAACCTGCTCGATTCCCGCTACGGCGATCCCGCCTCGGGCGAGCACACGGAGGACGCGATCCTCCAGGACTCGCGCTCGTTCTACTTCACGCTCACCCTGCTCCCCAAGGGCGCGCGCTGATGGACCGGCGCCGCCCGCGCGCCCTTGCGGCCGCGACCTGGGCGCTGGCGCTGGCCGCGGCGTGGGGGGTGGCGCCCGCGCGCGCGGGGACGGTGGTGGTGCTGCGCTCGCGCCCGCTCGCCCCCTACGACTCGGTGGCCAGCGGCTTCCGCGCCGGCTACCACGGCGCGGTGGTGGAGCGCACCCTGCCCGATTCCGGCGCGGAGTCGGTCGTGGACGAGCTGCTCGGGCTCCGGCCCGACGCGGTGGTGGCGATCGGGCCGCGCGCGGCGCTGCTGGCGCGCGACCGCATGCCGCGCACCCCGATCGTGTACTGCACCGTGCCCGACCCGCAGCGCTACGAGCTGGAGGGCGCCTGGATCACCGGGGTGTCGGCCGAGGTCCCGCCCGAGCTCGAGCTCGACGCCCTGATCCGCGCGGCCCCCGACGTGCGCCGCGTGGGGTTGATCGTCGGGGCCGGGCGGCGCGACGGCTTCGTCCCGCGCGCGCGCGCCGCGGCGGCCCGCGCCGGGCTGGTGCTGGTCGAGGCGCCGCTCTCGGACGCGGGCTCGCTCGCCGCGCGCGCCCGCGAGATCGTGGACCGGGTGGACGCGCTGTGGATGCCGGCCGACGCCACGGCGGCCACGCCCGAGAGCTTCCGCTTCGTGCTCGACCTCTCGCTCACACGCGGCAAGCCCCTGCTCGCCTTCGCCGCGTCGCTGGTGCGGGCGGGAGCGCTGGTCGCGGTGTGCCCCGACTACGTATGGATCGGCGCGCGCGCCGCGGACCAGGTGCGCCGCATCCAGGCCGGCGAGCGCGCCGGCGACGTCCCGGTCGCGGCGCTCCGGCGCACGCGCCTGGTGCTCAACCTCGCGACCGCGCGCGCGCTGGGGCGCGAGATCCCGCCCGCCACCGTGGCGAGTGCGGAGGTGGTGCCGTGAGCGGCCGGCTCGCGCGCATCACCGGGCGGCTGCGCGTGCGGCTGGGCGCGATGCTGTTCGGCGGGATCGTGCTCGTCGGCCTGGGCTTCTACGGGATGCTGGTCACGCTCACCCGCCAGTGGCTGGTCCAGGAGCTCGAGGCGCGCGGCCGCACCCTGACCGGCCTGCTCGCGGCGCGCGTCGCCACCCCGCTCCTGCTCGAGGACCGGGTGGAGCTCGAGGAGCAGCTCGGGCCCGCCCGCCTCGAGCCCGACGTGCTGGGGGCCGCGGTCTATCGCGCGGACGGCGCCCTCGTGGCGGAGGAGGTGCGGTCGGCCGCGCGCTGGGCCGGGCTGCCGTGGCGCCGCGGGGAAGCGCCCATGGATTCCGTCACGCTGACCACCCACCAGGTCGGCGGCACGACGGTGTTCGAGATCGTGGCGCCCGTCCACCGCGCGGCGGGCGCCGCCCACCCGGCGCTCGAGGAGGCCGGAGAGCTGGCCGGGGCGGCGCCGCGCGCGGCCGCGCGGGACGGAAGACAGCACGTGGGCTGGGTGCGGGTGCTGGTCTCGAGCGCCCGGCTCGAGACCGCGGTCGGCGGCACCGCGCGCGTCGGGCTCACGCTCATGCTCGCGGCGTTCGCGCTGTGGCTGGTGCCGATCTCCACCCTGGTGCGCATCACGGTGCGCCCGCTCCAGGAGGCGGGCCAGCTCGCGCGCGAGATCGCCGCCGGGCACCTCGACCGGCGCCTCCCGGTCCGCACCGACGACGAGCTGGGGGCGCTCGCCTCCTCGCTCAACTCGATGGCCGCCGAGCTGGACGAGGCGCAGCGGCGGGCGCGCGCCGAGTCCGAGAACCTGCGCAACACCGGCGAGGCGGTGGTGGCGATCGCGCGCGGCGCCCGCGACGCGGTCGATCCGCGCACCACGTTCGCCGTGGTGGCGCCCCAGGTGCGGCGCGTCGCCGGCTGCCGCGGCGTGGCGCTCGCCGCCGCGAGCGAGGGCGACCCGGTGATGCGCTTCGTGGAGCTCGATCCCGAGCCGCCGTGGGGAGCGATCGAGAAGGGCGCGGCGCTCGACCCGGAGCTCGCGGCGCGCCTCGAGCGGAGCGGCGACGCGCCGCTCAGGCTCGAGCTCGAGCGGGAGGACGGGGCGCTCGCCCGGGGGCTGGTGCGGGAAGGCTTCCGCTCGGCGCTGCTGGTGCCGCTCGCGCACGAGGCCGGATCCTCCGCGGCGCTGCTGCTGGCCGCGGACCACCCCGAGGCCTTCGCTCCGGCGCGGGCGGACATCGTCGCCGGGCTCGCCACCCATCTGTCCTCGGCGCTTCGGGCCGCGCGGCTCGGCCAGAGCCTCGAGCGCTCGGTCGAGGAGCTGCAGGCCGCGCGCACCCAGCTCGCGCGCACCGAGCGCCTGCGGGTGGCGGGCGAGATGGCCTCGGGCGTGGCGCACGAGTTCAACAACGTGCTCGCGGCGATCCTGGGCCGGGCGCAGGTGTTGAGGAAGTCGGCGGAGCGCGGCGCGCTTGACCCCCGGGACCTGCTGCGGTCGCTCGAGGTGATCGAGCGCGCCTCCCGCGACGGCGGGGAATCCGTGCGGCGCCTGCGCCGCTTCGCCGACCCCGATGCCGCGCGGGACTCCGAGCTGGTCGACCTGGACGCCGTGGCGCGCGATGCCGTCGAGCTGACGCGCACGCGCTGGCACTACCAGTCCCGTCCGGGCGAGGGCCGGATCGCGGTCGCGCTCGACTCCCGGCCGGGGGCCTGGGTGCGGGGTCATGGCAGCGAGCTGCGCGAGACCTTCGTCAACCTGATCCTGAACGCGATCGACGCGCTGCCGGAAGGGGGCCACATCCGGATCTCGACGCGCGTGACCGACCGCCGGGTGCGAGCGGTGGTCGAGGACGACGGCATCGGCATGAGCGAGGAGACCCGCCGTCGCGCCTTCGATCCCTACTTCACCACCAAGGGCCGGCACGGTACCGGGCTCGGGCTCTCGATGGCCAACGGCATCGTCGAGCGGCACGGCGGGCGCATCCGCCTCGAGAGCGAGCCCGGGCGGGGCACCCGGGTCCATCTCGGCTTCCCGCTCGCGAGCGGGCCGGCGGATGCGGCCGCCGCCCCGCCCGCCGCGGAGCGCGGGGCGGCGGCGGAGCCCCTCGAGGTGATGGTGGTGGACGACGAGCGCGCGGTGCGCGACCTGCTGGTCGAGATGCTCGTCATGCTGGGGCATCGCGGCGTGGCCTGCGACGGGGGTGAGACCGCGCTCTCGCGCTTCCGGCCGGGCGCGTTCGATCTCGTCCTCACCGACCTCGGGATGCCGGGGATGTCGGGCTGGCAGGTCGCGCGCTCGGTGCGGGCGCTCGACTCCGGCGTCGCCCTGGCGTTCATCACCGGCTGGGGAGAGGAAGTGGGTACTGCCGCGCTGCGCGAAGCCGGCGTCGACATGGTGGTGTCGAAGCCGTTCGGGTTCGAGGACGTCGAGCGGCTCGCGAGCCTCGCCGCCTTGCGCCGGGAGCGACGGCGGGCGGCGTAGCCCGCGCCCGCGGCGTAGGGTCCCTCCGGCCGCTCCGGGAACGCATCCGCCACGAGCGAATCCTTATACTAAGCTCAAAATCGCGCGGCGAACCGTATTCGGTCCGCATGGTGTGGGGTTTTCGTCCGGTGCGGCGAGCCAACGGCCGACCCGGGGCCCGATCGGCGGCAGGGAGGCCGGGTGGCCGGAGGTCCCGGCGGCACACAGCGGGCGACCCGGCGCCGTTGGGTCTCCACCCCATCGGCTGGCCCTTCCCCGCGGCCGCACCCCTTGACATCGGCCCGGGTCTGGATGATCGTTTCAAAAGTCCCGTTGGGAAGCGCCGACCCACCCTCTCGAGTAACCGCCGCGACCTCGAGTTCGGTTCGCGCGGAAGCCGCACCGAAAGAGAGGCGCTTCCTTATTCGGGCTTAGTACCAAATCGAGCGGCTCGATGCGTTCACCACATCCGACGTTCCTCCCCACGATTCCCGTCCGTGGCCGAGAGGGTTGGATCGCGCGATGAGCGAGCGTCCCTCCGCGTACATTTCCCCGTTTCCCATCGTACCGGGTCAGTCTCTGGCGGCGCTTCCCTTTTCGGGATCGCGTGCGCTCAAGAGAGGAGGATTCCTCATGTCCGGCAGGGTTGTTCGTGCTACCGGTCTCCTGGCGGCCGTACTCTGCGTCGCGCTGGCGTCCGCGCCGGCCTGGAGCGGGACCACCGGGAAGCTCGCGGGCCGGGTGCTGGACGAGAAGAACCAGCCCCTGGCCGGAGTGAACGTTCGGGTCGAGGGTCAGCCGCTCGGCGCGATCTCGGATGATGGCGGGAACTACTTCATCATCGGGATCCCCGCCGCCACCTACGTGGTGCGCGCCAATCTCATGGGGTACGCCGCGTTCGTCGCCGAGGGCGTCTCGATCGCGCCGGACTTCACCACGTCGCTCGACATCCATCTCAAGACGCAGGCGGTGCAGCTCGGCGAGGTGAAGGTCGAGGCCGAGCGCCCGCTGCTGCAGCGCGATGCCACCAGCACGACGCGATTCATCTCCGCCGACGACATCGCCCGGCTGCCCACCCGCGGCTATCGGGACGCGGCGGCCCAGCAATCGGGCGTGGTGGCGTTCCAGCGGCTGATCGATCGCGAGTCGCAGAACGGCCCGACGCTCATCATTCGCGGCGGCCGCCCCAACGAGACCGCCTACTACGTGGACGGCTACTCGCAGCAGGATCCCCTGACCGGCAACGCGACCACGTCGATCAACAACGATGCGATCCAGGAGGTGGTGCTGCTGAACGGCGGCTTCAACGCCGAGTACGGCCGCATCATGTCCGGCGTGGTCAACGTGATCACCAAGGAGGGCCGGAGCAAGTACAACGGCAACGTCGAAGGTCTGACCGACAATTTCGGGGGGACCGGGAACAAGTTCATGGGGTCGCGGGTCTACGACTACAACATCTACGGCGCGAATTTCAGCGGCCCGCTCCTCCCGGGACGAGACGCCGGCACCTTCTATCTCAGCGGCGAGCGAAGGTGGGAGGGCGATCGCAGGCCGAGCTCGATCTTCGACGGCCCGCTCCCCTCGAACAGCCTGAGCGGCTGGACCGGCCAGGGCAAGCTGACGATCCCGCTCCAGAAACAGATGAACCTCAAGTTCGGCGTGCTGGGGTCGAACGACGACTGGCGGGAGTACCTGAACACGTACCGCTACAACCTCATCCACGCGCCGCGCTACCGGGACGTGAACCGGTCGGTTACCGGACAGTTCAATCACACCCTGAGCGCGAGGTCGTTCTACTCGCTCGGCGGTAGCTGGTTCTACACCGAGCGCAAGCGCGGCGACGGGGTCTTCTTCGACAACATCGGCCTCTACGGCAGCGTGCCCCAGCCGGACTTCGACCTGGCCATCCCCTGGTTCTGGCCTGGCACCTCGGATCCGCGATCGCCGGTCGGCCACGTGCTCGACTCGCTGGCCCGGATCAACGGGGGCACCGGCCACGTGTGGGACGACTACCTGCGGCGCCAGTCCCAGTATTGGGCGATCAAGGGCGACTACACCACCCAGTGGAACCCGTTCCACCAGATCAAGGGCGGCTTCGAGTACGACCAGCACACGCTGCGCTACTACGACCACTACTTCCCGGTGAACTTCGCCGTGGACAAGGACGACATCGACCGCTACGGATTCACCGAGGACGGCCGCTCGCACCAGAACGGCGGGAGAGACGGCCCGCGCGAGCCCAAGACGGGGTCCCTCTACCTGCAGGACAAGTACGAACGCCTGGGCCTGGTCTTCAACGCCGGGCTGCGCTACGACTACATCAACGTGGACACCCGGGCGCTCAAGAGCGAGCAGTTCCCGCTCGGCAGGGGTCCGAGCTACACGCTGGCCGACAGCAATCTCACCGGCAGCAAGACCTACAACCGCGTGAGCCCGCGCCTCGGGATCGGCTTCCCGATCACCGACCGCACCGTGATGCACGCGAACTGGGGTCAGTTCTACCAGCAGCCGAACCTCCAGGATCTCTACGTCTCGTATCGGTTCCTCGAGTACAAGATCCTCCACACCGGCTACTTCGTCGGGTTCGGGAACCCCAACCTCAAGCCCGAGCAGACCCAGGCCTACGAGGTGGGGATCGCGCACCTGCTGGGGGAGTACGCCAAGGTGGACGTGACGACGTACTACAAGGACGTGAAGGACCTGGTCGAGGTGCAGGCCATCGGCTCGAAGCCGAACGGGTTCACCTCGTACCGCAACGCGGACTTCGCGACCATCAAGGGGCTGGATCTGGGCTTCACCCTGCGGCGCGTCAACCACCTCCAGGCGAACCTGGCCTACAGCCTCTCCTATGCCGTCGGCACCGGGTCGGTCTCCAACAGCAGCGCCAACCCCGCCTGGTACGGCTCGGAGATTCCGAAGCAGACCGCACCGCTCGACTTCGACCAGCGCCACAAGATCTCGGTCAACCTGGACTACCTGTTCGGGAGCGGCGAGGGGCCGGCGCTGGGAGGACGGCGGGTGCTCGAGCACTCCAGCCTGAACGTGCTGTGGAACATCGCCAGCGGCACGCCCTACACGCAGACCGAGATCTACGACGAAGCCGGCCTGGCGGCGCTGGCCAAGCAGCCCGTGGGTCCGCTCAACTCGCGCTACGGCCCGTGGACCCAGAGCCTGGACTTCAAGCTGTCCCGGGGCTTCAACATCGCCGGTCTCGACGTGTCCGCGTATGCCTGGGTGCTCAACGCGCTCGACACCAAGAACGCGATCGGGGTGTTCACCGGGACCGGCTCACCCTTCACCACCGGGTTCCTGGAGTCCCCGTCCGGTCAGGCGGCGGCGGAGAATCTCCAATCCAAGTATGGCCTGCCGATCGCGCCGGCGTACGCGCAGGCGGTCCAGAACCAGGCTCTCTTCAGCAGCCCGCGGCTGATCCGCTTCGGGATGCGAGTGGGTTTCTAGCATGGCGGGGTTCGCAGGGAGGATCCACATGAAATCGATCATCATCGTCGGCGGGGCGGCGATCGCGACCCTGGTCTGCAGCGCCGCCTGGGCCGTCCGCGACGGCCAGGAGCTGAAGCTCGCCTTCCCGCCGGCCCGGCGCATCCACGAGGACCGGATCCGGCCGGCCCGGGCCACGATCATCGACAACGCCCAGACCATCGGGATCAACAACATCCGGATGTTCGTCACCAACACCGGGTCGTTCGCCTGGGACAAGGTGGACGCCGGCCAGCCCGCGGGGTTCGAGTTCCCCCGCGGCACGGGCAAGACCGCGCTCTTCGCCGCGGGCCTGTGGCTCGGAGCCAAGATCAACGGCGAGCTGCATCTCGCGGTCGCGGAGTACTCGGACGAGTACCGGCCGGGCTCGGCGGTGGGAGGAGTCGCCGACGATCCCGACGCGCTCGACAACAAGGTCTACAAGCTGGACCGCGTCTACAACACCGCCGCCGCGCGAGAGGCCGCGCTGACCGACTACAACGCCGGGGCGGTGCCTCATGGGGCGCCCCCGGTGTCCTACGTCATCAGCGGGAGCGACACCACCCTCAGCACGCTGGGGGACGAGATGATGTGGGCCGTCTACAACGACCTCGATTCACTCGCCCACACCAACCGCGCCGACAACCTGAAGCGGTCCCTCGGCATCGAGGTGCAGCAGACCACCTTCGCTTTCGCCTCGCAGGGGGCGCTGGGCAACACGGTCTTCATCAAATACAAGTTCATCAACCGCGGCCCCTGGTTCCTCGACGAGATGTACGCCTCCCAGTGGTCCGATCCGGACCTGGGTGGCGCCACCGACGACCTGGTTGGCTGCGACGTGGCGCGCAGCCTCGGCTTCGTCTACAACGCCACGAACAACGACGCGCAGTACGGTTCGACCGTTCCCGCGGTGGGATTCGACTTCTTCAAGGGGCCGATCGTGGGGGGCAGCCCGCTCGTGCTCGCCTCCTTCAACAAGTACATCAACGCCACGGATCCCAACACCGCGGTCAAGACCTACAACTACATGCAGGGCCTGTACGCGGATGGCGCCACCGTGATCGACCCGACCACCGGATCGCCGACCAAGTTCCAGGTCTCGGGGAACCCGGCGACCGGCACCGGGTGGCTGGACTCCAACCCTGCGGACCGGCGCTTCATGCTCTCGACCGGGCCGTTCACCATGGCCCCGGGCGACTCGCAGGAGATCGTGGTGGGGATCGTGGTGGGGCAGAGCGTCAACCGCATCGCGAGCGTCGCGCTCATGAAGTTCCTCGACGAGACCGCGCAGTCGGCCTTCGATCTGAACTTCAACGTCCCGCCCCCGCCGGACCCCCCGGCGGTGACGGTGACTCCGGCGGACGGAGCCGTGCTCCTGACGTGGGACAACCATGCGGAGCGCTACAACGCCACCGGCTACGCGTTCGAGGGCTACGCCCTCTATCAGCAGAAGGGCGTCGGCTCTGATTTCAAGCGCATCGCGACGTTCGACCTCAACGACGGCATCACCACGGTGCTCGACAACGATTTCGACACGGAATCGTTCGTGGCCCTCCCCAAGGTCGCGGCACAGGGCAATGACGGCGGGATCCGGTACCAGTACCGCATCACGAGCGACGGGTGGCGCGGGGGACCGCTGTACAACGGCACTACGTACTACTTCACCGTGCGATCGTACTCCGTGGGCCTGGGACTCGTGCCCCAGGTGAAGGAATCCGCCGACACGGTGCGGAAGGTCGTTCCCCAGACCCCGCCGGGCGGGGTGGATCTGTCGTCGGCCGGGCTCGCCTCCGGGCCGACCTACGGTCGATACAACACCGGGTTGCCTCCGTCCACGGACAACGTGCAGGTGCTGGTCAAGGATCGCGACCAGATGATCGACGCCAGCTACAAGGTCGGATACAAGCCGGATGCCACGGGCATTCCGGTCTGGTACGTGACGCGCACCACGGCGGCCGGGACCGACACGGTGGTGAACGAGCAGGGCAATTTCTCGGGAGACGAGCAGTACCCGATCTTCAACGGCGTCCAGGTGAAGGTGCTCGGGGCGCCGTACAAGCAGCTTCTCTCCGTGACCTACCTGGACACCGGAGGCAATCCGCCCGGGTTCGTGGGATATGGCGGGGACCTCGGCCTCGGCTTCTTCGACGGCTCGGCCGACTACGCCATCAACATTCCCCTCGGCGGTTTCACGTCGATGCTGGATCCGGCGAACATCGACGCGTTCCACAACGTCGAGATCCGGTTCACCGGCGGGCCCCCCGGGCAGAAGGCCTACCGCTACATGGGGAGCACCTCCACGTCGCCCACGCGAACCTATGCGTTTCAGGATTTCGTGGACGTTCCGTTCACGGTCTGGGACATCGACAACAACCGCCAGCTCAACGCCGGCTTCAACGAGATGGAATACGCCTCGCCGAACGGGGTGTGGGACCCGGACACCCTGGCGGATCCGTTCGACCGCCGCGAGTTCGTGGTCGTGATGGCGAGCGACTACAGCGCGACTGCGCTGCCGTACTACACGACGCAGCACCCCGATCTGAAGCTGGACGGCGCCAACCTCGACCTCATGTACGTGTTCTGGCCGCACCAGGCGGCCAACGGCCCCGCAGGCCCGCCGATTCCGGTGGACGACGGGGACAAGGTGCTCTTCCAGCTCGCGTCGCGCTCCCCCAACGACTACTTCACGTTCTCGGCCCGCGCGGCCAACCGCAGCAACGTCACGCTGGAGAAACAGGAGCTCGACCGGGTCAAGGCCGTGCCGAACCCGTACTACGCGCACTCGACCTACGAGCTGGACCAGTTCAACCGGGTGGTCAAGTTCACCCACCTGCCCCAGCAGTGCACGATCCGGCTGTTCAACCTCGCGGGCGACCTGGTCCGGACCATTCAGAAGAACGACGCCACGTCGCAGGCGATCTGGAACCTCGAGACCGACGTCGGCTTGCCGGTGGGCAGCGGGATCTACGTCTACCACGTGGATGCTCCGGGCGTCGGGAACAAGGTTGGCAAGCTGGCGGTCTTCATCGAGAAGGAACGCCTGAACAACTACTAGCCGACATGGACCGCAAACTTCGCGAACGAGAGGAGTCACGCGCTATGAAGGCAACTGGATGGATCGCGCTCGCCGGGCTGATGCTGGTGTCGAGTCCGGTCTTCGCGGGTTCGCCCGAACGCCTCGGCACCGGCGGCGCCTCGGAGCTGCGGCTCGGAGTCGGTGCTCGCGGTGTGGCGCTCGGCGGCGCCGACGCCGGCGGAGTCTCCGGGGTGGAGGCGCTGTTCTACAACCCGGCCGGCATCGCCCTCGCGGGATCCCCGACCGAGGTGCTCTTCAGCTACGCCAAGTACATCGCCGACATGGATCTCAACTACTTCGCGGTGACCCAGAAGGTCGGGGACCTGGGGACGGTCGGGCTCAGCGTCAAGGTGCTCAGCATCGGCGACATCGAGCGCACGACGGAGACCGCGCCCGACGGCACCGGCGACATCTTCTCACCGACCTACGCGACGCTCGGCCTGACGTACGCCCGCCAGGTCACCGATCGGGTCTCGTTCGGCCTCACCGCCTCGTACGTGTCCGAGCGAATCCTCCAGGAGAGCGCCGGCGGGGTCGCCTTCGATTTCGGCTTCCAGTACGACCCGGACTACCGCGGCGTACGGATGGGCCTGACGATGAAGAACTTCGGGCCCAATCTCGAGTTCAGCGGCACCGACTTCGAGACCCGGCAGCGCCTGACCTCGGACGAGCCGAACGCGGCCGGCCGGGTGCTGACGCCGAGCTCGGCCCGGTTCGAGCTGCCGTCGCTGTTCCAGTTCGGGCTCTCGTACCCGGTGGTGCGCGGGCCGCAGGGCGTCTTCAGCCTTCACGGTCTCTACACGAGCAACAGCTTCATGGTGGACGAGGGACGCATCGGCGGAGAGTACGTCTATCGGAAGGACTACGCGCTCCGCGCCGGCTACAAGATCACGACCAATGACGACGACCTGTTCGGGCTCACCTATGGCGCCGGAGTCCGGGTGCCGCTCGGCGCCAACCACCTCTGGGTGGACTACGCCGGGCAGAGCGTGAGCGACTTCTTCGACGACGTCCAGCACGTCACGCTGACGTTCCAGTTCTGAGCGCGGCGGGGGTCGCCGGGGCGCCGTGGCCCCGCCGGCCCCCTCCCGCCCGCCCCGGCGCTCAGCCCCCCAGGTACGCCCGCTTCACGTCCTCGTTCTGCAGCAGGCGCCGGGCCTCGTCCTCGAGGCGCACCTGCCCGGTTTCGAGCACGTAGCCGCGCCGTGCGATCGAGAGCGCCATGTGGGCGTTCTGCTCGACCAGCAGCACGGTCACGCCGCGCCCGTTGATCTCCTGGATGCGCTTGAAGATCTCGCGCACCAGGAGCGGCGCCAGGCCGAGCGAGGGCTCGTCCAGCAGCAGCAGCCGCGGCCGCGACATGAGCGCGCGCCCGATCGCGAGCATCTGCTGCTCGCCGCCCGAGAGCGTGCCCGCGCTCTGGCGCCGGCGCTCCTCGAGACGCGGGAACAGGCGGAAGACGTCGGCCCGGTCCGCGGCGATCCCGGTGCGGTCGCGGCGGCGGTAGGCGCCCAGCTCCAGGTTGTCCTCGACCGTGAGGTTCGCGAACACCAGCCGCCCCTCCGGCGCGTGCGAGACGCCGAGCCCCACGATGTCGTGGGGCTTCAAGCGCGTGAGGTCGCGCCCGTCGAAACGGATGCGGCCGGCGCGGGCCGGGATCAGGCCCGAGAGCGCGCGCAGCAGGGTGGACTTGCCCGCGCCGTTGGCGCCAATCAGGGTCACGATCTCGCCCTCTTCGGCGCGGACCGTCACGCCCTTCAGGGCGTGCACCGCGCCGTAGTAGACGTCGAGCCCCTCGACCTCGAGCAGCACGTCAGGCCCCCGCCCCGAGGTCGGCGTGCACCTCCTCCCCCAGGTAGGCCTCGATCACGTGGGGGTCGGTCCGGATCTGGTCGGGCGTGCCCTCGGCGATCTTCTCCCCGTAGTCGAGCACCGCGATGCGGCGGCAGATCCCCATCACCACCCGCATGTCGTGCTCGATCAGCAGGATGGTGAGGTCGAAGCGGCGCCGCACCTCCTCGATCAGGTGCATGAGCTGCTCGGACTCGAGCGGGTTCAGGCCCGCCGCAGGCTCGTCGAGCAGGAGCAGGCGCGGCCGGCCCGCGAGCGCGCGCGCGATCTCGAGCCGGCGCTGCTGGCCGTAGGGCAGATCCGAGGCCGGGGTGTCCTCCCACTGCGTCAGCCCCATCACCGCGAGCAGCTCGCGGGCCTCGCGCTGCATGCGCTCCTCGTCGCTCGCGAAGCGGCCGGTGCGGAGCACGGCGTCCGCCAGCCCGGCGCGGGCGTGCTGGTGCGCGGCGATGCACACGTTGTCGCGGCAGCAGCGCGAGCCGAACAGGCGGATGTTCTGGAACGTGCGGGTGATCCCGCGGCGCGCGACCTGGTGCGGCTTGAGCCCCTGGATCGGCCGGCCCTCGAACAGGATGCTCCCGTGGGTGGGGGCGTAGACCCCGGTGATCAGGTTGAACACCGTGGTCTTGCCCGCGCCGTTGGGCCCGATCAGGCCGAACAGCTCGCCGCGCGCGATCTCGAGCGAGAGGTCGGCGACCGCCTTCAAGCCGCCGAACTGCATGGTGACGTGATCGAGCCGGAGCAAGGCGTCCGCGGCCGGCATGTCAGGCGGCCGCGGCGCGCCGGCGCCGGAACATCGCGAGCGAGAGCTCGCGGCTCCCCAGCAGCCCCTGGGGGCGCGTGATCATCAGCACGATCAGCATCAGCGAGTACATCACCATGCGGTAGTCCTTGACCGGGCGCAGCACCTCGGGAAGCAGCGTGAGCAGGATCGCGGCCAGCACCGAGCCCGAGATGCTGCCCAGCCCGCCCAGCACCACCATCGCGATCACCTCGATGCTCTTGAGGAACGTGAACGAGTTGGGGTTCAGGTACGAGAGGTAGTGGGCGAAGAGCCCGCCCGCGACCCCGGCGAAGAACGCGCCGATCACGAACGCCAGCACCTTGTAGCGCGTGGTGTCCACGCCCAGCGATTCGGCGGCGACCTCGTCGTCGCGAATCGCGAACAGGGCGCGGCCATGGGTGCTGAGCGCGATGTGGCGCGTCACCAGCACCACCGCGAGCACCCCGGCCCCCACCCAGAAGAAGCTCGCCCAGCCCGGGATCCCCGGCAGGCCGCGGGCGCCTCCCACCGCGTCGATGTTGAGGATCAGCACCCGGATGATCTCCCCGAAGCCGAGGGTGACGATCGCCAGGTAGTCGCCGCGCAGTCGGAGGCTCGGGAGCCCCACCAGCCAGCCCGCGAACGCAGCCATCAGCCCGCCACCCACCAGAGCCACGAGCAGGGGCCCGGCCTGTGCGAGCGCGGCCGGGATGCCGGCCGCGGCGAGGGCGGCGGCCCACTGGCGTCCGCCGTGGAGCGTGATCATTGCCGAGCCGTAGCCGCCGATCGCCATGAAGCCCGCGTGGCCGATCGAGAACTGCCCGGTGAACCCGTTGATCAGGTTGAGCGAGACCGCGAGGATCACGTTGATCCCGCACAGCATCACCACCTGGACCACGTAGGGGTTGAAGAGCCGGGGCAGCGCGAACCCGAGCGCGAACAGCACGGCGATCGAGCCCAGGAGCCAGAGCGCGTTCCTCACGTCCCTACACCTTCTCGGCCACGTTCTGGCCCAGGATGCCGGTGGGGCGCACGAGCAGGATCACGATCAGCAGCACGAAGGCGATCGCGTCGCGATAGGTCGGCGACAGGTAGCCGACCACCATGACCTCGGCGATCCCCATGACCAGGCCGCCGATCACCGCGCCCGGGATGTTGCCGATCCCGCCCAGCACGGCGGCGACGAACGCCTTGAGCCCGGGCATGATGCCCATCAACGGCTCGATCTTGGGATTTTGCAGCGCCACCAGCACCCCGGCCGCCGCCGCGAGCATGGAGCCCAGCACGAAGGTGAACGAGATGATGCGGTCCACCGAGATCCCCATGAGCGCCGCGGCGGCGTGGCTGTGCGACACGGCGCGCATCGCCTTGCCGACGCGGGTGTTCATGACGATGAACCGCAGCCCCAGCATGAGAGCGAGCGACACGACCAGGATGATCACCTGCTGGTTGGAGATCGTGACGCCGCCGCCGAGTGAGAGGTTCCGCGCCGGGATGATCTGCGGGAAGAACTTGGGGTCAGGGCCGAAGAGGAGAATGCCGCCGTTTTCGAGCAGCAGCGACACGCCGATCGCAGTGATCAGCGCCGAGAGTCGGGAGGATTTTCGCACCGGCTTATAGGCGCCACGCTCGATGACGATGCCCACCAGCCCGCAGG